>NZ_BOPH01000106.1 GCF_016863655.1 Virgisporangium ochraceum
GCACATGTCGATCCATCGACGGCCCACTCACCGCGACCGCGCAACCAACTGGCAGCCGTACGTCACCGGGCTGGAACTGAAGTCGGCCGGCTGGCGGCCGTAGCAATGGGTGCCAGCACGTCGAGCAGCACGAAGGAGATGAGCGATGTCCCCGATTGTCCTCACCGAGCCGACCGTCACCGTCGCCGTCGAGTTGCCGGAGCGCTGCGACCGCTGCGGCGCCGACGGCAAGGTCCGCACCTTCATGCCCGGTGGTGGTGACCTCACCTTCTGCGGACACCACGCCAACCGTTACGCCAGCACCATCCGCACCAGCGCCAACCACGTCGTCATCGAGACCGGCTTCGGCTGGCGCACCCGCTGACCGCACGCCACACCCCACCCTGACCGTCCCACCCCACCGCACCACCCCCACCGCACCACCCCCACCCCGCCGCGCGCCGCGTATCCACCCCCGTACGCACCGCGCCCCTCACGCCCCACCCCCGCGCGAACCCCTCCGGCGCGCGGGGGTGGGGCCGCCGTGTTTCCCCCCGACCCGCCCCACCCCAGCCGCCGATCTTGGACACTTGTGCATCGAATTCGATGTAGAAGTGTCCAAGATCGGCCGGCCGCTGCTTTCGCGCCTGCGAGGCGTCCGACGACGCCGGGTGACTTGCAGTTGTGGCCGCCCTTTTGCCCCGCTCACGACCATTTCATCCCGGCCACACCTGCAAGATCGACGGGAGCGGGGAGGGTCGGCGTGGTCGGATGGGACCGTGAGGGTTGGCTGGTCGGTGTTCCTGTTCGTTCTTGCGGCTGCCGCTGAGATCGGGGGTGCGTGGCTGGTGTGGCAGGGGGTGCGGGGACATCGCGGGCTGCTGTGGGTCGCGGCGGGCGTCGCCGCGCTCGGGGTGTACGGGTTCGTCGCCACGCTGCAGCCCGACGCCAACTTCGGGCGGATCCTCGCCGCCTACGGCGGGGTCTTCGTGGCCGGCTCGCTCGGGTGGGCCATGGTCGTCGACGGGTTCCGGCCCGACCGGTACGACGTCGCCGGGGCGATGCTCTGCCTGCTCGGGGTCGCGGTGATCATGTACGCCCCGCGGTCGGGCGGCTGACCCGTGATCCGCACCGTGGGACACGGCGCCCGGCCGGTCGAGGAGCTCGTCGCCATCCTGCTGGAGGCCGGGGTCGACACGCTCGTCGACGTGCGGCGCTTCCCCGGGTCCCGCCGCCATCCGCAGTTCGGACGTGACGCGCTCGCCGCCACCCTGCGCACGGCGGGCCTGCGCTACGCCTGGGAGGGCGAGGCCCTCGGCGGACGGCGACAGCGACGGCCCGACTCGCGCCACACCGCGCTGCGCAACGAATCGTTCGCGGCCTACGCCGAGCACATGGACACGCCGCTGTTCCGCACCGCCCTCGACCGGCTGACCGCCGGCTCCGCCGTCATGTGCGCCGAGACCCTCTGGTGGCGCTGCCACCGGATGCTCGTCGCCGACGCGCTGGTGCTGCGCGGGGTGACCGTGGAGCACCTGCTCGAGGTCGGCAAGAGCCAGCCGCACCGGGTCACCGAGGGGGCCCGACCCGACTCCGACGGCTGGCCGGTGTACGACGCGCAGCAGCCGCTCCCCGGCCTCTGATCAGGGGGCCGCCGCCTCCAGCGGCCCGGTGGCCGGCCCCCCGTCGAGCCCGCTCGGGTCGACGCTCCACGCCTCCGCGATCCGCAGGACGTCGGACTCGCCGACCAGGATGTCCGCATCCGGGTCGGAGATGCCGATGGCGGTCTCGGCCGGGTCGGGGTCGCCGACCCACCGCTGCACCTCGGCCGAGCGCCCGCTGTAGGCGAAGCTCCGCACCAGCGTGCCCGTGACCGCCCGTTCCCACTCGTGCTGCTCGAGTCCCCGGTGCGTGGAGTACCGGTGCACCTCGGTGCCCAACGAGGCGGACAGGTCCTCGACGGACACGGGACCGGTCCACAGCCACCGGCCGACCACGAGCAGCCAGCGGCTCCCGCCGACACCGTCGACCACGGGGGTGAGGGCCACCCGGTCGTCGGTCAGGTGGGCCAGGTCGATCCCGGCGCGCCACCCCACCGGTCCCAGATTCCGCAGCCGCAACGCCGCGCGGACCTCGGCCGCCGTGCCGTCGCGCACGGCCAGCCACACCTGTTTCGGCCCGAACCCGACCATCCGTTCCCTGTCCACCCGCCCCACGCTAGCGCCCGGGAGATCCAGACGATCGAGCGAGCGCTGACCGCCGGCCTACTCCGGCCAGTGCGGCGCCCGCTTCTCCAGGAAGGAGGCCATGCCCTCGCGGGCGGCGGCGGTCTGGGACGCCGCGGCCATCACCTCGACCGCCACCGTGTACGCGTCGGCCTCCGGGCGGTCGAGCTGGGCGTACAGCGTCTGCTTGCCGAGGGCCTTGCTCGCCCGGCTGCCCCGCGTCGCCCGTCCCAGAAGGTCTGTCACCTCGGCGGCCAGCCGGTCGTCGGGGACGACGCGGTTGACCAGACCCCACTCCAGGGCGGTGCGGGCGTCGATGGGATCGCCGGTCAGCGCGAGCTCCATCAGGCGTTTGCGGCCCACCGCCCGGGCCACGGGGACAGCCGGCGTGTGGCAGAACCAGCCACCCTTGCCGCCCGGAAGCGCGAAGCCCGCCGACTCGGCCGCCACCGCCAGGTCGCACGACGCCACCAGCTGACAGCCCGCCGCGGTGGCCAGGCCGTGCACCTGGGCGATCACCACCTGCGGTACGGTCTGGATCGTGCGCATCAGGTCGGTGCACAGCCGCAGGAGGTCGCGGGTGGCGGCCAGGTCGCGGCCCGCCACGTCGGCGAAGTCGTGGCCCGCGCAGAACACCGGGCCGTTGCCGGCCAGCACGATGCCCGTGGCGTCGGTGGCCGCCGTCTCGCGGAAGGCCGCGAGGAGGTCGGCCAGATGACCGGCGGACAGCGAGTTGCGCCGCGCCGGGCGGTTCATCGTGACGACGACGGTGTCGCCCGTCCGGTCGACCAGAATGTTGTCCACGGCGCCCACGCTATGCGGCCGTGACGCGGCGCGACACCGGACACGTCTTCCGGGCATGAGAAGAGCCTTGTGGGACCTGGTCGCCGTGGTCGTCACGGCGGTCGGTGGTCTGGCCGCGTACACGGCACGGGAGACCGGGGACTGCGCGGTCGAACGGCTCGCGTTGCCCTCGCCCGGCGCGTACAGCCTCGTGTTCGCGATGGACCCGTCGGGACGCCACATCGTCGGCCGCACCCGCGGCGGTGGCGACCCGTCCGACCTCGACCTGGTCGTCTGGACCGACGGCAGGCCGCGCCGGGTCGACCTCCCGGGTGACAGCTACCAGATCCCGGAGGACGTCAACGCGGCCGGGATCGCGGTCGGCACCGCCACCTTCGGGACGCTGGGCGGACCGATGGAGCACAGGGCCTGGCAGTACCGCGACGGCGCGGCCACGACGCTGCCGCTCACCGAGGCCTTCGGCGTCAGCGACGACGGGGTGGTGGTCGGCACCCACGACCGGCGTCCGGCGCTGTGGCGCCCGGGTGCGGCCGCACCGACGCCGCTCGCGACGTCCACCGGCGACGCCTACGACATCACCCCCGACGGCCGGACGATCGTCGGCATGACCGGGACCGGGAGCAGCCTGCGCCCGTACGTCTGGTCGGCCGACGGCACGGCGCGGGAACTGCCGCTGCCGACGATCGACGGCCGGCCGGCGCTGGGCGCTGGAGCGTCGTCGGTGACCGGCGACTGGGTCACCGGGTTCGCCACCACCTGGCAGAGCGACCGGGGCCTGCCGGTCCGGTGGAACCTGCGCACCGGCGAGGTGACCGCGTTCCCCCGGTACGACCTCGGCGGCGCCGCCGTCAGCGACGGCGGCGTGCTCAGCGCCAGGGAGGACCGGCACGCCGTGCTGCTCGGCGGTGCGAGGACGCTGACGCTGCGCCGCCTCGACGACGGCACCGCCGCTCCCGACACGGCCGAGGCGATCAGCCCGGACGGCCGCCGCATCGCCGGCAACGCCGCGTCGGCCGGTGCCGGCGGGACGGCACCGGTCCTCTGGCGGTGCGCGGCGTAGGCTCGTCGTCCTGGGGGTGGACGCGTGACCGACAGGAAGGCGCTCAGGGCGGCGCTCCGCGCGGTCGCCACGCCGGACCTGTACCGCGACCACATGTTCCGGTCGGCCGACTCCCCCACCGACGTCACGCCCGCCGGTACCGGCAGACCCCGACCGGGTGCCGCCACCCGCGCGGTCGCCGAGTTCTTCTGGTTCTGGGACGGCCCCGGTGCCGACGACGGCCTCGCGGCATACCGCGCCGGTGACCCGGCCCGCGCCGACGCGGCCTGGGAGGCGGCCGGAACCGACGTGGCGCACCACAACCTGGCCGTGCTCAACCACCTGCTCGCCCTCGACCTCGACCACGAGGTACGGGTCGGCGCGGCACAGTGGCGGCGGGCGTACAGGTTCTGGCTGCGCGTGTGGCGGTCCGACCCGTTCTGGGACGCGTACGCCGCCAGAGCCGACGCAACCGAGGTCATCCGCGAGGAGCTGCCGCTGGTGCTGGCCCGGGTCGGCGCGTCGGTCGCGGTGCGCTGGGCCGAGCGCCGCCAGTCCGACGCCATGGTCGAGGCGCACTGGCAGCTGGTCGAGTACGACGGCTTCCCCGACGACGTGCGCGCCGCCGCCCGCCGGGCCGCGGCCAACGCGGTGATCGCGCGGATCGGAGACCGTGTCGACCAGGCCAACGACGCGATCCGCCGGACGCCCGAGAAACTGGCGTCGATCGCCCGGTCGCTGCACGACGCGGTGCTGCCGGCCGTCGAGACGCTCAGGCTGGGGCCGCCGGACCGGCACACCGCCGTCCGCGACGCGGTCGCCGTTCAGCTGCTGAAGTACGCGGTCTTCTACCACGAGTGGACCGGAGACTGGGGTGAGAGCCTCACGCTGGTGTACCTGGCCCGCACACTCGGGACCTACCGGGTCGGCGCGAAGATCGCAGCGTACGCCGACGAGCTGGAACGCGAGCGCGACGCCGACCAGCGCCGGGTCGGCGTGTGGGACCGCGAGTTCGGCGCCGGGCGGCACGACGTCGGCCCCGGACACAGGGTCCGACGCCTGCCGTCCTTCCACCGGCCCGTTCCGGACCTGCGTGACCTCCGCTGGTCCCGCGACCTGAGCTGACCCCGTGTTCCAGCAGGTGTCGGTCGGCAGCGTCGTCCAGGTGGAGCCGCCGCTGCGGGTGACCTCCGCCGAGCTGGCCCGGCGGCTGGAGCCCGCCCGGGAACGCCTCGGCGTGCATCCCGACGTGCTGCTGGAGGAGGTCGCCGGCATCCGGGCCCGCCGCCTGTGGCCACCCGGCACCCGGGTCGCCGACGCGGCGGCGCTGGCCGGCCAGCGGGCGCTGGTCACCGCCGGGATCCCGCGCGACCGGGTCGGTCTGCTCGTCGACACCTCGGTGTCGCGCGACCACCTGGAACCGTCGGCCGCGAGCGTCGTCCACGCGGCGTTGGGACTCGGCGAAGGGTGCCTCAACTTCGACCTGTCCAACGCCTGCCTCGGCTTCCTGACCGGCATGGACGTGGCCGGCCGCATGATCGAGCACGGCGCCGTGGAGTACGCGCTGGTCGTCGACGCCGAGGTGAGCGGGCGGATCATCGACGCGACGGTCGAGCGGCTCAACCGGCCCGACGCCACGGTCGAGGGGTTCCGGGAGGAGTTCGCGTCGCTGACCCTGGGCTCGGCCGCGGCGGCGATGGTCCTGGGCCGCCGCGGGCTGCTCCCCGACGGTCCCCGCTTCACGGGCACCGTGTCCCTGGCCGCCACCGAGTTCTCGCATCTGTGCCGCGGCGACCTCGACCGCATGGTCACCGACAGCGCCGCGGTGCTCGAGGAGGGCCTGCGGCTCGCGGACCGGACCTACCGGCGCGCCGTCGAGGCGTTCGGCTGGGACGGCGCGCCGCCCGACGAGGTGGCCGCGCACCAGGTCGGCCGGGCACACACCGACGGCCTGGTCGAGCGGCTGGGCCTGGACCCTACCCGGGTGCTGCGCGTGTACCCCGAACGCGGCAACATCGGACCCGCCGGCCTGCCCGTCGTGCTGGCCGAACTCGCCCGCACGGGCCGGCTGCGCCGGGGCTCCCGGGTGGCCCTGATGGGCATCGGCTCCGGTCTGAACTGCTCCATGGCCGACCTCGTCTGGTAGGCCGCTGCGGTCGCCTCGCGTGGTAGCCGGTCCGATCGCGGACAGTGGCGCCCACGCCGGTCGGTACTGTGTTCAGCAATGGACCCCGCCACGATCGCCGCCCACCTGAGCGACATCCGGATGCCGCTGCATCTGGTCCAGGACCACACCGGCGTCGCGGTCACCAGGGCGGAAACGGACCGGCGCATCGGCACGCTGCCGCCCATGTACCCCGAGTGGCTCGGCGACCGCGGCTTCGGCGCCACCCACGGCGTCCGCTTCCCGTACGTCGTCGGCGAGATGGCCAACGGCATCGCCACGACCCGCATGGTCGCCGCGGCCGCGCAGACCGGCCTGCTCGGCTTCTTCGGCGCGGCGGGCCTCGGCGTCGACCGGGTGGAGCGCGCGCTCGACGAGCTGGGCCGCACCACCGCGCCCTTGGGCGTCAACCTGATCCACACGCCCAGCGAGCCGCGGCTGGAGACCCACGTCGCCGACCTGCTGCTGCGGCGCGGCGTCACGCGGATCTCGGCGTCGGCGTTCATGGACATCACGCCCGCCGTCGCCCGGTGCGCGGCCACCGGCCTGCGGGTCGGCCCCGACGGTGCGATCGTGCGGCCGGTTCACATTTTCGCGAAGGTGTCCCGCCCGGAGACGGCCGCCGCGTTCCTGTCGCCGGCGCCGCGGCGGATCGTCGAGGCCCTGGTGCGCGACGGGCTGCTCACCGCCGACGAGGCCTGGCTCGCCGAGCGGGTGCCGGTCGCCGAGGACGTCACCGTGGAAGGTGACAGCGGCGGGCACACCGACAACCGTCCGCTCGCCGCGGTGCTGCCGGCGGTGCTCGCGCTGCGCGACGAGCTGACCGAGCGGTACGGCTACCAGCGTCCGGTGCGGGTAGGCGCCGGCGGCGGGCTCGGCGACCCGCTCGCCGTCGCGGCGGCGTTCGCGCTGGGCGCGGCCTACGTCGTGACCGGCTCGGTGAACCAGCTCGCCGTCGAGTCGGGCATGTCAGCGGACGCGCGTGAGCTGCTCGCCGCGGCCGACCTCGCCGACGTGACCATGGCACCCGCGGCCGACATGTTCGAGTTGGGCGTCAAGGTGCAGGTGCTGCGCCGGGGCACCATGTACGCCACCCGCGCCGCCCGGCTCTACGAGGCGTACCGCGCCCACGCCTCCCTCGACGCGATGCCCGCGCAGACGCTGGCCGCGCTGGAGCGCGACGTCCTGCACGCCACCGTCGAGGAGATCTGGACGCAGACGCGCGCCTTCTGGGAGCAGCGCGACCCCGCGCAGCTCACGCTCGCCGAGCGCGACCCCCGCCACCGCATGGCCCTGGTCTTCCGGTGGTACCTGGGCATGTCGAGCCGGTGGGCGATCGACGGGGAGACCGCGCGGCGCACCGACTACCAGCTCTGGGCCGGGCCCGCGGTCGGCGCGTTCAACCGGTGGACCCGGGGCAGCTTCCTCGCCGAGCCCGCGGAACGCACGGTCGCCCAGATCGCCCTCAACCTGCTGGAGGGCGCGGCCGTGGTCACCCGGGCGCACCAGGCGCGCACGGTCGGGGTCCCGGTGCCGCCGGAGGCGTTCACGTTCCGTCCGCGCCGGCTCGCGACGGCCGCGACCACAGCGACCGCAACGACCACCGCGACCGCCGCGACCACCGACGGCCGGACTCCGCACGGCGTGGCCGCGTGATGACCGAGCCCGTCGCCGTCGTCGCCGCCGGCGCGCTGCTGCCCGGCTCCCCCGGCGTCGGACCGTTCTGGCGCACGCTCGTCGCCGGCCGCGACCTGATGACCGACGTGCCGGCCAGCCGCTGGCTGGTCGAGGACCATTACAGCCCCGACCGCGCCGCGAAGGACAAGACGTACGGACGCCGTGGCGCGTTCCTCCCGGAGATCGACTTCGATCCCCTGCGCTTCGGCATCCCGCCGAACAACCTGTCGGCGATCGACACCGGACAGCTGCTCGCGCTCGTGGTGGCCGAGCAGGTCCTCGCCGGGTGCCGGCTGCCCGACCGGTCCCGGGTCGGCGTGCTGATCGGCGCGTCGGGCCTGCCGCGCATGACCGAGGCGGCGGCGCCGCTGCAGCGGCCGGTGTGGCTGCGCGCCCTGCGCGAGCACGGCGTCGACGAGGAGCTGGCACAGGCGATCTGCGACCGCATCGGCGCGCACTACGTGCCCTGGCAGGAGGAGACGTTCCCCGGGCTGCTCACCAACGTCGTCAGCGGGCGCATCGCGAACCGGTTCGACCTGCACGGGGTCAACCACACCACCGACGCGGCGTGCGCGAGTTCGCTCGCCGCGCTGTACGCGGCCGTCGCCGAACTGACCCTCGACCGCGCCGACCTCGTCCTCACCGGCGGCGTCGACACGATGAACGACGTCACGATGTTCACCTGCTTCTCGCAGACGCCCGCGCTGTCACCGTCGGGCGACTGCCGGCCGTTCGCCGCCGACGCCGACGGCACGATGCTCGGCGAGGGCCTGGTGATGTTCGCGCTCAAGCGCCTGTCCGACGCCGAACGCGACGGCGACCCCGTCTACGCCGTCGTCCGCGGCGTCGGCGCCGCGTCCGACGGGAAGGGCGGCGCGATCTACGCGCCGGTCCCGGCCGGTCAGGCGCGGGCGCTGCGGTCGGCGTACGCGGCGGCGGGGTACGGTCCGCACACCGTCGAGCTCGTCGAGGCCCATGGGACCGGGACCAGCGCCGGCGACGCCGCCGAGTTCGCCGCGCTGCGCGAGGTGTTCTCCGGGCGACCGGACCGGCAGTGGTGCGCCCTGGGCTCGGTGAAGTCGCAGATCGGGCACACCAAGTCGGCCGCGGGCGCGGCCGGGCTGCTGAAGGCCGTGCTGGCGGTGCACCACAAGGTCCTCCCGCCGACGATCAAGGTGGAGCGGCCGCATCCCGACCTCGACGTCGCCGACAGCCCGTTCTACCTGAACACGGGGACGCGGCCGTGGGTCCGGCCGGCGGGCGGGCACCCCCGGCGCGCGGCGGTGTCGAGCTTCGGGTTCGGCGGCACGAATTTCCACGTGACCGTCGAGGAGTACACCGGCGGCATCCGGCCGCCCCGGATGCGCTCGCTGCCGACGGAGCTGATGCTGCTGAGCGCGGACTCGCCCGCGGACCTGAAGGCGCGGGCCGACCGGCTGACGTCCTCCTCCGGTGTGTCCCTCGCCGCGCTGGCCCGGCGGTCCGTCGCCGAGTTCGACCCGGCGGCCGGGGTGCGCCTGGCCGTCGTCGCGTCGGACCCCGCCGAGCTCGCCGCGACGCTCGTGGCCGCGCTGCCCGCGATCGAGGCGGGCCGGCCGTTGCCGCCGCGGGTACGCGCGCACTACGCCACCGGCCCGACCGACGTCGGGAGGATCGGGTTCCTGTTCCCCGGGCAGGGCTCGCAGTACGTGGGAATGGGCACCGACCTCGCGGTCCACCTGGATGCGGCCCGGCGGGCCTGGGACCGCGCCGCCGGCCTCGACCCGGACCTGCACCGCGCCGTCTTCCCGCCGCCGGCCTTCACCGACGACGACCGCGCCGCGCAGAACGCCCGGCTGACCGCGACCGACCGCGCGCAGCCCGCGCTGGCCGTGCACAGCCTGTCGCTGCTGGCCGCCCTCGACGTCGCCGGCCTCACGCCCGACTGCGTGGCCGGGCACAGCTTCGGCGAGCTGGTCGCGCTGCACGCGGCCGGCGCCTACGACGCCGACACGCTGGTGCTGCTGGCCCGCCGGCGCGGCGAGTTGATGGCCGGCGCGCCCGGCCGGGGCGGGATGCTCGCCGCCGCGGCCGCTCCGGAGACGGTGCGGGCCGCGATCACCGACCTGCCCGACGTGTGGTTCGCCAACCACAACGCCCCCCGCCAGGTGGTGCTCGCCGGCACGCTGCCCGCCCTGGACGCCGCCGCGAACCGGCTGCGGACGAGCGGCATCCAGGTGACCCGGCTCAACGCCGCCACCGGCTTCCACAGCCCGCTGGTCGCCTCGGCCCGCAAGCCGCTGCTCGCCTACCTGCGCGGCGACGACGTGAAGGTGCCGACGCTGCCCGTCTACGGGACGGCCGGCGGCCGGACCTACCCGGCCGACCCCGACGGGGTCCGCGAACGGCTGTCCGCCCAGCTCGCCGAGCCGGTCGCGTTCGTCACCCTGGTGGAGGCGATGTACGGGTCCGGGGTGCGCACGTTCGTCGAGGTCGGCGCCGGCACGGTGCTCACCGGCCTGGTCGGGCGGATCCTCGAGGGCCGGCCGCACACCGCGGTCGCCCTCGACCGGCCGGGCGTCGACGGGCTGACCAGCCTCCAGGAGGGCCTGGGCCGGCTCGCCGTGCAAGGAGTGGCCATGAATCTCGAAGCCCTGTCGGCGGAGTCGGGAGAACCGGACCCGCCGCCGAGCGGGACGCTGTCGACGTCGGCGGTGCGGCTCAACGGCGGCAACTACGGCCGGCCGCACCCGCCTGCGGCGTCGGGTGGGCTGCCGCCGGTCGCGCCGCCCCCGCAGCGGGTCGACGAGTCGTGGCTGCGCGTCATCGAGAACACGCAGCGGCAGCTCGCGGAGGTGCAGACCGCGTTCCAACGCAGCATGGCCGACAGCCACGCCCAGTACCTGCGCATGGCCGAGGCCGCGATGACGGGCATGTTCGGCGCCATGACGGGTCAGCCGCCCGCTCCCGCGGCTCCTGGCGCTCCTGGCACTGCGGCGTTCCCCGCGCCGGCGGTTCCCACGCCGGTGGAGCAGCTGCCTGCCGGGCCGGCTGAGGCGTTACCCGCGGCGCCGGCCGTTCCGCTCCCGGCCCCGCCACCAGTTCCGCCACCTGTTTCCCTGCCTCCCCCGCCGGCCGTCCCCACGCCCGCGGCGGCGCAACCGCTTCCGCCGGCTCCGGTGCCCGCGGCGGCCGCACCACCGTCCACAGTGGACGCCCAGCGGGTCAGCGACGTCCTGCTCTCGGTGGTGGCCGAACGCACCGGCTACCCCGTCGACGTGCTCGACGTCGACATGGCCCTCGACACCGACCTCGGCATCGACTCCATCAAGAAGGTCGAGATCCTGTCCGCGGTCCGCGACCGCGTCGGCGAGGCCCCCGAGGGTGAGCTGTCCGCGCTGGCCTCGCTGCGCACCTTGCGCGACATCGCCGAGCGCTTCGGCGGCACCGCCCCGGCCCTGGAGCCGACGCCCGACCCGGAGCCACCGCTCGACCTCGAGCCACCCGGCGAACCGGAGCCGCCTGCCGACACCGCGTCGCCGCCGGAGCAGGCAGAACCACCGGAGCAGACAGAGCCGCCGGAGCTGTCAGAGCCGTCGGAGCCGGAGGAGCCGGTGGGGTCGGACGAGCCCGCGCCCGGTGTCCCCCTCCAGCAGCAACTTCCGCTCGGCCCGACCGTCCCGACCGTGCCCGCCGCCCCGGCCACGCCGTCGATCGCCGTCGACCCGTCGCCGGTGGCGGCGCCGGCCGAGGCGCCGCGGCGGGCGTCCGCACCCGCCGTCGCGCGGATGACGCAGACGCCGCTGCCCCTCGACCTTCCACGCCAGACGCAGCGCCCCGCCGACCCGCACCCGGGCACCGACCTCGTCCGGCGGGCGCTGCGGCCGGTCCCCACCGCACGCACCGGCCTGTCGATGCCCGGCCTCACCCGCGGCCTCGTCGCCGTGACCGACGACGGGCGCGGCATCGCGTCGCTCGTCGTCGCCGGGCTGCGGCGCCACGGGCTGCACGCCGAGGTCGTGGCCGAGGTCCCCGCCGACGCCGCCGGGGTGGTCGCGCTCGACGGCCTGCGGCGGGTGACGTCCGTCGACTCGGCCGCCAACGCGCAGCGGTCGGCCCTGCGGGCGGCACGGGCGGTGGCCAAGCGGATGGAGTCCGGCGGCGGCGTCTTCGTGACGGTGCAGGACACCGGCGGCGACTTCGGGCTCGGTACGCCGGCCGACCCGGCGCGGGCGTGGCTCGGTGGACCGGCCGCGCTGGCGCGCACGGTCGCCCGGGAGTGGCCGGAGGCCGCGGTCAAGGCGATCGACTGCGCCGCCGACGGGCGTTCGCCGAAGGCCGTCGCCGAGGCGATCGTCGCTGAGATCCTCGGTGGGGCCGGTGCGCCCGAGGTCGGGTTGCGGGCCGACGGCTCCCGGGTGGTGCCGGTCGCGGTCCACGTTCCACTGAGGACGGACCGGTCGCGCAAGCCACGGCTGGGCAACGGGTCCGTGGTCGTCGTGTCGGGCGGCGCCCGCGGGGTCACGGCGGCGGCGCTGCGATCGCTCGTCACGGCCCGGCTGCCGCGGCTGGTCATTCTGGGACGCACACCGCTGTCGGCCGAGCCGCCCGGGCTCGCCGGGGCCACCGACGAGCCGGGGCTGGTGCGGCTGCTGGCCGAGCGCCAGCCGGGGCCGCCGGCCGAGCTGGCGGCTCGCGCGCGCCGCTTCCTCGCCACCCGTGAGATCAACCAGACGCTCGCCGGGCTGCGCCGCGACGGCGTCGAGTGCCGGTACGTCAGCGTCGACGTACGCGACGCCGACGCGGTGAGCCAGGTGCTCGAGTTCGTGCGCTCGGACTGGGGACCGGTGCGCGCGCTGATCCACGGTGCCGGCGTGCTCGCCGACGCGCGGGTGGCCGACAAGACCGACGAGCAGTTCGCGCGGGTCTTCAGCACCAAGGTGCACGGGCTGGCCGCGCTGCTCGACGCCACCGCCGAGGACCCGCTCGAGGTGCTGTGCGTGTTCTCCTCCGTCGCGGCGGTGTTCGGCAACGCCGGGCAGGCCGACTACGCGATGGCCAACGAGGTGCTCGGCCAGGTGCTCGCGACCGAGCAGGCGCGGCGGCCGGGCTGCCTGGTGCGAGCCGTCGCGTGGGGGCCGTGGCAGGGCGGCATGGTGACGCCGGCGCTCGCGAAACGGTTCCGCGACAACGGGGTGGCGCTGATCCACCCCGAGGCCGGCGCGCGCGCGTTCGCCGCCGAGGTCGACGGGCCGGTCATCGGTGACGTCGTGGTCGTGCGGGCCGCGCCCGGTCCCGACGCGCCCCGCGGTGTGGCGGTCGACGCCGACGTGGCCGAGGTCGTCGTGACCGCCGCGGACCACCCGTACCTCTCCGACCACCGGGTCGGTGACGTCGCCGTGCTGCCCGTGGCGACCGTGCTCGACTGGTTCGCCCGCGTCGCGCGGACCCGGCATCCCGGTCCCGGAAGCCTGGTGCTGCGGGACGTCCGGGTCCTCGACAAGGTCACGTTGCCGCGGCTGGCCGACGGCGGCCACCGGCTGGTGCTGCGCGGTCGCGAGGTCGACACCGACGGCGCCGACGGTGTCCGCGTGTTCGGCATCGACCTGACCGACGACGCGGGCCGGCCGCACTTCCGCGCCGGCGCCACCGCCGCGGGCACCGGTGAGTCCACTGTGGACTTCGAACCCGCGGGGCTCGAACCGCTCGCCGACCCCTACGACGGCGGCACGCTGTTCCACGGGCCCGCGCTGCGCGTGCTGCGCTCGGTGTCCGTCGGCGCCGCGGGCGCGGACGGCGCGGTCACCGGTGCGGCGAACGGCCCTGTCGGTGGCGAGGTCGACATCGCGGCCGTCGACGGCGCGTTGCAACTGGCACTGCTGTGGGCGCGGCGGGCCGGTGCCGGCGACACGCTGCCGATGAGCGTGTCGGAGGTGCGGCTGCACCGCCGCGGCCCGGCCGCCGAGGAGCTGCGCTGCGTCGTGCGCGCGGTCCGCGCGGACGCCGACGGCGCCGTCTGCGACGTAATTCTGCGGGACCGGGACGGAGCGCCGCACGCGGAGCTGCTCGGTGTGCACCTGGTGCGCCGCCCCGGAAGCTGAGCCGTGGAACCCGTCGCGATCGTGGGACGCGGCTGCGTCGTGCCCGGCGCGACGGACCCCGACGCGTTCTGGCGCAACGTCGCCGCCGGGCACCGGTCCGTCCACAGTGGATACGGGCGGGTGCACGGCTTCGACGATGTCTTCGACCCGGACGGGTTCGCGCTCGACGGCGTCATGGAGCTGGATCCGTTGTTCCGCTGGGTGCTGCACGCCGGCCGCCAGGCGCTCCACGAGGCGGGGCGCACGGGTCCGCAACCCGGTGCCGGCCTGGTGCTGGGCAACCTGTCGTACCCGACCGCGGGGCTGGCCCGCGTCGCCGAACAGGTGTGGCGCGACGGCGCGCCGGTCACCGATCCCCGGAACCGGTTCTCGTCCGGCCTTCCCGCCCACCTCGCGGCGACCGCGCTCGGACTCGGCCGCGGCGGCTTCGCCCTCGACGCCGCGTGCGCGTCGGCGCTGTACGCGATCGGGCTCGCCTGCGACCGCCTGCGCGACGGCCGCGCCGACCTGATGCTCGCCGGCGCCGTCAGCCGCGCCGACCGCCGGCTGATCGCGGGCGGCTTCCGCGCGCTCGGCGCGTCGAGCCCGACCGGCCGCAGCCGCCCGTTCCACCGCGACGCCGACGGGCTCGTCCCGGGCGAGGGCGCGGTGCTCGTCGCGCTCGTGCGGCTGCGGGACGCGGTGGCGGCCGGAACGCCGGTGCTGGGCGTCATCCGGGCGGTGGGACTGTCGAACGACGGTCGTACCGGCGGGCTGCTGGTCCCCTCCGAAGAGGGCCAGGTGCGGGCGATGCGCCTCGCGTACGCCGCGGCGGGGGTCGCGCCGGAGACCGTGTCGCTGCTGGAGTGCCACGCGACCGGCACGCCGGTCGGCGACACGGTCGAGGCCCGCAGCGCCGCCCGCGTCTTCGCCGGGTGCGCCGACCTTCCGCTCGGCTCGGTGAAGTCGAACGTCGGGCACCTCCTGACCGCCGCCGGCGGTGCCGGTCTCCTCAAGCTCCTCGGCGCGATGCGCGCCGGCGTCCGCCCGGCGTCGTTGGCGGCGGACGCTCCGATCGACGCCTTCGACGGGACCCCGCTTCGGCTGCTCGCCGCACCCGAGGAGTGGCCCGGTCCGCGCCGGGCCGCGGTCAGCGCGTTCGGCTTCGGTGGCGCCAACGCCCACCTGGTCGTCGAGGAGTGGGACGGCGGGGCACCGGCGAGCGGGTCGCGCGCTCAGCCGGTCACCGAGGTGGTGATCACCGCGATCGGAGCGCGCGTCGCCGACGGCGCCGACGCCACCGACCTGCGCCGCGCGGTGCTGACCGGCACGCCGGCGCCACACGCCCGCGACCGCATCGGGGTCGCCGTGGCGGGGCTGCGGTTCCCGCCCAACGACCTGGCCGCGGCGCACGCGCAGCACGTGCTGCTCCTGGAGGCGGCGCGCGAGGCCGTGGCGGGCCGGACGCTGCCGCGCGACCGCACCTGCGTGATGGTCGGGACGGGCGTCGACGCGGAGGTGGCGCGCTACGCCCTCGACGGCGCGGCGGCCGGCGCGGGCGAGGTGCTCGGCACGATGCCGAACCTGGTCGCCAACCGCATCACCGTCCAGCTCGACGTGGCGGGGCCCGGGCTGACGGTGTCGGCCGAGGAGGCGTCCGGCCTCGTCGCGCTCGACCTGGCGGTGCGGGCCCTACGCGCCGGCGACGCCGACGTGGCGGTGGTGGGCGCCGTCGACCTGTCGTGGGAACCGGTGCACCGGGCGGCCCTGCGGGCGCTGGGTCGCGACCGTCCCCCGGGCGACGCGGCGGTGGTGCTGGTCCTGGAACGCCGCTCCGACGCGGAGCGCGCCGGCCGACCCACGCTGGCGGTGATCGACCTGTCATCCCACGCGCACCCCGACCTGGTGATCGGCTTTTCAGGAACGAACGCGCAGTCAGACTCCACGTTTGTTCCTGAAAAGGCGATCACCGCGCCACGCTTCGACCCCGCGGAGCTGTTCGGCACCGCCCACGCGGCGTCCGGTCTGGTCGCCGTGGCGGTGGGCGCCATCGCGGTGCGGCACCGGGCGTCTCCGCGGGGCGGTGGGTTCGCCCGGCCACTGCCCGGTGCCGGGGTCTGCCGGGTCGAGATCGAGCCGCTGGGCGCGACACCCCTGACGGTGACGCTGTGCCCCGCCGGCCCGCCCGCACCCTGGACCACCGCCGCCCCGCACCGCCTGCGCGTCTTCTCCGGCCCCGACCGCGCCGGGGTCCTGGCCGCGCTCGACGCGGGCCGCGAGTTGGACGCCGGCCCCGCGCGACTGGCCGTGCTCGCCGACGACGCGCGGCCGGCCCTGCACGCCGACGACGCGCGGCTGCTGGCGGCGCGGCGGTGGCTCACCGACGGCGGACCGCGGCCCGACGGCGTCGCCTACCGCGACCGGCCCGTCGACGGCGAGACCGCGTTCGTCTACACCAACGGCGCGGCCGCCTACCCCGGCATGGGCGACGAGCTGGCGCTCGCGTTCCCGGACGTGGTGCCGCCGGTGGCCGCGCCGGACGGGTCCGGGGTCCTGGACCTGATCTGGGGCGCCGCGGTCGTGGCCGGCATGCACACGACCCTCGCGCGGGACGTCCTCGGGCTGCGGCCGTCGGCCGCGATCGGCTACTCGTCGGGCGAGTCGGCGGCGCTGGGGGCGATGGGTGCCTGGCACGACGTCTCCGGGCTCCTGGGCGATCTCGCGGCCAGCGACCTGTTCCGCACCGGGCTCACCGGCCGGTTCGAGGTGCTGAAGCGGGCGTGGCCGGACGGGGCGACGTCGTGGGCGAGCTACCTGGTCGGTGCGCCGGCGGGGACCGTCCGGGCCGCGCTCGAGGGAGGGGACCTCGGCGGCGTGCACCTGCTGACGGTCACCACGCCCCGGTCGTGTGTGGTCGGCGGGCCGCGCGACGGGTGCGCGGCGCTGCTGCGCCGGCTCGGCGACGTGCCGGCCGCCCCGCTGGACTACCCGATCGCCGCGCACGTGCCGGAGCTGGCCGCCGTCCGCGACGAGTACCGGCGCCTCCACCACCGCCCGACCCGCGACGTGCCCGGCGTCCGCTTCTACAGCGGCGCCACCGGCGACAGCTACCGCGCCAGCGCCGACCGGGCCGCCGACGCGCTCGTGGCCCAGGTCCTGGGAACCGTCGACTTCGTGCGCGTCATCGAACGGGCCTACGCCGACGGTGTCCGGGTGTTCGTGGAGCAGGGGCCGCAGGGCCACTGCACCGCCTGGATCCGCCAGATCCTGGCGGGCCGGGACCACGTCGCGGTCGCCCTCGACGCACCGGGGCGCCCGCTCCGGCAGCTGTGCCAGGCCGTGGTCGAGCTGGTCGCGGCCGGTGTCCCGGTCGCCGTGGACCGGCTGCTCGACCACCTGACCGTCGCCGCCGACCACCGCGACCCACCGTCCGGCCCCACGCTCGACCTGCCGGCCCACCCGCCGGAGCTGCGGCTGCGGGGGTCCACCGAGCCGGAGCACCTCCCGGACGCGCCCCTGCTCCCACCACCACCACCCGGACGCCGGCCCGCCATCCCCCGCCAGCGGACCCCCGAGCCATCACCCCGGCTGGGGGCGGCACCGCCGGTGGCGCCCCCGATCTCGCGGCCGGTCGGGGCCGCGGAGGTCGTGGCGGCGCAGTTCGCCCGGGTGAGCGCGGCGCACCACGAGTTCCTCTCCCACCAGACGGCCGCCCACGCACACTTCCTCGCCGTCTCCGCCCGCGCCACGGCGGCACTCTCCCGGCCCGTCCCCCGACAGGCCGCACCCACCAGCGCCACTCCCCCACAGGCCGCGCCCACCCAGGCCGCACCCACCCCGCCTGGCCCACCGCGGGCCGCGCCCGCCCGGCCCATCCCGCCGCAGGCCGCGCCCGCGCGGTTCGACCGGGCCGAGCTGGAACGCCTCGCCGCCGGCGACGTCGCCGCCCTCTTCGGGCCGCGCTTCGCCGCGCTGGCCGGCCGCGCCCGGCTGACCCGCCTTCCCACGCCGCCGATGCTGCTGGTCGACCGGGTCACCGGCATCGACGCCGAGCCCGCCTCGATGGGGACCGGCACCATCCACACCGAGACCGACGTCACCGCCGACGCCTGGTACCTCGACGCGACCGGACGCATCCCCGCCGGCCTGATGGTCGAGGCCGGCCAGGCCGACCTGCTGCTCATCAGCTGGCTCGGCGTCGACCTGCTCCACCGCGGCGACCGCGTCTACCGCCTCCTCGGCTGCGAGCTGACCTACCACGGCAGCCCCGCGGCGACCGGCGACGCCCTGCGCTTCGAGATCCACGTCGACGGGCACGCCGAGCACGGCGGGGTGCGCCTGTTCTTCTTCCACTACGACTGCTTCGTCGGCGCCGACCGGCGCATGACCGTCCACAATGGACAAGCCGGCTTCTTCACCGACGACGAGCTCGCCGACACCGCCGGCATCCGCTGGGACCCGGCGCACAACCCGCCCACCGGGCCCCGGCCCGACCCGCCGGCCGTGCTGCCCGGGCACCGCGCCTTCGACGCGCACCGGGTCCGCGCGTTCGCGGAGGGCCGTCCCGCGGACTGCTTCGGTCCACAGTGGACCGCCACCGGCGCGCACGTGCGCACCCCGCGCATCGACGACGGCCGCCTGCTCCTGCTCGGCGAGGTGCCGGAACTCGACCCGTCCGGCGGTCCCTGGAGCCGCGGCTACCTCCGCGCCGAGACGGCCGTGACCCCCGACGACTGGTACTTCGACGGCCACTTCACCAACGACCCGTGCATGCCGGGCACCCTGATGTTCCAGGGCGGCCTGCAGGCGATGGCGTTCTACCTGTCCGCGCTGGGCCACACGATTCCCCGCGACGGCTGGCGCTTCGAGCCGGTACCCGACGAGCCGGTGACCCTGCGCTGCCGCGGCCAGGTCGCGCCGGGCAACCGGCGCATCGTGTACGAGGTGTTCGTCCGCGGCCTGTCCGCGTCGCCGTTTCCCACGCTGTACGCCGACGTCCTCGGCACCGTCGACGGGGTACAGGCGTTCCACGCGGAGGGCGCGGCGCTGCGCCTCGTCCCCGACTGGCCACAGTGGACACCCGCGGTCGTAGAGAGCGGCGACGTCGCCGTCGTGGAAGGGGTGCGGCAGGACCTGCGCGCGCTCCGCGCGTGCGCGCGCGGTCCCATGGTCGAAGCGATGGGACCGGCGTTCGCGCGCTTCGACGCGGCCGGGCTGCGCGCCCCGCGCCTGCCCGGGCCGCCGTACCACCTGGTGTCGCGGATCGTCGCGGTCGACGGTGCGTTCGGCGCGATGCGGGCCGGCACCTCGGTGACCGCCGAGTACGACGTGCCCGCCGACGCCTGGTACTTCGCGGAGTCCGGTGCCGCCACGATGCCGTTCGCCGTGCTGATGGAGGTGGCGCTCCAGCCCTGCGGCTGGCTCGCGATGTACCTCGGCAGCGTGCTCGACGCCGACGGCACCCTGCTGTTCCGCAACCTCGACGGCGCCGGAACCGTCCACCGCGAGGTGCGGCCCGGCGACGCGACGCTGCGGACCACCGTGGTCAACCGCGAGATCTCCCGCTACGAGTCGATGGTCATCGAGTCGTTCACGGTGTCGTGCGCGCTCGCCGACGGTACGCCGGTGTTCGACCTGGAGACCGTGTTCGGCTTCTTCCCGCCGGAGGCGTTCGTCGACCAGGCCGGCCTGCCGCCACCCACGTCCCCGGTGCCGGCGGGACGGACTGTCGACCTGCGCGCCACGCCGCGCCTGCCCGGTCCGATGCTCGTGATGCTCGACCGCGTCACCGCGTACGCCCCCGACGGCGGCAGCCACGGTCTCGGCCGCCTCCGCGCCGAGAAGGACGTCGACGCCGACGACTGGTACTTCAAGGCGCACTTCTTCCAGGACCCCGTGCAGCCGGGATCGCTGGGCGTGCAGGCCATGTGCAGCCTGCTCCAGTGGTATCTGGTCGAGCGCGGTGTGAGCGGCCGCTTCGAGCCGGTGCGCACCGGTCACCGCGTCGCGTGGCGGTACCGTGGCCAGGTCGTGCCGACCGACACGCTGGTCTCGGTCGACCTCGACATCACCGCCGTCGGCACCGACGAACACGGCCCGTACGCCACCGCCGACGGGTGGCTGTGGGTCGACGGCCGCTGCATCTACCACGTCACCGGCCTCGGCATGCGCGCCGTCGGCTGAGCCGGCGTCGGCCTCGGCTCACTCGTTGTGCAGCACCTCGGCGATGGTCAGCCGGGCGGCGCCGCGGGCCGGAAGCAGCGCGCCGAGCAGCGCGATCACGAGTCCCGCCGCACCCACGAGCACGAGCGTCGGTGCCTGCCACACCTCCAGGACCACCCGCGGCAGGCTCACCCCGGCCCCGTCGGCCGCGAGCGGCACGACGTACCGGTGCGCGAGGATGCCCAGCGGGATCCCGAGCACCCCACCGGCTACGCCGACGACGGTCACCGACGCGAGCACCATCGTGACCACCTGGCGCGGCGTCATCCCCATCGACTTGAGCGTGCCGAGGTCGCGGCGCCGCTCGCGGACGTTGAGCACGACCGTGTTGAACACCCCGAGCGCCGCGACGGTCGACAGCAGCAGCGACAGCACCGTCGAGAAGCCGATGACGGTGACCGTGAACGCGTTGACCTGCGCGGTGCCGTACGCGTCGATCCCCGGGTCGGCCGCCCGCGCCGCCCGCACGTACGCGGCCGCGTCGCCACCCGGCACCAGCTGCACCTGGTAGCGCATCTCGTGCGGCTCCACGACGCGGTCGGGCGCCAGCGCGGTGAGCACCTGCCAGTCGACGAGGACACCGGGCTCCGCGAGCGGGACGCTCATCAGCTCGCCGACCACGGTCACCACCGTGCGCCGCCCCCCGGCCTCCAGGGTGATCCGGTCGCCGACCGCCAGCCCGCGTTCACGGATGAGCGTCGACGGGACGACCGCCTCGCCGGGCCGCTCGATCCAGCGTCCGTCGCTGAGCATGTCCTGGTAGCTCATCGCCGAGTAGTCGCCACGCAGGAAGATGACGCTCAACGGCTGGGTCTGCCCGACCGCGGCGAACGGTAGCTGCAGGCTCGCGGTCACGCGCGCGGCGTCGGGCAGGCCGCGCAGCAGGTCCTCGACCTCCGCGTCCGTGCGGGTCGTCTTCACCGGCTCCTCCGTGGGCGGCTGCCCCGGGCTGCCGACGCGGTGCAGTCCGTCGGACGGCCACACCGCGACCTGTCCCGACGCCCGATCCTCCACTATGGACACCCGGGTGAGCGTCGCGGCCAGGCCGGTCGCGAACGTCACCGTGGTGACGCCGAGCAGGACCGCGGTGACCGTGAAAGCGGTGCGACCGGGACGCGCGAACGGCAGGCCGAGCCCGAGCGTGACGTGCCGCGGCAGCCTGACGACGGCCAGCCGCCCCTGGACCCGGGTGCCCCGGCCGGTGCGCGGTGCGCTGCCGGCACTGATCGCCTCGGCGGCCGACAGCCGGTGCGCCCGGACGGCGGGCATGAACGCCACGAGGGCCACGAACGCCGGTACCCCGAGCAGACCGACGAGCCACACCCAGAGCGGGACACCGCTGTCGGCGCCGAGGCCGAGGTCCTCGAAGCCGTCGGCGAGCAGCGGTCGGGCGGCGACGGCGCCCCCGACGGTCCCGAGAACACTGCCGACGACGGCCGGGACCGACACCATCGCGACGTACACGGCGACCACCTGCCGCGGCGTGAACCCGATCGCCTTGAGGATCCCGATGTGCCGGTAGCCGGAAACGACCGCGCCGCTGACCACGTTGCCCACGATGACGATCGCGACGACCAGCCCGAGCACCCCGAACGTCGCGAGGAACGGAACGACCGTCTTCAGCATCTCGCCGAACTCCTCCTTGACGACGAGGTACGGCTGCGCGGCGACCAGCGCACCCGGCGGCAGGCCGGCGGTGGCCGCGGCCAGCCGCTTCTCCACCGCGGCCGTGGTCGACACGTCGCCGTCGAACCGGTAGAGCATCTGCAGGGACGTGGGACCCAGCTCCGCCAACTGCTCCGGCGCGACCCACGCGTCGGCGGTGTGGCCGAGGCTGTACGCCCGGCCGACGACGGTGAACGGCCTGCCTCCCAGTGTCACCGACGAGCCGACGTAGGGCGGGACGCCGTCCTGTGGCGGCTCGGCGAGCACGACCTCCCCGGGTGCGGTGGCCCACCGCCCGTCCCAGAGGTCGAGCCGGTCGACGGGGCCACCCGGATCGGCGCGTCCCACCACGGTCTTCGGACCCTCGGGCCGCGGTCCACCGGTGCCGGTCAGTTCCAGGACGGCCTGCCCGAACGGTCCCGCCGCGGCGGCGACCCCGGTCTTCGGACCGGCGAGCTGCGACGCGGTGACCGCGGCAGGGTCGAACACCGCGACCACGTGCGCGCCGCGCTGCGCGGCGAAGGCCCGGTCGAACGGCGCCGACGAGGCCTCCAGCAGGGCCAGCGCCACCACGATCGTCGCGGTGGACATGAGGACCACCAGCCCGATCACGAACGTCTGCACCCGGCGCCGGCGCACCGCCGACCGCGACGCCCGCCAGACGGCACTCATGCTGTGCCTCCGAAATCCCGCACAAGAGCCGCGCGTGAGCGCCGGGGCTCCGCCCCGGCGCTCACGCCGTACCTCCGAAATCCCACACAAGAGCCGCGCGTGAGCGCCGGGGCTCCGCCCCGGCGCTCACGCGCGCTCCAGGACGCGCTCGTTGACGATGCGGCCGTCGGCGAGCTCGACGACGCGGCTGGCGCAGCGGGTCGCGAGGCGCTCGTCGTGGGTGACGATGAGCAGCGTCTGGCCGATCTGGTTGAGGTCGAGCAGCAGGTCCATCACCTGCTCGCCGGCCCGGCTGTCGAGGGCGCCGGTCGGCTCGTCGGCCATGAGCAGCGCGGGCCGGTTCATCAGCGCGCGGGCGACCGCCACCCGCTGCCGCTCGCCGCCGCTCAGCGTGGCCGGGTAGGCGTTGCGCCGGTCGGCGACGCCGAGCTCGTCGAGCAGTTCCAGGGCGCGCCGGCGGGCGGCGCCGGCCCGCGAGCCGGTCAGCTGGGCGGCGAGGGCCACGTTGTCGAGCGCGGTCAGGTCGTCGAGGAGGTTGAAGAACTGGAAGATCATGCCCACCTTGTGACGGCGGAACAGCGCGAGCCGCGTCTCGTCGAGCCGCCCCAGGTCCTCGTCGTGGACCACCACCGACCCGGACGTCGGCCGGTCGAGCCCGGCGATCATGTTCAGCATCGTCGACTTGCCGCAGCCCGAGGGGCCCATCACGGCCACCGCCTCGCCGCTGTGGATCTCGAGCGTCACCCCGTCGAGGGCGGTGGTGTCGCCGTACTCTTTGCGGACGTCGTCGAGCCGCACGACGTGGGTTCCCGTGGTCATGGCGCCACGCTAGGGTCACGGGCGGCGCCCGGTCATCCGTCCCGCGATGCAACCTGCCGGGTGCCGTCATCCCCGGGATGTAGGCGGCTGCATCGCGCGCCCGATGTGGCCCCGGCCGGAGTCTGCGAAGGTGTCGTGGTGGAGTGGCTCGTCGTGGTGCTGGCGGTCGCGGTGGTGATCGCGGTGGTCGCGGTCGCGACAGCGGCTGGTGTCGGCGTCGCGCTGGTCCGCACCCGGCGCCGGTACCGTCGGGCGGTGGAGGAACGGGGCTGGCTCCTCGAACGCGAGCGGGAGAGCGCGGCCCGCACCGCCGTCGACGCCGAACGGGCCCGCATCGCCCGTGAGCTGCACGACATCGTCAGCCACAACGTGAGCCTCATGATCGTGCAGGCCACCGCGGCCCGCGAGGTGCTCACCGCCAGCCCCGACGACGCCGCCGCGGCCCTGTCGGCGGTCGAGGGAGCCGGCCGCACCACGATGACCGAGCTGCGGCACCTGCTCGGGCTGCTGGCACCCGCCCCCGATGGCTCCGACGGCTCCGATGGCTCCGACGACTCCGCCTCCGCCGCCGGGCTGGCACCCCAGCCCAGCCTCGCCGCGCTGAGCCCGCTGATCGACCGGATCGCGTTCGCCGGCCTGCCGGTCGAGGTACGGGTCTCCGGCAGCCCCCGGCCGCTGCCGTCGGGCATCGACGTCACGGCGTACCGCATCGTGCAGGAGGCCCTGACGAACGCGCTCAAGCACGGCACCGGCGGTCGGGCGGAGGTGACGATCCGCTACGCCGAACGCACGCTGCGGGTCGAGGTGCTGACGAGCGGTCCCAGCGTCCTGACCGCCGGCCCGCCGGCGCCAGCCGGCCCCACCGGCAACGGAAGCGGCAACCGAAGCGGCGACGGCGCGGGACGCGGGCTGCTGGGGTTGCGGCAGCGGGTCGCGGTCTACGGCGGCGACCTCGACGCCCGTCGGCGGCTCGGCGGCGGCTTCCGTGTCCGCGCCAGAATCCCCGTGGACCCGCCATGACGCGGGATGCCGCGACCTCGCCGCGGGTGCTGATCGTCGACGACCAGGAGCTGATCCGCACCGGGTTCCGGATGATTCTCACGGCCCGCGGCATCGAGGTGGTCGGCGAGGCCGCCGACGGCGCCGAGGCGGTCGAGGCCCAGCGGCGGCTGCGGCCCGACGTCGTGCTCATGGACATCCGGATGCCCACGATGGACGGTCTGGAGGCGACCCGCCGCATCCTCGAGCACAGCCCCGGCTGCCGGGTGCTGATGCTCACCACGTTCGACCTGGACCGGTACGTCTACGCCGCCCTGTCGATCGGGGCGAGCGGCTTCCTCCTCAAGGACGTCACCGCCGACCACCTCGCCGCCGCCGTCCGGCTGGTCGACACCGGCGACGCCCTCCTCGCGCCGTCGATCACCCGCCGGCTCGTCCAGCGGTTCGCCGCCGACGGGCTGCAGACCACCGCAGGGCAGCGGACCGCCGAAGGACAGCGGCCCGCCGCGGGGGCGGCACCGGCCGTCCACCGCGACCTGGCGACGTTGACCCCGCGCGAGCTCGAGGTGCTGACGCTCCTGGGCCAGGGCCTGTCCAACGCCGAGCTGGCGCGGACCCTCACGCTCAGCGAGGCCACCGTGAAGACGCACGTGGCCCGGATCTTCGCCAAGCTGTCCCTGCGCGACCGCGCCCAGGCCGTAGTGCTGGCCTACGAGACCGGCCTGGTCACCCCCGGCGACGCTTGACCCGCGCCGCCGGGAGTCGGCGCCGCCGTCACGATCCGGCGCCGGTGCCGCGCAGCGTCAGCAGCATGGCGGTGCCCACCGCGACCGCCGCGCCGGCCAGGACCCGGCGGTACCGGCCATACATCTCGTAGGCGTGCAACCAGGCGATCACCGCCTCGACCGCCGCCGACGGGGTGTGGGGCGGGAGCGGACGTACCGCGGCGATCCGCACGGCCGCGCTCGTCGCCGCGGGTCCGGTCGGCCGGCGGTCCGGGGGCGGGTCCGGGTCGACGGCGTAGCCGTCCGGGTACCAGGACGCCGACGGCCAGCCGCCCGCCCCGCGGTCCCGGACGGCCTCGACGCGCACCTCCCGGAACGGCTCGCCGTCGGCGTCGGCAGGGGGCTCGGCGTTCCACCGCGCGATCCGGCGGGCCAGGGCCACGCCGAGGTACTCGCCCGCCGGATCGCTGCGGCGCAACCGCACCCGTAGCAGTTCGAACCACCGCCACCGCAGGGCGACGTCGGTGAGCACGTCGGTGCAGACCTCGTCGACGTCCGGCCCGTCGCCGGCCAGCCGGCACGCGTCGCGTCGCAGCGCGTCGAAGTGGCGCTCGACGAACCGGCGGTAGCCCGGCGCCGGCTCCAGGCTCATCTGCGGTAGCAGACCGGCCATCCATCGATGGTAGGGCCGGTGCCGGGCGAACGGGACCGTCAACGGCGCGTCAACATCGGCCGGACCGCCGTATGCGTGCCGTCAACACCCCTGTCGACGGCCGGCGCGCGGGGCTTCCATGGCCACGGAACACCGAGGAGAGGGAGTCGCGCGGTGGCTGATGTGGTCCTGGTGCTCATGACGGTGGGACTGTTCGCTGTCCTCGCCGTGGTGGTTCGGGCGGTGGAACGGCTGTGAACCTGATCGGTCTCATCGTCGCCGCCGGCCTGACCGTGTTCATGGTCGTGTCGCTGCTGTTCCCGGAGAGGTTCTGATGGACGGCGCGCTCTTCGTGGCATCGCTGGTCGTGGCGCTCGCCGCCTCGTACCGGCTCCTCGGCGACTACATGCACGGCGTGGTCGCCACGAACCGGCACTCGCGCGTCGAACGCGGGATCTACCGGCTCGTCGGCGTCGACCCGCACGGCGAGCAGTCGTGGGCCGTGTACGCCCGCGCCGTCCTGGCGTTCTCCGCGGTGGGGGTCCTGTTCCTGTACGCGTTCCTGCGGCTGCAGGACCTGCTTCCGCTGGGCCGGGCCGCCGTCATGGACCACGGTGCGTGGAACACCGCCGTGAGCTTCGTGACCAACACCAACTGGCAGTGGTACGCCGGCGAGTCGACGATGGGCCACCTCGTGCAGATGGCCGGTCTGGCGGTGCAGAACTTCGTCTCCGCCGCCGTGGGCATCGCGGTCGCGGTCGCCCTCGTGCGCGGCTTCGCCCGCCGCGACACCGACCGGCTCGGCAACTTCTGGGTCGACCTCACGCGGGTCACCCTCCGGATCCTGCTGCCGGTCGCGGTGGTCGCCGCGGTCGCGCTGATGGTCGGTGGCGTCGTGCAGAACCTGTCCGGCGGCACCGACGTCACCACGCTCACCGGCGGGTCGCAGACCGTCACCGGCGGCCCGGTCGCGTCGCAGGAGGCGATCAAGGAACTGGGGACCAACGGCGGCGGCTTCTACAACGTCAACAGCGCCCATCCGTTCGAGAACCCCAGCGCGTGGACCAACTGGCTGCAGATCTACCTGATCCTGCTGATCCCCGTCTGCCTGCCGCGGGTGTTCGGCCGGATGGTCGGGCAGAACCGGCAGGGCTACGCGATCCTGGCCGCGATGTCGGTCCTCGCGATCGCGAGCGTCGCGGCGACGATCGGGATCGAGACCCACGGCGCCGGCACCGTCCCGCAGGCGGCCGGTGCGGCGTTGGAGGGCAAGGAGGTGCGCTTCGGGGTCCCGGACTCCGCCGCGTACGCCGCGGCGACGACGCTGACCTCCACCGGCGCGGTGAACTCCGCCCACGACTCCTACACCGCGCTCGGCGGCATGATGCCGATGGTCAACATTCTCCTCGGTGAGGTGGCGCCCGGCGGCGTCGGCGCCGGCCTGTACGGCATGCTGGTCCTCGCCGTGGTGACCGTGTTCGTGGCCGGTCTGATGGTCGGGCGCACCCCGGAGTACCTCGGCAAGAAGATCGGCGCCCGTGAGATCAAGTTCGCGTCGCTGTACTTCCTCGTGACCCCGGCCCTCGTCCTCGTCGGAACCGCCGCCGCGATGGCGACCGGCAACCACAGGACGGCGCTCAACCCGGGCCCGCACGGCTTCTCCGAGGTGCTGTACGCGTTCGCGTCGGCGGCCAACAACAACGGCTCCGCGTTCGCCGGCATCACCGTCGACACGCCGTGGTGGAACACCGCACTCGGGCTGGCGATGCTGTTCGGCCGGTTCCTGCCGATCGTCCTCGTGCTCGGCCTCGCCGGGTCGCTCGCCCGCCAGCAGCCGGTGCCGGAGTCCAACGGCACGCTGCCGACCCACGGTCCGCTGTTCGTCGGGATGCTCGTCGGCGTCACGGTCGTCCTGGTCGCGCTGACGTTCCTGCCCGCGCTCGCCCTCGGTCCCCTGGCCGAAGGCCTCTGAACCCCAAGGCCTCTGAACCCCAAGGCCTCTGAAGGAGACCGACATGGCACATCTCGCGGACGCGCTGCGCAAGCTCGACCCGCGCACCCTGTGGCGCAACCCCGTCATGTTCGTCGTCGAGGTCGGCGCGGTGTTCACGACCGTGCTCGCGGTCCTCGACCCGGGCACGTTCGCCTGGCTCGTCACGGCCTGGCTGTGGCTCACCGTCGTCTTCGCCAACGTCGCCGAGGCCGTCGCGGAGGGTCGCGGCAGGGCGCAGGCCGCGTCGTTGCGCAAGGCCAAGCGGGACGCGACAGCGCGCCGCCTGGTCGACGGCGGCGAGGAGACCGTCGCCGCCTCCGTTCTCCGGCCCGGTGACCTCGTCGTCGTGGAGGCCGGCCAGATCATTCCCGGCGACGGCGACGTGGTCGAGGGGATCGCCAGCGTCGACGAGTCGGCGATCACCGGCGAGTCGGCACCGGTCATCCGCGAGTCCGGCGGCGACCGCAGCGCGGTCACCGGCGGCACGAAGGTGCTGTCGGACCGGATCGTCGTGCGCATCACCCAGAAACCCGGCGACAGCTTCGTCGACCGGATGATCGCGCTCGTCGAGGGCGCGTCCCGGCAGAAGACGCCCAACGAGATCGCGCTCAACATCCTGCTGGCCGCGCTGACCGTCATCTTCCTGCTGTCGGTGGTGACGCTGCAGCCGATGTCCATCTACGCCAAGGCGTACAACGCCGCCGCCCCCGACACCACCGCCATCGACGGCGACGGTGTCGCCGGCATCGTGCTGATCGCGCTGCTGGTCTGCCTGATCCCCACGACGATCGGCGCGCTGCTGTCGGCGATCGGCATCGCCGGCATGGACCGGCTCGTGCGCCGCAACGTCCTCGCGACGAGTGGACGCGCGGTGGAGGCCGCCGGCGACGTGAACACGCTCCTGCTCGACAAGACCGGCACCATCACGCTCGGGAACCGGCAGGCGGCCGAGTTCCTGCCGGTCGGCGGCGTCTCCGCCGAGGAGGTGGCCGACGCGGCCCAGCTGTCGAGCCTCGCCGACGAGACCCCGGAGGGCCGGTCCGTCGTGGTGCTCGCGAAGCGGGAGTACGGCCTGCGCGTCCGCGCCGAGACCGCCCGCGCGACGTTCGTCCCGTTCACCGCGCAGACGCGGATGTCCGGTGTGGACATCGGCGACCGCCGGATCCGCAAGGGTGCCGCCGCCAGCGTGCTGGCGTGGGTCCGCGAGAACGGCGGCCGGCCGGGCGACGACGTCACCCCGACGGTCGAGCGGATCAGCGCCGCCGGTGGCACCCCGCTCGTCGTGGCCGAGAACGCGCGGGTGCTCGGCGTCATCCATCTCAAGGACGTCGTGAAGGCCGGCATGCGGGAACGGTTCGACGAGATGCGCCGCATGGGCATCCGCACCGTGATGATCACCGGCGACAACCCGTTGACCGCGAAGGCCATCGCCGACGAGGCCGGCGTCGACGACTTCCTCGCCGAGGCCACGCCCGAGGACAAGCTGGCCCTCATCAGGAAGGAGCAGGAGGGCGGACGCCTCGTCGCGATGACCGGCGACGGCACCAACGACGCGCCGGCCCTCGCGCAGGCCGACGTGGGGGTCGCGATGAACACCGGCACGTCGGCGGCGAAGGAGGCCGGCAACATGGTCGACCTCGACTCCGACCCGACCAAGCTCATCGAGATCGTCGGGATCGGCAAGCAACTGCTCATCACGCGCGGCGCGCTGACGACGTTCTCGCTCGCCAACGACCTCGCCAAGTACTTCGCGATCATCCCCGCGATCTTCGCCGCCGTGTACCCGGGCCTCGACACGCTCAACGTCATGCGGCTGGCGTCGCCGGAGTCGGCCATCCTCTCCGCGGTCGTGTTCAACGCGCTCGTCATCGTCGCATTGATCCCGCTCGCGTTGCGGGGCGTGCGGTACCGGCCATCCAGCGCGGCGAAACTGTTGACCCGCAACCTGTGGATCTACGGCCTCGGCGGGATCCTCGCGCCGTTCGTCGGAATCAAGCTCATCGACCTGCTCGTCCAGCTCATCCCCGGGATCTCCTGATGCGCCTACCAGCCTGGCTCGCCCAGCACCTCGCGGCGCTGCGCGCGCTGCTCGTCCTCACCGTCCTCCTGGGACTCGTCTACCCGCTCGCGCTCGTCGCCGTGGGCCGCGTCCCGGGCCTCGGCGACCGGGCCGACGGTTCGATCGCCGTCGACGCCGACGGACGCCCGGTCGGCAGCCGCCTGCTCGGGCAGGCGTTCACCGACGCCGACGGCAACCCCGTCCGGAGGTACTTCCAGTCCCGGCCGTCGGCCGCCGGCGAAGGCTACGACCCGACCGCGACCGCCGCCAGCAACCTGGGACCGGAGAACCTCGACCTCCTGAACCTGGTGTGCGCCCGCAGCCGGCAGGTCGGCGCGCTCGAAGGCGTCGACGGCCGCCGACCGTACTGCACCGACGACGGTGTCGGCGCCGTGCTCGGGGTCTTCCACCGCGACGGCCTCACCGGCCCGGTCACCCGCGTCGTGAGCGTCAACCAGACCGGCACCCCGTTCCTCGCGACCTACGGGGGCGTCACCGTCGAGAGCGCGACGGCCGGCGAGGACTACGTCGCGGCCGGCGCGGTGATCGTCCCGGTGCGGGGTGACGCCCCCGACCACCCCGCGGTGCCGGCGGACGCCGTGACCGCCAGCGGCAGCGGCCTCGACCCCCACATCAGCGTCGCCTACGCCCGGCTGCAGGCGCCGCGCGTCGCGCGGGAACGGAGCCTGGACGAGGCCGCCGTCCGACGGCTGATCAACCGGTACACCACCGGCCGGGTGCTCGGGTTCATGGGCGAGCCGGCCGTGAACGTCCTCGAGCTCAACCTGGCCCTCGACGCTCCCAGGTAACCCGGCCCTCACGACGCCCCCTTCTCCGCC
>NZ_BOPH01000107.1 GCF_016863655.1 Virgisporangium ochraceum
GTGCAAGATCGGCGCTCGTGTCGGCGCGGCCGGTCGACCACCTGACAAAGCGCTACTGGCCGCGTGGGTCGAGTGTCGAGACCTCGGCGAGCTGGCGCCACAGGTCCCGCTCGGCGTCGGTGGGCCGGTCCGGCACCACGACCTTCACGTCCGCGAAGAGGTCGCCCGCGCTGCCGCGGGGGTTCGGCATGCCGCGCCCCCGCAGCCGCAGCCGCAGGCCCGACGACGAGCCGGCGGGGACCTTCACCTCGACCCGTCCGCCCGGGGTGTCGAGCGGCACGGTGGCGCCGAGCGCCGCCTCCCACGGGGCCACCCGCAGGTCGATGGCGAGGTCGCGGCCGTCGACGCGGTAGCGGGGGTGCGGGGCGAGCCGGACCCGCAGGTAGAGGTCGCCGGGCGGTCCGCCGCCGAAGCCGGGGACGCCGTGGCCGGCCAGCCGGATGCGCTGCCCCTGGACGACCCCCGCCGGCACCGTCACCGTGATGGTGCGCGGGCCGGTCGGGGTCTGCAGCGTGATGCGGCGGCGCCCACCCGCGTAGGCGTCGTCGACCGGGATCTCGATCTCGGCCTCGACGTCCACGCCGGGCGCGGACGTCGGCGCGCCGAACCCGCCCGGGCTGAAGCCGCCCGGACCGAAGCCGCCGCCACCGAAGCCGCCACCGAAGCCGGAGCCTCCGGAGCCGGAGCCTCCGAAGAGGTCGCCGAGCAGGTCCTCCAGGTTCACGCCGCTGAGGTCCGGGCCGTCGCCGGCGCCCGGTGCCGGTCCGTCGTGATCGTCGGGGACCCGGCGCCACGCCTCGCCGAACCGGTCGTAGCGGGCGCGCTTCGCCGGGTCCGAGAGCACCTCGTACGCCTCGGTGATCTCCTTGAAGCGGTCCTCGGCGTCGGGTTCGTCGCTGACATCGGGATGGAACCGGCGGGCCAGCTTCCGGTAGGCGCGCTGGAGCTCCTCCCGGTCGGCCGACCGGTCGACGCCCAGCACCCGGTAGTAGTCGCTTGTCGTCGTCGCCACGGATGACATGACGCCCGGAGCGCCGCCGGCATTCCCAAAAGTTGAGTGCGAACCACTCAACTCTTGGCGAGCGCCCGGAGCTTCTCCAGCAGCGGCCCGGCCGCCTTGTCGAGGAACTCCTCCTGCAGGGCGTCGCCGACCTGCACCAGCGCCACGTCGGTGAAACCGGCCTCCCAGTACGGCCGGACGCTCTCGGCGAGCTCGTCGAGGTCCGGGCCGCACGCGATCGAGCCGGCGACGTCGTCCTTGCGCACGAACTGGCTGGCCGCGTCGAAGCCGGCCGGCGTGGGCAGGTCGGCGTTGACGGCCCAGCCGCCGCCGAACCAGCGGAACTGCTCGTGCGCCAGGTCGACCGCCTGCTGCCTGTCCGGCGCCCAGCAGATCGGGATCTGACCGATGGCGCGGGCCAACCCGGCCGGGCGGGCCTTCGTCCACCCCTGAACGAGCTCCCCGTCGGGCTCGACCGCGATGAGGTGGTCGCCGAGCGGGGCGAACCGCTCGACCGAGTGCTCGCCGGAGACCGCCAGCCCGATCGGCACGCCGCCCTCCGGTGCGTCCCAGACCCGCGCCGAGTCGACCCGGAAGTACTCGCCCTCCCAGGTCACCAGTTCGCCGGTGTGCAGCTCCCGGATGATCTTCACGGCCTCCTCAAGCATGTCCTGCCGCTGCGCGACCGGCGGCCAGCCCTCGCCGGTGACGTGCTCGTTGAGGTTCTCGCCGCTGCCGAGGCCCAGGATGAACCGACCGTCGGACAGCACCTGCAGCGTCGCCGCCTTCTGCGCGACGACCGCCGGGTGGTAGCGCTGGATCGGGCAGGTGACGTACGTGGCCAGCTCGACCCGCGAGGTCGCGTGCGCCACGGCGCCCAGCACGGTCCACGCGTACGGGGCGTGGCCCTGCTCGGTGAGCCACGGCGAGTAGTGGTCGCTGCAGACCTCGAAGTCGAACCCGAGCTCCTCTGCCCGCACCGCGTACCGCACGAGCTCCTTCGGCCCGCTCTGCTCGGTCATCAACGTGTACCCGAACCCGACCACGACACCATCCCCCTCGTCAGCGAACGACGCCCTCCTGCCCCGGCGCGGTCACCTCAAACCGGTTCGGTCGTTCATCACGCCGGCCCGGCCGAACCTCCACAACCCCGGGGTCCACGGTCGCCCGATCGGTGCGCTCCCGTCACGGCGGCGTTCCGGGCCCCCGGCACCGTGTGACGATCGCCGGGCTTCCCACAGGGCGGAGACGATCGCGTGAGACGGTTCGAGGTGACGGCGACGTTCGGGGTCGCCGGCCTGCTGTGCGGCACGTTCACCGCGCGGTTCCCGGCCCTGGTCGACCGGTTCGACCTGTCCCCCGCCGGGCTCAGCGCCGCGTTGTTCGTGTGGGCGCTCAGCGCCGCGCTCGCGGCGCTCGTCGTCAAGGGCGTGGACAGCGCGGTGACGCTGAGAGCGGCCGCACCGGCGTCGGCGCTGGCCCTGTCCATGGTCGCCGCGGCGCCGGACCGGTGGGCCCTGTTCGCCGCGACCGCGGTGTTCGGCGCCGCGTTCGGTGCCCTCGAGATCGCCGTGAACCGCCAGGGCGCCGGGCTGGAACGGGCCGCCGGCCGGCCGCTGCTGGGTGGCATGCAAGCGGCGTGGGGCACCGGTGCGGTGGCGGGTGGTCTGCTGGCGGCCGGTGCCGGCCACCTCGGCGTCGGGTTCGGCTGGAGCGTCGGCCCGGTGGCGCTGGCCGCGCTGCCGGTCACGGTGGCGCTGTCCCGGCGGCGGCCGGGACCCGTGACGCTGTCCCGGCTGCCGGGACCCGACGGCACCGCCGCGCCCACCGGCCGGTACCACCGGCCCACGCCGGCGGTGTACCTGCTGTGCGCCGCCGCGTTCGCCGCCTTCGTCGTGGAGTGCAGCGTCGCCGACTGGAGCGGGATGCTCCTGCGGCACGACCTCGGCGCCTCCCACGCGGTCGCCGCGCTCGGCTATCCGGTGTTCCAGTGCGGGCTGCTCACCGGCCGGCTGGTCACCGACCGGATCCGTGGCGCGCACGGGTCCCGGCGGGCGCTGGCCGGCTGCGGGCTCGCCACGGCGGCGGCGTTCGCTGTCGTGCCGTCGGTGCCGGGTCCGGCGGCGGCGCTGGTCGTGCTGTACGCCGTCGGCGTGGCGGTCGGGCCGGTGCTGCCGACGGTGTTCTCCCTCGCGGGCGCCCACGGCCGGGACGGCTCCGCCATCGCGCGGGTCGGCGCCGCCGGCTACACCGGGCTGCTGGCCGGGCCCGTCGCGGTCGGCGCCCTCACCGGAACGGGTTCGTCCGGCGGAGGTCTCGGTGGGGGTCTCGGTGGGGGTCTCGGCACGGTCGTCGTGGGGTTCGGGCTCGTGATCGTCGCGGTGGCCACCGTCCTGCCGGTGCCGGTCGCCACACCGCCGGAACCAACCGCCGCCCGGATCCGACCATGACAGGCGATGACACCTTTCCGGCGACGCTCCCTGCTGCTCCCCGGCGCCCTGGCCGCCCTCGGCGCCGCCCTCGTGGTCGCCGCGTCCTGGGGCGGCGCGGTCACCGGCCGGGTGCTGGCCGGCCTGCCTGACGCCGGTCCGCTGACCGCCTGGGGCCTGCCCGCGACCCGGGCGGTCGTGGACCTCGGGGCCGTCCTGACCATCGGCTGGTGCGTCACCGCCGCGTTCCTCCTACCGGGAACGCCCGCGCCGGCCGCGTCGAAGGCCGCCACCGCGGATGGCACGACCGCCGGCACCGCCGCCACCACCGCGGCCGGCGCGCAAGCCGCCAGCGCGGAAGGCGCGCAAGCCGCCACCGGCGGCGGGGAGCTGCTCGGTGCCGCCGGCTACCGGCTGCTGCGGGCCGCCTGCTGGTGGGCCGCCCTCTGGTCGGTGGCGAGCCTGGCCCTCCTCGTCCTCACCCTGTCCGACCTGCTCGGCCGCCCGGTCGCCGACGTCACCCTCACCGGCGTCCGCAGTCTCGCCTTCTCGATCCCGCAGGGCCGGTCGGCGGTGGTGCAGGCCGTTCTCGCGGCCGGCGTCGCGGTCGCGTGCCGGCTCGTGCTGACCCGCACGGGCGCCGGCCTCGTCGCGGTGGTGGCGTGCGTCGCGGCGCTGCCACCGGCGCTGACCGGGCACGCGGCCGGCGCCGGGAACCACCAGCTCGCGGTCACCAGCCTGGCCGTGCACATCCTCGCCGCCGCGGTGTGGGTCGGCGGGCTGGGCGCGTTGTTCGCCCTGCGATCGGACCGGACGCTGGCCGTCGCCGCCCGCGGGTACAGCCGGGTCGCGCTGCTGTGCTGGGCCGCCGTCGCGGTCAGCGGGCTGGCCAACGCGGCCGTGCGCCTCGGCGCCGTCGACCAGCTGTGGCAGTCGCGGTACGGGCTGCTCGTGGTCGTGAAGACGGCGGCGCTCGTCGTGGTCGGGCTGGTCGGCGCGGTGCACCGCGCGCGTACCCTTCCGGCCCTGTCCGGCGGGACCGGCGGAGCGTTCCGGCGGTGGGCCGCCGCCGAGGTGCTGGTGCTCGCCGGGACGATGGGGGTCGCGGTGGCCCTGTCCCGCACCCCGCCCCCGGTTCCGGAGGAGTCGGGGGAGTTCGACCCGGTCACCGACCTGCTCGGGTTCGCTGCCCCCGGTCCCATATCGGCACGCTCCCTGGTGTGGCCGCCGCTGCTCGACGCGTTCTTCCTGACCCTCGTGCTGTTCGGCGCGGCCGCGTACCTCACCGGCGTGTGGCGGATGCGCCGGGCGGGGCACCGCTGGCCGGCGGTCCGCACGGCGAGCTGGCTGGCGGGGCTCGCTGTCCTGGCCGCCGCGACCGTCGGCGGCGGCGCCCGGTACGCCTACGTCCTGTTCAGCGCCCACATGGTGCAGCACCTGGTGCTGGGCATGGTGGTGCCGATCCTCCTCGTGGGCGGCGCGCCGGTGACGCTGGCGCTGCGCACGCTCCGGCCGCCGCCCCACCCGGAGGTGCGCGGCGCCCGGGACTGGCTGCTGCTCGTGCTGCACAGCCGCGTCACGCGGACGCTGACCCACCCGCTGGTGGCGCTGGGCATCTACGTGGTGAGCCTGTACGGCCTGTACCTGACCGACCTGCTCGACACCCTGATGCGCAGCCATCTCGGCCACCTGGCGATGCTGACCCACTTCGTGCTGGCCGGGTTCCTGTTCTTCTGGGTCCTCATCGGGGTCGACCCGGGCCGCCGCGCGATAGCCCCGCCGATCCTCGTGGCGCTGCACTTCGCCGGCATGGCCTTCCACGCGTTCCTCGGCGTCATCCTCCTGCAGACCCGCACCGTGATCGCCGAGCCCTGGTACCGGTCGGTCGACACCGACCCGGCCGTCGACCTCCTCGCCGACCAGCGCCTGGCGGCGGGCATCGCGTGGGCGTTCGGCGAGGCGCCGGCCGTCGTCATCCTCGCGCTGCTGGTGGCCCGCTGGATCCGCGCCGACGAGCGCGAGCAGCGCCGCCTCGACCGGGCGGCCGACCGCGCCGAGGCCACCGGCGAGGAGGACGACCTGGCCCGCTACAACGACTTCCTCCGCCGGGCCAACGCCGCCGCCGGCGACCCGAGTTGACCCGCGGGTCGTCCGCCGCTGCTAGCGTTCCCGTTGGTGGACACGCGATCACGGGGGTGGGTGCGTCCCTACGCCCCGTCCAGGGCGCGCCTCGTCGTCGCGGGGTGGGAACTCGGGGCGCTCGCGTTCCTCCACCGCACCACCGTGGACCTCTTCCACGTCCCCGGCACGCCCCTGCTCCTGGTCGTCGGCGTCGCGTGGGTGGCGCTGTGCTGGCGGCTGGCCGTCATGGGTGTCTACACCGGGCCGCACGGGGTGCTGGTCAGGGGTCTGGTGACGCGGCGCGTGGTCGCGTGGCGCGACCTCGACCGGATCACCGTCGGCGACGCGACGGTCCGGCTCGGACGGGTCAGCGTGCCGGTCGGTCGCACGATCTGGTTCGAGACCCGCGACGGCACGCGCGTCGACTCGACGCTGTACGCCGACGGCATCGACTTCCGGTTCCGGCGCCCGCTGTTCGCGCGGCTGCACGAGGACCTCCGCCGGTGCCACCGGGAGCGGACCGCACCTGCGACCATGCAGGGGTGAAGGTCGCGGTGCTCGTCCTGCTGGCGCTGGTCGCGGGCTGCGGCGCCGGTGGCGACGTGACGGCGACCCCGGCGCGGTCGGCGTCCACCGGCGCGAGCCCGCCGGGGGCGTCCCCGAGCGACGCGAGCCCGCCGGCGTCCACCGGAGCGACGACGCTCATCGCGTTCGCGATGGTGTCCTCGGCCGGCACCGCCGCCGCCGCTGAGGTCCGAAGCCCCGACGACGTCGACCGGTTCGTCGGCGGCCCGCCCGACGTGGTCGCCACGGCGCGGGCCGCGGTCGCGCGGCACGCCGGCAGCCGGATGTTCGCGTTCGTGCTGGCCGGCTGCCAGAACACCGGTGCGACACTGTCGATCCGGGCAGGCCGGGTCACCGCCGCGCTCACCGGCGGCGAGGGCATCGCGTGCCTGGTCGCCGAGTACTTCCTCGCCGTGTTCGCGGTTCCGGCGCACCTGGTGCCACCGGACGCGAAGGTCAGCGCAGCGCCGTGACCCCGCCGATGATGATCTCCACGCCCGTCTCGAAGTAGCTGGTCGACGTGCCCGCGCCCAACGCGAACCCGTTGACGATGTCGGCCGGCGGACCAGGTTGGCCGGTCCTCGGACGTGGCGTGTCGGGGGGCGGAGTTGATCGTGGAAGAAAGTGGCGGCCCTGGCCGACCGGTTCTTCCACGATCATCAACGGCGCCGCTGCCGGTCACGGTTCCGGGAGACAAATGCAGGCCTGAACCGGCATGACTCTCCCACGATGCGCCGGAACCGGGCGCCGCCCGCGCGGTCCGTACCCGGGACTTCGGAGCGCGCGGTCGGTGCGTCTAGAACAGCCAGGGGTCGGGGCTGCCGGTGCGCGGCGGGTCGGCCAGCACCGGTGGCGGCGGACGGCGGCGGCGCACCAGGTCGGCGGCCCACCCGCGGACGCGGCCGGCCGGGCCGGCCAGGCCGGCGCCGAGCCGGGTCAGCTCGCGGGAGCGCGGACCGAGGGGGACGTCGCGCGGCAGCGCCGACGCGTTGACCAGCCAGCGCGGCAGGTCGAGCAGGTCCAGCACCTTCACCAGGCGCTCGGACTCGATCACGCTCTCGGCGTCGAGTTCCTCGGCGAGCAGGTCGGCCAGCTCGTCGGCGACGTCCGGGCGGCCGCAGGCCGCGGCGAGCCCGGCGGCCACGTCAGTGCCGACCGGGTCGGCGAGAACGCCCTCGTCGCGGTCGGTGCCCCACGAGGGGTCGCTGACGTAGCGGCCCTGCTCCTCGCCGTCGGTCCACAGGGCCAGCACCAGCTGCCGGTCGTCGACGACCTGCACGGCCAGCACCGGGAACCGGTCACCCAGCCACTCCCCGACGCCGACGACCCCGCGGCGCCCGGCCGCGACGGTGCCGGCACCCGCGGCCGCGACGGCGACCAGCCACCCGCGCTCGTCGGGCGGCGCGACCCACCCCGAGAACCGGACCGCGCGCAGGGCCTCCAGCACCTCGGACGGCCCACCGCGGACGAGCACGGCCCCGTACGTGTACCCGGACGGACCGGTCTCCTCCCAGCCCGTCCCGACGACCGGATACACCATCCATCCATGCTGCCCGCTCGACGCGGGGTTCGACCAGGGCGGTCAGGCGGCGTCGAGGGCCGCCAGCTCGTCGGCGGTCAGCGTGAGGTCGGCGGCGCCGGCCGAGTCGACGATCGTCTCGGGGCGGCTCGCGCCCGGGATCGGGACGACCGTCGGTCCCTTCGCCAGCAGCCACGCCAGGCAGACCCGCTGCGGGCTGACCCCGCGCTCCCCCGCGACCCGGGCGAACTCACCGAACCGGCCGCCGAGCTCGCCGGCCCGCGCAATGCCGCCGAGCGGCGAGTACGGCAGGAACGCGACGCCGAGTTCGGTGCACAGGTCGAGCTCCGGCTCCGAGCTGCGGAACGCGGGCGAGAGCTGGTTCTGCACCGAGGCGAGCCGTCCGCCGAGGATCTCGTGCGCCTGCCGGATCTGGTCCGGGTTCGCGTTCGAGATGCCGGCGAGGCGGATCTTGCCGGCGTCGAGCAGGTCGCGGATCGCGCCGATCGAGTCGGCGTACGGTACGGCCGGGTCGGGACGGTGGTGCTGGTACAGGCCGATCGCCTCGACGCCGAGCCGCTTGAGGGAGGCGTCGCAGGCCTCCTTCAGGTACTCGGGACGGCCGTCGATGGTCCACGAGCCGTCACCCGGGCGGAGGTGGCCGCCCTTCGTGGCGATCAGCACCTCCGAGGTGTCGCCGCCGTAGCTCGCCACCGCCCGCGCGATCAGCGTCTCGTTGTGGCCGACGTCGTTGGCGGTCAGGTGGTAGGCGTCGGCGGTGTCGATGAGCGTGACCCCGGCGTCGAGCGCGGCGTGGATGGTGCGGACCGAGCGCTGCTCGTCGGGCCGGCCCTCGATCGACATCGGCATCCCGCCGAGCCCGATCTCACCGACCGCCACACCACCGATGGAACGTGTCCTCATGGGAAGCAACCCTGACAAACCCGGGGCCACTCCGCCACCGGTGTGCGTCCGTCGCTGTCCGCCGGTGTCCATTTCACGGCGGACGGACGGCGTGCGCGTGCGACGGTTCCCCGACTGGCGACCCGTCTCGCTCATCCCGACCCGAGGGAGATCCCCATGCACCCGTCGTACCCGTCACCGGTCAGCCCGGCGTCCGGCCCGCACCAGCCCACGGGGCAGGCGCCCTACGGTCAGTACGGGCCGGCGGCACCCCCGCCGACCTGGCAGCCCGACGCCTACCCGGCCACCGGGGCACAGGCCTGGCAGCCCGACCCCGCACAGGCCTGGCCGGTGTCGGCACAACCCGCGTCGGCACCACCCCTGCCACCCGGGCCGCCGCCGCGCCGGGTGTCCACGGCGGTGGTCGTCCTGTCCGGGCTCCTCGTGGTCGCGGTGCTGGCGCTCGGCACGTCGATCGCGGTCGGCGTCCGTCGTCACGACACGGTGACCGCGGAGCGCGACCGTCTGCAGACGACGGTCGACGCGCAGACCGCCGCCGAGGCCGCCCGCCGCAAGCAGTTCGCCGACGCCGACCTGCCGGCCAAGTACCGGGCGGTGCGCGAGGCCGACCAGCGGCTGGAGGTGACGTTCTCCGCCTGGATCGCCACCACGATCGGCACCGACGCGGAGCGGGTCGCGCGGGCCGCGTGGCGGTCGGCCCGCGACACGTGCCTGCGGGCGGTCACCACGTTCCAGACCGCGGCGCAGCCGTTCCCGCGCGAGTGGTTCACCCAGTCGGGCACGCCGAGCGTCGTCGACCTGAGCCAGCCCGACACCGACTGCT
>NZ_BOPH01000108.1 GCF_016863655.1 Virgisporangium ochraceum
AGGGCAGCTAGCCGAGCCGGGCCCGGATCGCGTCGGCGTTGGTGTGGCCGAGGGAGTCGAAGACGGCCAGCGCCTCCCGCCACGCGGTCCGGGCCGCGTCCGCGTCGCCGAGCGCGTCGCGGACGTCGCCGACGTGCGTCAGGGCCTGCGCGGTGTAGTACGGCTCGCCGAGCGCGCGGAAGAACTCCAGCGACCGCGTGTGGTACGACGCGGCGCGCTCGTACTCGCCCATCGCGAAGTACACGCATCCGAGGCTGTCGAGCGTGTTGGCCTGGCCGATGTCGTCGTCGAGGCTCCGGTACAGGTCCAGGGCGCGCTGACACTCCGCCACCGCCTGCCCGTGCTGGCCGACCTGCGACAGGTACCACCCGACGACGTTGCGGGCGTGCGCCTGCGCCGGCAGGTTGCCGAGCTCGGTGAACAGCGCCAGGGCGTGCTCGGAGTGGCGCAGCGCGTCGGCGTGGCGGCCCAGGTGGTCGACCGTCCAGGCGATCCGGTAGTGGATCCAGGCCACGCCTTCGCGGTCCCCCCGCCGGGTGTTGATCGCCAGGGCCCGCTCCAGGTGCGTGTACGCCTCGTCGAACCGCCCGAGGCGGGTGCAGGTCTGGCCGAGGTCGCGGCGAACGGCGGCCTCGGCGGCCGGATCGACGTCTCGCACGGCGGCGAGCGCGGCCTCCTGCGTGGCGAGCGCGTCGTGCCAGCCGTCGCGCAGGTGCAGGAAGTAGAACATCGACCAGGCCAGCTGCCACGTGTGCCGGTCGAGGCCGGCGTCGCGCGCGCCGCGCACCGCGGCGAGCAGCACCTCGCGTTCGGCGGTGAACCAGGCGATCGCCGCGCGGTGGTCGGCGACCGGCTCGGGCCGCACGCCGGGCGCCGGCGGGTCGGGGGTCATGTCGTCGCGGGGCGCCGACAGGATCCTGGCGGCGGCGTACGCCGTGTGCAGGTAGTGGTCGAGGACCCGCAGCCGCGCGGCGGCGCGCTCGGCCGGCTCGACCGCTGCGGCCAGCTCGGCCGAGTACTCGCGCAGCAGGTCGTGCAGCACGTACCGGCCGGGCGCGCTCTCGATGAGCAGGTTCGCCCGGACGAGCTCGGTGACCGACGCGCGGGCGTCGGCACCCGCCAGGCTCGTCACGGCCGCGGCGGAGATGTCCGGGCCGGGGTGCAGCCCCAGCAGCCGGAACAGCCGCGCGGTCGCCGGCCGCAGCCGGGTGTAGGACCACGAGAGGACCGTGCGGAGGTCCGTCGTCGGGTCGCCGCCGTCGAGGGCGTCGAGGCGGTTGGACCGGGTGAGCTCGGCACCGAGGCTCGCCAGCGGGAACGTGGGGTTCCCGGCCGCCCGCGCGGCCACGATCGACAACGCGAGCGGCAGCCGGGCGCACGCCTCGATGAGCAGCTGCGCGGCCGCCGGTTCCGCCGTGAGCCGCCCGGCACCGAGCCGGCCGGCGAGCAGGTCGCCGGCCTCGTCGACGCTGAGCAGGCCCAGCGGCAGCGGGCGGGCGCTGTTCACGGTGAGCGCGGTCAGCTGGTCGCGGCTGGTCACCAGCACCAGGCAGCCGGCGGACCCGGGCAGCAGCGGCCGCACCTGGTCCACCGAGGCCGCGTTGTCGAGCACGATCAGCATGCGCCGGCCGGCCATCGCGGTGCGGTACAGCCCGGCCCGGGCACCGGGGTCGGACGGGATGCGGTCGGCGGGCACGCCGAGCCCGTCGAGGACGTGGCGCAGCGCCTCGTCGGGCGGCAGCGGCGGTCCCGTCGGTTCGAACCCCCGCAGGTTGACGAAGAACTGGCCGTCGGGGAACCGGTCGGCGACCCGGTGCGCCCAGTGGACGGCCAGCGCGGTCTTGCCGACGCCGGCGGTCCCCGAGATCACCGCGACGGTGACCTCGGTGGTCAGCAGCCCGTCGAGCAGGGTGAGCTCGACGGCCCGGCCGGCGAAGCCCGCCACCCGGGCGGGCAGCTGGCGGGGGATCGACGGATGCGCACCCGTCACCGGTTCGCCCGCCGCCGGCGGCTCGAGCGCCGGCACCGGACGGCGGCCGGTGGCGTCCTTCTTCGGACGCCGTTGCGTCTCCTCGACGCGGTCGCGCGCCGAGGCGAGCGCGCCCTGTTCGACCGGCGTCGCGCCGAAGAGATGGATGAGCGCGTCGAACCGGTCGGTCGGCGGGAGCGTCTGTCCGCTGAGGTACTGCCCGATGGTGCTGTGCGCCCATCCGGTGCGCGCGGCGAGCTCGCGCAGGGTCCACGGGCTGTCGCGGGCGCCACGCGCCTGTCTGCGTCGCAGCCTGCGGAGCACCGCGGCCAGGTCCTGGACGGTCGTGACCGCCCGCGCCTGGGTGAGCACAGCCTCGGCCAGCACCGCCTCGTCGCCGCCCGTGGTCACCGATCCACCCTATGCACCGGTCCGGGAACCCGCTGAACGGCCTTTCGTACGTCGGCATGCGGACAGCGGTGGGAAGAGTGACATGACATCACGCACCGCCCCGATACCCGTACGGTCGGTACGTCTCCGCCGTGGGCCGCCACCGCTCACGGGTCAGCAACAGGGGTGGGTGAGAAGCCATGCTACGCACGAAGCACGTCATTCTTCGACGCGGCGAGGGCCCGCGGGAACGCGGCACCGCCGGTCCGTCGTCGTTCGCGCCCGACGAGGCCACCGTCTCGGTCGAGGTGGAGTCGCTGACCGCCGGGCGCGCCGCCGAGGTCAGCCGCCGCGCCGACGTCGAGGCGGTCGCGCCGGTCATCCCGATGCGGCTCATCGGTCCGGTGACCCTCGACGAGGCGGTCGAGCCGGCCGCGTCGTCCGTCGCGTGGGGCCTGCCCGCGGTCGGTGCCGACACGTCGCCGTTCACCGGCGACGGCGTCACCGTGGCGGTTCTCGACACCGGCATCGACCCCTCCCACCCGGCGTTCGAGGGCGTCGAGCTGGTGCGGAGGAACTTCACCGGCGAGGGCGACGACGACGAGCACGGTCACGGAACCCACTGCGCCGGCACCATCTTCGGCCGCGACGTGAACGGCAGGCGCATCGGGGTCGCCCGCGGTGTCCGCAAGGCCGTCATCGGCAAGGTGCTGGGCCGCCGCGGCGGCGGAAGCGACACGATCCTCACGGCGATCCAGTGGGCCATCGACGAGGGCGCGCAGGTCATCTCGATGTCGCTGGGCATCGACTTCCCCGGCCTCGTCGCCGACCTCGAACAGGACGGCGTCCCCACCGAGCTGGCCACGTCGATGGCGCTGGAGGCCTACCGCGCCAACATCCTGCTGTTCGAGAAGCTCGCCTCCCTTGTGCAGGCCCGCGCCACGTTCTCGGGCCCGTGCCTGATGGTGGCCGCCGCCGGCAACGAGAGCCGCCGCGACAAGGATCCCGACTTCGTCATCGCGGTGAGCCCGCCGGCCGCCGCCGACGGCATGGTGTCCGTGGCCGCCCTGGGCCCCGACGCCGCCGGCTTCACCATCGCGAGCTTCTCCAACTACGGCGCCCGCCTGTCCGGCCCGGGTGTCAACGTGCTGTCCGCCAAGCCGGGCGGCGGCCTGACGATGATGAGCGGCACCAGCATGGCCACCCCGCACGTGGCGGGTGTGGCGGCCCTGTGGGCCGAGAAGCTCATGAAGGCCAACCAGTTCACGCTGCAGCGCTTCACCGACCGCCTGGTGGGCTCGGCCGTCACCGAGGGCCTGAAGCCGGGCTTCCGCCCCGCCGACGTCGGCAACGGCATGGTCCGCGCCCCCCAGGACTGAGGCTCCTCAGGACCGAGGCTCCTCGGACTGAGGGTCGTTCACCGGGGCCGGAGGCGGCGGACAGCCACCTCCGGCCCCGTCGTACGGTGCCGTCGTGGTCCGAGCCGTTCAGTCGGGCCGCCCAATCGAGCCGCCCAATCGAGCCGCTGAGTCGAGCCGCTGAGTCGAGCCGCCGAGGAGGTCCCGGTGTCCGGTCGTACCACCAGGACGGTGCTGGTACTGCTCCTGGTCGCGGGAGCGTTCGCCGTGGCCGTCTTCGGCCCGCCCGTCATCCTGCGGCTCGACCTGGGCCCGTCGGTCGGCGACCTGTCCACCGCCGAACGGGCGGCGAGCCTCAACGAGATCCGGGCCATGGTCTTCCAGGGCATCGGCGCGTTCGTCGTCCTGCTCGGCGCCTACACGGCCTGGCGGCAGCTCCAGCAGAACGCCAGGGCCGCCGACGAGCAGGCCGAACTGCAGCGGCAGACCCGGCTCACCGACCGGTACGGGCAGGCCGTCGAGCACCTGGCCCACGACAACCAGGCGATCCGCATCGGCGCGATCTACGCCCTCAACCGCATCGCGCACGAGTCGGAGGCGGAGCGGGCCGGCGTCATCACCATGCTGTCGTCGTACATCCGCACCCGCGCGCCCTGGCCACCACCCGCCGGCGCCGCCGACGTCACCCGGCCGACCCAGCTTCCGCTGCGCAGCCGGGCGCAGGACATCCAGGCGGCGCTGTCGGTGCTGACCCGCTGGATCGACGACTCGCAGGACCTGCCGGAGTGGCTCACCGCCGACCTCGCCCACACCGACCTGGAGAACGGGAACCTGCGCGGCCGCTGCCTGTGGCGGGTCCGGTTCCGTGGCGCCAATCTCGCGGGCGCGAACCTGTCGGAGACCGACCTGCGCGGCACCGACCTGCGGGAGACCGTGCTGACCGGCGCCGACCTCACGGGCGCGCGGGCCGACGACACCACCTGGTGGTCGGACGGCGTCGATCCCGCGACGCTTCTCACCTGACGGTCGGGCGCGGCGCCCTCTCCGTTCGACGGCACACCACCGGCATGTGCGGTGTGATTGGCGGGACCGGGGAACGGGCAGAACGGCTCGCAGGCGACGACGGAGGGCGGAACGGTGAGCGGTGTGGAGGTCGGAACGGAGGCGACGCTGGAGTGTCTGTTCTGCGACGGCGACGGCTGGCGCACCGAAACCGTTCCGGTGGACGGGATCCGGGCCGCGGTCGACGGTGGTGGCGGCGTCATGTGGGTGCACCTGTCCGACCCGCCGGCGTCGTCGGTGGCCTCGATCGGCGCCCAGCTCCGGCTGCCGGATCTGGCGGTGGAGGACGCCGTGCACGCGCACCAGCGGCCCAAGCTCGAACAGTACGGCGATCTCACGTTCGTGGTGCTCAAGCCGGTCACCTACGGTCGTGACGGCGACGGGCCGCGCTCCAGCGAGATCGCGGTGTTCCTCGGCGACCGCTTCCTGGTGACGGTGCAGCACGGCGACACACCGGTGCTGGCGGAGGCCCGGCGCCGGCTGATCGGGAGCCGCGAGACCGCGACGGCGACGTCCGCCGAGGTGCTGCACCGCCTGGCCGACGTGATCGTCGACGGCTACGAGGCGGCGCTGGAGGTCCTGAACGACGACATCGACGCGGTCGAGGAGAAGGTCTTCGGCCGCGACGACGGCGACCACGCCGAGCGCGTCTACGAGCTGAAGCAGCACATGGCGGAGCTGCGTCGGGCGGTCGCGCCGCTGACCGTGCCGTTGCACCGCCTCGCGTCCGGTGCCGTTCCCGGTGTGGACGGGGAGCTGACCCCGTACTTCCGCGACGTGCACGACCACGCGCTGCGCGCCGCGGAGGGCGTGGAGGCCGCCGACCGGCTGCTGTCCGACGTGCTGCAGGCCGACCTGTCGCGGGTCAGCGTGCGGCAGAACGAGCTCGCGTTGCGGCAGAACGAGGTCGCGGCCCGCCAGAACGAGGACATGCGCAAGATCTCCGCGTGGGCCGCGATCGGCCTGGTGCCGACGGCGATCGCCGGGATCTACGGGATGAACTTCGACAACATGCCGGAGCTGCACTGGAGGTACGGCTACTTCATCGTGCTCGCGGTCATCGTGTCCGCGTGCCTGGTCCTGTACACGCTCTTCCGCCGCAACGGCTGGCTCTGACGCTCCACTTCTCGAAAGTTTCGGACACCCACAGAGAACAGCTCCGAAACTTTTCCGAAAGTTATTGATGAAGTCCTATGTCGATGGGACGCTGGGGTCCGCACAACCCCACCCCCGGTCATCCGCCACATGACCCGACAAGGAGCGCGAATGACAGACACCCCCACCCGGTCGCCCGGCCGGGTCCGGATGCGACTGATCGTCGGCGCCGCCTGCGCCCTCGTGGTCGCCGCCGGCAGCACGATGATGGCCACGGCCGCGCACGCCGAGGCCGACCGGACCCTCACGTCGAACAGCACCGGCACGCACAACGGCTACTTCTACTCGTTCTGGAAGGACAGCGGAAACGCCAGCATGACGCTGCGCGCCGACGGCCGGTACTCCAGCAACTGGGACCGCAGCACCAACAACTGGGTCGGCGGCAAGGGCTGGGCGACCGGCAGCCGGCGGACGATCAGCTACTCGGGCACCTACAACCCGGGCAACCAGAACACCTACCTCGCCCTGTACGGCTGGACGCGCAACCCGCTGGTCGAGTACTACATCCTGGAGAACTTCGGTTCCTACAACCCGAGCACCGGCGCCACGCCGATGGGCTCGGTCAACGTCGACGGCTCCACGTACAACCTCTACCGCAGCTACCGGAACAACGCGCCCTGCATCGACGGTAACAACTGCAACTTCGTGCAGTACTGGAGTGTGCGGCAGAGCAAGCGCAGCAGCGGCACCATCACCACCGCCACCCACTTCGACGCGTGGGCGCGCGCCGGCATGAACCTGGGCAACCACAGCTACCAGATCATGGCGACGGAGGGCTACCAGAGCCAGGGCAGCTCCGACATCACCGTCCGGGAGGGCGGCAGCCCCGACCCCGGTACGCCGAGCACCCCGGGCAACCCGGGCGGCAGCAACTGCACCGCGACCCTGTCGGCCGGCCAGCAGTTCGGTGACCGCTTCAACCTCAACGTCGCGGTCAACGCCAGCAACTGGACGGTCACCCTGGCCCTCAACGGCGGCCAGTCCCTGCAGAACAGCTGGAACGCATCCGTGAGCACCTCGGGCAGCACGGTCACCGCGAGACCGAACGGAAGCGGCAACAACTTCGGCGTCACGATCATGGCCAACGGCAACTGGACCTGGCCGTCGGTCACCTGCCGAACAGGTTAGTTCCCCTACCGCACCACGGTGGCGCGGCGGCCCTGGGCCGTCGCGCCACCTCTGCGTGTGGGCCCGGCGCCACTATAGACATCTCCCGTGTCGGCCGTTAGCGTTTCGTCTACCAACCGGTGCCGCCCGAGGGAGGACCCATGACCGTGACCCCGGCGACGGGCGTCGACTTCGACAGCCCCGAGCACCAGGAGCGGCTCGCCGACCTGTACCGCGACTTCGACGCGGTGGGGATGACCCCGTTGTGGCGCACCCGCGAGGGGCTGATGCCGTTCTCGCCGGAGCCGCGGGCGGTGCCGCATCTGTGGCGCTGGACCGAACTGCACCCGTTGGCCGCGCGCAGCGCCGACCTGGTCCCGGTGGGCCGCGGCGGTGAGCGCCGCGCGATCGGGCTGGGCAACCCGGGCCTGCCCGGCGACCCGTACGCCACCCCCACGCTGTGGGCGGCCATCCAGTACCTGGCACCCCGCGAGAACGCCCCGGAGCACCGGCACTCCCAGTCGGCGTTCCGGTTCGTCCTGGAGGGCGAAGGCGTGTGGACCGTCGTCGACGGCGACCCGGTGGCGATGCGCCGCGGCGACCTGCTCCTCACGCCCGGGTGGCGCTTCCACGGTCACCAGAACGTCTCCGACGCGCCGATGGCCTGGCTCGACGGTCTCGACATCCCGTTCGTGGCAACGACCGACCAGGGGTTCTTCGAGTTCGGCCCGGAGCGGGTCCGTGATGCCTCCACGCCCGACCGCAGCCGCGGCGAACGCCTGTGGGCCCATCCAGGACTGGTCCCGGTGTCGGCGGCGGGACAGCCGCAACCCTCGTCGCCGCTGATGGCCTACCGGTGGGCGCACACCGACGCCGCACTCGCCGCGCAGCTGGAGCTCGCCGACGAGGGCCACCCCGGCGTGCTCGGGCCAGGTCACGCAGCCGTGCGGTTCACCAACCCGACCAGCGGCGGCGACGCCCTCACCACGATGCGCACCGAGATGCACCGCCTGCGCGCCGGCGTCCGCGCCGACCGCGGCCGCACCACGGCCTCGTCGGTGTGGCAGGTCTTCGACGGCACCGGGACCGTCGTCCTGAACGGCGCCGCGCACCCGCTGTCGCACGGCGACGTGTTCGTCGCTCCATCGTGGACGGAGGTGTCGCTGCGCGCCGACACCGACCTCGACCTGTTCACGTTCTCCGACGCACCGATCGTGGAGCGCCTGCACCTCCTGCGCACCGCGACATGACCGCCCGCACCTGGACGACCCTCGGCTCCGGGCTGTTCCTGGGCCACCTGGAGGACCTCGACGGCCCGTCCCTGCTGCCCGGCTGGACCCGCCGGCACCTGGTCGCCCACGTCCACTTCAACGCGCTCGCCCTCACCCGGCTGGCGTCCTGGGCCGCGACCGGCGTGGAGAGCCGCATGTACGGCTCCCGCGAGCAACGCGCCGCCGAGATCGAGGACGGCTCCCGCTGGGACCCCGACGTCCTGCGTTCGCGGGTCCGGGAGTCGGCCGCTGCCCTCGCCGCGGCGCTCGACGACCTGTCGGAGGACGCGTGGCGGGCCGAGGTCGTCACCGCGCAGGGCCGTACCGTGCCCGCCACGGAGATCCCGTGGATGCGCGCCCGCGAGGTCATGGTCCACACCGTCGACCTCGGCACCGGCGTGACCTTCGCCGACCTGCCGGCCGACTTCACCGCCGCCCTGCTCGCCGACGTCGTCGCGAAGCGGGCCGCGGCCGGCGAGGGACCGGGCCTCGCCGCGTGGCTGACCGGCCGCGCGGAGCGGGCGCCGGACCTCGGACCGTGGCTGTGACGCGGCCGTCCGGCGGCCTCCGCGTCGACCGCGGCGCCATCAGTCGACGGTGACGACGACGGCGCCGGCGGTGTCACCGGCCGCGCATCCGGTGAACAGGCCGTGGCCGCCGCCGCGCGCCCGCAGCGCGGCGACCAGTTCGACCACGGCCCGCAGGCCGGTCGGGCCCTGCGGGTGCCCGTAGACGAGGCTGCACCCGGCGGGGTTCATGCGGTCGAGCGGAAAGCCGGTCTCCCGGCTGAAGTACAGGTCGTTGACGGCGAACGGGCTGTGGGTGGTGACCACGTGGAGGTCCTCGACGCGCAGGCCCGCGTCGGACAGGGCGGCACGGGCGGCGGGCACCGGCGCCTTCGGCATGCGGGCCGGTTCGACGCGGGCGAACGCGACCGACCGCACGTGCGCCACCCCCTCGCCGCCGCCGAGCGCACGGGCGGTGGCGGTGTCGGTGAGCACCGCGCCGGCGGTTCCGTCGCCGGGGTGCGTCTGCGACCCGTACGTCACCACCCCGCCGGGCTTCACCGGGTTCAGCTTCGCGAGCCCCTCGGCGGTGGTGTCGTGCACGCCGGCGTCCGCGGCCACGACGGTCGGGCCACGCCGGCCGGGAACGTGCACGGGAACCAGGTCCCTGGTGCCCGACCGGTACTGCTCGTAGCGCATCAGGGTCACGTCGTCGAGTTCGGCGCGGGTGAAGCCCTCCTCACCGGCGACGTTCTCCGCGGTGTCCAACATGGACTGTCCGGTGCTCGGGTCGCTCTGCATCGGGTCGAGCACCCAGTGCTCGGTGTCGGGCGCTCCGCCGGGCCGCCCCGGGGCGGGCCACACCATGACCGGACCGTTGCTCGTGCGGTCGGCGGCCACCGCCAGCGCGGCCCGGTGCGCGCCGGTCGCCACCTGAGCCGCGGCGGCCTGGAGCACCGCCGCCGAGGTCGCGCACGCCTGCGCGAGTGTCGGACCGGTCACCGCGCCGAGCCCGAGCCGGGCGGCGACGTTCGTGGCGCCGTAGAACGCGGTGCGCTGCGGCACGGTCATCCCGAACGCGAGGTGCCCGATCGCGGCGGTGTCGAACCCGTCCAGCGCGCGACCGGTGACGTCGACGGCGAGGTCGACCGCGCTCAGCCCGGCCAGCGGTCCCTGCCACCGGCAGAACGGGGACGTCCAGGCGGCACCGGCCGGGATCGCGACGTCGTCGAACCTCACGGCTCCTCCGTGACGCACGCGTTGACGCACTCGCCGAGCCCTTCGACCGCGGTGCGCAGGACCTGGCCGGGCCGCAGGAACACCTTCGGGTCGCGGGCCGAGCCGACGCCCCCCGGTGTTCCGGTGGCGACCACGTCACCGGGTTCGAGGGTGACCACCTGGCTGATGTAGGCCAGGGTCTCCGCCGGGGAGAACAGCAGGTCGGACGTGCGGGAGTCCTGCATCACCGCGTCGTCGACCAGGCACCGCACCGCGAGGTCGGGCCCCTCCGCACCGGCGGCGCCCACCTCGTCGGGCGTCACCAGCCAGGGACCGAGCGGGGTGGTCGCCTCGAACGTCTTGCCCTGCAACCACTGCGTGGTCCGCCACTGCCAGTCGCGCATGGTGACGTCGTTGACGATCGTGTAGCCGCCGATCGCGTCGACCGCCTGCGCCGTGGTGGCCCGCCGCAGCCGGGTGCCGACGACGACGCCGAGCTCGGCCTCCCAGTCGGGCTCGGCGCTCACGGCCGGCAGCACCAGCGGGTCGTTCGCGCCGATGAGGCTGATCGGGAACTTGGCGAACAGCGTCGGCGCGGTGGGCAGCGGCCGTCCCATCTCCAGGATGTGGGTCCGGTAGTTCAGCCCGACGCAGAAGATCTTGGCCGGGCGCGGCACGAGCGGCGCGTAGTCCACCGTGGACAGTGCGATCCGCGGCCCCTCGCCGGTGGCGGCGACCGACGGCCAGTCGGCGCGGGCCAGCAACGTGCCGACGTCGGGCGGGTCGAGAACGACGGCGTCGGCGCCGTCGATGCGGGCCGCGCGGGTGTAGCCGTCGATGCGGATGGTGGCCAGGCGCAACGCCGCCTCCTCAGTACTTGTAGATGGTGCTGCCGGGCGGCGCGTCACGCGGTCCGTACGGCGCGATGTCGAGCCAGTGGCCGAGCTTCGGGTCGTCGGCCGACCCCGCGGCCGCCGCGTCGAGCCGGGCCCGTTCGCCGGCGTCGGGGCGCAGGTGGGTCAGTGCGGTGCCGGCGGCGTCGCAGTTGTAGACGGCCGCGCGGCGCCGGCTGATCGCGAAGTCGCGCACCGCGGCGGCGGCCCGCTCGGGGACCACTGTGGACAGTGCGAGGTGGACGGCCGTGGCGGCGGCGTCGGCGTCGGGTACGCCGGAGTTCATGCCGCGCGCGCCGAACGGGGCGAACAGGTGGGCCGCCTCGCCGGTGAGCAGCACCCGCGAACGCGGGTCGGTGAAGTCGGCCGCCACCACCTGGAGGAACTGGTACGTCGACGCCCAGCCGACCCGCTCGGCGTACACCGGCGGCAGCACGGCGCGCAGCCAGTCGCGCAGGCCCTCGCCGTCGCTGAAGTCGGCCGGGTCGTCGCCGTCGTGCAACTGCAGGTCGACCCGCCACCCACCGGCGAACGGCACCAGCAGCACGTTGCGGCCGCCGACGCCGGGGTGGCCGTAGTGGAACACGCGCTCGACCGGCAGCGGGTCGGCCGCGTCCTCCTCGACGTCGACGACGATGTACCAGCCGTCGGACCGGCTCCCCTCCAGGGGAATGCCGAGCGCCCGGCGCACCGCCGACCGCGACCCGTCGGCGGCGATGACGTACGAGGCCTGCCACGTGGTGCCGGTGGCCGTGGTGAGCGTGACCCCGTCGTCGTCGACGGTCACCCCGGACACCTGTTCGTTCCAGGCGAACTCGACGCCGGCGGCCTTGCCTGCCTGCAGCAGCAACCGTTCCGTCTCCACCTGCGGGAGGCTGGTGAAGTGCGGCAGCGTGGTGGACGCCGGCACCGGATAGGTGCGGGCGTACACCTCGCGTCCGGCGTAGAAGGTGCGCTTGGTCTGCCACACCAGGCCGTGCGCGGCGAGCTCGGCGCCGACGCCGGGGCACGAGCGGTCGAGCACCTCGAGGGTGGCGCCGTGCACGAAGATGGCGCGGCTGCCCGGACGTGGCCGGTCCTGGGCGCCGGACTCCAGCACCGTCACCGGACGGCCGAGGGCCCGCAGCGCGAGCGCGGCGCTCAGCCCGACGGGGCCCGCTCCCACCACGACGACGGGTCGAAAGCTGCTCAACGGTGCCCGCTCCCCCACAAGGTTGGCAAACTCAGGTGGCGCAAAGCGTATGGCTATTGCGAGACGCCCGTCAAGATATGTGTCTTATATCAAGGCACGCGTGAGCACCGACGCGGAACAGCGGTGAGTCAGCCGGCGAAGGAGGTGCCGTGGCTGCGGACCAGTGACGCCAGCTCCGGGGCGTACGGCGTCAGCACCTGGCGTACCCGGGCCTCGGCCAGGCCGGCCAGCCCGTCGTAGAGCTCGATGAAGATGGAGCGGGCCCAGGCACGCGGCCACTCCCCCGGCAGCAGCTCCGCCGGCAGCTCCGGGTCGAGGTTCGGGAAGTTGCGCCAGGCGTCCATCAGGGCGGTGCGGGTCAGCAGCGCCTCCTTGGTGCCGATCTGGCCGGCCCGGGCGCGCTCGAGCAGCGGCTCGTACTCCTCGATGAGGGCCAGGTACGTCCCGCGCAGCGCGTCGAGGTCCCAGGCGGCGATCGGGTCGCCGGCCACGGGCGAACCGGCGCCGACGGTCGCGGTGAAGACGGTCGCGTGGGCCACGCCCAGCTCGCCGAACACCGCGGCGACGTCGCCGACCAGGTCGTGGGGTGAGACCCACACGCCGTCGTACAGGGACGCGAAGCCCATCCACCGCAGCCGGGTGCGCAGGCTGTGCCGCAGGTCGCGCTGCTCCTCGGGGATCGAGAACGTGGCGACTGTCCAGTGGCCCGACCACGGCTTGTCGCGGGCGCCGAACGACAGGATGTGCGCGACGCCCTCGCTCAGCACCTGGGCGGCGCGGGGCGACAGGCCGTAGTAGGTGTTGCGTCCGCTCTTGGACGCCTCGAGCAGGTTGCGACGGGCGAGCCGGCTGAGAGCGGCCCGCGCGCTCACGCCGGTCACGTCGAACTCTTCCAGCAGCGCGACGAGCGCCGCCGACGGCAGATGGGCCCGCTGGCCGTACCAGTAGTCGCCCAGGAGGGTGAGCAGCAGGTGCTGCGGGCTGCCGCCGGCCTGGATCCGGGGCAGACCCACGTCGTCGGTCGCGGTACCGCCCGCTGGCTCAGTCACGCGATCACTGTATCGAGGCGCACGGGAAGCCCGACCGGGCCGTACTCGGGCCACCGGGTCATCTCCGGCGGACCGGCCGGGGTGATCGACCGGGTGCGGGCCAGCAGCTCGCCGAGCCCCACGCGCAGCTGCATGCGCGCCAGTTCGGCGCCGGCGCAGCGGTGCGGGCCGAGGCCGAACGCGAGGTGACGGGTCGGCCGGCCGAGCCGGAACTCGTCGGGCGCGGGGAACACGGCCTCGTCGCGGTTGGCCGAGGTGAAGACCATCGCCACCGGCTCGCCGGCGCGGATCGTCCGGCCGCCGACCTCCACGTCGTGACGCGGCGTGCGGGCGAACCCGCGGTACGGCGAGTACAGCCGCAGCAGCTCCTCGATGGCGGCCGGCAGCAGCTCCGGTCCGGCGCGCAGCCGGTCCTGCAGGGCGGGGTCACCGGCGAGGTGGCCGATCGCGCTGGACAGGGTCACCGTCGGCGCGACCATGCCCGTGACCATCACCTGCCGCACGGTGCCCACCACGTACGCGTCGGGCAGGTCCGCGGCGAGCAGCGCGCTGGCCGGGTCGTCCGGCAGGGGCCGCGCCCGACGCTCGTCGACCAGGTCGCGCGCGATGCCGTACAGCACCAGGCTCTGCTCCTTGACGGTCGCGTCGTCGGCGTCCTGCAGGGCCCGGTTGTAGACGAGCCAGGCGCGGCGGATCGTGTCCATCGCCGCGGCGTCGACGTTGAGGAACCGGGCGAACGTGAACACCGGAAGCTGGGCGGCGTACCCGGCGGCGATGTCGACCGGTTCGCCGGTCACCAGGTCGTCGAGCAGTTCCCGCGCGCGGACCCGCACCGCCGGTTCGAACACCGCGGCGCGCGCGGCGGTGAGCAGCGGGTCGAGCGCCCGCCGGTAGGGCGTGTGCTCCGGCGGGTCGAAGTGCAGCGGCGGCCGGCGGCCGGTGAACGCCACCTTCGGCACCACGTTCTGCACCGTCGTGGTGAACGTGCGCGGGTCGGCGGCCACGCGCCGGACGTCGTCGTAGCGGAACAGCGCCCAGAACCCGTTCCACCGGTCGCTGTGTGCCACCGGGCAGGTCCGGCGCAGGTCGGCGTAGCGTGCGTGCGGGTCGTCGAGCACATCCGGGTCGAGCGGGTCGAACTCCATCAACGTCCCTTCGGCAGGGCCGCACGGTCCGCGGCCGGCCAGAGCCGGATCGGCAGGGTGGCGGGGCCGTGCACCGGCCACGGCAGCATCTGCGGCTCGCCGGCCGGTCCGAACTCCGACGTCGCCGCGAGCAGGCGCTCCACACCGATCCGCAGCTCCAGCCGGGCCAGCGCGATCCCGACGCACTTGTGCACGCCGTGCCCGAACGCGAGGTGCCGGTTGCGGCCGCGGTCGAGGGAGAAGCGGTCGGGGTCGGCGAATACGGCCGGGTCGCGGTTGGCCGACGTGTAGACCAGCGCCACCTGCTGGCCGGCGCGCACGGCCTGGCCGCCGACCCGGGTGTCGCGGGTGGCGGTGCGGGCGAAGCCCTGGTTCGGTGTGTGCAGCCGCAGCAGCTCCTCGACCGCGTCCGGCACCAGCGCCGGCTCGGCGCGCAGCCGCCGCTGCAGGTCGCGGTCGCCGGCGAGGTGCCGCACGGCGCTGCCGAGGCCCGCCGCGACCGCGATGTGCCCGGCGATGAAGATCTGCCGGAGGCTGCCGACGATCTCGTCGCCGGTCAGGGCCCGTCCGTCGATCCGGGCCGCGCGCAGCGCCGCGACCAGCTCGCCGTCCGCGGCGCGGGCCGCCTCGCGGGCGTAGTCGTAGAGGACCGCGTTCGCGTGCTCGACGGTCGCGGTGTCCCCGCTCGTCTGCGCCCGTTCGAAGCGGACGCTGTGCTCCTCCAGCCGCTCGCCGAACTCCGCCGGCATGCCCAGGAACAGCGCGAGCACGCGCGAGGCCAGCGGCGAGGCGTAGCCGGCGACCGCGTCGGTGGTTCCGCTCGCGAGCGCCGGCGCCAGCAGGTCGTCGGCGATGTCCTCGATCCGGGACCGGAGTGCGCCGACCCGGTCGGCGTGGAACGGGGCGTTGAGCACCCGCCGGTACGCGGTGTGCTCCGGCGGGTCGAAATGCATCGGCATCCGGCGCCCGGCCAGCGGGTTCATCGGGATCACCACGCCGTGCGAGCTGGTGAAGACGTCGGGCGCGGTGCTCGCGGCGACCACGTCGGAGTAGCGGGTCAGCGCCCAGAAGCCGCCCCACCGGTCGCCACGGGCCACGGGGGTCGTCGACCGCAGCCGGGCGTAGGTCGGATGGGGGTCACGGACCGTCTCGGGATCGAACGGGTCGAACGGGTCCATGCGCCTAGTAAGACATTAGCCATAACGATCGTCAAGGGTTACCGTGTTCGTCAACCGTGCGACCGATCCCGCCGGAGGTCCGATGACCCGCCCGACCGCCCTACGCACGCTCGCCCTCGCCGTAGCCGCCGCTCTCACCGTCGCGCTCACCGGGTGCGGCGACGGACCGCGCGCCGGTACCGGAGCCGACACCTCCGACGCGTCGCCGGAACTGCGCAAGCTCATCGACGCGGCGAAGAAGGAGGGCGCGCTCACCTGGTACAGCGTGCCGGCGGAGAACGCGGCGAAGGCCGCGTCCGACGCGTTCAGCAAGAGGTACGGCATCCCGGTCAAGTACATCCGGCTCACCTCCGGCGACCTGTCGCAGCGCTACGCCGCCGAGGCCGAGACCGGCAAGCCGGCCGCCGACCTGTTCCTGCAGTCGTACACGCCGTTCATCGGGCAGGCCGCCGAGAAGGGCTGGACCACGAAGCTGCCCGACGCCCAGATTCCCGGCTACGGCGAGGGCTACCCGGCCGAGTACCTGTTCCCGAAGGAGGGCACGGCGGTCGTGCAGATCCAGCCGTCGGGGCTGGCGGTCAACACGACCAAGACCAACGGCGTCACCATCAAGGACTGGCCCGACGTGCTCGACCCGAAGCTGAAGGGCCAGATCATCCTCGTCGACCCGCGCACGTCGGCCGCCTACATCCCGTTCTGGAACGTCATCATCAAGGAGTACGGCGAGGACTTCCTCACGAAGCTCAAGGCGCAGAACCCGCGGCTGGGTGCCAGCTCCGCGCCCGCAACCCAGTCGCTGGCCGCCGGCGAGGCGGCCGTCGTGTTCCCCGGCGTGCAGACGATCGTCGAGGACCTCAAGTCCAAGGGCGCGCCGCTCGCCTACGCGCAGCCGGGCGCCACCACCGGGCCGGAGGTCGTGGTGGGCCTGTCGGCCAAGGCCGCCAACCCGAACGCCGCCCGGCTGTTCGTCCACTTCCTCATGAGCGCCGAGGGCAACAGGGCGCTCAACTCGGTGCCCGGGTCGTACTCGCCGCTGGAGAAGTCGTCGCTGCCGGGCCGGTACACGTTCAACAAGGACGCCGGCACCGTCCCGAAGGAGAAGATCTACAGCCTGCTCGGCCTCGGCTGAAACCGTGCCGGTGGACACCCTGCAACCGCCGGCGCCGCCGCGACGCCCGTCGACGGCGGCGCTGGCGCGCACGTCCCCGTTCACGGTCGTCGGTGCCCTCGTCGCCGGCGCGCTGGCGGTCCTGGCCGTCTACCCGTTGCTGCTGGTCGTGGTGCGGCCGTTCTGGACCGGGGACGGGCGGTTCGACGTCACGCCCATCCGCGAGACCCTGGCCCTGCCCGACCTCGGAACGCTGCTGTGGCACACGGCCGTGGTCGTCGGCGCCAGCACCGTGGCCGCGTTGCTGATCGGTTCGGCGCTGGCGTGGGTCAACGAACGCACCGACGCCCGCCTCGGCCTGCTCACCGACCTCGTGCCGCTGCTGCCGTTCCTGCTGCCGCCGATCGCCGGTGCCGTCGGGTGGGCGCTGCTCGGGTCCGAACGGTCGGGGTACCTCAACCTCGCGCTTCGGCCCGTGCTGTCCGCGGTGGGCATCGACCTCGCCGAGGGCCCGCTGAACATCCACTCCTGGTACGGGCTGGTGTTCGTCTACACCGTGTACCAGGTGCCGTACGTGTTCATGATGGTCTCGGCCGGGCTGCGCAACCTCGACGCGACGCTGGAGGAGCAGGCGCGGGTCAGCGGCGCCGGCCTGTTCCGCGTCGTGCGCACGGTGTCGCTGCCGGCGGTGCGTCCGGCGCTCGGCGCGGCGGCGCTGCTCATGGTGTGGACCGGCTTCGGGCTGTTCTCGGTGCCCGCGATCCTCGCCCCGCAGGCCGGCATCGACATCCTGTCGGTGCGCATCGTGCAGCTGCTCTCGTTCACCTACCCGCCGCAGACCGGCGTCGCCGTGGGGCTGAACCTCGTGGTGATGCTCGTGGTCACCGCCGTGTGGTACGCGCAGCTGCGGGTCCTGCGCGCCGGGCGGTCCGCGACGGTGGGCGGCCGGGGAGCGACGGCCCGGCCGGTGCGGCTCGGCCGGTGGCGGTGGACGGTGCGCGCCGCGATGCTCGGCTACCTCGGCCTCGCGTCGGTCCTTCCGCTCGGCGCGCTGGTCCTGGTGTCGCTGACCGGTTTCTGGAGCGACACGATCGACTGGGGGCGCCTGAGCCTCGACGCGTTCCGCCGCACGTTCGCCGACATCGCCACCCGGGAGGCGCTGCTCAACAGCCTGCTGCTCGGCGTGGTCGGCGCCACCGTCGCGACGCTGGCCGCGGCGGTCATCTCGTTGCTGATCCGCCGTGGCGGGCCCGGCACCCGGGGCGTGCGGCTCGTGGTCGACGCGGCCATCAAGTTCCCGCCGACACTGTCGCACCTCGTGCTGGCCGTCGGGTTCGCGCTGGCGTTCAACGGCGCGCCGTTCTGGCTCGGCGGCACGTACTGGATCCTGCTGCTCGCCTACGTCTCGATGCACATGCCGCAGGCCACCACAGCCTCCGACGCCGCGGCCGCACAGGTGGGGCGCGAGCTCACCGAGGCGTCGCGGGTCAGCGGGGCGCCGCCGGGCCGCACGTTCCTGCGCATCGACCTGCCGCTGATGGCGCCCGGTCTGCTCGCCGGCTGGGCGCTGCTGTTCGTCACCATCACGGGCGACATCAGCGCGTCGGCGATCCTCGCCGGCACCAGCAACGAGGTGGTCGGGTTCCGCATCCTCGAGGTGTTCGCCAACGGCGACTACGCGATGCTCGGGTCACTGTCGATCGCGCTCGTCGCGGTCAGCGCCGCGGTGGTGCTTCCGGTGACGTGGTACGCCCGCCGCCGCGGGTCGACGGCTGGGAGACCGTGATGACTTCTCCGGTGATCCGCGTCCACGGGCTGCGCAAGCGTTTCCGCCGCGCCGACCGGACCTTCGCCCACGCCGTCGACGGGGTGTCCCTCGACGTGCGCCGCGGCGAGTTCCTGGTGCTGCTCGGGCCGAGCGGGTGCGGCAAGACCACGCTGCTGCGCTCGATCGCCGGCCTGGAGACGCCCGACGAGGGGTCCGTCGAGGTCGACGGCCGAGTGGTCTTCGACGCCGCGTCCCGGATCGAGGTGCCGCCGGAGAAGCGCGGGCTGAGCATGATGTTCCAGTCGTACGCGTTGTGGCCGCACCTGACGGTGCGCGACAACGTCGCCTACCCGTTGCGCAACCGCCGCGTCGGCCGACGCGACGTCGCCACCCGGGTGGCCGAGGTCCTCGACCTCGTGGGCATCGGCGAGCTGGCCGGGCAGCACCCGTCCGACATGAGCGGCGGCCAGCAGCAGCGGGTGGCGCTGGCCCGGGCCCTCGTCGCCCGCGACGACGTCGTGCTCTTCGACGAGCCGCTGTCCAACGTGGACGCCAAGGTCCGCGAGCGGCTGCGGGCCGAACTCGTGGCGATGCAGCGGCGGCTGGGCTTCTCCGCGGTGTACGTCACCCACGACCAGACCGAGGCGATGGAGCTGGCCACGCGGATCGCGGTGATGCGGGCCGGGCGCGTCGAGCAGCTCGGGCCGCCCCGCGAGATCTACGCGTCGCCGGCCACGAGGTACGTGGCCACCTTCGTCGGCGTCGCGAACGAGATCGAGGGCACGGTGACGTCCGACGGGGCGCTGGACACCCCGGTCGGAGTGCTGCGCGGGTCCCCGGTCGAGGGTCTCACCCCCGGTGACGCCGCGGTGGCGGTGTGGCGCCCGGAGTGCGGACGCCTGACCGACACCGAACCCGACGGCAACCGCTGGCCGGCCACCGCCCAGGTGTCCCTGTTCGCCGGCGCTCACACCGAACACGTGCTGCGCACCGCCACCGGCGACTGTCGCGTGTGGACGTTCGACCGCCGCACCGACCTCGACCCCGACCGGAAGGTGTGGGTCTGCGTCGACCCGGCCGACCTCCGCATCCTCCCGGCGTAGCCGGTCCGGTTGAGCCGCCCACGCCGGGGTACGTCGACCGCATGCGTACCGCCGTCAAAGCCGTCGCCTCCGCGATCGCCGCCGTCGCCGCCCGGGACCTGTTCCAGCGCGACCATGCCCTGCTGCGAAACTTTCCCGTGCTCGGGCACGCGCGGTACCTCATCGAGTCGATCGGGCCGGAGCTGCGGCAGTACATCGTCGCGGGCAACAACGAGGAACGCCCGTTCACGCGCGACCAGCGGCGCTGGGTGTACAGCTCGGCCAAGAACGAGAACAACTACTTCGGGTTCGGCACCGACAACGACATCGAGTACACCGCCGGCTACCCCGTGATCAAGCACCGGACGTTCGGGCGGGCGGTGCCACCGTCGTCGCCGACGGCCGGGCACGACGTCGAGCTGCCCGCGGCGAAGGTGCTCGGTGCCGCCCGCGGCCGGGCGAAAGCGTTCCGGCCCCGGTCGGTGGTCAACATCTCGGGGATGAGCTTCGGCTCGCTGTCGGGCAACGCGGTCGAGGCGCTGAACCGGGGGGCGGCGCTGGCCGGCTGCCTGCAGAACACCGGCGAGGGCGGCCTGTCGCGGTACCACCGCCACGGCGGCGACCTCGTCTTCCAGATCGGCACCGCGTACTTCGGGTGCCGCGACGAGCGCGGCCGGTTCAGCCTCGACCGGCTCAAGGCCCTGGTCGCGGCGGCGCCGGTACGTGCCCTCGAGGTCAAGCTCAGCCAGGGCGCCAAGCCCAGCCTCGGCGGGCTGCTGCCGGCCGCGAAAGTCTCCGCCGAGATCGCCGAGGTGCGGGGCATCGCCATGGGACGCGACTGCGTCAGCCCGTCGCGTCACGCCGAGTTCTCCGACACCGACGGGCTGCTCGACTGGGTCGAGCTGCTGGCCGCCGAGACCGGCCTGCCGGTGGGCATCAAGGCCGCCGTCGGTGACATGGGCTTCTGGGACGAGCTGACCCGGCTCATGCACGATACCGGACGCGGCGTCGATTTCGTCTCCATCGACGGCGGCGAAGGGGGCACCGGCGCCGCCCCGCTCATCTTCACCGACACCGTCTCGCTGCCGTTCCAGCTCGGCTTCAGCCGCGTCTACCGGATGTTCGCCGAGCGGGGGCTGCACGAACGGGTGACGTTCATCGGCGCCGGCAAGCTCGGGCTGCCCGACAACGCGGTCATCGCGTTCGCCCTCGGCTGCGACATGATCAACGTCGCTCGGGAGGCGATGCTCGCGATCGGCTGCGTCCAGGCGCAGAAGTGCCACACCGACACCTGCCCCACCGGCGTGGCGACCCAGAACCAGTGGCTGGCCCGCGGGCTGGTGCCGGGGCCGAAGGCGGAGCGCGTCGCCAACTACATCCGCACGCTGCGCCGCGACCTCATGAAGGTCGCCGAGGCCTGCGGCGTCGAGCATCCCGGGCTCATCGACACCGGATCGGTGGAGATCCTCGACGGGCGCACGTCGGCCACGCCCCTGCACGAGGTGTACGGCTACCGGCCGGAATGGGGACTGCCCGGGCCTGCCGACCGCGCCGAGATCGTACGTCTCATGACCGACCGCGCCCCGCAGGGCGGCTCCGCCCTGCCGTCCGACGACCGCGTCTAGAGTCCGTCGAGCCAGGCGCCGATGTCGGCGGCGACGGCCGCGGTGTCGTAGCCGCGGTCGTCGACGTTGTCGGCGTGCAGTTCCAGCACCGGGAAGCCGGCGTCGCGCAGCGCGCGGGTGGTGAACCAGCTTCCGCGCGGGTCGGCCGACACCAGGTGCACCACGCCGTCGATGCCGTGCGCCCGCGCCTCCTTGACGTACCAGTCGCCGCTCCACGGCGGCATGTACAGCTGCTCGCTGAACGCGGCGAACCGGGCCGCCAGCGCCCGCAACGGGTCGCCGCCGTAGCGGGCGTAGCCGTCGGCGGCGACCGCCAGGTACATCGACCACACGAACACCGCGCCGTGCGACTCCTGGAACCGTTGGTAGAAGCCCATGTCGTACCACAGGCCCCGACCGATCCACATGAGCCGCAGGCGTTCGCCGGCGCACGCGGCGCGGCCGGTGTCGACCCGCTCGCGCACCTCGTCGTGGAAGCGCCGGGCGGCATCGCGGGCCCACGGCGTGCCCCGGTGCCACTGCGGCACCATGACGCTCGGGATGCTGTCGACGACGCTCAACGGCGCCGGCGACGTCGCCGCGATGAGGTCGCGCGAACGGCGGTTCCACTCGGCCTGCTCGTTCACCAGGGCCATCACCTCGCGGAAGCGCGAGTCGCGGAACTCGCGCCCCGTCGTGGTCTCCAGGAAGCGGACCAGGCCGGCGAGCTCGGCGGTGAGCAGGTCGAGCCGCGCGGTGCCGACCGCCTCCTCCCACCGGTGCGGCATCAGCTCCCACCACCGCTGCGGCGCGTCGTTGGAGGCCGCGCTCTCCAGGGCGTAGAACGCGATGCCGGGCTGCTGCCCCCAGACGTCGAAGACCTTGCGGGTGGTGTCGCCGGTGGTCTCGGCGAGCACGATCGTCGGTCGCGGCAGGCCGCCCCACGGCGCCGACGCCGGGTCGTCGTCGAACACCGAGCCGAGCGCGACGGCGTTGTACTGGTCGGAGTCGTCGGGGTAGCCGCGCTCGGCGACCAGCCGCAGGTAGTCGCCGGAGCGCTGCTTCGCCGCCACCACCGAGGCCCACCACTGCGTCACCACGTAAGGGATGTCCATGGCGCGGAAGATCTCCTGCGGCGCGTCGGCGTTCACGAGCGCGAACGGCTCACCGCCGGCGACCCGCTCGCGCAGCGCGCGGAACCACTCCCGTTGGTAGCGGCCGGCCTCGGCCGCCGACTCCAGCTGCTTCACCGCGCGCGTCATGCCGCGCTCCCCACCGGCACCGCGATCGAGCCGTACTCCTGGTTCTTCACCAGCACCGCGGGGATGCCCACGGCGGCCAGCGCCGCGCGCTGCGCGGGGAAGTCCCACGCCGGTCCCCCGTCGTTGCGCCGGGCGTAGGCGATCACCAGTTCCGCGCCGCACGCGCGGGCGGCCGCCGCCGTGTGCGCGGCCCGCGCGGCGATCGGGGACCAGGACGCGGCCGGCCCGTTGTACTGGTACCGCTCGGCGAGGTCGTCCACAGTGGACCCTCCGGGTGGCAGGACCGGGCTGTGGTCCTCCCCCACGACGAGGTACCCGGCGTCCTCCAGCGCGACGTAGACGTGCGGGGTGTCGTGGGAGCTCCCGGTGAGGAACACGCGGCGTCCACCGTGGACCGTCGCCGGTGAAACCGCGCCGCCGTGGACCGTCGCCGGTGGAACCGGGCCTCCGGCGGCCATCGCGAAGGCCTCCACGCCCGTCAGCCGCGGCCTCAGCTCCGCGAGCAGGCGGCGCCGCTCGTCGTGCAGCGCCACGGCGTCGGCGACCGCCCCGTCGGTGACCGGCCCGTACCAGGCCCCGAGCCGCTCCCGCAGCTCCCGCAGCCGGACGCGGTTGTAGGCGGTGGTGGTGCGGTGCGGCAGGTGCAGCACGTCGACGAGGTACGGTTCGGGCAGCCCCGCCGACGGCTCCAGCCGGCGCAGCTCCCGCAGCGCGTAGAACAGCCGCAGCGACGCCTCGCAGTCGTGCGACACCAGCACCCGGTCGACCGGGAAGTCATGCGACAGCAACCGGTTGAGGATCGACACGGCGACCGGGTCGACCCCGCGTCCCAGGTACTCCTCCCCCGCGCCGCCGACCCGGGCCGGGTCGCCGGTGAGCCGCAGCGGGGTGACGCCGGCGGCGGTGAGCAGCTCCACCGGCACGTCCGTGCCGACGTACCCGACCACCGGCGGCATCAGATGACCCCGTCGTCGGCGAGCGTCTTGAGCCGGTCGGCCGGGTAGCCGAGCAGGTCGCCGTACACCGACTCGTTGTGCTCGCCGAGGTGCGGCACGGGGCCGTCGAGGTCGGTGGTCGCCGCGGAGAACCGGATCGGCACGCCGGCACCGAACAGGCCGAGGTCGGGGTCGCCGATCGGGACGACCTCGCCGCGCTCGAGCACCAGCGGGTCGCGCACCGCCTGGGCCGGCTCGCGGACCTCCGCGGCCGGGACGCCGTTGCGGGTCAACGTCTCCAGCACCTCGGCGAGCGGCCGGCCGGCCGCCCACGCCGCGACGAACCCGTGCACCTCGTCGGCGTGCCGCACCCGGGCGTCGCGCGTGGTGAAGCGCGGGTCGTCGAGCAGGTCCGCGCGGCCGACCGCGGTGAACGTGCCGCGGCTGAACGCGTCGGTCGGCGCGCACAGCGCGAACCAGCCGTCGGCGGCGGGGAACACGCCGAACGGCGCCATCCGGGGGACGGTCGCGCCGGTGCGCACCGGCAGGCCGATGCGCTCGAACGCGTCGAACGGCTCGCACGCCACGAGCGAGGTGAGCGCGCCGAGCATCGACACGTCGACGTGCTGCCCCACGCCGGTCGCGTCGGCCTGGATCACCGCGGCGAGCGTGCCGATCACCGCGTACAGCGGCGCGACCAGGTCGGCCACCGGCAGCCCGAACCGCACCGGTGCCTCGCCCGGTGCGCCGGCGGTCATCATCACACCGCTGAGCGCCTGGATGATGGTGTCCATCGCCTTGCCGGAGCCGGGGCCGCCCTGCGCGCCGAACCCGCTGATCGACGTGTACACGATGCGCGGGTTCACCTCCGCGGCGAACGCGTGGTCGATGCCGAGGCGGCCGGTGACGCCGGCGCTGAAGTTCTCGACCACGATGTCGGCGTGCCGCACGAGGTCGGCGAACACGTCGCGGGCATCGGGGTGCTTGAGGTTGAGCGTCACGCTGAGCTTGTTACGGCCACGCACGAGCATCGACACCGACAGGTCGGCCGTCGATCCGCGGGTGGTGACCAGACCGTCGGGGCCCACGTACGGCGAGTTGTTGCGGGCGGTGTCGCCGCCCGCGAGCGGGTTCTCCACCTTGATGACCCGCGCGCCGAGGCCGGCCAGCAGCAGCGTCGCGTACGGACCGGCGAGCGCGTTGGTGAGGTCGACGACCGTGCGTCCGGCCAGCGGTCCCGCCGTCATGTGACGAGCACCTCGTCCCCCTCCCACCGGAACTCCGTGCGCAGCCCGGCTCTGTGCGTGATCTCCTCGACGTAGGCTGCCACCTCCGCGCCACCGTCGCCACGGCTCACCGGAACCGGGCGGCCGTGGTCGTCGATCCAGCACGGCACGAAGCCGGCCGAGGCCAGCCGCACCGCGCCGCCGACCCGTTCGAATCGGCACCGGGCGATCGCGGTGTTGCGGCTCTGCGGATGGAACGGGTAGAACGGCATGTCCGGGTCGGGCGCGAAGCCGTACAGCTCGACGCGGCGGCGGGCCCACTCGGCCCGGTCGGCGCTGTCGTTGCCGGTCGCGCTGAGCGCGTGCGTCACGGTGACGAAGTTGCCGAGCCCGTGGTAGATCGGGCGGCCCTTGTACACCTCGATGCCGCGCATGATGTGCGCGTGGTGGGCGAACACCACCGACGCGCCCGCGTCGACCGCGGCCCGCGCCACGGGACGCTCGTACATCGCGAGCACGGCCGGCGTGTGCCCGACGCCCTTGTGCATCGACACCACGACCACGTCGACCTCGGCGGCCAGCCGCCCGATGTCGTCGGCCATGCGGTCGAGCGTGTCGGGGTCGGCGAACGTGTAGATCCGCGGCGGGCCGCCGGGCGAGGCGTGGTCGAGCTCGTAGTGGGTCAGCACCTGGACGTAGGCGCAGCCGGGCTTCTGCGCCCGCGCCCACGACTCGCGGGGGCCGACGCAGTTGTAGCTGAGCACGCCGACTCGGATCCCGTCCCGCTCCACGATCGCCGGCCGCCGCGCCTCCGTCAGCGTCATCCCGGCGCCGGCGGTCGCCAGCCCGGCCGCCCGGGCGTGCCGGATCGTGTCGGCGACGCCGACGTCTCCGACGTCGTAGACGTGGTTGCCGGCGAGCGTCACCACGTGGAAGCCCGCCCCCGCGACCGCCGCGAGACCGGCGGGATCGGCCGGCGGCGCCGGCACGTCGGTGCTCACCTGGACGGTCGCGGAGCTGTGCGGCACCTCGATGTGCCCCACCACCACGTCGCCGGCGCCGAGCGTCGCCCGGACGGGCCCGAAGTAGGACGCCGGGTCGGGCTCGTCGAGCACCAGGTCGCCGACGCCGAGCACCGTGATCACCCGGTCACCGCCCGGCTGAAGCGGGACAGGAACGCGGCCAGCCGCGGCGACGACGGCCGGTCGAAGAACTCCTCCGGCGGACCGGTCTCCACCACCCGGCCGGCGTCCATGAACACGCACCGGTCGGCCACCTCGCGCGCGAACGCCATCTCGTGGGTCACCACGATCATCGTGATCCCGTCGCGGGCCAGGCCGCGCACCACGGCCAGCACCTCCTCCACCAGCTCCGGGTCCAGTGCGCTCGTCGGCTCGTCGAGCAGCAGGAGCCGCGGCCGGGTCGCCAGCGCCCGGGCGATCGCGACCCGCTGCTGCTGCCCGCCGGACAGCTGCCGCGGGTGGGCGTCGGCCTTGTCGGCGAGCCCGACCCGGTCGAGCAGCTCCATGGCCGCGGCGCGGGCACTGGCCGGCGCCACGCCGTGCACGCGCACCGGCGCCTCGGTGACGTTGCGCAGCACCGTCCAGTGTGGAAAGAGCTGGAACTGCTGGAACACCATGCCCATCCGCCGGCGCTGGGCGGCGACCCGGCGCTCGGTCAGCGGCACCAGCCGGCCCCGGACGTGCTCGTAGCCGAGCAGTTCCCCGTCGAGGTACATGGCGCCGCCGTCGATCGGCGCGAGCTGGTGCAGGCAGCGCACCAGCGTCGACTTCCCCGACCCCGACGGCCCCACGACGACGACCACCTCGCCCTCGGCCACGTCCAGCGACGCGCCGTCGAGCGCGGTCACGGCGCCGAACCGCTTGCGGACGTCCACCATGGACACCACCGGCGTCATACCGTGACCCCCCGACCGAAGCGGCGCTCCAACCGGCGCTGGCCCAGCGACAGCACGGTCACCACGGCCAGGTACCAGATCACCGCGACCAGCAGCATCGGCACCACCTCGTACGTGCGGTTGTAGATGACCTGCACCGCGTGCAGCAGGTCGGCCATCGCGATCACGCTGACCAGCGACGTGCCCTTGAGCAGGCTGATGAACTGGCTGCCGGTCGGCGGGATGATGACCCGCATCGCCTGCGGCAGCACCACCCGGCCGAACGTCTGGCCCGACGTGAAGCCCATCGCCTTCGCCGCGTCGCGCTGGCCCGGGTCGACCGCGAGGATGCCGGCCCGGATGATCTCGGCCATGTACGCGGCCTCGTGCAGCGACAGGCCGAGGATCGCCGCGAACAACGGTGTGATGACCGCGTTCGAGTCCCACGACGCGAACGTCGGACCGTACGGGACGCCGATCGACAGCGTCGGCAGCAGGTACGCGAGGTTGTACCAGAAGATCAGCTGCACCAGCGGCGGCACCCCGCGGAACACACCGACGTACACGGTCGCCGCCCACCGGGCCGGCCCGAACTCGCTGAGCTGACCGGCGGCCAGCACCGTCCCGAGCAGCGAGCCGAGCGTCATGCCGACGACCGTCAGCAGCACCGACATGCCCAGTCCGGCGAGCACCGTGGCGTCGAACAGGTACTCGCCCACGACGTCCCACTCGAACCGCGGGTTGCTGTACAGGAACACCACGACCTGAACAGCGACCGCGAGCAGGAGCGCGCCGGTCAGCCACCGCCACGGCCGGAACCGGGGCCGGGCGGTGGCGACGTCCACAGTGGACACCTTCGCGGTGGTGGTCATGTCGACGGCGGTCATGTCGAGGCGCTGGGCGCCGGCGACCCCGGGCCGGACGTCTTCGGCGCGGCCGTGTTGTAGCCGATCTGCTTCACGGCCACGTTGTCCAACCCGTACTTCTTCATGATCTCCAGGTACTCGCCGCTGTCGAGCAGCACCGTGAACGCGTCCCGGAGCACCGGTCCCAGGCCGCTGGACTTCGGCACCAGCATCGCGAGCTGGTCGACGCCGGCACCCTGCTCGTCGGTCTGGGTGACGTAGGTGTAGGCGTCCTTGTCCTTGGCCTTCGCGTCGATCGCGGCGCCCTCGGTCATGCCGGCGGCGTCGGCCCGGCCGGACTTCGCGGCGAGGATGGTGGCGTTGGTGTCGGCGAGGCCGATGAACGTCACCGCCTGTTTGCCGTTCTTCGTGCACCACGCGGTCAGCTTCTTGATCTGGTCCTCGACGATGCTGCCGGTGACGGCGGCGACCTTCTTGCCGCAGATGTCGGCGCTGGTCCTGATGCCGGCCTTGCTCTCCGTCGGCACCAGGTACGCGGTGCGGGTGGTCATCCAGACCACGGCGTCGAAGTCCTTCTCCCGCTCGGCGGTGTCCTTGACCGGTCCGTTGAACCCGTCGTAGCGGCCGGAGAGCATGCCGGTGAGCGCCGCCGGCAGGCCGTTGACGATGGAGATCTCGGGCTTGAGGCCGAGCACGCGGCCGAGGGCGGCCTGCAGGTCGGGGTCGAGCCCGGTGACGGTCTTGCCGTCGGTGCCGACGGAGCGGTACGGCGGGTGCGAGTCGCCGGCGAGGCGCAGCACGCCCGCCTTGCGGATCGCCTCGGGCAGGCGGTCGACGAGTTCCTTCACCGGCCCGTTGCCGGCGGCCGGCGCGGCACCCGGGGACTTCTCCGGGTCGGAGTTGCAGGCGGACAGGACGGTCGTGGCGAGCAGAAGGGCGAGAACAGCGGACAGTCTTCTCATGGCACGCTCCGGGGTGGCGGGGAGCTCAGGGGTGGTAGCGGTACACCGCCTGGGCGACGGCGGCCGGCTTCGGACCGCCTTCGATCTCGACGGTGAGGTCGGCGACGAGTTCGACGCCGTTCCCGGCGACCGGGCGGACCGACGCGACCGTCGCCGCGAGGCGGATCTTCGAGCCGACCGGTACCGGTGCCGGGAAGCGGACCTTGTTCAGGCCGTAGTTGACGGCCATGCCGACGTCCTCGATGCGCAGCAGGTCGGTCCACAGTGGAATGACGAGGGACAGGGTCAGGTATCCGTGTGCGATGGTCGTGCCGAACGGACCCGTCGCGGCGCGCGAGGGGTCGACGTGGATCCACTGGTGGTCGCCGGTGGCGTCGGCGAACCGGTCGATCCTGTCCTGGGTGATCTCCAGCCACTCGCTGGTGCCGAGGTCGCTGCCGGCGAGCCCGGACAGGTCCGAGAAGACGACTGTGGTCATGTGGTTTCCTCCCCGTGGGTGGTCCGCAGGCGGCTCTTGAGCACCTTGCCGGAGGCGGTGCGCGGCAACGTCTCCGTCAGCACGACCGACTTCGGGATCTTGTACCGCGCGATGCGACCGTCAAGGAACGCCAGCACCTGCGCGGGATCGACGGTCGAACCGGTGCGGGGCACGACGACGGCGCGGCCGACCTCGCCCCACCGGTCGTCGGGTACCCCGATCACCGCGCACTCGGCGACGTCGGGGTGGCCGGACAGCGCGTCCTCGACCTCGGCCGGGTAGATGTTCTCCCCGCCCGAGATGATCATGTCCTTGATGCGGTCGCGCACATGGGCGAAGCCGTCGCCGTCGACGACCGCGACGTCGCCGGAGTGGAACCACCCGTCGCCATCGAACGCCGCGGCCGTGTCGTCGGGCCGGTTCCAGTAGCCGGGCGAGACGTTCGGGCCGCGCACCAGGATCTCGCCGGGCTCGTCGGGCGCGACGTCGGTGCCGTCGGGCCGCACGACACGCACGTCGCCGAAGAACACGGCGGTGCCGGCCGACCCGGCCCTGCGCCGGCTCTCCTCCGCGCGCAGGAACAGCACGCCGGGCGCCGCCTCGGTCATCCCGTAGCCCTGCAGGAACGTCAGGCCGCGCCGGTGGTAGGTGGCGATCAGCGACTCGGGAACCGGTGCGCCGCCGCACATCAGCGTGCGCACCGTCGACAGGTCGGCGCCCGCCCATTCGTCACAGGCGGCGATCGTCTGGAACATCGCCGGGACGCCGAACATCAGTGTGACGCCGTGGGTGGCGATCAACCGTAGCGAGCCGGCCGGGTCGAACCGGGGCACCAGCACCGACCGGCCGCCCTTGAGGAACGTCGGCAGCACGGTCTGGTTCAGCGCGGCGACATGGAACATCGGCGCGCTGACCAGGGCCACCTCGTCGGCGGTGAGGTCGACGTCGAGCAGCAGGTTGAACGCGTTCCAGGCGAGGTTGGCGTGGGTGAGGACGACGCCCTTGGGCCGGCCGGTCGTGCCCGAGGTGTAGAGCAGCAGGCACGGGTCGGCGGGGTCCACCGGTTCGTCGAGCGGGGCGGTCGGCGCCGCGGCGAGCACCGCCTCATACGGTGCGGCGATCGGGTCGGCGACGCCGAGCGCGGCGGCCGCGTCGGCGTGCTCGGACGAGTGGACCAGCGCGGTGGCGCCGCAGTCGGCCACGATCGTCGCCAGTTCCGGGACGGCCAGCCGGGTGTTCAACGGGACGAAGACCGCGCCGAGGAGCCCCGCGGCGAACATCGTCTCGAGGAACTCCGGCCGGTTCGGGCCGAGGAACGCCACGCGGTCACCGGCGCGCACCCCGCGTTCGCGCAACACGTACGCGAGCCGGGTGGAGCGGCCGGACACGTCGGCGAACGTCCACTCGCGACGCACGTGCACGAGCGCGACGCGGTGCGGCGACATCCGCGCCCGGCGCGCCGGCCACGAGCCGACCCCCCGGTTACGCACCGGGATCCGCCGGCACGGGTACCCCCACCGTCTGCGTGGCGGTGCCGAGCGAGGTCGGCCACGCGGTGGCGATGTCGTCGGCCGACCAGCCGCCGTCGCGGTACACGGCGGCGACCTCGGTGGGATGGCTCCACAGCGACAGCTTGTCGCCGCCGACGCCGATCGCCTGACCGGTGACGTCCGCGCTCGCCGCGGAGGCGAGGTACACCACCAGGCCGGCCGCGTCGTCGGGGGTGCCGAAGCCGGCGCCGGCACGCAGCCAGGCGGGCATGGGCGTCCCGTCGCGTTCGAACGCCTCGACGTGCGGCGCGAACGCCGGGATCGTCGCGGTCATCGCGGTCGCCGCGACCGGGACCACCGCGTTGACGGTGATCGACGCCCGGCCAAGCTCCATCGCCCACGTGCGGACCATGCCCACGATCGCGGCCTTCGCCGCCGAGTAGTTGGTCTGCCCGACGTTGCCCCGCTGGCCGGCCGGCGACCCGACGACGACCACGCGCCCGCCACCGCCCTGCGCCCGCATCTGCCCCACGGCGGCGCGCACGCAGGTGAACGTGCCGCGCAGGTGCACGTCGACGACGGCGTCGAACTCCTCGTCGGACATCTTCCACAGCATCCGGTCGCGCAGGATGCCCGCGTTGGTCACCAGCGCGTCGAGGCGTCCGAACGTCGACACCGCGCGCCCGACGATCCGCTCGGCGACATCGGACGGTCCGACCGCGCCGGCCTCGGCGACCGCGGTGCCGCCGGCCGCGACGATCGCGTCCACGGCCGCACCGGCGGCCGCCCCGTCGGCGTCGTTGACCACGACCGACGCGCCGGCGGCGCCGAGTGCGGTGGCGTACGCCAGCCCCAGCCCACGTCCCGCACCGGTGACGACCGCGACCCGCCCGCTGAGATCCATGTCCGCAAAGCTAGGCGATTCAATTACGACCGTCAAGAATCTGCCTAGCTTTACCTCCGCTGACGCTGCGTGACAGGTGTGCCGTCGGTGAGGAGGACCGCGGTGCTGATCGCGGCCGCCGTCAGCAGCAGCGCGCTGACCTCGAACACGACCGCGTAGCCGTGGGTCACCGCCGCAGCCCCGCCGATCGCGTGACCCGCCGCGGCGGTCGTGGCGACGGTGTTGAGCAGCGCGGTACCCAGCGAGCCGCCGACCTGCTGGCTCGTGTTGACCAGCGCGCTCGCGATCCCCGCGTCGTCGTCGGCCACCGCGGTGAGCGCGGTGCCCGACAGCGGGCCGAACGTCAGGCCCATGCCGACGCTGATCAGCAGTTCGGCGGGGAGGATGTGGGTCCAGTAGCCGGAGTCGACGTCGAGGTGCGACAGCAGGAACATCCCGGCGCTCGACGTCGCGAGCCCGGTGACCATCGCCAGCCGCGGTCCCAGGTGCGGCAGCGCCCGCACGACGACCACCGAGCCCGCGACGACTCCGGCGGTGAACGGCAGGAACGCCGCGCCCGCCTCGATCGGCGTGTACCCGAGTGTGCGCTGCAGGTGGTAGGTGAGGAACAGGAACACGCTGAAGATGGCGACGCCGACGAGCAGGCGGGCCAGGTACGCGCCGGCGCGGTCGCGGTGGGCGAGGATCCGCATGGGCAGCATCGGCTCCGCGGTGCGCACCTCGATGACGACGAACCCGGTCAGCAGCAGCGCCGACACACCGATTGCCGCCAGGGTCACCGGAGCACGCCAGCCGTCGGTGCCGGCGAGGCTGAAGCCGTACACCAGCGCGACCAGCCCGGCGGTGCCGGTCAGCGCGCCGGGCAGGTCGTAGCCCACGCGGGCGTCGCACCGGCTGTCGCGCACGTAGCGCAGGGCGGCCACGGCGGCGGCCGCCGCGATCGGCGTGGCGACGAGCAGCGTCCAGCGCCAGGAGGCCACCTCGGTCAGCACGCCGCCGAGCAGCAGACCGAGGGCGCCCCCGCCACCGGCGATCGCGCCGTAGAGCGCGAACGCGCGGGCCCGCTCCGCCGGGTCGGTGAACGCCACGGTGAGCAGCGACAGCGCCGCCGGCGCGAGCAGCGCGGCGAACGTGCCCTGCAGGGCCCGGGCCGCGAACAGGGTGCCGGCGTCGACGGCGAGCCCGGCCGCGGTCGAGGCGACGGCGAACCCGACGAGGCCGACGACGAACGTCCGCTTGCGCCCGGCGCGGTCGGCGATCCGGCCGCCGAGCAGCAGCAGGCCGCCGAACGTCAGCGTGTAGGCGGTGACGACCCAGTGCCGGTCGGCGTCGGCGATGCCCAGGTCGTGCTGGGCGGTCGGCAGCGCCACGTTGACGATCGTCATGTCGAGGATCAGCAGCAGCTGCGCGACCCCGATCACGGCCATCGACCGCCAGCGCATCGGGTCAGGCGGCGGGCGGTCGGCGACGGCCGGCCGGGACGCCGACGCGTAGATCGTCATGCCGCGGGGTCCAGGGCCGCGGGGTCCAGGATCGTCGGGACCCGCAGCACGATGTCCACGACGGACGCCGGCCCGTCGACGTCGACGGTGCAGCCCGGAAACTCGCGCCGCAGCCAGTCCAGCACCCGGGTGTTGGTCGTCAGCACCGCCGCCACCAGCCGACGGTGACCCGACGCGTGGGCGGCGACGACCAGCTCACCGAGCAGGCGCCGGCCGATCCCCCGCCCCTGCGCGGCGTCGACGACCTCGAGCGCGATCTCCGCCCGGCCGTCGCCGAACGCCATCAGCCGGCCGAGGCCGTCGGCGGTCCAGCCTCCGTCGTGCCGGCGCTCGGCCACCAGCACCGCGCGCCGGTCACCGTCCACTGTGGCCAGTTCGGCGCGCTGGGACGCGGTGAGCCGCGGCATCCCGGTGTGGAAGCGCTGGTAGCGCGACCCTGCCGACATCCCGTCGAACACACACTGCACCGCACCGGCCGCCTCACCGGCCCGCAGCCGGCGGATCCGGCCGTGCCACCCTGTCGACCCCATCGCCGCCCACCTCCAGCACGCCGGCGTTCCGACGACGTTCCACCACGGCCGGAACGGGCGTGGAACACCGCACCGGCGAGAGAGGGTGGTGGCTGATCCGTGCGTTCGACCGCGCTCCGATGGGGGATCCGGGCAATACCTGGCCCGGCTCCGCGACCGTGCACACCATCGCGGTGTGACGATGGTGACCGAGCCTGCCGCGACCGGACCGTTCCTGTCCACTGTGGACGACGGGACCGGTCCGGACGAGCTGACCTGGGCCCTGGGCAAGGGGGAACGGGCGCTGGCCGCCGGTGACCCGGCCGCCAGCCGGCCCTGGTTCGTGATCGCCTACCAGGCCGCCGGGGAGCGCGGCGACGCCGCGGCGATGGCGCGCGCCGCCCTCGGCCTCGGCGGCGTCTGGGGAACCGGCGACCGGTCCACCACCGGCGCCGCCCTGCAGCGCAGCCGGCTGCGTCGCGCGCTCGACGCCCGGCCGGCGGACCCGTCGCTGGTCCGGCGGCTGCGCGGCCGGCTGGCCGCCGACCGGGGCGACCCCGGCCCCGTGCTCGACCTCGCGCGGGAGGCCCGGGCGGCCGGCGACCACGAGGCGTGGGTCGACCTGGCGGGCCTGGCCCACCACCGCATGCTCGGACCCGACCACGCGGCCGGGCGGCACCGGCTCGCGCTGGACCTCGTCGCCGAGGGCGCGCACACCGGCCGCCCGGCGGTGCAGCGGCTCGGACTCATGTGGCGCACGGTGGACCTGCTGCTCGACGGCGACCCGCGCGCCGACGCGGCGCTGGCCGAGCTGCGCGCCTCCGGCCCGTCCGACCGCCACGACGCGGCCGGCACCGTGGTCCGCGCGGTCGACGTCATGCTCGGCGTGCGGGCCGGCCGGCTCGCGTGGGCCGGTGACGAGGCCGACCGCCTCGCCCGGGCCGGCGTCGCCGCCGGCGACCCGCACGCGCCGCGGTGGCACGCCAGCCAGGTCCTCGCCGTCCGCTGGTACCAGGGCCGGCTCGGCGACACGGTTCCGCGGCTCACCGAACTCGCCGCGTCCGGGTCCGGCGACGACCGCGACGCCGTCACCGCCGTGCTCGCGGTGGCCACGGCGCTGGCCGGCGACCACCGGCGGGCCGCCGGAGCGCTCGCCCGCCTCGGCGGCGGCGACCTGGGCCGGGTCTCCCGCACCGGCACCTGGCCGCTGACCCTCTACGCCGCCGTCGAGGCGGCCGCGCTCCTCGGCGACGTCGAGACGTCACGCACCGCGTACGACCTGCTCCTCCCGTTCGCCGACCGGCCGATGGTCGCCAGCCTCGGCGCGGTGTGCCTGGGCTCGACGCACCACGCGTTGGGCGTCGCGGCGATGACCCTCGGCCGGCCCGGCGTCGCCGTCACCCACCTACGGCGGGCGCTGCGGGCCAACCTCGCGCTGGAGCACTGGCCGGCCGTCGCCATGACCCGGTGGCGGCTGGCCGAGGCGCTCGACCCCGTCGACGGACCCGAGGAGGCCGCGGCCCTGCGGACGACCGCCCGCCAGGAGGCCGACGAGATCGGGCTGCGGCTGCCGGACTCGGGCCCGCCGCCGCGGTCCGGTCTGTCCTGGCGCCGCGGCGGCACGCACTGGACGGTGACGTTGGGCGGCCGGACCGCACACGTGCGCGACGGCCGGGGCGTGCGCTACCTCGCCGTGCTGACCGCCAACGCCGACCGGGAGATCCTGGCCGCCACGCTGGTCTCCGGCCTCGCCGGCGACTGGGACGGCGGCACGCCGCCCGCGCCGCAGCCCGTGCTCGACGACGTGGCCCGACGCCGGTACCAGGCGCGACTCGCCGAACTCACCGAGGCGATCGAGACCACCGGCGACGTGGACCGCCACGACCGGCTCACCCACGAGCGCGAGTGGCTGCTGCGGGAACTGGCCACCGCGGCCGGCTTCGGCGGGCGGGCCAAGACGTTCGTCACCAACGAGGAGCGCGCCCGCATCGCGGTCGGCAAGGCGATCCGCCGCGCGATCGGCCAGCTCGACCGGGTCTGCGCCGACATCGCCGGGCATCTGCGCGAGCACGTGCGGACCGGCCGGTACTGCGTCTACCTCACCGACCTGTAGAACGGGTCAGGCGTCGCGCAGGCGCTGCAGGAACGCCGACTCGGCGTCGGCGGCCTTGCTGTCTGGCCACGGGCCGACCGGCACCAGCCGGATGTGCCGGCCGCGCGGGTCGAGGATGTGCCCGCCGTGCTTGAGCGGCCACAGCGTCACCGCCCGGTCGGCGATGACGAGGTCGGGGATGCGCGTGGTCAGGTTCGTCTCCAACGCCTCCACGTCGTCGAGCGAGGGCACCCAGACCGTGAACGTGAGGTTGTGCCGCCCGGTCAGCGACATGCACATGCGCACCTCCCGCAGCCCGGCGAGCTGCGCCGCGATCGGCGCCACCCCGCTGGGCGGCACCGAACCCCACAGCGTCACCGCCACCGGCCACCCGGACAGGTCGCGGGCGACCTCGCAGCGGTAGACCAGCAGCCGGTCGGCCTCCAGCCGGGCCAGGCGGCGCTGCACCGTCGTCGGGCTGAGCCCGGCCCGGTCGGCGATGTCCACGATGGACTGCCGGCAGTCGGTGCTCATCGCCGCGATGACGGCCATGTCGGTCTCGTCCGGGTCGGCCACCGGCCGGCCGGTGCCCGGGCGTGGAGGGCGGCCGCGCTGCAGCGCCGCGAGCGTGTCGCCGGTGAACCGGTGCAGCCGCCACCGGGTGCCGTCGGCGTGCAGCGTCGTCGCGACCTGTGACCGGATCCCGGTCACCCCGTCGAGCTCGCCGAGCCGGAAACCGACGTAGCGGGCCAGCGACGCGTGGTCGGCGAAGGCCGCCGTGACGAGCAGGTCGCAGGGACCGGTGGTGTGCACGACGTTGATGGCGTGGGGATCGTCGAGAAGGTGCTCGGCCACCGAGTACAGCCGCGCGGGCGCGCAGTCGACCTCGATGACCGCGATGATGGGCGACACACCGGGCAGCCGCATCGGATGGCAGCTGATCCAGGCCAGCCCGGCCCCGGTCATCCGGGCCCACCGCCGCGCCGCCGTCGACGCCGACACCTCCACGGCCTGCCCGATCCGTTGCCAGTCGGCCCGTGGCGCCACCTGCAGGGCGGCGACGATCCGGACGTCGACATCGTCGAGCTCGCCAGGTTCGCGCATCGCGGCCCTTTCCATCGTCGAATGTAGACATTCTGATCGCGGTGAACCGGCGGGAGCCACAGACTGTCGGGCATGCGCTACGCCCCCACCACCCGGACGGGCGCCGGCGTGCGCCTGCTCGTGCTCGTCGAGGTCACCAGCGGCTTCCTCCAGTACGGCCTCGTGCCGTTGCTGCCCCGGATCGGTGACCGGCTCGACGTGTCCGACGCCGCGCTGTCGTGGGTGATGGCCGTGCACCTGCTCGCCGGTGCGGCCTGCGTGCCGGTCCTGGGCCGGCTGGGCGACCGGCACGGACACCGGCGGCTGCTGCGGGTCAGCGTGGTGCTGGTCGCCGCGGGCACGCTTCTCGTGGCGCTCGCCCCGACGTTCGGGCTGCTCCTGCTGGGCCGGGTGCTGCAGGGTCCGATCGCGGCGCTGCTGCCGCTGGAGATCGCGCTCGTGCGCGGCGCGTTGCCGGTCGCCTCCGCCCGCCGCGCGGTGTCCCTGCTGGTCGGCGGGCTCACGTTCGGCGCGCTGCTGGGCGCGGTGACGACCGCCGCCGTCGAGGCGGTCACCGGCGAGCTGTGGTTGGCCCTGCTGGTGCCGGCCGCCATGACGCTCGGCTGCGTGGTGCTGTGCCTCCTCGGCGTACCGGAGTCGGTGCCGCTGCCCGGCGTGCGGATGGACTGGCCCGGCGCCGCCCTGCTCGCCGCCGCCACGGTCGGCCTGCTGGTCGGGCTGTCCACTGTGGACAGCAATGCTGCGGTGGCGCTCGTCGGGGCCGCGGCCGGCGTCGCGCTGCTGGCCGTCTTCGGCGCCGTCGAGCTGCGGACCGGGGACCCGCTGGTCGACCTGCGCGGGCTGACCGACCGGCGGGTGCTGCCCTACTACGGCGCGAGCGCGCTCTTCGGCGTGGTGTACTTCGGCACCCAGGCACCCCAGAGCGCGTTCCTGGCCGCCGATCCCGGCACCGACGGGTACGGCTTCGCGCTGAGCCCGATCGCCATCTCGCTCGTGCTCCTGCCGGCGATCGGGTGCAGCATCGTCGCGTCGCTGTCGTCCGCGCGCCTGGCCCGGCGCGTCGGCTACCGCGCCTGCGTCGTCGCGGCGTTCGCGGTCCTCGCCGCCGGGTTCGCCGCCATGGTCGCGGCGCGCGGCAGTCTCCCCGCGCTGTGCCTCACCGTCGCGGTGATCGGCAGTGGCGTCGGCCTGGCGCTCGGCACGCTGCCCACCGTCATCGTGGAGAGCGCTCCGCCGGAGCGGTCGGGCATCGCCACCGCCCTCTACAACAACACCAAGATGGTGGGCGGCGCCGTGGCCGGCGGCGCCTTCGCGGCGTTGACCGCGTGGCGGACGCCGGCCGGCACGGACGTGCCTGACGAGTCGAGCTTCCTGGCGATCTGGGTCGTCGCCGCCCTGGGCGCGGCCTGCGCAGCGCTCGCGGCCGCGCGGGTGCCGGCGGTCAGAACCGGTAGTGCAGCACGACTGTCCCCCGCCGCGACCAGGTGAGGCTGCGCGCGGCCAGCCGGTGGTACAACCGCCACACCCACGGGAACTCGGCGACCTCGGGCTCCCGGCTGAGCAGGATCTCCCGCACCAGGCGCAGCCGCGGGTTCCAGCGCTCGGGTTCACGCGGGTCGTCCATGCCCGGAAACCGGATCAGGTCGGCGACCGACCTGGTGCCCGGCGTGTGCCTCGTCAGCCAGACCACCGACCGGCTGTAGCTGTTGAAGACCAGCTCGCCGCCCGGGAAGTGGCTGATGAGCCGGTTCCACAACGCCACCAGCTCCGGCTTGGTCAGGAAGCCCATCAGTCCGTCGGCCACGACGAGCGCGGGCCGGTCGGTCGGCACCGCGGTCAGCCAGTCCTCGGTGCGCACGTCGGCGCCGATGACGTGTGCGTGGGGCCGCGCGGGAACCAGCCGCTCACGGGCCGCGGCGACCGCGGGGAGGTCGACGTCGTACCAGTCGACGGTGTCGGGGACCTCGATGCGGGTGTGCCGGGTGTCGAGGCCGGCGCCGAGGTCCAGCACGACGGCGTCCGGGTGCCGGGCGATGAAGCCCGCGGTCACCTCGTCGAGCTTCTTCGCCCGCAGCGCGGCGCTGACCCGCATGTTCGGGTCGATCGTGAGGCTGCGGTAGTCGTAGTCGAGCGTGCGCACGATCCGGTCGGCCGCGGCGTCGCCGAGGATCGGGCGGGCCGAGCGGTAGTCGAGGGCCCGGGCGCACAGCGTGACCCACAGGCTGTTCTCGAGCGGCGTGAACGCGGGCAGTGTCGTGGCGGTCATCGTCCGTCCTCCTCCATGGTGTCGCCATCAGCCTGGCCGCGCGTGGGCGATGGGACGTCCACCGGAAGGTGGAGCGCGGGGTGGAACCGTCAGTCCAGCAGCCCGATCGCGCGGGCGCGGGCCACCGCCTCGGTGCGGCGGCGGACACCGAGCTTGCCGTACAGGTGGATGAGGTGCGTCTTGACCGTGCTCAACTCCACGTACAGTTCGGCCGCGATGCCGGCGTTCGACCGGCCGACCGCGAGCAGCCGCAGAACGTCGAGCTCGCGGGCCGTCAACGGCGCGACCGGCCCGCCCCGGCCCGGTTCCCGTGCCTGTTCCCGTGCCGCGAGGAGGGCCGCGATCGGCTCGCCCTCGTCGCGGAAGGGACGGGTGACGCCCTCCGGCCCGGCCAGGGTGACCGCCTCGCCGGCCGCCGCGAGCGCGGACCGGCGATCGCCCCGGGCGTCGGCCGCCAGGGCCCGCAGGATCAGCACCCGCAGCCGCAGCCAGCCCAGTCCCGCGTCCTCTGCCAGCCGGGCGGCGGCGTCGAGGTGCACCCGTGCGCGGTCGAGCAGCTCCGCGTCCCCGGTCACCCGTCCCTGTGCCACGAGAACCCGCGCCGGTGTGACGGCGCCGGCCTCGACGGCGGCCGCGCCGAACCGGAGCAGGTCCGGCAGCGCCGCGGCGGCGACCGGCGCTGTCCAGGCGACAGCGGTGGCCCACCCGACGGCGGCGGCTCCGTCACCGGTCGCCAGCAGTACCCGCGCCTCGGCCGCCTCCAGGAGCCGCGTCACCATCGCGTACGGCCCGTGCCGCACCAGCGGCCCGACGTCGTCGAGCAGCGCCCGCGCCGCGGCCGCGTCGCCAGTCGCGAGGTGCAACCGGACGACCGGCAGGCACGCCAGCAGCACCAGCGGTGGCGCGTTGCCGAACTCGCGCGGCGCGACCAGCCCTCGCATCGCGTGGGGCCGCGCGGCGTCCAGGTCGTCGGCGTCGATCAGCAGGTCGGCGAGCGCGGCCTCCAACCGCCCCAGAATCGAGGGGACCGCGTGCGCGCTGGCCCAGTCCAGCGCCGCCCTCGCGGTGGACAGCGCCTCCCGGCGGGCTCCCCGCAGCCGCAGCACGGTGACCTGTTGCGTGGTCGCGGTGAGGCTGCCCTGCACCAGCCCGGCGGCCCGGTCGGTCGCGGCGGCGCCGGCGAAGGCCCGCTCGGCCCGGTCGAGCCGGCCCGACGCCAGCGCGGCCTGGCCCAGGCTGACACCGGCGATGCCCCGGAACGCCGGCTCGTCGGGCGGGAGGTCGGCGAGCGCGCGCTCCGCCCAGGTGACGGCCAGCTCCGGCGCGGTGTCGGGCGAGACGGTCGCCAGGTAGGCACGCGTGGCCGCGACCGCTCCCCGGGCGCGGGCGCCGTCGGTTCCGGACGGCGCGTCGCCGGCCGCGGGCAGGGCGGACGCGGCGGCCTCCGTCCAGGCGGTGGCGGGCTCCAGGTCGACCCGGTGGATGAGCAGCCACGCGTGGGCCAGGCACAGCATCGGCCGGCCGCGGACGACGCGCTCCGGCAGCGCCGCCAGGCCGTCGGCCAGGATCCGGTGGACGCTCATCGTCGCGAACATGGCCGGGGCCAGCGCCTCGACCCAGGCGGCGGCGTCCTCCGTCGCCCCGCCGGCCACGGCGTGACCGATTGCCTCCGGCAGCAGGCCCTCCCGGCCCAGCCAGGCGCTGGCCCGCCGGTGCAGGGCCGCCACCGCCTCCGGGCCGGCCTCGCGGGCCAGGCGGGCCCGCAGCGCGTCGGCGAACAGGCGGTGGAAGCGGTACCAGACCCGGTGGGTGTCGAGCGGCACGACGAACAGGTTCGACCGCTCCAGGTCCTCGAGAAGCTCCTGGCCCGACGCGGTGCCGACCACGGCGTCGCACAGCGGCGCGCACAGCCGGTCGAGCACGCTGACCTGGAGGAGGAACCGGCGCGTGGCCGGCGGTTGGCGCTCCAGGACCTCGGCCAGCAGGTAGTCGGCGACCAGCCGGTGCCCGCCGGTGAATGCGGCCACGACCGACGACGGGTCGGCGCGCTCGCGCAGGGCCAGCCCGGCCAGCTGGAGGCCGGCGGCCCACCCCTCGGTGCGCTCGACCAGGTCGGTCACCTGCGCCGGCCGCAGGCTCAGCCCGTCCAACAGTGTCTGTGCCTCGCGGACGCTGAAGCTCAGCTCGGGAGCCCGCACCTCGGTCAGCTGGCGCCGGGCGCGCAGCCGCGGCAGGGGCAGCGGCGGGTCCTCCCGGCTGGCGATCACCAGGTGCAGCGCCGGCGGCAGGTGGTCGAGCAGGAGCGCGATGGCGGTGTGCACGCCCGGGTCGCGGACCGCGTGGTAGTCGTCCAGCACCAGCACTCCGGGCGCGGGAAGGTCGACCAGGTCGTTGACGAGCGCGGTCACCACGACCTCGGGCCGGGCCGGGCGCGGCGCGTCGAGCCAGGCCCGGGCCGTGCGCCCGCAGCCCGGCGCCACGCTCTGGCAGGCGGCGACGAGGTAGCGGAGCACCTGGTCGGCGGTCTGGTCGCGGTCGTCGAGCGTGAGCCACGCGACGCGCCGGTCGACCTGCGCGAGCCAGGCGGCGAGCAGGCTGGTCTTGCCGGCACCGGCCGGCGCCGACAGCAGCGAGCAGCGGCCCGTGGCGAGGCCGGCGTTGAGCCGGGCGACGAGGCGGGGCCGGGGCACGAGGTCGGCGCGCGGCTGCGGCACGAACCACTTGGTCGCCAGCAGCAGCACCTCGGCGCCGGCCGGTTCCACCCGCGCGATCCGTTCGCTGAGCGTGGTGGCCGCACCGACCAGGCGCTCGTGCGTGAGGTCCTCGCCGCGGCCCAGGTACACCTTGTGCTGGCGGCCGGCGGCGGTGCGGTACGCGACCCAGTAGGCGCCGCCGCGCCGGCGGCGCTCCTTGCGGGCGGTGAAGACCCCTTCGGGGGACCGGAACGCGAACGACCGGGACGCCCCGTCATCCAGCCACGCGAACCAGGCCGGCGAGCCCACGGCCGGGCCGGTCGTGCCGGGGGCGTCCCGCAGCTGTCCCTCTGCCACCGAGGGGATCCGCCTCATCCCGTCCCCATCCGCGAGCGAGTACCCAACGTACCCAACCCACGGCCCGGCGGTCGAGAGCGCGGCTACCCCGGGTCGGGGTCCGCGGGCGCGAGACCGGTCCGGCGCAGGTGGTCCAGGCACGCGGCGCGGCCGGTCGCGGGGTGCACCACCGTCCAGCCCGCCGGTACGTCGACGAACGTGGGCCACAGGGAGTGGTCGCCGTCGGCGTTGGTCAGGACGACGAACGTGCCGTCGGGATCGTCGAAGGGGTTCACCGGGCCTCCAGTCGGGCGCGCACGGCGTCCCAGACGCGTTTGAGGATGTCGGGCCGGGTCATCTCGTCGTGGGCGCACGGCAGGCGCGTCTCGAGGACCTGGCCGGAGACGCGGCCCCGCCACCGTGCGGGGGTGACCCGGTCGGCCGGGTCGTTGCGGTCGGCCACCATCAGGAGCAGGTCGCCGTCGACGCGGCCGAACTCGTGGGTCCAGGCCAGCATCCGGTTGTCGCGGATCACCGCGGCCACATGGGCGGCGTCGTACCCCGAGGCGTCCAGGCGCCCCATCGCCTGGCGTACCAGGCGGTCCGGGTCCACCGGACGCGGCACGGTCGCCCGGTCGGGCGGTGCCGCGTCGAGCACGACCAGCGCGCCGACCCGCTCGCCCGCGGCCTGCAGCTGCCGGGCCATCTCGTGCGCCACGAGCCCACCGAACGACCAGCCGAGCAGGTGGTACGGGCCGGTCGGCTGCACGGTCCGGATCCGGTCGAGGTACGCGGCGGCCATCGACGCCAACGACCCCGGCCGCGCACCGGTGCCGTCGAGGCCGGCGGCCTGCAACCCGTACAGCGGCAGGTCGGCCGGTGTGACCCGGGCCAGCGGGGTGTAGCACCAGCCCAGTCCGCCGGCGGGGTGCACGCAGAACAGCGCGGGTCGGGTGCCGCGGCGCCGGATCGGCAGCAGGGGTTCGAAGGCCGGTGCCGAATGCAGCCGGACGACCAGGTCGGCCACGGTAGGCGCCTCGAACACCAGCGACACCGAGGCCGGCCAGCCCCGCGCCCGCAGCTCCGACACCACGGAGACCGCCAGCAGCGAGTGCCCGCCGAGCTCGAAGAAGTTGTCGTCCACCCCCACCGAGGGCAGGCCGAGCGCTTCGGCGAGGACCCCACACAGCACCTCCTCGGTCCACGTCGACGGCGCCCGTCCGGTCGCGGCGTGGGTGGGGCGGGGCAGGGCGCGGACGTCGAGCTTCCCGTTGGACGTCACCGGCACCTCGTCGAGGACCATCACCGTGGCGGGCACGAGGTGGTCGGGCAGGATGCTGGCCACCCGCGCCCGCAGCGCCGACGGGTCCGGCCGGACGCCGGCCAGCCTCGGGACGACGTACGCGGCCAGCCGGCGGTCGCCGGGGCGGTCCTCGCGCGCCACCACCACGGCGCGCCGGACGGTCGGCTCGGCGGCCAGCACGGCCTCCACCTCGGCCGGCTCGACCCGGTAGCCCCGGATCTTCACCTGCCCGTCGGCGCGGCCGCGGTACTCCAGCTCGCCGTCCCCGGTCCAGCGGGCGCGGTCACCGGTGCGGTACATGCGGCCTCCGGGCGCGCCCCACGGGCACGCCACGAACCGTTGCGCGGTCAGGTCGGGCCGTCCGAGGTAGCCGCGGGCCACCTGGACGCCCGCGACGTAGAGGTCGCCGTCGATGCCGGGTGCGACCGGTCGCAGCGCGGCGTCGAGGACGTACACGCGGGTGTTCGGCAGCGGACGCCCGATCGGCACCGGCCCGTCGCCGACCGCCCGGCCGGGTCCGACGACGTGGTGGGTGCAGGCCGCCGTGGTCTCGGTCGGACCGTAGCTGTTGACGACCGTCACGTCCGGGTGGCGGTCGCGCCACTCGCGCAGGGCGGCACCGGTCAGCGGCTCGCCGCCCAGCACGAGCCGCCCACCGGGTACGACCGCGCCGGGCAGGACGCCGAGGCGGGGAAGGTGGCTCGGGGTCGCCTTGAGAAACGTGGACCCGCCGCCGCGCTCGTCCAGCGGGGCGAGGTCGACGCGGCCGCCGGCGACGAGCGTGCCGAGCAGCGTCACCACGCTGAGGTCGAACGAGAACGAGGTGTGCAGCAACGAACGCCCAGCGAGCTCCGGGTACGCCCGCCGGCAGTGGGACAGGTAGTTGACCAGACCCGCGTGGCGGACGACGACGCCCTTGGGCCCGCCGGACGTGCCGGACGTGTAGATGACGTACACCGGATGCCCGGGCCGCAACGGCGACCGGCGGTCGGCGTCGGTGAGACCGCCCGCGCCGTTCGCCGGGTCGCGCGCGGGGCCGGCCGCGTCGGGGGTCAGGAACGGCACACCGGGAACCGACGGTATGTCCACTGTGGACACCGCCAGCGCCGGGCGGGCGTCGCGCAGGATGTGCCGCACCCGGTCGGCCGGGCCGTCCGGGTCCACGGGCAGGTACGCGCCGCCGGCCTTGACGACGGCGAGCACGGCGACCACCAGGTCGACCGACGGCCGCAGGAGGACACCGACCACCGATTCCGGCCCGACGCCGCGCCGCACCAGCACGCGGGCCAGCCGGTTCGCCCGCTCGTCGAGGGCGGCGTAGGTCAGGGATCCGACCGCCGCGGCGTCGGGTGTCCGTCGGACCTGCTCCTCGAACAGGTCCGGCAGCGTGCGCGGTGGCACCGGGCGGGCGGTGCCGTTCCAGTCGACCAGCACGCGGCGGCGGGTCGACGCCGGCAGCGGGTCGAGGCGCCGCAACGGTTCGTCCGGACGCCGGACCAGTTCGGCGAGCAGGTGCCGGAAACCTTCGTGGTGGCGGTCCAGGTCGGGTTCGCCGTACACGTCCGGGCCCGCGTAGGTGTCCAGGCGCAGCCGGCCCGGTACCGGGCCGACGAAGGCGGTGAACGCGAGGTCGTCGACGGGACCGGTCGACAGGACGCGCACCGTACCCGGGCTGGCGCCGAACATCAGCGTGCCGGGCGTCGGCAGCACGTTGACGCGCGGGCCGAACAGCCGCGTACGCGGGTCGTGGCCGCGCAGGTCGCGCCGCAACTCCTCGCACCGGTACCGCTGGTGGGCGATCGTCCGCCGCACCTCCCCCGACACGGTCCGCACGATCTCGGCGAACGGCGCGCGGCCGTCGATGCCGACCCCGATCGGCAGCACGTTCGTCATCATCGTCGGCACGGCGCGGGCCAGCGCGCCCGTGCGACCGGTCACGGTGAGACCCAGGTGCGCGTAGCCCGGCTCGCCGACGTACACCGCGGCGGCCGCGACGAGGAGCCCACCGACCGAGGTCCGCAGCGACCGGGCCACCGACCGGATCCGCGCCTGCTCCTCCGCGTCCAGGTGCGAGGTGCGGCGCAGCACCCGGGTGGAGACCCGCGGCGGCCGGTCGGACAGCCCGGTGACGGCGGGCCGGCCGGTGAGCCGGTCGAGCCAGAAGGCGCGGTCGGCGTCGAACGCCGCCGACCCGCGGTACCGCCGCTCCTCGGCCAGCAGGTCCGCCAGCCCGCCGAACGGGCCCGGGCCCGGCGACCGCCCGTGTAGCAGCGCCGTGTAGGTCTCGGCCACCCGGGCGGCGAGCAGCGCCACACTGTAGCCGTCGACGACGATGTGATGCCCGCGCGTGTAGAAGCGGTAGGACGCGGCGCCCACGCGCAGCAGCGCGAAACCGAGCAGGCGGTCGGTCGTCGGGTCCAGCGGGCGGGCGAGGTCGGCCGCCATCCACCGCGTCGAGGCCGCACCGGGATCCGGGGTGCCGGTGAGGTCGTGGACCGCGTGGTCCCAGGTGTCGCCGTCCGCCATCACCTGACGCGGGCCGGCCGACGTGTCGAGAAAGCGCGTGCGCAGGCAGTCGGCCTCCGACACCACGCCGCGCAGCGCCCGCTCGAACAGCGCCTCGTCGACCGGTCCGTCGATGTCGATGACCTGCGCCAGGTTGTACGTCGGGCTGGTCGGCGCCATCCGCTGGCCGAGCCAGACCCCCGTCTGCGCCACCGACAACGGCAGCCGACGTTTGTCCACAGTGGACTCCACGTGGTCTCCTCCTCCGCGACCGTCGTCGCTCGCGCAGGTGGTGTGCCACGGTCGTTCCGGGGGCCGGTTCCGTTGGGACCCCGACAGTGGCCAGCCGGTCTCCGGTGCGAGACTCGGTGGTGGCAGGCCACCGGACAGCACCGGACAGGACAGGATGGGGGCCCAACGGTGACGTCACAGGAGCTCCTGGTCGCGTTCTGCGGCGACCTCCGGCAGCTGTGGAAGTACGCGGGCGGCCCGAGCCTGCGGTCGCTCGCCCCGGAGGTGGGGCTGAGCAAGAGCCAGCTCGGCGCGATCCTCGCCGGCGAGGTGCGGCGGCCGCCGGACTGGCGGGTGGTGCACGGGCTCGTGTCGGCGATGGCGCGGTTCGCCGGTAGCCGCGGCCGGACGGTCGCCGGGGTGGGCGCGGCCGCCGGCGGCGGCCTCGAGGAGCACTGGCGGCACCGGCACACCACCGTCGAGCGCGCGTTCACGGGCCCGGAGCCGGTCCTGCAGCCGGCCCCGGAACCTCTACCGGAGCCGGTTCCCGTAACGCGGACGCCGGCACCGCCGGGCGCCGGGCTGCCGCCGCCCGCTGCGGGCTTCGCCGGCCGGCGCGAGGAGCTCGCCGCGCTCGACGGGTTGCTCTCCACCGACGGCGCGGGAACGCGGATCGCCGTCGTGTCGGGTACGGCCGGCATCGGCAAGACCACGCTCGCGGTCCACTGGGCGCACCGCGTGGCCCACCACTTCCCCGACGGCGTCCGGTACGTGAACCTGCGCGGGTTCGACCCCTCCGGGTCCACAATGGACATTCGCGAGGCGGTCCGGACGCTCCTCGACGCGCTCGGCGTCCCCGGATCCCGCATCCCGCCGGGGCTGCCCGCGCAGACCGCGTTGTACCGCGGCGTCCTCGCGACGCGGCGGGTACTGCTCGTCCTCGACAACGCCCGTGACCCGGGCCAGGTGCGCGGCCTGCTGCCCGGGCCGGGCGACAGCGTCGTGGTCGTCACCAGCCGCACCACGCTGCTGCCGTTGATCGTCGTGGAGGGCGCGGTTCCGGTGGTGCTCACCCTGCTCACCCCCGGCGAGGCGCGGGACCTGCTCGCCCGGCGGCTCGGCGACGAGCGGGTCGCCGGCGAGGAGCGGGCGGCGCGGGAGGTCGCCGTCCGCTGCGCCCACCTGCCGCTGGCCCTCGCGGTCGCAGCGGCAAGGGTCGCCACCCGGCGGGTCTACACGCTGGCCGCGCTCGCCGCGGACCTCGCCGACGGCTCCATGGACAGCCTCGCCAGCGACGACCCGCACACCGACGTCCGAGCCGTGTTCTCCTGGTCCTACGCCGCGCTGAGCGACGGCGCCGCCCGACTGTTCCGGCTGCTGGCCCTGCATCCGGGCCCCACGCTCGGCCGTGCCGCCGCCGCGAGCCTGTCGGGCCGGCCGCCGGCGGAGGTGCGCCGGCTGCTCGACGAGCTGACCGACGCGCACCTCGTGGTCGAGACGGCACCGGCGCGTTACGCGCTGCACGACCTGATGCGCGCCTACGCGGCCGAGCTGAGCGGGCGGTCCGACGATCCGGCCGGGGCCCTCGACCGGCTCCGCGGGCACTACCTGCACTCGGCCGCGACCGCGGTCGTCGCGCTCGACGCACGGCGACCGCGGATCGACCTGGAACCGGCCCGTCCCGGGGTGGTCGTCGACGTGGTCGCCGACCACGACGCCGCGATGGACTGGTTCGCCGTCGAGCTGCCCGCGCTCATGGCCATCGCCGGCACCCCGGGCGGCGCCGCGCGCACCTGGATGCTGGCCACCGTCGTCCAGCCGTACCTCGACCGGCGCGGCCGGTGGGCCGACCTCATCGCGCTCAACGAGCTCGCCGCGCGGGAGGCCGTCCGGCTCGGCGATCCCGCCGCGCTGGCGCACGCGCACCTGGGACTCGGGCTCGGCCACTACCGGTCCGGCGACGCCGCGACGGCCGGACCGCTCTACGAGAGCGCCGCCGAACGGTTCCTGGAGGCCGGCGACCGGGTCAACGCGGCGCGCTCCTACATCAGCCTGTCCTCACTCCGCGACCCGCCCGGGCGGCCGGGTCGCGGGCTTCGGCACGCCCGGCGCGGCTACGAGCTGTACCGCGACGCCGGCGACCCGCGACAGGCCAGCGCGTTGAACGCGATCGGCTGGCTGTACGCACTGGCGGGCGAGTACGGGGCCACCCTGGAGCACAGCGGCCGGGCGCTGGCGATGCACCGGGAGAGCGGCGACCGCATCGGCGAGGCGGCCGCCTGGGACAGCGTCGGCTACGCCCACCACCACCTCGGCCGGCACGACGAGGCGATCGCCTGCTACCGCGGGGCGTTGGGCCGGTTGCGCGACCTCGGCTTCCGCTACCACGAGGCGGAGGTGCTCACCCACCTCGGCGACACCCACCGGGCCGCGGGCGACCCGGACGCCGCCCGGCCCTGTTGGGAGGAGGCGTTGACGATCCTCGACGAGCTGGCACATCCCGACGCCGACGCCGTGCGCGGGCGGCTCACCACTGGAGGGTCTGCTCCTCGGTGAACTCGAGGATGCCGTCGAGCCCGAACTCCCGTCCGATCCCCGACCGGGCGAGCACATCCTGATCGACGCCGAGCCGTACCGGGCACTGGCCCGGCACCACCGTGGGGAGCTCACCGCGCTCGACGACGCAGGACCGCCTTGACCACCTCGCCGGTGACGAGGATCGACGACGCCACTCCGACGCACACCAGCCACTGACCGGCCGTCAGGTCGACGGTGCTGAACAGGCCGTGCAGCACGTCCATCTGCACCAGGCACACCAGCAGGCCGACCACCGCGCCGGTCGCGACGAACGCCGACCGGTTCTCGAACGTCTCGCGGCTGAACACGCTGCGCATGTCGGAGCGGACATTGAGCAGGTTGAACGCCTGGAACATCACGAACGTCGTGAACGCCATCGTGCCGGCGACCGTCGCCGTGCCGAGCTCCGCCTCCGGGCCGGGTGCGAGGACGAGCACCGCGAGCGTGCCGAGCGCCATCACGGTGCTGGCGAGCAGGATGCGCAGCAGGCGCGGCCGGTTGAGGATCCGCTCGTCGGCGTGCCGGGGCGGCTTCGTCATCGCGTCGGGGCTGACCGGCTCGACGCCGAGCGACATTGCCGGCGGCCCGTCCATCACGAGGTTCACGAAGAGGATCTGCAGCGCGGTGAACGGCGCCCCGCCGGCGATCCCGGTGACCGAGGCCACGAGGAACGTCACCACGAACCCGAGCGCCGTCGAGACCTGGAACCGCGTGAAGTTGACGATGTTGGCGTAGACGCCGCGGCCCTCCCGCACGGCGGCCACGATGGTGGCGAAGTTGTCGTCGGTCAATACCATGTCGGCCGCCTCCTTCGTCACCTCCGTCCCGGTCACGCCCATCGCCACACCCATGTCGGCCCTGCGCAACGCGGGCGCGTCGTTGACGCCGTCGCCGGTCATCGCGACGACCTCACCGCGCTCCTGGAGCGCGCGCACGATCCGGATCTTGTGGTTCGGCGAGACCCGGGCGACCACGCCGATGTCGTCCAGGCGCCCGGCCAGCTCGGCGTCGTCGTCGACCGCGTCGAGGTCGGCGCCGGTGACGGCCCGGCCCGGGATGCCGAGCTCGCCGGCGATCGCTGCGGCGGTGACCGCGTGGTCGCCGGTGAGCATCCGCACCCGGATACCGGCCCGGCGACACTCCTCTATGGACAGTCGCGCCTCCGGCCGGGGCGGGTCGACGATGCCGACGAGGGCCACCATCACCAGCCGCCGCACCAGGTCCGTGGGATCGTCACCCGGCTCGAACGGGTCCAGGTCGGCCGACGCGACGGCCATCACGCGCATGCCCTGCCCGGCGAGGTCGGCGTTGGCCCGGTCGAACCGGTCCCGCGCGGCGTCGTCGAACGGCTCGACGCCCGCAGCGCCCAGGTACCGGTCGGCCCGTTGCGCCAGCACGTCGGGCGCGCCCTTCACGAAGCACCGCACCACCGCGCGACCCCGCTCGTCGGTCCAGTCGTGGAACGTCGCCATGAACTTGGTGTCGGAGTCGAACGGGATGTCGAGCACCCGGGGACGCTCGCGGCGCAGGGCGGTGACGTCGATCCCGCCCTTCTCGGCCAGCACCACCAACGCGCCCTCGGTGGGGTCGCCGACGATCTCGGCGCCGCTGTCGCCGCCGCTGTCGGACGGGCGCAGCACCGCGTCGCTGCACAGGGCCATCGGCAGCAGCGCCTCGTCGAGCGTGGTCGGCAGCGGGAGCCCGTCGGTGGTCCGGATCCGCCCGTCGGTGGAGTAGCCCTCGCCGGTCACCGTGAAGCGCCGGCCCGCCACGAGCAGTTCGCGGGCCGTCATCTGGTTGAGCGTGAGCGTGCCGGTCTTGTCGGTGCAGATCTGTGACGTGCTGCCGAGCGTCTCCACCGACGCCAGCCGCTTGACGATCGCGCCGCGCCGCGCGAGCCGGCCGGTGCCCATCGCGAGCGTGAACGCCACCACCGCCGGCAGCCCTTCCGGGATCGCGGCGACCGCGAGCGAGATCGCGCTGACGAACAGGTCCGTGAACTCCTGCCCGCGCACCAGGCCGAGCACGAACACCACCACGATGACCGCGCCCGCGATCATCGCCAGGGTGCGGCTGAGCGCGTCGATCTGCTTCTGCAGCGGCGTCGCGCCGGGCTTCGCCTGGTGCAGCAGGTGCGCGATGCGGCCGGTCTCGGTGTGCATGCCGGTCGAGGTCACCACCAGTTCGCCGTGCCCGCGGGTCACCGCGGTGTTCATGAACACCGAGTTGACGCGGTCGCCGAGCGGCGCGTCGGCCGCGACGCCGGCGGACGCCGACTTCGCCGACGGCTGCGCCTCGCCGGTGAGCACGGCCTCCTGGACCTCGAGCGACGTCGCCGACAGCAGCCGGCCGTCGGCCGGGATCCGGTCGCCCGCCTCGACCACGACCACGTCACCGGGCACCAGGCCGACCGCATCGAGTCGCACGATCCGCCCGTCGCGGCGCACCCGCGCGCTGGTGACGCTCATCCGCCGCAGCGCGTCGAGCGACGCCTCCGCCTTCGACTCCTGCACGAACCCGATGGTCGCGTTGAGCAGCACCACCACCGCGACGGCGATCGGCGTCTCCCATTCACGGCTCACGATGAGCGACACAACCGCGGCGACGAGCAGGATGATGATCAGCAGGTCCTTGAACTGGCGGAGGAACGCCCGCCAGCGCGGCTCCTTCGGCGCCTCGGCGAGCTCGTTGCGGCCGTACTCCTCCAACCGGGCCGCGGCCCGCGCCGTCGACAGGCCCTCGGCCGGGTCGACGTCGAGCTCACGGGCCACGTCGGTGGCCGGCCGGGTGTGCCAGTGTGTCGGGGTGACCGCGTCGGTCGACATTCCCTCTCTATACCGGACGCGTCAACACCCGTCGGTACGGTGCTCGATCGCCCGGATCACCGCCACCATGTCGCTGCCGTGCAGACCCATCCCCCGGGTCTCGGCGAACAGCGCGTGGCAGACGTCCAGCAGCGGCGAGGCGATGCCCGCCTCGCGCGCGGCCGCGGCGATCAACGCGTTGTTCTTCAGGACGTCGGTGATCGAGGCCTGCACGTCGAAGTCGTCGGTGACGAGCTTGTGTGCCTTGTTCCGGGAGACGTCGCTGGCCATCGGGCCCGCGTCGAGCACCTGCCGGAAGCGGGCCAGGTCGATGCCGTGCCGCTCGGCGAAGTGGGTCGCCTCGGCCAGGCCGGTGACCATCGTGATGAGGAACAGGTTCACCGCGAGCTTCATCAGCAGCCCACCCGGCACCGGGCCGCAGTCGGTCGTGGCGCGGCACATCGGTGTCACCAGTGGACGGACGAGGTCGACGTCGGCGGGATCGCCGGCCAGCATCGCCACGAGGTCGCCGGACTCGGCCGGCAGCCGCGACCCGGACACCGGCGCCTCCACGTACCGCCCGCCGGCCGCCCGCACCACGCCGTCGAGGTGTCGCGAGTACCCGGGCGCCACCGTCGCGGTGTTGACCAGCACGCGGCCGGTCAGGTCGCCGGCCCGGGCGAGCACCGCGTCGAACGCCGCCTCGTCGGCGAGCATCGCGAACACGACACCGGCGCCCGCGAACACCTCGGCCGGGGTCGCGGCGACCCGCGCGCCGGCCGCCCGCACGGGTTCCGCGCGCGCGGCCGACCGGTTCTATACCACCAGCGGCGTCCCCGCGCGGGCGAGGTTGACCGCCATGGGCTGGCCCATGACACCGAGACCGAGGAAACCCACCAGCACCCGGTCATCGTCGCCAGGCGCCCGGACCCGGTCCAGGTCCAATCCCGCCGGATTGGTTCGCATTCATGGTTCACAATGGGTGGGTGGCTTTCGTCTGGTTGGTGGGCGCGGTGGTCCTGGCGGCCGCGGCAGGACTCCTCGAGGCGCACCGGTCGCTGCCGCTCGTCTACGTCGGGATCGCCCTCGGCCTCGCCGCCGTGTTCGCCCACGTGGTCGCGGCCGTCTGGCCGGGGCACGGCCCGTCGAACCGCGTACTGGTGACGCGCGGCGTGCTGGGCCTGGTGGTCGGCGTGCTCGGGTTCGGGTTCGGGGGCGGCTACGCCACCAACCACCTCAACTGGTTCGGCGACCGGGTCGTCGCACAGGTGACCGACAGCCGCACCAGGTGCGGCGTCAACGATCCCCGCTGCGGCCTGTCGTACCGCGTCTCGTACGAGGGCCGCGACCTCGGCTGGGTGTCCGCGTCGTGCGGTGGACCGATCGACGGCCGGATCGCCGTCGATGTCGACCCGCTCGGTTGGGTGTCACCGTCCTCAGTGGACTGCGGTGACCCGCAGACCTCGGCCCGGTGGGTCACCGGGGCGTGGCTTACCGGCGTGGCCGCCCTCGCGGTGTTGATCCTCGGTAGCCTCGCGGTCGAACGCGTGCGCCTCAGGGCTGGTCAGGCGAGCCGTTCGTAGACGACCAGCGGGTTGCCGCCCGGGTCGGTGACGACGGTGCGCCGCTCGTGCGGTCCGGTGACCGTCTCACCGGCCTTGCCGCCGACCGCGACCAGCGCGACCACCGTGGCCTCCAGGTCCGCGACCCCGATGCTCAGCATCGTGCGGCCCGCGACGGGTTGCTGCGTGGCGTCGGCGAGCCCGATGGTGACCGCGCCGTCGGTGACCGCGGCGTACCGGTCGCCGTCGCGGAACACCGTGGTGAGGCCGAGCGAGGTGTAGAACGCCAGCTGGGTCTGCACGTCGTTTGCGGGAACGATGATGTGACCGATCCTCATCAGCGGAACCTCGGCATGATCTCGCGGGCGAAGCGATCGACGATCTCGACGGAGCGCTCGATCGGCAGCCCCAGCCACTGGGCGCGGAAGACGAAGTGGTTGTAGCCGGCGGACGCGAAGTCCTGGATCTTCGCGGTGATGTCGTCGGGCGAGCCGAAGAACAGCGCCTTGTGCTTGATGCCCTCCCACTGCGACTCGAAGTAGTCCATGCCGTACTGGACGTACTCCCCGTACGAGCGGCGCGCGTGAGAGCCGGCGATCGCCCACGCGTCGTCGAAGGAGTCGGCCACGCACAGGTCGCGCTGGATCGGGAACGTGGCGTCGTCGTCGGAGAAGCCGGCGTCCTTGCGGTGGGCGCGGTAGTCGTTGAGGTTGCCGACGGCCCAGTTGCGGCGGACGTTCGACGGCGCGAGCCAGGGCAGCCCGGAACGGGCGATGCGTTCGATGCCGATGGGACCGTTGGCGCCCACCCACACCGGCGGGTGCGGCTTCTGCGCCGGCAGCACGCTGCACCTCACGCCGTCGAGCGCGAAGTGCTGCCCGTGGTGGATGACCCGCTCGCCGGTCCACAGCTTGCGCATCACCTCCAGCGACTCGTTCATCCGCGAGACGCGCGTGCGGCGCTCGACCTGGAACGACCAGAACTCGTCCTCGCGGTAGCCCGACCCGATGCCGAGCACGAACCGCCCACCGGACATCTGGTCGATGGTGGCGATCTCCTCGGCCCAGTGCACCGGGTGGCCCAGCGGCAGGATGAGGATGCCCGTGCCCAGCAGCATGTCGCCGGAGTGGTCGATCAGCCTGCTGAGCAACGGCAACGGCTGCGGCGTCGACAGCGACGACAGGTAGTGGTGGATGCCGAAGACCGAGTCGTAGCCGAGGTCGCGGATGTGCTGGGTGAACTCGACCAGCTCACCGGTGCGGCGCCCGATGTCGTCGCCCGGCTCGTACTGGTGGTCGAGGAGGATGCCGAACTTCACTCGCTCGAACGGCTCTCGCTGAGGCGGAAGTACGGCGCCACCAACCGGTCGCGGTCGGCCAGCGCCTGCGCGATGCCCTTCTCGCGCCGCTCCTTGAGGAAGTTCCAGTCACCCTCGTCGAAGCTGACGTTCGTCGCCCAGCCGTGGCCGACCCAGCCGGTCATCGCGCCGAGACCCTTGCCCCGCGCCTCCATCACGACCTGCATCATCGACTTGCCCATCATCAGCGAGTCGAGCGGCATGACGGCGATCGCGTCGGCGTAGTCGTCGACCCACTTCTCCAGCTCGTCGAGGGGCACGACCTTGGTGACCAGACCCTTGCGCTCGCCCTCCTCGGCGCCGATCGCGCGCATGGTGAGCATGACGTCCTTCATGGTCGTCAGGCCCACCTTCTCGATCCAGTGGTACATGTCCTGCGGCGCCGGGCCGAGGTACCGGAACGCCGGGTGCGTGAACCGCGCGTTCGGCGCCGCGATCACGATGTCGGCCGACAGCGCGATCTGGAAGTGGCCGCCGTAGCAGTAGCCCTGTACCTGGCAGATGGTCGCCTTCAGCGACTCGATGATCGGACGGGTGAAGCCGGAGCTGAGCACGTTGCGGTCGGGCAGGATCCGCTGCCGCTGGGCGGGGCGCCTCTTCGTGCCGGCCTTGTAGCCGATGTAGTGGCCGAGCTCGGCCGCGTCGGCGCCGGTCCCGAAGTGCTTGCCCTCGCCCTTGAACACGATGACCTTCACCCGGTCGTCGGCCTCGGCCTCACGGACGAGGTCGCCGATGCGCTCGAAGGCCGCCACCGGAATGGCGTTGAGCTTGTCGGGCCGGTCGAACGTGATCGTGGCGACGTGCCGCTTCGCGTCGACGTCGTAGCGGACGTACCGCGCGAGGACCTCGGGGTCGACCTCCATGTTCTCGACGTCCCACTGGTTCTCGAGCAGTTCGGCTTCGGTCTTCTTCATCTCTAACCTCGATCAGCGGAAGGCGGGAAAGACTTCGGTGGCGAACAGGCGCAGCGACGCGCGGACCATCTCGGCCGGCATGCCCAGCCAGCCCGGGCGGAAGATGATGTGGTTGAACCCCATGTCCCGCAGCGTCGACAGGCGCTCGATGAGGTACTCCGGCGACCCGAGCGCGAGCGTGTTGCGGATCAGCTCGTCGAACCGGTCCGACTGCCACCGCAGCGCCGGGTACTCGGCGTAGGTGGAGTACTCGGTGCGGGCTTGCGGCAGGGCCTCGTCGACCGCGCGCTCGGTCGTGGGCGCGCAGTACAGCTCCAGGCCGATCGGACGGTCCACAGTGGACTTGCCGTACTCCTCCAGCGCCGCGTCGTAGACCGCGAGATGCTCGGGGAGGTAGCGGGGGCTCGGCGCGTTGCCGGGCGCGTACCAGGCGTCGCCCAGCCGGGCCGCCCGGCGCACGGCCCGCTTGCTGCCGGCGCCGACCCAGATCGGCGGGCCGCCCGGGGTCAGCGGCCGGATGCCGATCCGGGCGTCGGTCTGCGGGTACAGGCCGCCCTCGGTGGTCACCGGCTCGCCGGTCCACAGCGCGCGGATGAGCTTGAGACTCTCGTCGAGCCGGCGGAACCGCGTCGGCGGGTCGATGCCGAACGCGGCCAGCTCGTTCTCGCGGTAGCCGGCGCCGACGCCCAGCACGACCCGGCCGCCCGAGAGGTGGTCGAGCGTCGCGAACTCCTCGGCGATGTGCACCGGGTGGAACATCGGCATCAGCAGGATCCCGGTGCCGAGCGTCATGGTCCCCGACCGCGGGATCAGCGCCGCCATCATCGAGATCGGCTGCGGGGTGGCGAGGTTGGACTGGAAGTGGTTGATCGTCCACACCGAGTCGTAGCCCAGCTCCGCGGCCAGCTCGACGGTGCCGAACAGGTCGTCGAGGTGCTTGCCGAGGTCCTCGTCGTGCGGGTACTGGTGCGAGGCCATGATGCCGAACTTCACGCTGGACCCCCTACACGGCTGATCTTTCCGGCGGCGCTGCGCTCCAGGGCGGGCACGAACTCGATCCGCCGCGGCGCCTTGAAATGGGCGAGCTTCTCGCGCGCGAACTCCACGAGCTGTCGGCTCAGGTCGTCGTCCGGCAGTTCGGACGGTTCCCGCACCACCTGCGCGACCGGGATCTCGCCGAGCCGGTCGTCGGGGCGGCCGAGCACGCGGATGTCGCGCACCAGCGGGTGGGCACGCAGCTCGTCCTCGATCTCCTCGGGCCACACCTGGAACCCGCCACACTTGATCATGTCGCGCTTGCGGCCGACGAGGAACAGCACGCCGTCGCCGTCGACGTAGCCCATGTCGCCGGTGTGCACCCAGCCGTCGCGCACGAGGTCCTTCGACGCCTCGGCGTCGTCGACGTAGCCGCGGGTCAGCTCGGAGCGCACGACGATCTCGCCCTCCTCGCCGACGCCCAGCGCGGTGCCGTCGTCGGCGCGGATCTCCAGGTCGACGCCCGGGTACACCCTGCCGGCCGAGCCGGGCTTCCACAGGCCGGCCTTCATGTCGCGGCCGGTCCAGCCGGCGATGTGACCCGCCTCGGTGGACCCGTAGTTCACCAGGATCGGCACCCTGTACCGCTCCTCGAACGCCCTCCGGACCGTCCACGAGATCGCCTGCCCGGCGACCAGCACGGACTTCACGCCCTCGAACGGCAGCTCGCGAGGCGAGTGCACGATGTCGAACACCATCGTGGGCAGGAAGAAGAAGTTGTCGAACCGGAACCGCTCCATGAGGTCGGCGAGCCGGTCGACGCCGAAGCGCTCCCACACCACGGCCGCCCGACCGACGTGGAACGCGAACAGCAGCGAGTGCTGCCCTCCACTGTGGAACAACGGCAACGCGATGAGGTTCGGCTTCGCGTCGGGCGCGGCGGTGCCCTCGGCGTCGGTCCCGGTGGAGACGCGGGCCAGCCGGGCCAGCGAGGAGCGCGTGCCGCCGTGCGTCACGCTCACGGCCTTGGGACGCCCGGTGGTGGTGCCACCGGTGAACAGGATGCACGCCTCGGCCCCGGGATCGACGTCGACCGCCGCGACGGAGGCCCGGGCCGAGATGTCGAGGGTCGACGAGACCACCAGCTTGGGCGCGGTCTTCGCGAGGGACTCGGCGAGCTCGGACTCGTTGTAGAGGCTGGAGATGGTCACCGGGACGGCGCCGAGCTTCCAGGCGCCGAAGAGGAAGAACGCGATCTCCGGGCCGTTGGTGAGGTAGCACGCGACCCGGTCGCCGGGCCCGATCCCCTGCGCGCGCAGGGACTCCGCCACGCCGCCGGCGATCAGGTCGAGCTCCTCGAACGTCCACTGTCGACCGTCGTCGCCGTACAGGCCGACGGCGTCGCCACGGTCGGCGCGGCGCCCTTCGAGGATGCGGGCGAGGTTGGTCATGAGGCCACCTTCGGGATGACCTCGGAGCCGAAGCGGGCGAGCTGGTCCATGGCCTCCTCCTGGCTGGCGCCGACGAACTGGTGGCGCAGCGACACCTCGGTGACGCCGAGGTCGCGCTCCCAGCGGCGCAGCTTCTCGACGATGTCGTCGGCGGAGCCGACCAGGCAGTCCTCGGCCAGGTAGCGGTCGAGGTCGATCTTCTGGGCGTCGTCCCAGGACCGGTAGCCGGCGTACTGGCGCTGCAGGTGCGGTGCCACGCCGGCGACCGCGGCGGAGTAGCTGTCGGCGATGAAGGCCTCGCGGCTCATCGGGTACTCGCGGTCCAACGACAGGTCGTTCTCGGCCAGAACCGACCGGTACACCGTCAGGAGCCGGGCGAGCTCGGCGTCGTCGCCCTTGGGGCCGATCAGCCACGGGCAGTCCAGGCGCGCGGCGCGCCGGACCGCGGGCTCGGCGAACGCGCCGATCCACAGTGGAGGGCCGCCGGGCTGCACCGGCCGCAGCGGCAGCGACGCGCCCGGCACCTCGCCCCACGTGCCCGCGAGGTCGAGCGTCGAGCCGCTCCACAGCGCACGCAGGATCGGCACGTACTCGCGCAGCCGGCGCAGCCGGTCGTCCCATCCGACGCCGAACGCGGCGGTCTCGCGCTTGCGGTAGCCCGCGCCGAGGCCGACCGTGAGCCGGCCCCGCGAGAGCACGTCGAGCGACGCGAGGTCCTCGGCGAGCGCGACCGGGTTCAGCAGCGGCGCCAGCAGCACCCCGAACCCGATACGCACCCGGGAGGTGGCCGAGGCCAGGTAGCCGGCCAGCGGCACCGGTTGCACGAACGCCGACTTCGCCAGGTAGTGGTGGCCGAGGTAGACGGCGTGGAAGCCGGCCGCCTCGGCGGCGGCCGCCTGGGTCACCACGGCGTCGATCCCTTCGACCGCCGAGGCCGAGGGGTCGAACTGCGCGCTCAGGAAACAGCTGATCTTCAACTAAGCAGCCTCGGCCTTGAAGTGTGGGATGACCTTCTCGGCGAACTCCTCCATCGACTTCAGCGCCGCCTTCCGGTCGAGCGACGGTATCCGCAGCCAGCCGATGTAGTGGTTGACGCCGAGCTGGTCGCGCAGCATCTCGATGGTTTCGATGACGCGGTCGGCACTGCCGAAGTTGCCGCCGTGGGTCAGCGTCTGCTCCAGGGTCAGCAGCTCGATGTTCTTGGCCACCGCGGCGTAGTAGGCCTTCTCCTTCTCCAACGCCTCCTCGGAGCCGGGGATGACCTTGCCGACGGACTTGTAGTAGTTCAGCGCCGCCTGCGCCGCCTCCTGCAGCCCGTCCTCGCCGTCGCCGACCCAGACCTGCTGCATGAACGGCACGTCGTAGGTGGAGATGTCGAAGCCGTTCTCCTCCATGGCGTCGCGGTACAGGCGGTAGTTCTTCTGCATGATGCCCAACGGCGTGAAGTTGGGTGAGGTGATGATCGACTCGCCGACCGCACCCCGCTCGCGGAAGCTGTCGGGCGACACGGTGCCCTGCAGGATCGGCGGCCCGCCCGCGGTGAACGGACGCGGGTACGTGGTGATGTTGTCGTACGTGAAGTGCTTGCCGTGGTACGAGAAGTTCTCCTGCGACAGCGCGAGCCGCAGGATCTCCAGCGTCTCCTGGTAGCGCTCCTTCGACTCGGCCAGCGGCACGCCCATGCCGGCGAACTCCTGCGGCTGGTAGCCGCGGCCGACGCCGATCGACACGCGGCCGCCGCTGAGCACGTCGAGCGCGGCGATGTCCTCGGCCAGGCGCAGCGGGTGGTGCAGCGGCAGCACCAGCACGGCGGTGCCGATGGTGATGCGCGTGGTGCGTTCGGCGATGGCCATGCCGAAGTTGATCGGGCTGCCGAGGATGCCGTACTTGGAGAAGTGGTGCTCGGCCAGCCACACCGAGTCGAAGCCGAGCTCGTCTGCGAGCTGGATCTCCTCGAGCGTGTCCCGCAGCACCTGGTGGTCCGACGCGCCGTCGGCCACCGGGAACAGGTTCATGATGCCGAACTTCACGGTCTCTCCTCGTTTATTCCGACCAGCCGGTATGTTACTGGCCGAGGGCCGCACGCCGCAACCGATCAGGCGTTCTGACGTGCGGAAATACGCAGCTCGCCGACGCGCCGGCGGTGGTCGGCGCCGGTGCCCAGCAGCGCGTCGAGCACCAGGGCCCGGCGCAGGTACAGGTGCGGGTCGGCCTCCATCGTGATGCCCATGCCGCCGTGCACCTGGATGCACCGCTCGGCCGCGAACACCGCGGCCTTCCCTGCGGCGGCCTTGGCCGCGTGCACCTGGATCTCCGCCTCGGGCATCGCGTTGTCGACTGCCCAGGCCGCGTACAGGGTGAGGTCCCACGCGGCCTTGCGCTGCGTCGCGGCGTCGGCGAGCTGGAACGCGACCCCCTGGAACGACCCGATGACGCGGCCGAACTGGGTCCGGGTGCGGGCCTGGTCGGCGGCGAGGTCGATCGCGCCCTGCGCCACGCCGCACAGCTGCGCCGCGACGACGAGCGTCGCGCGTCGCTGTCCGTCGACACTCGCGGGGGTCGCGGCCTTGGTGGTGACCGAGGACAGCGGCACCGAGGGGTCGAGCGACCGCCGCGGCACGATCTCCGCCGCCTCCTGGATGGCACCGTCGACGAAGCCGTTGGCCGCGGCGGCGTAGGGCACCGGGTTGCCGGCGGGCGTGAGCACCCGGCGCCCCTCGAGCACGTCGGCCGGGATCGCCGTACCGGTCAGCAGCTGCACCGCCGCCGCGTGCCAGGGGAAGCGGCTGGGCACCAGGGTGGCGCCGATCGCCTCCACCGCCACGAGGAGGTCGATCAGGGCGCTCTCGCCCGGAACGCCGAGGAGGCCGAAGTCGCGCAGCAGGGTGATGTCGCACGCCGGCGCGGTCCACTCGCCGGCTGTCAGGACCGTGCGGGCCGTGACCGCCTCGCCCTCGACGAGCGCCCGGACCGTCTTGGCGATCTCCAGCTGTTCCTGGGTGAAGGTTGCGCGCATGTCCCGGCTCTCAACGTGAGCGGGGCAGGTTCAGCACCCGCTCCGCGAGGATCGACTTCTGGACTTCCTCGGTGCCGCCCTCGATGGTGTGGGCGCGGGCCCGCAGGTACCGCCGCATGCGGGCGGCGGCGCCGGGATGGTCGAGCAGCACTCCCCCGGCCTCGTCGAGCTGCACGGCGAGGCGGTTGGCGTTCTGCACGACGCCGGCCCACAGGCTCTTCAACGCCGACGTCTCCGGACCGGGGACGCCGCCGGCCCGGGTCTCGCCGAGCATGCGCATCGAGCCGATCCGCACCGCCTCGGCGTCGCACTGCAGGGCGCCGACGGCGTCGACGAACGCGCTGTCGTGTGCCATCCCGCGTTCGAGGGCCACGTCGACGACCCGGTCGACCGCCTGCCGGGCCCACACCCACAGGTTCAGCGCCATGCTGCCGCGCTCGAACGCGAGCGTGGTGAGCGCGACCTTCCAGCCGTTGCCGACGCCGCCGAGCACATCCCCGTCGGGCACGAACACGTCGTCGAGGAACATCTCGTTGAACTCGGTGTCACCGTTGATCATCGTCAGCGACCGCACCGTGAACTTCTCCATCGGCGCGAGGAAGTACGTGATGCCCTTGTGCTTCGGGGCATCCGGATCGGTGCGGGCGAGCAGGAGGCACGTCGAGGCGTTGTGGGCGTTGGAGGTCCAGATCTTCTGGCCGTTGATGACCCAGCCGCCGTCGACCTTGCGCGCCGCGGTGCGCAGGCTCGCGAGGTCCGACCCGGAGCCCGGCTCGCTGAAGCCCTGGCACCAGTAGACCTCGCCCTTGAGAATCCCCGGCAGGTGCCGCGCCTGCTGCTCGGCCGTGCCGTGGGCGATGATCGTGGGACCGGCGAGCATCATGCCGACGCCGTTGAGCGGGTACGGCGCCCCGCGCTTCGCCGCCTCCTCGTTGAAGATGGCCTGCGCCAACGAGTCCAGGCCCCGGCCGCCGTGCTCCGTCGGCCACGACAGGCCGGCCCAGTTGCCGGCGCACAGCCGCTCCTGCCATACGCGCGACCAGTGTTCGCGCTCGCTCTCGCTCAGGTCGTCCTGGTCGGGGATGTCGCGCAGCGCATCGTCGATCCAGCCGCCGACCTCGGTCCGGAACGCGAGGTCGGCCGCGGTGTCATCGAAGTCCATGCGCGTCCTCTGTCAACTTCGCCTTGTAGAGCTTGCCGTTCGGGTCGCGCGGCAGCGCCTGGTGCACGACGTAGGTGGCGGGCCGTTTGGGTTTGGCGAGCCGCTCGGCGACGTAGGCCCTGATCTCCCCGATCGCCTCGTCCTCGCGCGGTGCGGCCGAAGACAGCGCGATGTGCGCCAGCGGCACCTCGCCGAACTCCGGGTCCTTCGCGCCGACCACGCCGGCGTCGGCCACGTACTCGTGGCTCACCAGCACGCCCTCGATCTCGGCCGGGTACACGTTGACGCCGCCGACCAGGATCAGCTCCGCGGCCCGTCCGGTGATGTAGAGGAAGCCGTCCGCGTCGACGTGGCCGACGTCCCACACGGTCATCAGCCCGCCGCGGCGGGCGCCGTCGGTCTTGCCGGGGTCGTTGTGGTACTCGACGCGGTCCTCGCCCTGTCGCATGTAGACGATCCCGGTCTCGCCGGTCGGCACCTCGTTGCCCTCGGTGTCGAGGATCTTCAGGGTGGAGATGCTCGCGGGACGCCCGACCGTGCCCGGATGGGCCAGCCACTCGTGCGGCCGGGCGATCGTCGTGCCGACCTCGGTGGAGCCGTAGTACTCGTAGACCACGGGGCCGAACCAGTCGAGAATGCGGGCCTTGATGTCGCGCGGGCAGGGCGCGGCGCCGTGCAGCACGTACTCCAGGCTGCTGATGTCGTAGCTCTTCCGCACGTCGTCGGGCAGCTGCAGGAGCCGGTAGAAGTGCGTGGGGACCATGCTGGTGCCGGTCACCGCGTGCTGCTGCACCCGGGAGAGGAAGCCTTCCGGGGTCCAGCCGTCCATCAGCACCATCGTTCCGCCGGCGTGCAGCGAGCCCATCGCGGGCGTGATGTTGGCCGAGTGGTACATCGGCGCGGAGACCAGCCACGACGCGAACGCGGGCCGCTCCATGCCGAACTCCTTGAACAGCCACACGTACGTCAGCGCGCCGGTGTCGGCGTCGATGCCGCTGAGCGGGCGCTTGACGCCCTTCGACCGGCCGGTGGTGCCCGAGGTGTACATCATCAGCGACCCGGCCGGGGTCCGCTCCGGGTCGGTGGCGGGCATGCCGTCGGTGAGGTCGGTCAGGTCCTTCCCGTCGACGTACATTCGCACGCCGTCGGGAACGGCCCGTCGCACCTCGCCTTCGACGCGCTCCGACGCGACGACCACCTTCGCGCCGCTGTCCGTGACGATGTACTCGATCTCGGGCGCGGTGAGGTGGTAGTTGAGGGTCACCAGGTACAGGCCGGACTGCATGGCGGCCAGGTACATCGCCACCATGCCGGGGCTGTTGGTCATCACGATCGCGACCGTGTCGCCGACCTCCAGGCCGGCCTTGTGGCGCAGACCGTGCGAGAGGCGGTTGACCTCGGCGAACAGCTCTCCGTAGGAGATGCGCCGGTCGTCGGCCGTGATGATCGCGGTGAGCTCGGGCTCAGCGGCCGCCCACAGCCGGAATCCGGTTCTCGGCTCGCTCATCAGGCTCCTCGACTAGCATTCCGACCATCCGGTATGTTGTGTTGCCATCACATTAAGGGAGGGTCACGACGATGTCCATACCCGCCGGTCGCGCCGTGGACCCCGCGCACGCCGCGAGCTACCGGGCCCGCGAGGTGCACGCCCCGGCCCCGGTCGTCGACGGGGTGTGGGCGGTTCCGGTGCCCCTGGCGGGCAGCGCGCTGCGCTCGATCATCGTGTACCTCGTCGCGACCTCCGACGGGCTCGTGCTGATCGACGCCGGGTACGACCATCCCAGCTGCTGGCGGTCGTTCCAGCAGTCGGTGGCCGACCTGGGCCTGCGCGTCGGAGACATCACCGCGGTCCTGGTGACCCACAACCACCCCGACCACGTCGGCTTCGCCGACCGCGTCCGCTCGGAGTCGGGCGCCCGGGTGATGATGGCCCACCTCGACGACTTCGCGGTCATGCACGCGACCCGCGGCCCGTTCCTCACCCAGCTCAGCGCCGCCCTGGCCTGGACCGGCGCCCCCGCAGACGTCGTGGCGTGGATGTACGACGACGCCGTCGGCGTGGCCGAGCACCACGAGAACCTGCGCCTCGACCATGCCTTCACCGAGCCCGTGGAGGACCTCCACTTCGGCGACGTCACGATCCGGGCCGTGCACGCGCCCGGTCACACCTACGGCCACACGGTCTTCCACGACACCCGCGGCCTCGTCTTCACCGGCGACACCATGATGGCCGAGGGCCCCACGCAGCTCGCGATCGCCAGCCGCCCCGACGACGACCCGGCCGGCGACCTCTTCGCCACTCTGGCCCGCATCGGCGACCTCGGGGCCACGATCGCCTGCCCCGCACACCAGTTCCCCTACCGCGACGTGGCCGCCCGGGCGGCCGAGCTGGCCGCGTTCCACCGCGCCGAGGTCGAGGCCGTCCGCGAGGTCGCCACCCTGGGAGACACCGCCTGGACCGTCGCCCGCCGCCTGACGTGGAAGAAGCCCTGGGACGAGCTGGGCCGCGGAACGCGGCGCTTCCACCTGGTCCACACGCTGGCCCTGATGCGCGCGGCGTGACCTACCATCGACGTCAGTCTCCGTGAGGGGGTCCGGCGTGCGGTTCCCGGGCAGCGACAGTTGGCAGGTCAGCGTGAAAGCCGAGGAGAACCACACCGTCTTCCCGCTCTGGCTGCGTGACGTCGAGGCGGTCGACGTGCCACCGTCGCCGCTGGTGCCGGGCCCGCTCGACGTGAACGACCTGCCGCCACCGGCCGGCGAGCCCCACGACCCGCGCCTGGGTGCCGAGTGGCTGGCGTGGTGGGAGTCGATCGTGCTGACGCATCCGACGTCACCGGTGCCGCCCGACGACGACGTGGAGCCGGCCTACGACACGCCCGACCCGCTCGGCCTGGCCCGGCTGCCGGCGCTGCGCCCGCACGTGGCCCGGCGCTGGCCGGAGTTCCTGGAGTGGCAGCTCGCCCACCGCCGCGCGCACGGCACGTACACCGACCGGCGGCCGCCCGGCGACGGGCGGATCGGCGAGGTGGTCCGCGAGGTCGAGGCGGAGCTGGGTCGGCGGGCCGCGCCGTTCCACCTGACGTTCACCCTCCTGCAGGTGCGCGACGACCGCATCCTCACCGTGGAGCCGGGCCGTTTCCTGGTTCCCGAGCGCGTTATCCGGAGCGCCGGATGGCCGGACTGGCTGCGCGCCGAGGTCAGGAAGGTGGCGTAGCGGGCTCGTACGTCCAGTCGGGGGTCAGCGTGGGGCGCAGCGTCCGCAGCTCGCGCTTGAGCACCTTGCCCGACGGGTTCGTGGGGAGCTCCGCCACCAGGTAGAGCTCCTTGGGCACCTTGAACTTCCCGAGCCGCTGCCGGGCGTGCTCGATCAACGACTCCGCCGTCAGGCCGGGACGGCCGATCACGAACGCGGCCGGAACCTCCTGCCACCTCGGGTGCGGGGCGGCCACCACCGACGCGGCCAGCACCAGCGGGTGGTCGGCGAGCACGTTCTCGATCTCCGCGCTCGACATGTTCTCGCCGCCGCTACGGATCATGTCCTTGAGCCGGTCGCGGATGTAGAGGTAGCCGTCGGCGTCGAAGGCGCCGATGTCGCCGGTGTGGAACCAGCCGTCGCGGAACGAGAACGCCGTGGCCTCCGGGTCGTCGAGATAGCCCGGGCTGACCTTCGGGCCGCGGGCCACGACCTCGCCGTTCTCCCCCACCGGCACGTCGTTGCCGTCCGGGTCCACGACCCGCACCCGCACCCAGGGCACCGGGATGCCGACCGAGCCCTGCTTCGACTCCATGTGCGCGCGGTCGAGGTAGGTCAGGCCGCTGCACGTCTCGGTCAGGCCGTAGCCCTCGATCAGGCGGGCCCGCGGGAAGAGCCCGCGCGCGACGGCGAACAGCGCCGACGTCACCTGCGAGTAGATGAGCCACCGCACCGACGTCAGGTCGGCCGCGGTGCGCTCGGACTCGCGGCGCACCATGTCGAGCATCGTCGCGGCCATCACCATGCCGACGATGCGCTCGTCCTCGACGGCCCGCAGCACCGCGGCCGGGTCGAACCGGCGTTGCAGCACCATGCACCCGCCGACGTGCCAGATGCCGTAGCCCGGCAGGTCGGTGCCGCCGACGTGGTACAGCGGCGCGAAGTTGAGGATCCGGTCGCCGGCACGCAGTCCCAGCTCGACGATCTGGGCGTGCATGTTCATGTTCGCGTTGCCGTGGGTCAGCATCACGCCCTTGGGCAGGCTCGTGGTGCCGCTCGTGTAGATGATCCGCTGCAACGCGTCGTCGTCGAGGTCCGCGTCACGTACGCGTTCGCCGCGGTGCTCCTCGACCAGCGCGCGCAGATCGGTCCAGCCGTCCATCGGTTCCAGGGCGAACCGGGTGAGGGTCAGGTCGGCGGTCGCGGCCGTCGTCAGGTCGGCGAACTCGGGGACCGTCGCCACCGCGCGGACCCCGGCGTGGCCGATCAGGTAGCCGAGCTCGCCCGGCGTGAGGCGGTAGTTCAACGGGACGAACACCGCGCCGAGCTTCGACAGCGCCAGCGACAGGATGAGGAACTCGGGGACGTTGTTGGCGACGATCGCCACCCGGTCGTCGCGCCCGATCCCGTACGTCACAAGGCCCGCGGCCAACGCGTTGACTTCCTCGTCGAGCTGCCGGTGGGTCCAGCGGCGCTCCTCGAAGACGAGCGCGTCGTCGTCGGCGAACCGCAGCGCGTTGCCGGCGAGCATCGCCGCGATGTTCGCCGTCGTCATAGCTCGCGCAGTCCTCTCTTCAGCACCTTGCCGGAGTCGTTGCGCGGCAACGAGTCCACCACGTCGACGTACTTCGGCACCTTGAACCTGGCCAGGTTCGCCAGGCAGTGCTCGCGGATGTCCTCGCCCGTCGCCGTGCTGCCGGCCCTGAGGATGACGAACGCCTTCGGCACCTCGTCCCACCGCGGGTCGGGCACGCCGATGACGGCGACCTCGGCCACGTCGGGGTGCTGGGCGATGACCCGCTCGATCTCGGCGCCGGTCACGTTCTCCCCGCCCGACTTGATGAGGTCGACCCGGCGGTCGACGAACCAGAGGTAGCCGTCCTCGTCGACGCGGCACACGTCGCCGGTGAGGAACCAGCCGTCGCGCCGGGTGCGCTTGTTGGTCTCGTCGTCGTTCCAGTAGCCGGGCGAGATCTTCGCGCCGCGGACGATCAGCTCGCCCTCGACGTTCGGTGGGACCGGTGCGAAGCTCTCGTCGACGATGCGGATGCTCACCCCGGGGAACGGCGCACCGAGCGCGCCGATCTTCGACTCCTCGTGCGCGGCGTCCATGTACACGATGCCGTTGCACAGCTCGGTCATCCCGAACGTGTCGATCAGCCGCACGTGCGGCAGCGCCGCCTTCACCTGCCGCCGCACCGTCGGCGCGACGCCGGCGAACAGCAGGTACCGCAGCGTCGACAGGTCCGGTGCCGGGTCGAGCGCGAGCATGCCGAACAGGATCTGCGCGGCCAGCACCATCCCGGTGATGCGCTCCTCCCGGGCGATCCGGGCGATGTCGTCGGCCTTGAACGTCGGCGTCAGCACCATCGTGGCGCCGGCGACGAAGATGGCGAGGCCGGGCGCCTCCAGCCCGCTCACGTGGAACAGCGGCGCGGAGACCAGGATCCGGTCGTCCTGCGTCAGCTCCAGCTCCAGCACCTGCGCGAGGTGGTTCGCGGCCAGGTTCCCGCAGGTGTGCACCACCCCCTTCGGGTGCGCGGTGGTGCCGGAGGTGTAGAGCAGCCGGTGGACGTCGTCGGGCCCCTTCAGCACGTCGTCGACGCGCACGCCCGGCGCCTGCACCTCCAGCAGGTCGCGCAGGCCGCGGGCGCCGTTGATCCGCACGGACCCGTTGGCGACGACGATCCGGAGCCCGGTCCTGGCCACGAGCGCGGTGGCGTCGTCGGCGAAGTCGTCGTCGTAGAGCAGGCACGTGATGCCGGCCTGGTCGATGACGTAGGCCTGCTCGTTCGCGTGCAGCCGCCAGTTCAACGGCACCGAGATCGCACCGATGCGGGCCAGCGCCAGCAGTTCCAGGACGTAGGTGGCGGTGTTGCGGCCGAGCACCCCGACCAGCTGTCCCCCGTGGACACCCGCGGCGAGGAGCGCGGCCGCGTGCCGGTCGACGTCGGTGTCGAGTTCGGCGTAGGTCCAGCGGTGCGCGCCGTCGACGAGCGCCTCGCGGTCGGCCCGCCGCAACGCCTGCCGCCGCAGGTGTTCCGAGAAGTTGCTCACGCGTTCTCCCGCCGGTATTTCAGGATCTCCTCCCGCGTCGGCAGCGCCACGAACTCGAGGAGGTTGCCGTCGAGGTCGCGGCACGCGAACGCGGTGATGTAGCCGTAGTTCTCCAGCAGCACCCGGTTGGGCCGGGTCAGGCACTCGGCGCCGAGCGACGAGACCCGGTCGTACAGCTCGTCCATCTCCTCGACGGGCACCTGGAAGCTGAGCAGGAACGTGCCCAGCTCGAGGTGGCCGGCGGTGGCCGTGCGCCGCTTCTGGCCGTTCCACTCGATGAGCTCGAGCTGGCCGATCTGCGTCGGCCCCTGCAGGTACTGCACCTTGCCGGTGGTGCCTTCGGGCAGGCCGAGGGAGACCTCGATGCCGGGACCGGCGACGTCGCTGCGCAGCGTCTTCCGGTAGCCCAGCGCCTTCTCGTAGAAGTCGGCCGCCTTGTCCACATCGGACACCGTCATCGCCACGTGGTGTACTTCGCTGACCGGCATCTACGCGTCTCCTCCGGTGAGGACCTTCTGGATGAGCCCGACCTCGTCCATGCCGCTCTCGGGAACGATGAAGTCGTCGAGGCCGGTGATGTCGCCGATGGCGTCGGCGATCGCGTCGGGCGTGGTCGGCTCGCGCCCGCCGTACCAGCCCGGTGTGACGCCGAGGAAGATGCGACCGACCCGGCCGCCGCCCGCGGTGAGGATGTGCTTGTTCAGCGTGCACCGCTCGCTGGCCAGGAACGTCGCGACCGCCGCAACGTGCCGCGGGTCGAACCGCTCCGCCAGGTCGCCGAGCAGCCCGTCGGTCATGCGGGTCGCGGCCGTCGGCGCGAGCGCGTTGACGAGGATGCCGCGCCGTGCCCCCTCCAGCGCGAGCACGTTCATCAGCCCGATCAACCCGGTCTTCGCCGCGCCGTAGTTCGCCTGACCGAACGTGCCGAACAGCCCCGACGACGAACTGGTGAGCACGATCCGCCCGTAGCCGCGCTCGACCAGGTGCGGCCACGCCGGGCGGAGCACGTTGAACGCGCCGAGCAGGTGCACGTCGACGACCTTCGTCACGTCGTCGTCGGTCATCTTGGCCAGGGTCCGGTCGCGGAGGATGCCGGCATTGTGGATGACCGCGTCCAGTTGTCCGAAGGAGTCGATCGCCTTCTGTACCAACGCGGCGCCACCGGACGCGGTGGCGACCGAGTCGGTGGAGGCGACGGCCGTGCCGCCGGCCGACCCGATCTCGTCGACCACCGCCTGCGCCGCACCACCGGAACCGCTGCCGTCGAGCTCGCCCCCGAGGTCGTTCACCACGACCCGCGCGCCGTGCGCCGCCAGCGACAGGGCGTGCGCGCGCCCGATCCCGTTGCCGGCGCCCGTCACGATGACGACCCGGCCGTCGAAAGAAACACTCATTGCTGTGAGCTCCCCAGTACCGCCACGAACGCCACGCACGAACCCGGTTGGCCGCCGAGGTTCTGGGCCACGGCCAGCGTCGCGTCCGGCACCTGCCGGTCGCCGGCCTCGCCGCGCAGCTGGGTGAAGCACTCGAACATCATGCGCAGCCCGGTGGCGCCGATCGGGTGGCCGAAGGACTTCAGTCCCCCGTCGGTGTTCACCGGCAGCGCGCCGTCGAGGTCGTACCGGCCGTCGAGGATGTCGCGCCAGGCCTTGCCGCGCGCGGAGAACCCGAGGTCCTCCATCAGCACCACCTCGGTCGGGGTGAAGCAGTCGTGCACCTCGGCCAGCGAGATCTGCGTGGCCGGGTCGGTGACGCCGGCCTGCTCGTAGGCCGTCGCCGCGGCGGCGACCACCTCGGGGAACGTCGTGAAGTCGTAGCCGTCGGTCGCGAGCCCCTCCCCGGAGCCGGCGACGAAGCCCATGCCGCGCAGGAACACCGGCTTGTCGGTGTACCTGTACGCGTCCTCGGCCCGCACCAGGATCGCCGCCGCCGCGCCATCGGAGACGCCTGAGCAGTCCATCACGCCCAGCGGTCCCGCGATCTTCGGTGACCGTTCGACGGTCTCGGCCGACACCGCCTTGCGGAACTGGGCCCGGTCGTTGCGGGCGCCGTTCGCGTGGTTCTTCACCGCGACGTGCGTGAGCGCGCTGCGCATCTCGCGCGCGTCGACGCCGTGCGCCTCCTGGTAGGCCGGCGCCAGCAAGGAGAAGCCGGCCGGCGCGGTCCAGTCGACGGCGGTGCCGTCGTCGGGCGGGTACACCGCCGACAGGCCGGAGAACGACGAGTCCTTGAGCTTCTCGACGCCGGTGGCCATCACCATGTCGTAGGCGCCCGACGCGACGGCGTACGCCGCGTTGCGGAACGCCTCCGAGCCGGTGGCGCAGTAGTTCTCCACCCGGGTCACCGGCTTGCCCTTGAGCCGCAACGGACGCGCGAGCGTCTGCCCCGACATGCCCGACCCCTGCGTGCCGACCCAGAACGCGTCGACGTCGTCCAGCGTGATCCCCGGAACCGACGACACGCACTCGGTGACCGCGTCGACGAGCAGGTCGTCGGCGGAGGACGCCCAGTGGTCGCGGAACGGGGTGCAGCCCATCGCGACGATCGCGACGTCGTGGGCCATGCGCCTACTCACCATGCGGATGCCTCTCGGGAACGAGCTTCCAGAAGTAGTTGTGGATGCCCTCGGTGCTCCACAGCCGCCGGAACGTCGGCGTCACCGGCATTCCCACGGTGACGTCGCCCGGCGGGACGTCGGTGGCGTATCCGGCGAGCCGGCCGCCGCCGTCGAAGTCGACGACGACCACCGCCACGTCGGGCTCGGGCATCGTGGTCAGGTGGTCGCGGGTCACGGAGACCACGCGCGCGGACCGGTCGCGCAACGACACCTTCGCGGAGCCGTCCCCGGCGATCCCGCACGACGCGCACACGCGCCCGGGTGGTGTGGTGACCTGTCCGCAGGCGCCGCACTCGCTGCCCTCGAGCCGGTACTTCCACCCGGCGCGGCGGTGCATCGGCGGCGACGCCGGTGCCTGCGCGGCGGGACGGGCCGGCCCCTGCACGTCGAGCAGCCCGCGCCAGCGCAGGTACCGGCCGTAGGTCAGCGGCTGCCGCGCGGCGAGCTGGTCGCGCACCGACGCGCCGCCGCGGGCCCGCCGCACGCCGTCGCCGACCCGGAACACGAACGCGTCGGCGCCCTCGGTGGCCGACACCAGCAGGACCGTCTGTCCGGACGCGGCCTCGTCGAGGGTGGCCGCGAGGAGGAGACCGGGGTGCGCGGCACCGGTGAACCCGGTCGCCCGTTCGACCGCGGCGTCGGTCCCGCTGCCCTTGAGCGCCTTGCGGATCACGGCGGCCGCGCGGGCGTTCGACGACGACACCACCACGTGGTCGACGGCGTCGAGCCCGGCCTCCGTCAGCGCGCGGCGCACCGCGTGCGTGGCCGCCTCGACCAGGATCTCGGCGGTGAACCGCTCGTCCCAGACGCGGTCGTGCCGCTCCCCCGGCAGCCGCCAGCGCTCCAGGAGCTCGGTGGTGTGCGCGGCGCGGGCCAGCAGCACCGCGGCCGTGCCGGAGCCGCCGACGAAGGCCGCGGCGGCGTCGCCCTGTGCCAGCTCGTCGGGCGCGCCGGGGCGCGTGGTGCGGATGTCGGCGAGGACCGCCGTCGCGCCGGTCCTCAGGGCCAGGTCGAGCGCGCTCGCGCCGGAGCGGTGGCCACGCAGATCGACCACCGTATGTTCGGGGGCCAGGCCGAGCGCCTCGTGCACGATGGTCGCCGCGGTCTTGGCCTCGTAGGGGGCGTTCGTCGTGGCGAGCAGCAGCGGTCCGGAGACGGCCAGGTGCCGCAGCGCCGTGACGGACATCGTCACGGTGTCCTCGTCGAAGGCGGCGACGCTCTTCGTCGGGCCGCCCGGTCGCGCCGGTTGTGTGGCGTCGAGGCGGTTGTCGTTCAGCGCGTACGCCGGGAGGTACGCGGCGTACGCGTCGATGCCGAAGGTCATCGGTCTCCTTCTAGGACCAGGACGGGATCGCGGCCAGCAGCCGCTTCGTGTACTCCTGCTCCGGGTGGTCGAGCACCTGCAGGGCATCGCCCTGCTCCACCACCCGGCCGCCGCTCATCACGGCGATGCTGTCGCAGAGGTCGCTGGCGAGCATCAGGTCGTGGGTGACGAACAGCAGCCCGATGCCGAGCTCGTCGACCAGGGTCCGGAACAGGCCCACGACCTTCGTCTGTGTGGTGACGTCGAGCGCTGTGGTGCACTCGTCGGCGATGACGAGCGACGGGCGGGTCACCACGGCCAGTCCGATCGCGACCCGCTGCCGCAGGCCGCCCGACAACTGGTGCGGGTAGCTGTCGAGCACACGCGTCGCGTCGCTGATGCGCATCTGCTCCAGCACCTCGACCGACCGTCGCTCGACGTCGGCCCTGGAGATGTCGGGCACGTGGCGGCGCAGCACCTCGGCGAGGTGGTGGCGCACCTTCATCAGCGGGTTCAGCGACCGTGACGCGTCCTGGAAGACCATCCCGACCTCCGACCCGCGTACCCGCGCGGTGCCGTCGACGCCGGGCGCGACCACCTGCTCGCCGCTCAGCGAGATCGACCCGGCGGTGACGCGGACGTTGCGTTCGAGCAGCCCGATCACCGACCGGGCGAGCGTGGTCTTGCCGCTGCCCGACTCGCCGACGACGCCGACGATCCGACCCTTGCGGATCTCCAGGTCGACGTCGTCCAGAAGGCTGATGTCATCGTGCCCGACCCGGGCCGTGATCGACAGGCCGGTCACCGACAGCAGATCACTCATCGGCGCCTCTTCCGCGGGTCGTGGTGGGTCAGCAGCGCGTCGCCGAGCAGGTTCACCAGCAGCACCAGCACGGTGATCGCCAGGCCCGGGAAGAACGCCATCCACCAGGCGGAGCTGAGCTCGTCCTGGCCGGCGGCGAGCATCGAGCCCCAGCTGACCATCGGCGGCACCACGCCGAGGCCGAGGAAGCTCAGCGCGCTCTCGATGAGGATCGCGGTGCCGACCTGCAGCGTGCCCAGCGCGACGATCGTGCCGGCGAGGTTCGGCAGCACGTGCCGGAACACGATCCGGGCCTCCGAGGCGCCGGCCGCCCGCAGCCCGAGCACGAACTGCCGCTCGCGGATCGCCAGCGTCGCCGACCGCGTGACCCGCGCGCACACCGCCCAGCCGGTCAACGCGAGCACCAGGAACAGCACCGGCAGCGAGCTGCCCCGGTTGGAGATGATCGCCAGCGCGATGAGGATGAACGGCAGGGCCAGCTGGGCGTCGATCAGGATCGAGATGACCCGGTCGACCCAGCCGCGGTAGTAGCCGGCGAGCAGCCCGAGCAGCGTTCCCGGTCCGATCGCGACCACCGCGCCGACGAGCCCGATGAGGATCGTGATCCGCCCGGCCGAGACGAACTGGGTCAGCAGGTCCTGGCCGAGCTTGTCGGTGCCGATCGGGTGCGCCCACGACCCGCCGCTGAGCCACGCGGGCGGCTGGCGGGTCGCGTCGAGGTTCTGCCCCTTCTCCGGCAGCAGCCCGGTGAGCGGCAATACGAACACCAGCACCCCGATGACCGCGATCGGCAGGCCCAGCCAGAACGCCGACGTGCGCCGGCCCCGCCGGACGGGCGCCGGTTTCTCCTCGGCCGCGGCCAGTTCGAGTTCGGGAAGTGCCATCAGGTCACCTCACCCTCGGGTCGACGATCGAGTGCAGCACGTCGACGAGCAGGTTCAGCACGACGAACGTGATGGCGCCGAAGATGACGATCGCCTGCACCAACGGGAAGTCGCGGAACTGGATCGCCTGCAGCGCCAGCTGTCCGAGGCCCGGCCACGAGTACACGTACTCCACCGCCACGGCGCCGGAGAGCAGGATGCCCGTCTGCAGCACGACGATCGTGAGGATCGGCATCATCGCGTTCTTGAACGCGTGCCGCCACACCACCCGCCGCGGCGCGATGCCCCGGGCGTGCGCGGAGTCGATGAACGGCTCGCCCAACGCGTCGCTCATCGACGCTCTCGTGAGCCGCGCGATGTGCGCCATCGGGTACACCGACATCGTCAGCGCCGGCAGGATAAGGTGCCGCACCGTCCCGGACTGGCCGGCCGGCAGCCAGCCGAGCTTCACCGCGAACAGCGCCACGAGCATCATGCCGAACCAGAACACCGGCACCGACTGGCCCAGCAGCGCGACCGTCGACGCGGCCCGGTCCCACCAGGTGCCCTCGCGGGTCGCGGCGAGCACGCCCAGCGGCACGCCGACCAGCACCGCGAGCGCCATGCCGGCGCCGACGAGCTGCAGGGTGAACGGCAGCCGGTCCATGATCAGTTGGGTGTTCGGCTGGTAGAACTGCAGCGAGTTGCCGAGGTCGCCGGTGAACACGCTCTTCAGGTAGTCGAGGTACTGCACGATCAGCGGCCGGTCGAGGCCCAGCTCCTGGCGCAGCGCCTCGCGCTGCTCGGGCGGCGCCATCGGGCCGAGGATCGTCGTGGTCGGGTCGCCGGACAGGCGCCCGAGCAGGAACGCCATGCTCAACGCGATCAGCAGCGACGCGAACAGCGCGCCGACCCGCACCGCGACCCGGCGTACGGTGGCGGTCTTCGGGGTCCGCTTCACGGTGGGCTTCACAGGAGCGACGGCGGTGGTCATCGGCGGGCCCTCCAGCGTGCGCCGGGCATCGCGGCCAGCAGCTCACGCGTGTAGTCGTCCTGGGGATCGGCGAAGACCTTCTCGCAGGGGCCGGACTCGACCACCCGGCCGCGGAACATCACGTGCACCGAGTCGCAGACCGAGCGCACGACCGCCAGGTCGTGGCTGATCATCAGCAGCGCGGCACCCGTGGTCGCGCGGATCTCCCGGAGCAGGTTCAGCACGTCGGCCTGCACCGACACGTCCAGGCCGCTCGTGGGTTCGTCCGCGACGATCAGGCGGGGACGCATCAGCAGCGCCCGCGCGATGCAGACCCGCTGCGCCTGCCCGCCGGAGAGCTGGTGCGGGAACCGGTCCAGCAGCTCGGGTGCCAGCCGGACCCGGGCGAGCAGCTCGGCGTCGGTGATCCACGACGTGCGCTCGCGTTGCAGTCCGCGCAGCTCCGCGAAGCCCGACCGGACCGACTGGCGCGGGTCGAGCGAGCCGTGCGGGTCCTGGAACACCACCTGCGCCTCGGGCCGCAGCCGGCGCAGGTCGCGCCGGCTGACCGTGGCGAGCGAGTGCCCGAGGAGCCGGATGTCGCCCTCGCCCCGGGTGCCGAGCCCGGTGGCGGCCATGGCGAGCGTGGTCTTCCCGGACCCGGACTCGCCGACCACCGCGACGCTCTCGCCTGCGTCGATGCGCAGCGAGACCCGGTCGACGGCCCGGAAGACCTCGCCGGTGGTGCGGTTGCGGTGCTCGACGACGAGGTTGTCGACGACCAGTACGGGGTCACGGCGGTGCCGGGCGGCATCGCTGCTGCCCGGCATCACCTTCTGGACGGAGTCCGGCATCTAGCGCGTCGTCTTCGTGAAGTCGACGGTGTTGAGCGGACCGAACACGACACCCTTCGTGTTGTTCGCGGTGGCGTAGTTGAAGATCTGCCGGTACAGCGGCACGTAGCAGTGCTTGTCGACCACGCCGATCGTGTTCAGCTGCTCGTACATCGGCGCGGCGGCCGCGGCGTCGCTCTGCTCCAGCGCCTTCGCCGTCAGCTCGTCCAGCTGCGGGTCGGGGCAGTTGCCGGTGATCGACTTGGTCTTCAGGAAGCCGCTGGCGAAGAAGTCCGGCACGGCCACGTTCGGCACACCGGCGAAGATCGAGATGCCGGGGACCTGGCGGCCGACGACACGCTTGACCAGCGTGCCGTAGTCGATCGGCACGTAGCTGACCTTGAAGCCGGCCTTCTCCAGCGCGCCACCGACGGCCTGCGAGACCTCTTCGATGTTGGTGTACTGCGCGGCCGGGTAGTGGATCTGCACGGCCGGCGCCGAGGAGCCGACGAGTTCCTTGGCCTTGTTCGGGTCGGCGGTGACGCTCTTGGCCGGCTTCTCGCCCGGCTTCACGTTGAGCAGCCCGGCGTCGGCGACGGCCTGCCCGTCGAAGATGCCCTTGACGATCGCGTCGCGGTCGATGGCCAGGGCCGCCGCCTCACGCAGCTTCGGGTCGTTGAACGGCGCCTTGGTCGAGTCGAGGAACGCGATGATCTTCATCGCGGTCTCGGTGCTGACCACCTCGATGCCGGCCTTCTTCGCGGCGCTGGCCTGCGCCGGCGGGAGGTCGAAGGAGATGTCCACGCTCTTGCTCTGGATCAGCGCCAGCCGCTGCGCGGCCTCGTTGGCCCACGTGAACGTGATGCCGCCGTTCGTTGCCTTGTTCTCGCCCCAGTAGTCGGGGTTCTTCTTCACGGAGATGTCGCGGCCGGCGTTCGAACCGCCCCACACGTAGGGACCGGTGCCGATCGGCGCGGCGGCGAAGCCCTCCGAGCCCTTCTCCTTGTAGTACGCCGGCGGCACCAGGTAGACCGTGGTGAGCAGGTCGGCGATGTTGTACTGCGGGGTCTTGGTCTTCACCGTGACGGTGGTGTCGTCGGTCGCCTCGATCGTGGCCACGTTCGTGAAGTACGACTTCAGCTGCGACGCGGCGGCGTCGCGCGTGAGCGTCAGCGTGTTGGCGACCGCGGCCGCGTCGGCCTTCTCGCCGTTGCTGAAGCTGATGCCCGGGCGCACCTTGAACGTCCAGGTGGTGTTGTCGGTGCGCGACCAGTCGGTGATCAGGCCGTTCTTCGTCGGTGCGAGCTTGTCGTCCGTCGTGATGAGCGGCTCGATGATCGTCGCCCACACGATCTGGGCGGAGCGGGCGCCCACGATCGGGTCGAGGGTGGCGGGTTGGGCGGCGAGCAGCGCGCGGATGGTCGCATTGGGGTCGGACTTGGCAGTGGTGCCCGAGTCGGCGTCGCCACCGCACGCGGCGAGGCCGGTTGCGGCGAGCGCGACCGCGGCAACCAGCGCCAACGGCCGCCGGGAACGCAAGGATTTCAAGATCATTTGTCGATGTCCTTCACCGTGATGGACCCGTCATGCCACCGTGAGTCGGCAGCCCGTGACGCTGGCCACAAAGTACCGACCAGCCGGTATCAAGTCAACAGGTCGAACCGGTGTCGCGAGGATGACGACCGGGTTTCCCGAGCGCTTCCACCTGCACCGTTGTTTTCATACCGACCGGTATGTATGATCCGGCCGTGACCATCACGCTGACCCGCGAGCGCGACGGCCGGGTCGCCCGGGTGCGGTTCGACAACGCCGGGCGCGGCAACTGCTTCTCCACCGCGACGCTCGACGGGCTCGTCGACCTCCTGGAGGCCGCGGCGGCCGACGACGACTGCGCGGTCGTGCGCCTCGAGATGGCCGGCCGCCACTTCTGCACCGGCTGGGACACCTCGTCCTTCGCCGACCTGCGCGACGCCACCGCCGAGTCCGTCGCCGCCGACCTGCGCCACAGCGACGAGGCCGTGTCCCGCATCCGGCGGCTGCCCGTACCGGTGGTCGCCGCGGTCCGCGGCCGGGTGATCGGCTTCGGCGCCGGGCTGCTCGCCGCGGTGCACCTGCCGGTGGCCGCCGACGACGTCCAGCTGTCGCTGCCCGAGGCGCGCTTCGGGTTCGCGCCGGCCGGGGTCGGTCACGCGATCGGCCGCGCTCTCCCGCGTCCACTGGCACTTGATCTTCTCCTGGGCGCGACCACCGCGACCGCCGCGACGCTGCACGCCTGGGGCCTGGTCGCCCGGGTCGTGCCGGCCGACGACGTCGACGCCGAGGTCGACCGCCTCGTCGAGGCCCTGCTCGCCGTGCCCGGCCCGACCGTCCGCGCGGTGGTCGAGGTCGTCGCGTCCGACACGCCCGAGCGGGCCTACGAGATCTCCGCCCGCACCATCGTCTCCCGGGGGGTTTGATGAGTTTCCAGGCAGGAGAGGCCGTCTGGGTGGAGCTGTGCACCCCCGACCCCGAAAAGGCCGAGACGTTCTACGCGTCCCTGCTCGGCTGGACGGTGCGGCACGAGAAGCTCGGCTCCACCACCTACCGCATGTGCAGCCTCGGCGGCCGCGACGTCGCCGGGATCTCCGACGCGGGAGGCCTGCACGGCGGCCGGCCCCGCGGCTGGATCACCTACTTCGCCGTCGACGACATCGGGCACTCGGCCCGCGAGGCGGTACGGCTGGGCGGCGAGCTGGTCACCCCACCGCGGTACCTGCCCGCGGCCGGCACCGGCGCCGCGGTGATCGACCCGTTCGGCGCCGCGTTCGGCCTGTACCAGGGCGAGTCGCGGGCCGGGGTGCAGGTGCTCAACGCGGTCGGCGCGCTGTGCTGGAACGAGCTCGACACCGGCGAGCCCGAACGGTCGGTGGCCTACTACCGGGAGCTGTTCGGCTTCACGGCACGCGATCACGGCGACTCGCCCACGGCCGGGCCGTACACGCTGCTGATGCTCGGTGACGTGCCGGTCGCCGGGGTGCTGGAGCTCGACAACCAGTGGCCCAACATCGTGCCGTCGAAGTGGATCACCTACTTCAGCGTCGCCGACCTCGACGCGGCCGTCGCCCGGGTGGGCGCGCTCGGCGGCATGGCGACGGTCGGACCGGTCGACAGCCCGTACGGGCGGCTGCAGCTGGTGAAGGACGTCGGTGGACACACGTTGTGCCTGATCCAGCTGGAAGGCGGCCTCCGCGGGCCGGTGATGGAGCGATGATGACCGAGCCCCTCTTCGACTCCACGCAGTTCCGCCAGGTCTGCGGCCACTTCCCCACCGGCGTCACGGCCGTCACCGCCGTGACCGCGGGCGGCGACCTCGCCGCGCTGACCGTGAACTCGTTCACCTCGGTGTCGCTCGACCCGCCCAAGGTCCTGTTCTGCGTGGCGACCGCGGCGTCGAGCTTCCCGGTGCTCATGGAGGCCGAGCGCATCGCGGTGCACATCCTCAGCCAGGAACAGGAGGACGTCGCCCGCCGGTTCGCCACCTCGGGCCTGACCGGCGCCGACAAGCTGGCCGGCGTCCCGTGGGTCCCCGGCCCGGACGGCGTACCGCTGCTCCCCCGCACCCCGGCGGTGCTGGCCGGGCGCCGCGACGAGGTCATCACCAGCGGCGACCACGTGATCGTCCTGCTCGACATCGACCACGTCCACCTGAAGCCGACCACGGTGCCCGCGCTCTCCTTCTACCGCGGGCGGTTCGTATAGTCGCGCGGTGGATCACGTCCGGGACGCCTACTCCGCCATCGCCGACCGCTACATCGACCTGTTCGGCACCGTCGGCCAGACCGACCCCGACGACCTGGCGTTCGTCGAACGCCACCTGACGATCCGGCCCGGCACGGTCATCGACCTGGGCTGCGGTCCCGGCCACCTCACCGGCTTCCTGCGGTCGCTGGGCGTCGACGCGGTCGGCGTCGACCCGGTGCCCGAGTTCATCGCCCACGCCCGGGCGGCCCACCCCGACGGCGCCTACCGGCTGGGATCGCTGGAGACCCTCGGCGCGGCCGGGTACGCCGGCATCCTGGCCTGGTTCTCGCTGATCCACCTGCCACCGTCGGAGCTCGACGGCGCGCTCGCCACCCTGCGGAGCGTGACGGCGCCGGGCGGCACCCTGGTGTTGGGCTACTTCGAGTCCGACGAGGTCGGCCCGTTCGACCACAAGGTGACGACGGCGTACCGGTGGCCAACCGACGAGATCTCGCGACGCCTCCAGCGGGCCGGCTTCGCGGAGGTCGACCACCTGCACCGCCCGGCCGACGGCACCCACCGCGACTACGGCGCGATCGCCGCCACCTACGTGTAGTAGCGGAACAGCACCTCGGCGACGCAGCAGGTCGTGCCGGTCTCCGCGAACTCCACCGTCACCGCCGCCTTGGCCTGGACGCCGCCCTCGATCGGCTTCGCCTCCATCAGGGTCGCGCTTCCACGTACAGGCACGCCCGGCGGCAGCGGCCTGACGAACCGGACCCGGTCGAGCCCGTAGTTCACGCCCATCGAGGACCGCTCGACCACCAGGATCTCGGCCAGCAGCCCCGGTACCAGGGCCAGCGTCAGGAACCCGTGGGCGATCGTGGTCCCGAACGGCCCGTCGGCGGCGCGCGCCGCGTCGACGTGGATCCACTGGTGGTCGCCGGTGACGTCGGCGAACAAGTTGATCTGCTCCTGGGTCACCACGTGGGTTCCGCTCGTGCCGAGGTCCGTACCCACCAGGTCGAGCAGGCCGGTCGGAGTGGGAACGGTCGTGCTACGCATCGTGCACCTCGCTCAGGGCGGTCAGGTGGTCGGTGAGGGTCGCCCACTCGCGGTCCCACTCGGGTTCCGGGATCTCGGGACGCGCGACGCGCAGCATCCGGCGCACCGCGCCGGCGTCGAGCGCGGCGATCCGACCGGCCAGCGCGTCGACGTGGCCCTCCAGCAGGTCGTCGGCGACGACCTCGCTCACCAGCCCGTGCCGTGCGGCCTCCACGCCGGTCCAGGTCTCGCCGGCGATCAGCAGGCGACGGGCGAGCGCCGGCCCGACCGCCCGCGGCAGCATGACGCTGGACCCCCAGCCGGGCACCTGCCCGACCGCGATGTGCCGGTCACCGATCCGGGCCGACGACGCCGCGACGGCGACGTCGCACGCGAGCAGCAGCTCCAGCCCGCCGCCGAACGCCGCGCCGTTGACGGCGGCGATCGTCGGCACGCCCGCCGACCGCACGGCCCGGACCAGTTGGCGGCCCCGGTCGAGGAACGCCAGCAGCGCCGGCAGGTCGCCCAGGAGCCCGGTGGCCTCGACGAGGTCGGCGCCGGCGCAGAAGCTGCGGCCCGTGCCGGTCAGCACGAGCACGCGCACGCCGTCCCCACTCTGGAGCCACCCGGAGAGACCGGCCATCACCGACGAGTCGCACGCGTTCCCGGCCGACGGACGGTCGATCCGCGCCCACAGCGCCGGCCCGCGCCGGGTCACGACGACCGTCATGACGCGCGCTCGTGCGGTCCGTTCCAGAACGCGACCTCGCTGAGGTCGGCCCGGGCCGCCGGCCGGAACTCCAGCCCCTTCGTGTACGCGACCGGCAGCAGCGTGATCGGCCGCCAGTCCGCCGGCAGCCCCAGCGCGGCCTGGACCTTCGACGCCTTGTGCGCCAACGCCGTCGCCATCACCGACCCGAGCCCGCGCGAGCGCAGCGCGAGCTGGAACGACCACGCGAACGGGAAGATCGACCCGTAGTACCCCGACGCCGTGCCACCCAGCGGCTGCGCCGGCACCGGTTTGCTGCTGCACAGCACCACCAGCACAGGCACCCGCTCCAGGTGGTCGACCAGGTACTTCACCGCTCGCAGGATGCGCGCCTGCCGGTCCTGCGCCACGGCGTCCGCGCGCACCGACGGCGACAGCCGCGTCGTCGTCGCGGCCTCGCCGGCGGCCAGCGGACCCTCGACGGTCTGGTACCAGACCTCGGTGTACAGCTCGGACAGTTTCGCCTTCAGGGCCGGGTCGTCGACGCAGACGATGCGCCAGTCCTCCAGGTTCGACCCCATCGGCGCCTGCTGGGCGAGCCGCAGGCAGTGCTCGACCACCGCGCGCGGCACCGGCCGGTCGAAGTCCATGCGGTTGCGTACGGCGCGGGTGGTGGTCAGCACCCGGTCGATGTCGGTGATCACCGGCTCCATGACACCTCCTGGTACGGGAACGGCGAACCCCACCGGTCGAGGAACGCGACCTCGCGCACCGGTCTGCGCACCGCCGGCCGGAAGTCGGTGCCGCGCGTGTACGCGACCGGCAGCATCGTGACCTGCACCGCGCCCGGCGGGATCCCCAGCAGCGACGCGACCTCGTCGGCGTGGTGCAGGTGCAGCGTGGTGATGCAGGTGCCCAGCCCGCGGGCGCGCAGCGCCAGGTTGAACTGCCAGATCGCCGGATAGACCGAGCCGTACAGCGCCGAGTTCGTGCCCGGGCCGCCGGTGGCCGGGTTCGGCCGCGTCGCGCAGGGGATCACGAGGTACGGCGCCCGGCCGATGGTGTGCGCCAGGTGCTCGGCACCGCGCAGGATCCGCGCCGTGCGCTCGCTGACGGTCCCGTCGGGCCCGACACCGCCCAGCCGGCCCTTCGCGATGTCGCTGTTCCGGGTCTTCAGCGGCTCGTGCACGTACTCCGTGTACGCGGCGAGGTACAGCCGGGCCAGCTCCGCCTTCAGCGCCGGGTCGCCCACGACGACCCAGCGCCAGTCCTCCGCCGCGCCGCCGGTCGGTGCCTGCAGGGCCAGCTGCAGGCACTCGCCGACGACCTCGATCGGCACCGGCCGGTCGTAGTCCAGCCGCAGCCGCACCGACCGGGTGGTGGTGAGCACGTGGTTCAGCTCGGTCATGTCATCAGCTCCGCGATGTGCAGCGTGTCGCAGTACTCCCGCACCTGGGCGATGCCGTCCGGCCGCACGTCGACCACCCACAGGTAGCGGTTCTGGTACCGGGCGCCGCCGGCGAGCGTCGCGTCGCCGGTCGCCTCGATCGCGACGAGCGTGTCGTCGGCGATCCAGCGGTGCGGCGTCACGGTCACGGCCGCCGACGCGTACGCGCCGCTGTCCATACGCCGGCGCATGGCGGCGAGCTTGTCGGCCATCGGCACCACGCCATGGAGAGGGCCGGCCGCGATGTCGCCGCGGCGGTGCAGGCGTCCGCGGGCGCGGTCGCGGCCGGAGTCGGTCCACCAGGTCGCGTCCGCGCGGAACAGCGCCGCGAACGCGTCGAGGTCCGCGCGTGCGAGGGCTGGCCACAGCGCAAGCGCTGTGGCGGCCGCCGGCGCGGGGTCGCTGTGATCGGTTGGTTTGGGGATACGCACGTTCCGGCGGGCCGGAACTCGTGCGCCCGCCCCGACGACCTCCTGGGCATGCAGCGTGTCGAGGTACTCGCGCACCGACACGATCGCCCCGGCCGCGTCGACGTCGAACCAGAAGCCGTAGCGGTTGGCGTACTCCGACCCGCTGGCGTGGACGCCGTACCCCTCCACCTCGATGACGCAGGAGTCCTCCCCCGCGATGACGCGGCGCGGGATCTGCCGGCAGCCGGTCGGGAACGTGGCGGGTCCCCGCTCGCGCATCAGGGCGAGCTTGTCGTCCATGCGCATCACGCCGTGCAGCGGGAAGCGACCGCTGCCGGTGCCCTCCGGGTCGCCGCCCGCGCGGTCCGGGCCGCCGTCGACCCACCACGTGGCGTCGGCCGAGCACAGCTTCTGGAGTCCCCGGAGGCTGCCCCGATCGAGGGCGGAGACGAAGTCCATCCCGACCCGCACCGCTCGCGTCACGCCACCACCGCCATCCCGCCGCCATCCTCTTCATACCGACTGGAAGGTATTACCACGACTGAGGGCGCCCCGGGAAGGCCCTCGTTCACGTCCGGACGCGGCCGTCCATGGAGACCGGCCGGCGGTGGGGCAGAGCCGGCACCTTGATCGCCGCCCGAGGAACGAACGTGCGGTCACGCTGCAGTTCAGTCCCTCGTAACTGTTCACGTACTTCACACAGGTGAATCACCGCCACTCAGGACGTAGGGTGACAAACCTCCGCCAGTCGAGGATCGACGGGCCGAGATCGCGGCCCTTACTCCCCGCGACAACCCGTCGATACCCGTTTTGACCCGTTTCGCGTCGCCGCCAATCGAGACAAGATCAGCTTCTCAGGAGGGAAAATGAAGCCTGACTTCACTTTCCCTCCTGAAAAGCTGATCTTGTTGGTTCGATCGACCCGGAGCGGATTTCGCGAACGTCACGTAGCGTGAGACGACTCGGCGATGGCTCAAGTCGTTCCTCGAATAACGATCACGAGACCGCGGCCACGCCGCTGTCGGGGGACGCAGCGCCGCTAGGCGTAGAGGCCCTCGAGCACCATGGCGCTGAACTGGCGCGCGACCTCGTCGACGCTCAGCTTCCCGCCGGTGTTCAGCCACTGGTACGCCCAGGCGCACATGCCGACGAGCCCGAACGTCGCGATCTTCGCGTCGATGTCGGAGCGGAACACGCCCCGGGCCACGCCGTCGGCCACCATGCCGGCGAACGCGGCCTCCACGAGGTCGCGCTTGCGGGTCACCTCGGCGAACAGCTCGCCGGTGAAGTAGCGCCGCTCCTGATAGAAGATCGTGACGTGCGCCCGGTACTCGGCCACGCTCGTGAGGCTGAACCGGATGAGCTCGGCCACCCGCACCTTCGGGTCGTCGCTGCCCGCCTCGATCTGCTGGATCGCGACGAGCTGCGCCTCGAGGTACTCCTCCTGGATGTGCCGCAGGAGGTCGTCCTTGCTCTCGAAGTGGTGGTAGAAGGCGCCCTTGGTGAGGCTGGCGTGGTCGGCGATCTCCTGGACCGACGTGCGGTCGAACCCGCGCCGCTCGAACAACGCGAGCGCACTCGTGATGAGGGAGTTGCGCGTGTTCTCCGGGTCGTACCCGTCGGGCCAGCGCTGCCGGCGCCGCGTCGACACCGGCCGGGTCGTCGTCGCACGAGCCATCTACGGTCCCCTATCCTCGCTCACGAACCCCCAGAGCGTACCGTCCAGTCGGAAGGAACGCTGCTACCCGAGTGCGGAATTCACTGCCGCGAATCTACCGGGCACGGGCCACCGGACGCTCCATCCGATCTACTACGCTGCGTAGGAGTCGGGAGGTGCGGTGAGGCAGCTGGGCGAGCTCGAGCGCGCGGTCATGGACGTCGTGTGGACCGCGGCCACCCCGGTCACCGTCCGCGACGTGGTCGACCGGCTCGCCGACCGCCGCCCCGCCTACACCACGGTGATGACGGTCCTCGACCGCCTGGCCGGCAAGGGGGTCGTGACCCGCGAGCTGGCCGGCAAGGCCTGGCACTACTCGGCGGCGCTGACCCGCGAGCAGTTCGTGGCCCAGCTGATGCTCGACGTCCTCGGACAGACCGACAGCCGGTCGGCGACGCTCGTGCACTTCGCCCGCGCGGTCAGCGCCGAGGAGGCGCGCACCCTGCGCCGGGCCCTGGCCGGGGAGGCCGACCCGCACTGACGTGCCGCGACGTCCGATGGGCAGGTGCCCATGGCTCGCAGGTGCGACGTCGCCGCGTACACGGGTCGGCACGTACCGTGCCCCCGAGGGGGTACGCCATGCATCTGCCGCACTCGCACGACACCGCCGAGAAGATCGACTCCGCGCTCGAAGCGTCCCGGGAGGGCATGCGGGCGCTGTGGATCTCGCTGGTCGCGCTCGGTGCCACCGCCGCCGCGCAGCTGGCCGTCGTGGCCGTGTCGGGGTCGGTCGCCCTGCTCGGCGACACGATGCACAACTTCGCCGACGCGCTCACCGCCGTACCGCTCGGCGTCGCCTTCCTGGTGGGACGCCGCGCGGCGACCCGCCGCTACACCTACGGCTTCGGGCGCGCGGAGGACATCGCCGGGATCCTCATCGTCGTGACGATCGCCGCGTCGGCGGCGTACGCCGGCTACGAGGCGGTGCGGCGGCTCCTCGACCCGGCCGACGTCACCCACCTGCCGTGGGTCGCCGCCGCCGGCCTCGTCGGGTTCGTCGGCAACGAGGTCGTCGCGCGGTACCGCATCCGGGTCGGGCGGCGCATCGGGTCGGCCGCCCTCGTCGCCGACGGCCTGCACGCGCGCACCGACGGCTTCACCTCGCTCGCCGTGCTCCTCGGCGCGGGCGGCGTCGCGCTGGGCTGGCGGTGGGCCGACCCGGTGGTGGGCCTGCTCATCACCGCGGCGATTCTGCTGGTGCTCAAGGACGCCGCCCGGGAGGTGTACCGGCGGCTGATGGACGCCGTCGATCCGTCCACAGTGGACACGGCCGAACGGGTCCTCGCGGAGACACCCGGCGTCCTGTCCGTCGGCCGGCTCCGCATGCGCTGGGTTGGCCACCACCTCCACGCCGAGACCGACGTGGTCGTCGACGCGACCCTGTCGCTGGTGCGGGCCCACGAGATCGCGGTCGACGCCGAGCACCGGCTGCTCCACGCTGTTCCCCGCCTGACGGCCGCGACCATCCACACGGACCCCGCGCACACCGCGAGCCACGGACCGCTGGCCCACCACCGGTAGCGCTCAGCGGAGGAGCCGGACAGCCTCGACCCGGCCGCGCAGCGCGCAGGTTCCCGCGCCGAACGGGACCAGCAGCGTCATCCCGGCACGGACGGGGAGAATCTCGTGGCCGGTCGACAGCTCGCCCCCGCCCGCGGTGACGACGACGACCGAGAACGCGGGGTCCAGCACGGCGTCGGGCGCGGGCCGCAGCCGTTCGGCCGTGAAGAACCCGTCGGCCGCGGTGGGCAGGAGCCGTTCCACACCGGGACGTGTCGTGGAGCCCGGCCGGGCGGCGGCCAGTCCCCGGATCCGCGCCTCGCTCCAGGCCGCGCGGTCGACGCAGCGCAGGGCCTCGTCGAACCCCAGGCCGAGGTGACCGACGGCGGCGCCGTCGAGGTCGAAGCCGGTCCACTCGAGCAGCACGGAGAAGTCGGTCGGCTCCTGCACCTCGACCAGGAGGATCCCGGCCCCGATCGCGTGTGGCAGACCGGCGGGGCAGAAGACGGCGTCGCCGCGGCGCACCGGTATCCGGTTCGTGCTGGCCAGCATCTCACCGACGTCCTGGCGCGCGACCCAGCCGGCCAGCTCGTCGGAGCCGACGTCGCGGGAGAAACCGAGGTGCACGACCGCGTCCGGTGCGGCGTCGACGATCACCCAGGCCTCGGCCTTGCCGTACGGCGACGCCAGGTGGCTGGCGGCGAACCGGCCGTCGGGGTGCACGTGCAGTGGCAGCCGCTCCCCCGCATCGAGCAGCTTCACCAGGATCGCCGGGTCGGCGCCGTGCCGCTCGACATGGTCGGCGCCCAGCCACCCGACCGGGTCTGCGGCGATCGCGTCGGTGAGCGGCCGCCCGTCGGGCAGCACGGTCAGGCCCGCCGGCGCCGCCTGGAACCTGGCCGTGGTCGAGGCCACCCAGTCCTCGGGGTGGTAGCCACCGCCGGCGGGGGCGGTGCCGTCTCCGGCGGCGCCGCGGAAGGCGGCGATGCGACCGGCGTCGCGGTAGAACGACCGTGGGGTGTTGGCGGGCAGCACGACGACCTGCGTGGGTGACGTCATACCGGCCAGCCTGCCACGACCTTCAACCCCGACCGGGCGCTGACGATCTCCCCGGCGTGAAGTCACGCATGCTCGCGGCGTACGCCGTCGTGATGGCCGGGATGATCGGGTTCTACCCGGTCGTGGCGGACCACCCCTGGCTCGGTACCGCCTGGCAGGTCGCCGTCGGCTGGGGCGCGGCCGCGACGGCCGTCGTCGGTGTCCGCCGCCACCGACCGGCCGGGCAGGCGGCCTGGCTGCTGTTCGCCGCCGGCGTGTTCCTCAACGCGACCGGCATCGCGGTCGCCGCGGTCGTCGAGTGGGCGAGCGGACCCGTCTACCCCTCGGTCGCCGACGCGTTCTGGCTGGCGCTGTACCCGTGCCTGGTGGCGGGCATGCTCGTGGTCCAGCGCCGGCACCGGCTCGGCGGCAGCTGGACGGCGACGCTCGACAGCGCGACCATCACCGCCGGCCTCGGCCTGCTGTCATGGGTGTACGTGGTGCGCCCGACCGTGCACGACGCGTCGTTGACGCTGGTGGGGCACCTGACGCTCGCTGGCTACCCGATCGGCGACGTGGTCGTCCTGGCGATGACGACCCGGCTCCTGATCCGCGGCGGGTGGCGGCTGCCCGCGCTGCGCGCGGTCGTCGGCGCGGTGGGGCTACTGCTCGTCGGCGACATCCTCTGGGTCGTCTGGTCGCAGCTGGGTCTGGAGGTCACCGGGCTGGCGCTGAGCGGCATGAACATGATCTTCCTGACCTCGTTCGCCATGGTCGGCGCCGCCGCGCTGCACCCGAGCACGCGCCAGGTCGGCGAGCCCTTCGACGATGGCACGGAACAGCAGGTCCGCCCGGCGCTGCTGGTCGCGCTGACCGCCGCCGCGCTCGTGGGCCCCGCCGTCCTCACCACCCAGGCGGTGGCCGGCCGGGTGACCGACGCGTTCGCGATCGCGGCCAGTTCCGCGGTGCTGTTCCTGCTCGTCGTCACCCGGCTCGCGGGCCTCGTGCGTCACATCGAGACGCAGTCGCGGCAGCTCCGCGAGCTGGCCCGCACCGACGCCCTGACCGGGCTGTCGAACCGCCGGGACTGGACCACCCACCTGCCGTACGCCACCGAGCAGGCCCGGCGTACCGGGCGGCCGCTCACGGTCGTCATGATCGATCTGGACCACTTCAAGCGGTTCAACGACGACTTCGGCCACCCGGCCGGCGACCGGCTGCTCAAGAGCGCGGCCGCCGCATGGCAGGAGCAGGTGCGGGCGGTCGACCGGCTGGCCCGCTACGGCGGCGAGGAGTTCATCCTGCTGCTGCCCGACGCCCCACTGGCCGACGCGTTGGCGACGGTGGAACGGCTGCGCGCGGTCACCCCGCTCGGGCAGACGTTCTCGGCGGGCGCCGCCCAGTGGACCGGCGTGGAGACCTCCGACGAACTGGTCGCCCGCGCCGACCGGGCGCTGTACGCGGCCAAGCACGCCGGCCGCGACCGCACCGAGGTCGCCGACGCCGTCACGGCTGTGCCGTAGCCGCCGCCCGGTCGGTGCAGGGCAGCCGGACCGTCGCGGTGGTTCCCGGCTGACCCATCGCGATGGTGAGGGTGCCGCGGTGCCGCTCGACGATGGCGCGGCTGATCGCCAGGCCGAGCCCGACACCCGGGATGCCGTGGTGGCGGGCGTTGCTGCCCCGGTACAGCCGGCGCAGCAGGTGCGGGTGCTCCTCGGCGGGCACGCCCGCCCCGGTGTCGGTGACGGCGAGCTCCGCGACGTCGTCGGCGCCGGTCAGGGTCACCGTGACGGTGGCGCCGTCGGGGCTGTACTTGACCGCGTTGTCGAGCAGGTGGTCGACGACCTGCCGCAGCCGGGGACCGTCGCCGGGCACGGTGAGGCGGCCGGTCCGGTCCCCGTCGACGGCGATCCCGCGGGCACCGGCGGCCGGGCGGGCGGCGGCCACCGCGCCGGCGACCACCTCGGACAGGTCGACGGGCGCGGTGTCGAGCGTGACCTGGCCGGACTCCAGCGCGGCCAGGTCGAGGAGCTGGTCGACCAGCGCGCGCAGCTGGTCGGTGTTGCGCACCACGACGTCGAGCAGCTTGCGCACCTCGCTCAGCGGCGTGGTGTCGGGCGACTCGGTGATCAGCTCGGTGTACGCGGCGATCGACGTCAGCGGCGTGCGCAGCTCGTGTCCGACGAGCGCGATGTACTCCTCGACGCTGGCGGCCAGTTGCAGCGCCAGGTCTTCGGCCCGGCGCCGCTCGAGGTAGGCGCCGATGTGGCCGGTGATGCCGGCCAGGAGCACGGCGATGGCGGGCTCGGGCTCCTGGCGCTCGCACGAGAAGAACGTCAGCACGCCGACGACGGCGGTGCCGCTGCGCACCGGCACGGCGCCGGCCGCCCGGTAGGTGGCGGCGTCGGCGATCTCGGGCACCACCGGCGAGTCGGGCCCGTGGATGTCGGGCACCCACACCGGTTCACCGCGCTCCCAGCACCGGCCCGCCAGCCCGTGGCCGCGTTCGAAGCTCGACGGCACGGGGAGCGGCTGGCTGTCGGGCGCGGTGAAGATCGCCGCCGGCAGGAGCCGGTCGCTCACCGGGTCGACGAGCCACAGCCGCACGTAGGGCCACTCGAGCCGCAGTCCGATCGCCTGCAGCATCTCGGCGGCGGCGGTGCCCGCGTCGGGCGCCCGGGCCAGGACCTCCAGCACGTCGCTCTTGCACTGCTGGTAGCGGTGGGCCCGGTACTCGGCGGTGACGTCGTGCACCGCGGCCACCGCGCCGATCAGGGCGCCGTCGACGTCGTAGATGCCGTGCGCGTTGATGACCAGCCAGTGCGGCCGCTGCTGGAGGTCGTAGGCGAGCATGTCCGCGTGCTCGACCGCCTCGCCCGCCAGCGCCCGCGACAGCGGGAGCTCCGCGGCGGTCAGCCTCGTGCCGTCGTGGTGGCGCAGCACGAAGCGGCTGGGCCACTCCGACAACGGCACCGAGGCGCTGTCGTCGCCGAAGAAGGCGCGCAGGGTCCTGTTGAGCAGCAGCAACCGGCCCTGCGGGTCGCAGACGACCACGCCGACGTCGAGCGTGTGCAGCAACGCGTCGACGAAGCCGGCGGACGCCGCCACCGCCGAGGTCGCGGCACCGTCGAGGCAGCCCTTCACCACGTCGGTGAGCTCCTGCACGCCGAACGGCTTGCGGACCACCACCGTCGCGCCGGCCAGGCGGTGCTCCGGGTCGCTGGCCGGCAGGTAGCCCGTGATCAGGGCCACCGGGGTCGCGGCCGTGTCGGGGTCGGCGCGGATGGTCTGGCACAGCCGGACGCCGTCGAGCTCCGGCATGTCGACGTCGGCGATCACCAGGTCGGGTCGCCGTGACCGGACCGCGTCGAGCGCGGCCATGCCGTTGGACACCGTGACCACCTCGTGATGCAGCCGGCGGACGACCTTCACGATCAGCCGCTGATGCTCGAGGTTGTCCTCCGCCACCACTACCAGTGCCACGGCCGGATGATAACCGACAAAAGTGGCATAAAAGACCAAAAATGACCCGGCTACCGTCGCCTGTCGCGGTTCCGGTTGGCCGGACCGACGGCAGCCGCGGCGAGGAACAGCGGGGCCAGCCCGATCACGTACACGACGACCTTCGGCCACTCGAGGACGATCTCGAGGAACAGGCACAGCGCGAGCGACACGACGGCCGCCGCGAGGATGACGAGGATTCGCCTGAGCATGACTCCCCCTGGGATCTAGCCGCCGTCGAGGACGTAGGACCGGTCCGGGCTCAACGTGATGGCGACATTCGTGCCGATGTCGATCAGGGCGTTCGGGTCGGGGCCCGACTCGGTGACGTGCAGCGTGCCGCTGATCGTCTCGACCTCGTAGTCGACGCTGTGCCCGTGGAACGTGGAGCGGAGGACGGCGCCGATGCCCCCGTCGCCGGCGGGCGCCAGCGAGATCGTCTCCGGACGGATCATCAGGTACGCCGGCGCGTTCGCCCGGACCGCCGGGTGGGCGGCGACGCGCAGCCGCCCACCCAGCGCGTTGACCGTCGCCGACCCCCCGTCGACCTGCTCGGGAACCACCTCGACGAAGTTGGCCCGGCCGATGAAGTCGGCGACGAACACGGTCGCGGGCCGGAAGTAGATCTCGGCCGGCGCGGCGACCTGCTCGACGCGTCCCTTGTTCATGACCACGACGCGGTCGGACATGCTCATCGCCTCGTCCTGGTCGTGCGTGACGTAGAGGCTGGTGATGCCGAGCCGGCGCTGGATCCGGCGGATCTCGGCCCGCATCGCGCCGCGGAGCTTCGCGTCGAGGTTCGACAGCGGCTCGTCGAAGAGCAGCACGGTCGGCTGCATGATCAGCGCGCGGGCCAGGGCGACGCGCTGCTGCTGGCCGCCCGACAGCTCGTGCGGCGACCGGTTCTCCAGGCCGACGAGGTTCATGCTGGTCAGCGCGATCTGCATCGCGGTACGGATGTCGTCGTGTCCGCGGCGGCGCAGCTTCAGCCCGTACGCGATGTTCTCGCCGACCGTCAGGTGCGGGAACAACGCGTAGCTCTGGAAGACCATCGCCATCGTGCGCCGCTGCGGCGGCAGGCGGTCGATGGACGCGCCGTCGAGCCGGATGTGGCCGGCGGTGGCGGTCTCGAACCCGGCCACGATCCGCAGCGTCGTGGTCTTGCCGCAGCCGGAGGGTCCGAGCAGGGTGATGAACTCGCCCGGCCGCACGTCCAGCGTCACGTCGTCGACGGCGGTGACCTCCCCCGACGCCGACGCGAACGTCTTGGTGAGGCCGTCGAGCTCCAGCCGTCCGACGTCGACACGGTCCTTCGACGGCAGGAGCCGGTCGCCGGGGAGGGTGGTCGTCATCAGGAACTCCGTCCGGTCGAGGTGCGGTGCAGAACGGCCGTGCCGCCGATGAGCAGCCGGATGAGGCCGAACCCGGCCAGCACGATGGCCGTCAGGACGGTGCAGTAGGCGAACGCGACGCCGTAGCGTCCGGTGTTGGCCGCGCTGAGGATCTGCGAGGTGATGATCTTAGTGTCCGGGGTGACCAGCAGGATGACCGTGGAGATCGAGGTCATGCTGCGGGCGAAGCTGTAGCTGAGACCGGTGAGCAGGGCCGGCCGGATGAGCGGCACCACGACCCGGCGGAAGGTGCGGAACGTCCCGGCGCCGAGGTTCATCGACGCCTCCTCCAGGCTGGGATGCAGCTGGGTCAGGGCGGCGCCGCCGGTGCGCAGACCGGCCGGCACGCTGCGGGTCACGTAGGCGAGCACGATGGCGAGCGCCCCGCCGGCGATCGCCGTTCCACCGACCAGGCCGGGGAACACCAGCACGTCGCCGATGTAGCGGTCGGGCCGGTAGGCCAGCAGGAAGCCGATGCCGAGCACGGTGCCGGGCACCGCGACGCCGAGGGTGCCGGCGAGGTCGAGCCAGCCGGCCGAGCGGCGCAGGTGGCGGGTCACCAGCCAGGCGATGACCAGTCCGAAGACCCCGGCGACCGGCGTCGCCACGGCGGCCAGCACCGTGGTGTCCCGCAACGCCTCCTGGCCCACACCGAGCACCACCTCCCGGAAGTGCTGCAGCGTCACCGTGTTGTCGACGCCGAAGACCCGGGTGACCGAGCCGAGGAGCACGGTGCCGTACAGGCTCACCACGATCACCGCGACGAACAGGGCCAGCCCGAAGATGGGCCACCGCACCGGGCCGGTGATGAGGTGCACGGTGCCCGACGGCCGGCCGGTGATGGTGGTCCGGATCCTGCGCCCGAGCCAGTAGCGCTGGGCCAGGTAGAGCCCGACCGCCGGCACCAGCAGGATCAGGCTGTAGACGGCGGCGCTGGTCGTGTCGTACTCACCGGTGACCGCGAGGTAGGCGCGGCTGGCCAGCACGGTGTAGTCGCCGCCGAGCGCCAACGGGTTGGCCAGATCGGCGATGGCCTCGACGAACAGCAGGAGGAACGGCGCCGCCAGACCCGGGGCGAGCAGCGGCAGCTGCACGGTCCGGAAGATGTGCCAGCGGCTCGCGCCCAGGTTCATCGCGGCCTCCTCCATCGCCGGGTCCAGGCCGCGCATCATGCCGAGCATGCCCAGGTACGCCACCGGGAACAGCGACAGCGACAGGACGAGCACCAGTCCGTCGAGCCCGTAGATGTCGTACTCGACGCCGAGCAGCCCGCTGGTCACCACGCCCTGCCGCCCGTAGAGGACGATCGCGGCCGTCGCCACCGCGAACGGCGGGCTGACGATCGGCAGCAGCGCCACCACGTGCAGGATCCGCTTGCCCGGCACGGCGAGCCGGGTCTGCACGAACGCGAACAGGAACCCGATGGCGGTGCCGCAGACGCCGACGAGCAGTCCGAGCACCAGCGTGTTCCGCAGGATCCCGAGGTCGGTCGACGAGGTCACGAACTCCGCGTAGCGCGGCAGCGCCGGGCCCGACAGGGCGGTGGACAGCACCGCCGTCAGCGGAACGACGCTGCCCACGGCGACGAGCAGCACGCTCGCGACGACCGCGACCGTCACGCCGACGTCGCGCGAGCGTCGACGGGGCCGGCGTGGCCGGTTCGGCGGGCCGGTGTCGACCGGGGGTGGTGGGGACTCGACGAGCATGCTCACTGGAACTCCTGGCGTCGGGCCGGGCTGGTGTCGATCCGGAACGGTCGGCCGCCCGGGTCAGGACTTCGGGGCCTGGGCCACGTCGGTGTCGAACCGCTTGGTGAGGTCCTTCTTCGCCCGGCCCGCCGCCGCGACGTCGTAGTCGACGAGCTTCACCGTGCCGAGGTCGACCGACTTGCTGGAGACCTTCGCCCGCGGGTTCGTGGGGACCTGGTACGACTTCACCGTCGGGCCGATCTCCTGCGCGGCCGGGGTGAGCGCCCAGTCGATGTACTTGCGGGCGCTCGTCGGGTTGTGCGCGCCCCGCACGAGGGCGACGCCGCCGACCTCGTAGCCGGTGCCCTCCGCCGGGAACGTGACCGTGAGGTCCTTGAACCCCTGCTCCTGCGTCGCCACGCAGTCGTGGGAGAAGATGACCCCGACACCGACCTCGCCCCGGGCGGCCTGCTGTGCCGGCGCGATGCCCGACTTGCTGTACTGCAGCACGTTCGGGTGCAGCCGCCGCATGTAGTCCAGCGCTTTGCCGGTGTCGCCGCCGTGCAGCGCGACCTGCGACCACAGCATCGTGTACGCGGTGCCCGAGGTGGACGGGTGGGCCAGCCCGACGTTCTTGCCGAGCCCCGGGGCGAGCAGGTCCTCCCACGACTGCGGCGCCGGCACCTTCTTCGCCGCGAGAACCCTGCTGTTGTTGCAGAAGCCGAGGACGCCGACGTACACGCCGGTCCAGGTGCCCTCGGGGTCCTTGTACCGGTCGGAGATCACCGCGGCGTTCGGCGAGACGTACGGTTCGAGCAGGCCCTGTTCCTCCGCGGCGACGAAGCCGTCGGCCGGGCCGCCGTGCCAGACGTCGAACTCCGGGTTCGCCTTGCCGGCCTGCAGCCTGGCGACCGTCTCGCCGCTGGACAGGCGCACGAACTCCGCCTCGACGCCGGTCTCCTTGGTGAAGCGGGCGGTCATGGCGGCGCACCACTCCTCGGTCGCGCCGCAGGCGACCACGACCTTGCCCTCGTCCCGGGCGCCGTCCGCGCCGCCGGCCTCGGTGCGCGCGCAGCCCGCCGCGACAGCGAGCACGGCGGCGGTCAGCAGGATCAACCAGCCCCTGACCTGTGGATGTTGCAGCGGTGCCATCGACTCGACCTCCTCCGGCGAGCACCCGCGAACCGGCGGGCTGACGTCAACGTAGGCGGCGGGACGCGGTGCCGCGGTGACAGCCGGGTGGGCTCAGGTGACAGCGGTGTTACCGGGGTCGTCCTCCGGAAACGGTGGCAGGTCGGGCATGACGTACCCGGCGCCGCGGATCGTCCGGACGTACGTGGTGCCGTCACCGTCGCCGGACAGCCGCGACCGCAGCCGGTAGACGGTCGACTTGACCACGTCGCGCCCGCCGATGATCTCGGTGGTGCCCCAGACCGCGCGGAGCAGGTCCTGCCACGACTGCGGGTTGCCGCGGTGCGTGGCGAGGTGGAGCAGCAGCTTGAACTCGGTGTACGGCAGCTCCAGCCGCGCGCCCGCCATCGACGCCGACCGTGCGGTCGGGTCGATCGTCAACTGACCGATCCGCAGCACGGTGCCGGTCTCCCGGCGCCGGACCAGTGCCGCCGCCCGCAGCGCCACCTCCCGGGGGTGGAACGGCTTGGTGACGTAGTCGTCGGCGCCCCGCTCCAGTCCCGCGATCACGTCGTCGTGGTGGGCCAACGCGGTCAGCAGCATGATGGGCACGTCGGACCGGGCCCGGATGCGCTCGCACAGCGTCAGCCCGTCGATCGTCGGCATGAGCACGTCGAGCACGACAAGGTCGACGCCCTTCGACCGCAGCAGGTGCAGGGCGGTGGCGCCGTCGTGCGCGACCAGGACGGTGAACCCCTGCGTCTCCAGCGCGTACCCGATGATCATCGTCATCTGCGGCTCGTCGTCGACCACCAGCGCGGTGCTCATGCCGGGCCCGCCTTTCCGGAGGTACCGGCCGGCAGCGTGAACAGGAACGTCGTGCCGCGCGCCGACGCGGTGTCCACCATGATCGATCCCCCGTGCAGCTCGACGATCGTCTTCGTGATGACCAGCCCCAGCCCGGTGCCGTCCTCCAGCGGCCGGCCGGTGGCGAACCGGTGGAACAGCCGCTGGCGCTGCTCCCGGCTCATCCCGGCCCCGTCGTCGGTCACGTAGATCGCGACGCCGGTGTCGACCGCCATCACCCGGACGTCGATGTTGCCGCCGATCGTGGTGAAGCGGCTGGCATTGGACACCAGGTTCGTCATCGCCTGGGCGATCAGCAACGGGTCGGCCGGGATCCGCGGGGTCACCTGCGGCGTGTCCAGGGTGATGCGTTGCTGGCGCTGGGCGCAGAGGGGGCGCATCGCGGTCACGACGTCGCGGGCCAGCACCGACACGTCGGCCCGTTCGAGCCGCGGCGTGAACAGGCCCGCCTCGATCTTCGCCTGGGTCAGCAGGCTCTCGCAGAGCGCCACCACGTGCGTGCACTGGTGCCCGATCACCTGGAGGAACCGTTCCTGCGCCGCGGTCAGCGGCCCCGGCGTGCGCTCCAGCAGCAGGTCGGCCGCGCCCTTGATCATCGTCAGCGGGGTGCGCAGCTCATGGCCGAGCGCGGCGACCTGCTCCGCCCGCCGGTCGACCTGTGCGGTCAGGTTCTCGAGCTCGGCCCGCTGCGCCCGGGTGACCTGCCGGGTGCCGGTCGCGGCCACCACGACCCCCGCGGCCAGTCCCGCCGACGCCGTCGCCAACGCCCAGAGCCCGGCGGCCCCGAAGCCGACGACGGCGGCGACCCCCACGGCCGCCGCGACCCACCCCAGTCGAAGGCCCCGCGCCGCCACCCAGTGCGCGGGGCCACGCCGTCGGTCCGCGGCCACGTCCGCTGTCACGACACGCACCTCCGGCACAGGACGACATCGGCACCTCACCGCCCATTAGACACGCACCGGGAAGCGGCAGCCGTCGCTAGAGGTGCTGCGCGAGGACCGGAGCCAGCCGCTGGGCGATCTTCGCGTGGCCGGCGTCGTTGGGGTGGACGCTGTCGACGAGGTCGGCGGTGCCGATCCAGCCGGTGGTGTCGACGAAGTGGACCCGACTGTCACCCGACGCCGAGACGGCGTTGCGCGTCTCCGTCACGTAGCGGCCGCGGAACGTGGCCATCGCGAAGATGTGCGCGTTCGGGTAGGCCTGCCGGACCCGCTGGAGCATCACGACGTAGTTCTGCTGGAACCGGGTCGTCGACACGTGGTGGCCGACGTCGTTGGTGCCGAGGTTGATGACCACCGCGGCCGCCTGGTAGGTGGCGAAGTTCCAGTCGTCGGTGGTGGCGTACCCGGACGAGCGGCGGAACCAGTCCATCATCGCGTAGCAGTCCTGGCTCACCAGGCACGCATCGCCCTGGGCCACCTGGGTGTGACCGGCGCCGAGCGCCTCGCCGGTGAGCCACGCGTAGGCGGTGAACGGGCGGTCGGCGTTCGGCTGGCCCACCGTGATCGAGTCGCCGATGAACTCCACCACCCTCTGCGGCCGCGCGATCGGCGCGGTCTGCCCGCCGGCGGCCAGGATCAGGCCGCCGAACACCGGGTCGCCGGTGTAGGAGCCGGCCCGCTCGCGGTACCCGATCCGCACGGTGTGCGCGCCGCCGGACAGGCCGGTGGCGAGCGTGACGGCGCCGGAGACGTTGCGGCGCCACTGCAGCGGGCCGCGGTCGATGGAGTAGTACAGGTCGATGGCGTTGCGCTGCCGCACGCCGATGGAGGCCCCGGTGAACTGGGCGTCGAGGTAGCCACCGGCCCAGCCCATCGAGAAGTACGACGCGTTCGACCGGTCCCACCGGCCGTGGTAGACGATGTTCGCGTCGGTCGGCGACCCGTTGCCGCCCGCGCCGCCGCCGGTCACCTCGACGTCGAGGGCGTCGATGTTGGCCAGGCCGTCGGCGGCCGTCGGGCTGAACGCGACCGTGTTGCCGCCGGCGCCGACCGGCACCGTGAGCGCCTTGACGGCCCAGGTCGCCCAGCCGCCGGTCCCCTCGAACGAGGTCCCCCCGACGCGCGTGCCGTTGACGATGACGTCGGCGGGCCGGACGGTCGCGGTGCCGTTGGCGAACCGCAGCCCCAGCGTCGCGGTGCCGGCCGTCGCGGCGGTGACCGTGAACCGCACCGCCGCGCCGACCGCGTTGGTCCCGTTGCAGAACCCGGTGCCGGAGTACCCCGCGTGGTTGGAGTCGATGGTGCCGGTGCACGACGCGGGCGCGGCCTCCGCCTCGTACCGGGTCGGCGCCGCGACCGCGGGCGAGGCCGCCGACACGAGCCCCGCTCCGGCCGGCGTCCCGCCCTGTCAACGGACGGCACTCCGGCTCCCCGGAGGGTGCGCCGACCGGCGCGGCGTGCCCGGGATCCGGGCCGGCCGGGAAAGCCGGGTGCTCACCGTCGGTCGCGGATGACGAATTGATCGAGGAAGAAAGGGGTGGCTGGAGCCGGCCGGATCTTCCTCGATCAACGGTGTCGACCACTGCCGGTGCGGGCGGGCCGCGGCGCTAGACTCGCGGCGGCACGCCGTAGCGCAGAGGTCGTCGCGCCTTTTCTGACAGAGGGGGAGGACGCCGGTTCGAATCCGGCCGGCGATGCCGACCTGACGGGGAGGAAGGCGATGCCGTTCCCCGCGCGACCGGTCTGAACGGCGCCGGCGGCGCGACCATCACGCGGCGGTCGGCACCGCCACGGTGAAGACCGGGTCGGCGGTCGGCCGGCCGAAGAAGTAGCCCTGGGCATAGCGGTAGCCCATGCGGTACAGCACGTCGGCCTGCTCGGCGGTCTCCACGCCCTCCGCGACCGCGTCGAGGCCCATCCCGCGGCTCACCTCGATCAGTGCGCTCGCGATGACCGACTCGCGGCCGGCGAGGGCGATGTTGTCGACGAACGACTTGTCGACCTTGAGGATGTCGACCGGCACCGTCTGCAGCAGGCCCAGCGACGAGTGGCCGGTACCGAAGTCGTCCAGCGCGATCCGGACCCCGTGCCGGTGCAGCTCGTGCAGCGCGTCGAGGGCGCGCCCACCGGTGAACACGGCCGTCTCGGTGACCTCGATGGCCAGGCACGGCGCGGGCAGCCCGGTCTCGGCCAGGGTCGCCAGGACGGTCTCGGTGAACCCGGGCTCGGTGAGCTGCCGGGGCGACACGTTGACGCTGATCCGCCGCGGCGCGTCCTCGCCCAGCGTCGCCCGCCACCGGGCGGCCTGGACGCAGGCGGCCCGCAGGATCCAGGCACCGAGCTCGACGATCAGCCCGCTGCGCTCGGCGAACGGGATGAACGTCGCGGGACCCACGACGCCGAGGTCGGGGTGGTCCCACCGCATGAGCGTCTCCACGGCCACGGTCCGGCCCTCGGGAAGCTCCACGATCGGCTGGTACACGGGGTGCAGCCGGCCCGTGTCGAGCGCCGCCCGCAGCTGGGCACCCAGGCGGGCGTCCTCGGCGGCGCGCTCGTCGAGCTCCGGCCGGTAGCGCAGAGCCCGCCCGCGCCGCTCCTTCGCCGCGTACATCGCCACGTCGGCCCGGCGCATGATCTCGGCCGGGTCGGTGACCCCCGCACTGCCGACGACGCCGATGCTGGCACCGGCGAGCAGCTCGTCGCCGGCGACCACGGCCGGCTCCTGGAGCGCGTGGACGACCCGGTCGACGAACGCGTCGGCGGTCGCCTCGTCGGTGGCGGGGAACAGGACGGCGAACTCGTCGCCACCCATGCGGGCGACGGTGTCGGTCGGCCGGACGAGCGTGCGCAGCCGCCGGGCGACGATGCCGAGGAACTCGTCGCCGACGGGGTGGCCCAGCCGGTCGTTGATGGTCTTGAACCCGTCGAGGTCGATCAACGCGAACTGGGCGGGACCACCGGACGCCGCGGCCCGCAGCCGCTCCTCCAGCAGCCGCCGGTTCGGCAGCCCGGTCAGGTCGTCGTGCATCGCCAGCCGGTTCAGCTGGTCGGCCTGCCGCCGGACCTGCACCACGAACCCCGCGAGCCGCACCAGCACCAGCCCGAACAGCCCCACCGCGGCGGTACCGATGGCGAGCCAGTCGACCTCGGGCATCAGCGCGCCCTGCACGAACAGCACCGCCGGGGTGAGCAGCAGGCTCGCGGCCACCAGCAGGAGCCGGCCGGGACCCACCGGTGCCGTGCCGCCGTCGACGGCACCCTCGGCGGCCGCCGACATCGACGGGTGCAGGGCGGCGGTCGTCCACAGCACGTAGGAGAGCAGCCAGCCGGCGTCGAGCAGGCCACCCTCGTAGCTGGAGTACAGCGACACCACGGAGAAGCCGATGTCGGCGACGAGCAGGAGGGCACCGGCCCAGCCGAGGAGCCGCAGGCTCGGCACCCGGGTCCCGTTGGCCGCGAACGCCCGGAACAGCATCACCAGGATCAGCACGTCGGCGGCCGGGTAGCTCCAGCCGACGAGCCGCTCGGCCAGCGACGCGGACGTGTCCTCGGCGATGGGGCGGATCACGAACACCCAGAACACCAGGCCGAGCCCGATCGCCACGATCGCGGCGTCGACCAGGCCGGCGACGTCACGCGCGGCGCGGCGACCGGACCGGTGCCGCACGAGCAGCACGAACCCCGCGAGGAACAGCGGGTACGCGGACATGTAGAGCACGTCCGCCACCGACGGGTACGGCTCCTCGTGCAGGACGTAGACGTAGTACGACCAGATCACGTCGCCGGTGACCCAGGTCGCCTGGCCGGCCGCGAACCAGTACCAGACCCACGGCCGGGCTGGCCGGTGCAGCCGGACGCCGACCACGATCCCGGCCGCCGACGCGGCGCCGATCACCTGGTACAGGACGCTCGCGGGCAGCTGGTCCGGGGGCAGCAGCAGGTAGACGGCGACCGCGGTGAGCCCGCACAGGAGCCACCACAGCCACCACCGTCCACCTGCCGCATGCCGCACCCCGACCGGATCGGTCGGGAACGCCCGACGTTGAGGAGTTCGACCCGATGATCACGCTCACAGGATGTTCGTGGGCCCGCCGGTGTAACCGGAGGCCAGCCGGGTAGCGCGCCGGATCACCCATCGGCGGGAAGGCGGAGATGCTGCGGGCTTCCTGGACGATCCTGCCGACGGGCCCCCGGGCGGTGTCCGTGGCCCGGGTGGCGGCCCGCCTGGTCCTGTCCGCCCGGGGCGTGGGTGTCGGCGACCCGGACAGCTTCGCGAGGCTGGAGCCGGTGATCGCCGAGCTCGTGTCGAACGGCGTCCGGCACGCCGGCGGATGTGATCGGCTGGAGCTCGCCTTCGACGGCGCCTGCCTCACCGTCGGCGCGGTCGACCACGGCGCCGACGACCCGGAACTCAAGGCCCACGGGCCGCCCGACGCCGGCCGCGGACTGGCGATCGTCGACGCCATGTCGGCGTCCTGGGGCTGGCACCGGTTCCCGGGCGGCAAGTGCGTCTGGGCCCGGCTCGACTCCGGGCCGACCCGCCACAGGCGGTGACCTTCATCCGGTCGTGGTCGATGCGGGTCGCACCGGCCTACAACGACGTCGTCCGGGTAGGGGCTGGCGGCGACCGGCCGTCGACCCCCTGGAGGGCACCGTGGACCTGGCGACATTCGAGAAATGGCAGGCCGACGGTGTCCACGTCGTCACGGTCACCGGTGCGCTGGACTCCAGCGCGGCCGTGCAGCTGCGCCTGGTGCTGTACGGGTGTGCCGACGCCCGGGCCGACCGGGTGGTGATCGACCTCGCCCGGGTCCGGCTGATCGACGCGAGCTCGATCAACGTGCTCCTGGCGGTACGGGAGCGGATGCACCGCCGCGGTGCGGCGACCCCGGCCGAGCGGGCCCGCCTCCGCGACCGGGTGATCGCCCTGGTCCGGTCCCTCGACCGGTTCGACCCCGGCAACGGCACCGACTTCGCCGCGTACGCCACGCCGACGGTCGTCGGCTCCCTGCGGCGTCACTTCCGCGACCACGGGTGGATGGTGCGGCCGCCGCCCCGCTGGTCGCCGGCATCGCCGCACACCTCGACGCGGACGACGGCCGGGTCCTCGAGGCGATGACCGCCGCGCAGGGCTACCGGCCGGCGTCGCTGGACGCGCCCGTCGGCGTCGGTCCGGACGCCGCCACCCTCCAGGAGCAGTTCGGCACGGACGACCCGGCTTCGACGCGGTCGTGCACCACGAGTCGCTGGCGGCGCATCATCGCCACCCTCCCCGGACGCGACCGGGCGATCCTCGGGACGCGCTTCTTCGACGACCTCTGTCAGCGCGAGATCGCCGACCGCATAGGCGTCTCCCAGATGCACGTCTCGCGGTTGCTGACCCGCATCCTCGGCCGCATCCGGCAGGAGCTGCTCACGTAGCGGCGGGCGCCGATGCCGGTCCGTCCACGATGGCGGCAGTCAGTAGGATTCCGGTATGGACCGCGATGACGATCGCCCGTCCGATCTCGCCGAACGGGAGCGCCGTGCCGACGCGCGCGATGAGTCCCTGTCACAGCGCGAGGTCGTCGCCGACGAGCGTGATACCTACGCCGACCAGCGCGATATCGACCTGGAGCTCCGCTCCACGGTGGCCGACGAACGTGACCTGGTCGCCGACGAACGCGACCGGGCCGCCCAGCGGCGCGCCCGGGCCGCCGACGAGCGCGACCTGGCCGCCTACGAACGCGAGCTCGCCGCCGACGAGCGCGAGCTGGCCGCCCACGAGCGCGACCTGGCCGTCTACGAACGCGAGCTCGCCGCCGACGAGCGCGACCGGGCCGCCAGCGAGCGTGACCGCGCCGCCGCCGGGCGCGACCAGCCCCGCTACGACGTCGGCGACTCCTAGCGGGGTTTCACAGGTGGCCCCGGATGAGGGCGGCCACCCGGGCCGGCGCCTGCTCGGGGATCCAGTGCGACACGTCGTCCAGGGTCTCGATCCGGCAGGGTCCGCTCACCCACCGCCGTGACAGGTCGACGGCCTCGGGGGTGACGAACCGGTCGCGACCGCCGCGCACCAGCAGCGTGGGTACCGGCACCACGCCGGTCCGCACGCGGTCGAACGCGGCCGCCCGGTACCAGTTCAGCGGGCCGGTGAGCGCACCGGGCCGGGAGAACCGGGCCGCGTACCGGCGGGCGTGCTCGCGGTCGAGGCCCGAGCCGACGAGCGAGCGGTACAGGCGCGCGCCGGACCGGGCACCGAGCAGCCGTTCCGGTAACCGCGGCACCTGGAAGAACACCATGTACGCCGACCGCACCGCCTGGCTGCCGCGGGTCAGCGACCGCCGCCAGGCGCCCGGATGCGGGCCCGCGAACGCGGCGACGGTCCGCACCCGGTCCGGGTGGTCGGCGGCGAGGTGCAGCGCCACGACCGCGCCCCAGTCGTGGCCCACGACGTCGAACCGGTCGGCACCCGCGGCGTCGGCGAGGGCCAGCACGTCGGCGGCGAGCAGGCCGAGCCGGTAGTCGCGGCGGCGCGGCGGCCGGGCGCCGGGCGAGTAGCCGCGCTGGTCCGGCGCGAGCACCCGGTGGCCGTCGGCGACCAGGGCGGGCGTCACCGCGTCCCAGGTGGTCCGGTCGGCCGGGAACCCGTGCAGCAGCACGACGGGACGGCCGTCGGGCGGCCCGGAGTCCGACACGTCGAACCGCAGGCCGTCGTGGTCGAATCCCTCCATCCCCGACAGCATCGCAGCTTTCCCGGGCCGGGGCCCGCCCGGTCGGCCCGTCGGGCCGGGGGCCGACCGGGCGCGGCCGGTCAGTCCCCGATGGCGGCGAGCGCGTCGCGGGTCGCCTCCAGGTGCGCCTCGACGGTCTTCTCGGTGGCCGCGGCCAGTGCCCGCACGTCGGCGGCGCACCCGTCAGCGACCTCGCGGTCGATGAAGTCGAGTGTCTGCTCGTGGGCCTTCTCCTGCAGCTTCAGCCACGCCAGGTCGAACTCCGGCCCGGCCAGCGCGGTCACGGCGGCGAGGTCCGCGCGCTGCTGCCGGGTCGGCTTCGGCGGCAGGGTGACGTCGTGACGCCGGGCCGCGGCGACGACGCGCACCTCGGCCCTCGTGTGGTCGACGATGAGCATGCCGGCCAGGTGGTGCACCCGGCGGTCCTTCGACCGCGGCAGGACGGCCGCGCCGGCGGCCAGCTCGGCGAGGTTGCCGCGGTGGGCGCGCACCAGGTACTTCACGTCCTCCAGGCACACCCGTCCGGTGGGCTCCTCCGCCACCGGCGCGGCCCGCACCGGTGCGACCGCCGCACCCGCGGCCAGCACACCGGCCGCAACCGCCCCGATAAGTCGCAGTGACACCATGATTCCCCCGTAGTTGTCGTATTGCGTAGTGGATCAACTACCCACGATCACCTGAACCTAACGGAACGCGATCAGGGCGTAAGCTGCCATCCATGTCCGCCGATGAGCACGCCCCGAACGCGGTCACAGGCGAGTTCCTGGTCTGCCTCGCCGACGAGGTGCCGTGGCGGGACGTGCGGCACACGGTCGACACGCTCGTCGCGACGCACGGCGGCACCGTCATGACGATCCTGGAGACTCTGCCGGGCTTCGGCGTGCGCGCGACCGGCGAGCAGGCCCTCGCCTACGCGGCCGACCCCGCCGTCGGCGCCGTGGAGGAGAGCCGGCGCACCCGGTGACACGATGGGGTGGTGTGCACCGTCCTCCTGCGGTTCGACCCTGACGCCTCGTGGCCGCTGCTCGTCGGCGCCGTCCGCGACGAGTTCGTCGGCCGCCCGTGGCGCCCGCCCGCCACGCACTGGCCCGGCACGCCGTACGTCGGCGGCCTCGACCTGATCGGCGGCGGCACCTGGCTGGCCGTCGACCCGGGTGCGGCGGCGTTCGCCGCGCTGCTCAACGGTCCACCCCTGCCGGCACCGACGGCCGTCCGCCCGACCCGCGGAACGCTCGCGCTGACCGCGCTGTCCACCGGAACCGGACCCGCGGACCCGGCCGCCTACGACGCGTTCCACCTCCTGGTGGGCACGCCGCGCCGGTGCGAGCTGTGGTCCTGGACCGGCGACGCCTACACCCACCACGTCATCGCACCCGGCCCCCACATCGTGGTGAACCTGGGCCTCGACGCGACCGCCGACCCCCTGATCGGCCACTACGCGCCGCTGCTGTCCGCCGCCGGCGACCCCGACCCGAAGCCCGGACAGCCCTCGGCCGACGCCTGGGCCGACTGGCTCCCCCTCCTCGACGGCGACGGCCTCGCCCCCGACGACGACCGTGCCCTGATCGTGGCCCGCACCCACGGCGGCGCGGCGTACGGATCCACGTCGGCCACCCTGCTCGCCCTGCGCGACGGCAACGCGCGCTACGACTTCACCGCGAACCCGGGCCCCGCCGCGGAGTGGACGGAGATCGCCGTCCCGCCGTTCCACCGCCAAGATCCATAGTGGTGGCCGGCCGATCTTGGACACCTCTACATCGAATTCGATGCAGGAGTGTCCAAGATCGGTCAGGGTTGGGTCATCGGCGGGCGGGCAGGAGCGCGAGGTGCTCCTCGCGCACCAGGTCGTAGCGCAGCGCCATCGACACCAGGGCCTCGCGTTTCCACTCCAGCCGGCGGGCCTCCGGGAGGTTCACCCGGTCGCGGATGCGTAGCTTCTCCTCGCACAGGTAGCCGACGTGGTAGCCGACGGCCGCGCGGGTCAGGGTCAGGCGGTCGCCGATGTCGGCCAGGGTGGGCAGGGCGACCGTCGACTCGCCACGCAGGCGGGGCTCGCACAGGGCGACCAGCACCTGGAAGTACCGGGCGGACTCGTCCAGCGGGAACGGCGACACGGTGGTGGCACCGGCACCGGCAGCGCCCGGCACGGCACCGGCGGCACCGGCGGCTCCTGCGTACGTGTGCTGGGGCGCGTACACGATGAGGTCGATGGTGCGGCCGGCGGCCGGGACCGCGAGCCGGCTGATCTCGAACGGGATCGGCGCGGCGACGCGGCGGGGGCGCACCTTCACGTACTCGCCGCCGCCCTCGACGTTCTCCACGACGAGGCTGGACTCGTGCCCGAAGTTGCTCAGCAGCCAGAAGTCGTCGGCCGCCACGATCTCGCCGGCCAGCCGCGACACCTCGGGCGCGTCCAGCGCGACGTCGACCTCGGCGCCGCGGCCGAACGTCAGCCGGTCACCGGGCGCGAGCCGGTGCACGTCGGCTGCCGGGCCGGAAGCGCCCGGGCCGGAAGCGCCCGGCCCGCCCGGAACCTGGACCAGGATCGTCTCCACGGCAGACATCATCGACGACCGCGTTACGGTCGTGCCAGCGATCACCGACCGTGGGACGGGCCGATGCCACAGACTCCGCCGCTCGACGTGCCGACCGGGTACCGCGTCGCCGGCTTCGAGGTCACCCGTCAGCTGGGCGGCGGCGGCTGGGGACGGGTGTACGCCGGCCGGGCGTGCGACGACCACACCCGGGAGGTGGCGCTCAAGTTCGTCCCGGCGGCGTCGGGGCTGCGCGCCGACGTGCTCGCCCGGGAGGTCCGCTTCGGGCTGACCGCCGACCATCCGTGCCTGGTGCGCAGCTTCGGCGCGCACGTGGTCACCGACCGGAGCCGGCCGGAGCTCGACGGCACGGTCGTCCTGATCATGGAGAGGGCGACCGCGAGCCTGGCCGACGTCATGCGCGCCGGTCCGGTGCCCGACCCCGTCCGGGTCCTCACCGACATCTGCCGGGGCCTGGCCCACCTGCACGGGCGGCGGGTGGTGCACGGCGACCTGAAGCCGTCCAACGTCCTGGTCGTCGACGGTCGGGTGGCGCTGGCCGATTTCGGGCTCAGCACCGAGCTCGAGGGGACCCACGGGTACGCGCCACACCTCGGCTCGGTCGACTACGTGCCGCCGGAGTGGTGGTCGGAGCCGCTCGACGACCGGGGTGCCCGGCTGCGTCCCGCGCAGGACATGTGGGCCTTCGGCGTCATCGCGTTCCAGGTGCTCGGCGGTGGCCGCTGGCCGTTTCCCGGCCAGACGCCGCGGGCCCGCGCGCTCAACGCCGCCGCGGCCCCTCCGTCGCTCGACGCCCTGCCGCCGGCGTGGCGCGGCATCGTCCGCGAGTGCCTGTCGCCGCGCCACGCCGCGCGCCCGTCGAGCGCGGCCGTCCTGGCGCGCGTCGAGGCACTCGACGGCACGGCGCCACCGGTGTCCGCGCCGGTCCGGCCGCGGCGGTCGTGGGTCGCGGCGGTCGCGGCGGTCACCGTCGTGGGCACCGTCGTGGGCGCGGCCGCCGTCGTGGTCCGGGCGCAGGGGGACCCGGTGAGCGGCCGGCCGGCGTCGGTCACGGCGACCGGGACCCGCACCGCGGCGCCCCTGCCCGACCCCGACGCCGACCGGGTGGCCGCCGACGGGCTGCTCGTCGACGCCGGTGTCCCCCGCGAGTACTGGGGCACGGTCCGCGCCGACGAGCACGTGGCGGTCACCGACGTCACCGGCGACGGCCGGCGCGACGTCCTCGTGGTCCGCACCGGGAACGACGGCACCGACGTCCGTACGTGGGCGCACGGCGCGGAGGGTGAGCCGGCCGTGCTGCGGATCGCCGGTCCGCTGCGCTCGCTCGGGGTCGCCGCCGGCGACGTCACCGGCGACGGGTTCGGCGACCTCGTCGCCTACCACCGCGACCGGTCCGGGCCGGCCGAGGTCGCGGTGTGGACGGGCGGACCCGGCGGCCTGACCCCGGCGCCGACCGTCGTGTTCACGAACTCCGTCGACCTGGCCAACGCCAAGCTGGCCGTCGGCGACGTCACCGGCGACGGCACCGCCGACATCGTGCTGGCCCGCGCCGCGGGCGACGCGATGACGCTGCACCTCGTCGTCGGCGGCCCCCGGGTGGGCGGCGCCGGCAACAAGGTCGCGCTCGTCGAGCGCCCCCTGGCGGTCAGCGCGATCGCCGCCGCCGACGTCACCGGCGACGGCCACGCCGACCTGCTGGTGCGCAGCCGCGACGCCGCCGGACGCGGGGAGCTGCACATTGCCGAGGGCAACCGGGCCGGCTTCGCCGAGCGGGTCCTCACACCGCTGCGGGTCGCGCCGGAGCACGCCGTGTCGATGCTCGCCGGCACCGACGTCACCGGCGACGGGGCACCCGACGCCGTGCTCGGCCGTCCCCTCCCCGGTGCCGGCGCGGTGCAGCTGCGCCGGCTCGCCGGTGGCGGGCGCACCCTCGGTCCCGACGAGATGCTGCTGACCGTGGGACTCAGCCGCCTCGTGATCTGACCCTGGTGGCGACGAGGGTCCGCCGGCGCCGTCGGTGATGCATGCTGGTGCCCGCCATCCGGGAGGACATCGCTGTGCGTTCGCCGTTGTTGAAGGCCGCCGTCACCGGCTGGGCCCGCCAGGGCGCGTGGACCGTGCTCGTACTCGCGGCGTTCGCCGTGGCCGCGCTCGCCGCGGCGTCGGCGCCCATCCACACCGAGGCCTCGGCCAACGCGGTGTTCGCCGAGCGGCTGGCCGCCGTCCCCGCGACGGCCGCGCAGAGCGAGGCGCCGGTCGTGCGCGTGAGCACGACGGCCTCACCGCGCAGCGCCGACCAGCAGGACGCGGTGCGCGACCTGCGGTCGGTGCCCCACCTCACCGCGCCACGGCTCGGCGGCGGTTCGGTCGGCGCCGAGCTCGCCGGTCCCGCGCCCTGGGCCTCGACCGTGACCGCCGGCGGACCCGCCGCACCGACGCGCCTGTTCGCCGTCGACGACCCGCGCGCCGCGCTGGTGCCGACCGCGACCGCACCGGGCGACGGTGCCTGGCTCCCCCAGCCGCTCGCCGACGAGCTCGGCGCGAAGCCCGGCGCCACGGTGACCTACACGGTGCGCTCCGCCGGCCGGGTACGGACCGCCGACGTGCGCGTCGCCGGCGTCTACGCCACCAGCGGACGGCTGCCGACGGACCCGCCGGGCGGCCGGTCGTGGGCGTCGCAACGCACGAGCCTGCCCGCCGACCCGACCGCGAAGACCCTGTCGGCGTTCCTGCTCGTCGCCGACGTGGCGACCATCGAGCGGCTCGCCGCCGGAACCGACGACCGCATCCTCTGGTGGGCCGACGCCGACCTCGCGCCCGGCACCACGCTCGCCGGCGCCCGGGAGACGGCACGCGCACTCGACCGCCTGCGGGTGCGGATCGCCCAGCAGGAGTCGGCCGCGACCACGGTCGTCACGCCGCGGGTGATCAGCGGCATCGGCCGCGTCGCCGACGAGGCCGCCGAGGTGGCCGACGGCGTCGAGAGCCGCATGCGCACCGTCGAGTGGGCGGCGATCGCGATCGGTCTCCTGTCGGTGCTGGCGGTCGGCCTGCTGTCGGTGCGCCGCCGGGTGGTGGAGCTGCGGCACGACGTCGGAACCGGGGTCACCCCGACGGCTGTGGGCGGGCTGTGGTTCCTGGAGCACCTCGGGCCTGGCCTGGCCGCCGGTGCCGCCGGGTGGGCCGCGGCGTGGGCGCTGCTCGCGCGGTGGGGGCCGCCGGGCGACGTCACGTCGGCGTCCCTGGGTACGGCCGGCGCCGCCGCCGCGGGGGTCGCGGTCATCGGTTCCCTCGCGGCGGCGGGGGTCGCGGCGGCGACCGCGGCCCGCCGGGTGCGACCGGCGCCGCCGGCGGTGCCGGTCCGGCCGCGGCCGTGGGGGCTGCTCGTCGTGGTCGCGGCCGCGGTGGCGGGCGCCGGGCTGTGGGGGTCGACCCGGGCCGGCGGCATCGACCGGGCGGTACCGCTGCTGGTGCTGGCCGCGGCGGGGGTGCTGACGGGCATGCTGATCGTCCGGCTGGCCGGGGTGCGCCGCCGCCGTCCCGCGTCCGCGCGGGTCACCGCGTCACGGCGGGTCGTGCCGTGGCTGGTGCGGCGGCGGGTGGCCGCCGGCGGGGAGCGGGCGCTGACGGTCATGGTGCTGAGCGCCGGACTCGGGATGCTGGCGTTCGCGCTGTGCGCGCTGGACTCCGTCGCGGTGGTCACCGCGGACCGGGTGGCCGTGCAGTCCGGCGCGTCGGCGGTGGCCCAGATCCCCGGTTCGTGGGCGCTGGACCCCGACCCCCCGGAGCTCACCCCCGAGGAGCTGCCCGACGGCGAGGGGCCGGTGCCCGGGCTGCGGACCCCGCCGCTGCCGCCGCACGCCACGTTCGTCTGGCGCATCGACGCCGACACCACCCTCGACTACGGCGCCCGCGACCTGATGGCGATCGACCCCGCCCGCTTCCTCGAGGTGGCGTCGTGGGGCCGCGGCGCCGACCTCGCCGCCGCGCGGCGGGCGGTCGGCCGGCTGGCGGCCGTCGGTGCCGCGGCGGCGGCGCCGGGCCGTCCGCTGCCGGCGATCGTCGTCGGTGACCCGGCCGTCGTGGGCGTCGACGACGTGCCGGTGGACCTGGGACCGTGGAAGGGCCGGCTCGACGTCGTCGCGCACCTGCCGGCGTTTCCCGGACTGGGTGACCGGCCCCTGTTCGTCGTGCCCGACGCCGCGGTGTTCTCCCATCTCGGCCGGTTCGACCCGCGGCTGCGGTCGAGCGGCGACGCGGTGGGCGGCATGCTGGTGCGCACGTACCTGTGGTCGTCGGCCGGCGCCGCCGGGATCGGCGAGGTGCTGTCGGGCCCGGGCGTGCAGCCCGAGCGGCTGACCACGGCGGCGCAGGCCCGGCAGCGTCCCAGCATCATCGCCGCCGACCGCACCCGCGGGTACCAGGTCGCGGTCGCCGTCTACCTCGCGCTGCTCGCGGTCGTGGCGCTGTGCGTGTTCAGCGAGCGGACCGCGTCGGCGGGCCGGGCGGCCGACCTGATGCTCGCCCGGGTCGGCGTGGGCCGCCGGCGGGTGGTGCTGGCGCGGGCGGTGGAGCTGGCGGTGCTCGTGGCGGCCGCGCTGGCCGGGGCGGCGGCCGGGCTCGCGGTGCTGGCGCCGCTGGCCGCCCGTCTCCTCGACGAGGACCCGACGATGGTCCCGGCGTTGAGATTCACCGTGCCACCGTCGGCGGTGCTCGCGCCGCTGGCGGTCGCCGTCGCGGCGACGGGGGCCGCGACGGCGCTGGCGCTGCTGCGTGCCCGCACGCGCGAGGAGGAGGCCTACCGTGCCGGCGACTGACGAGGTCCTGCTGACCGGGGCGGAGCTGCTGCAGCTCTACCCCGCGCCGACCGGCGCCACCCAGGCGCTGCGGGGTGTCGACGTGGCGATCCGGGCCGGCCGCGTCACGGCCATCACCGGGCCGTCGGGCAGCGGCAAGTCGAGCCTGCTGGCGATCCTCGCGCTGCGGGAGCGGCCGGCCGGTGGCGAGCTGCGGTGGCGGGGCCGGCCGGTGGCGACGCTGCGCCGCCGGGACCTGCACCGGATCCGGCAGCGCGAGATCAGCTGGATCGCGCAGCGCCCGACCCACAGCCTGCACCCGCAGCTCGACGCGCGTGACCAGATCGCGCAGGCCGCGTACATGCGCGGCGTGCCGGCCGACCCGCCGGCCGTCCTCGACGCGGTCGACCTCACCGGCCGGGCCGGCGCGCGGCTGTCGACGCTGTCCGGTGGCGAGCAGCAGCGCCTGGCGGTCGCCGCCGCGAGCGTCGGGCCGCCGGCGCTGATCGTGGCCGACGAGCCGACCGCCGAGCTCGACGACGAGACGGCCGACCTCGTGCTGTCGTGCCTGCGCCGGTGCGCCGACGCGGGCAGCGGCGTGGTGATGGCCACCCACGACACCCGCGCGGTCGCCCGCGCCGACACGGTCCTGGACCTGCGGCGCGGCGTGCTGAGCGGCACCCGCGACGCCGGCCGCGCCCGGCAGACCGCGATCGACCCGCTCGGCCGCGTGCAGCTCCCCGACGAGGCTCTGCCGCTGTTCCCCGACGGGCGGGCCGTGTTCGTCATCCGCGACAACCACCTCGAGATGCACCCACCGGGAGACCCGCAGTGACGATCGTCGAGGTGGCCGGCGTGACGCACACCCGCGCCGGTGTGGCGATCCTGCACGACGTCGACCTGCGCCTGGACGCGGGCCGGCTCGTCGTGCTGGCCGGCCGGTCGGGCTCGGGCAAGTCGACGCTGTGCCACCTGGTCGCCGGCGTCATGCGGCCCACGTCCGGCGCGGTGCGGGTCGCCGACCGGCCCGCCGACCGGGTCCGCGACTGGGCGGTCGCCGCGCTCCTGCCGCAGCGGCTGGCCCTGGCCGCCGAGATGACCGTGGCGGAGAACGCCGGGCTGCCGGCGCGCCTGCGCGGGCGTCCCGTCGACCCGGACCTGTTCGGGCGCCTCGGCCTCGACGCCATCGCCGACCGGGCCGCGGGCGCCACCTCGCTCGGCGAGCAGCAACGCACCGCGCTGGCGCGCGCCCTCGTGCTCGGCCCGGCCGTCGCGGTGCTCGACGAGCCCACCGGCCACCAGGACGACGAGCACGTCGACCTGATCCTGGACACGCTGACCACCGCCGCGACGGCCGGGACGCTGGTGCTCGTGGCGACCCACGACCAACGCGTCATCGACATCGCCGACGAGACGGTGCGCCTGCGCTCCGGACGCCTCGTACGCTGACCGCCATGACCGCGGTGCAGTACGACGGCCTCGCCGGCGTGTACGAGTGGCTGGTGCCGGAGCCGCTGCTCACCCCGGAGGGGTCGGTGGCGGCCTTCGCCGACGTGGTCGGCACGCTCGCCGGCGGTCGCCGACCTCGTCGCCGCGACCCGCGCCTGGGAGGACCTCACCGGCGAGGCCGCCCTGGTCGTCCACTCGTGGACGGTCGCCGACGGCTGGGACGACCGGCACGGCCTCGAGGTCGTGGTCGCCCGGTGGGACGGTACCGGCCGGGTGCGCGCCGTGGCGGAACGGCTGTCGTTCTGGCCGTTCCGCCATGAGGAGCTGTCGGAGGAGCTTGCGTCGGTCGGGCTCCGGCCGGAGACCACCACCTACGCCGCGGACGTCGACCGGTACCTGGCCACCGCCCGCCGTCCCTGACCGCTACCCGTCCCGGTGGCGGTCGCGGGCAGCCGCACGGCCAGCGCGGCGGTCGCGGCGGCGAGGGCGAAGCCGGTCCACGGCTGGGCCGGCTGAAACGCGAACCCGGTGACCGCGAACAGCGGCACGAGCACCGCGTACGCGGTCCCGTACGGGCGCAGTGCCGGCGACGTGCGCGCCACGGCGACGCCGAGCACGATGGCCGCGGCGGCGAGGAGGGCGGTCGCGCTCAACGCGGTGGCGAAGAACGCCGGACCGTAGGCCGTGTCGCTGTTGATGTCCGCCATCCCGGGGACACCGGCCAGGTGCGCCCGGCCGATGCCCGGCTGCACGAACGATGCGCTGCCGAACGACGCGGCCATGTAGACGTTGCTGACCACGGTCAGCACCAGGCCGACGACCGCCGCACGGCCGGCGCGACCGCGGGCGATGAACACGGTGACCGCGAGGGCGCCCAGGATCGCCAGCGCCGCTCCCCCGATACTGCCGCCGAGGTGGCTGACGAGGAACACGTCGGTGGTGATGTAGCGGGCGTAGGCGTCGAAGTCCGACACCGGTGGCTGGTGGGTCAGGGTGCCCAGGGCCAGCAGCACGGCGTAGGCGGGAAGGAGCCACAGGCCCAGGCGGGCCGCGCGCTCGACATGGTCTGACATGGGACTCTCCGTTCGGTGGTGGGGTGATGGCCTCACCGTGCCGCGGCGACCTGTCGGAGCGCTGTTCGGCCGCTGACCGCCCTGATCAGGGCTCGACAGCGTCAGGGTTCGACAGCGATGCCCAGCGCGGTGACCGCCGCGCGCACCGCGGCCGGGTCGGCGTCGCCGCTCACGCGGACGGTGCCGGAGGAGAGGTCCACCTCGACGGTCCGCACGCCGGCGACGTCGCTGATGCCCGCGCTGAGCGCGCGCACGCAGCGGCGCGACCGCAGGCCGGACACCCGGAACTCCATCCCGCCAGGGTCGGCGGTGGCGCTGTCGGTGCGCTGTCCGGCCGCTGTCAGCCCATCAGGTCGGGGAGCTCGATGGCGTCGGCTTCGCCGGCGTCCGGTCCGAGCCGGGCCGCCGCCCGGTCGGCGTCGGCCCGTTCGACCGCCGACGCCGGGCGTCCGTGCGTCGCCCGCCAGCGCTCGGCGGCCGCGAGCAGTGCGGCGGCCCGCGACCGGTCGCCCCGCGCGGCCGCGACCCCCGCCAGCCCCTCCGCCGCGGCGGCGGCCGCTCCGGTACCGACCCGGCCGGCGTCCTGGGCGAGCCTCCACGCCCGGCGGTGCAGGCGCTCGGCCCCGTCGGGGTCGCCGGACAGCTCGGCGACGAAGCCCAGGCCCGAGGTGGCGGTCGCGGCCCAGTCGTGGGTCTCCAGCGCGGTGACCCGGTCGAGCGCGTCGCGGTACCCCCGCTCCGCCGCGTCGAGGTCGCCGGCGCCGCGGGCCAGGGTCGCGGCGCACAGCCGGGCGAGCGGGCTCTCGGTCGTGCCGAGCCGGTGGACGATCGCCAGCGACGCGTCGAGGCGCCGGCGCGCGGCGTCGGTGTCGCCCAGCAGCGCGTGCACGTAGCCGAGGTTGGCCAGCACGTACTGGACGGTGTTCGGCTGGTCGATCCGGGCCGCCTCGACGAGCGCCTCCTCGTACACCGGCACCGACTCCGTGTGCCGGCCGGCGCGGTGCAGCGCGAGCCCGTGGTGGTACAGCACCGCCGACACGCCCCAGTGGTCGTCGAGGCGGCGGAACAGCGCCAGCGCCCGCCCGGCGTGGACGGTCGCCTCGTCGAGCTCGCCGAGGGCCGAGTGCAGCTCCAGCCGGACGAACCGCACCAGCGCCCGTCCCCAGTCGTCGCCGTGCCGGGCGAACTCGGCGTCGGTACCGTCCAGAGTGGACAGTGCGTCGGCCACGTCGGCGTCGCCGACCGCCTGCACCGCCACCATCGTGCGCGACATGGCCGCCCGGTGGGTGTCGCCGAGGCGCTCGAACAGCTCCAGGCTCTGCCGCGCCGCCCGGTCGGACGCCTCGCTCGGATGCACCAGGCACGAGCGCGGCCGGGACACCACCGACAACGCCAGCAGCGCCACCGCCCGCGCCGGCGGCGACGCGTGCGGCGCGGCGTCGAGCATCGCGGCGACCGCGTCGGGACCGTCCACATCGGACACCTCGCCGGACCCCGCGGCTGACTCCGTGCCGGTGACCCGCCGCTCGGCGGCGGCGAAGTACCAGAACCAGCCCAGCGACCCGACCAGCCGCAGCCCGAGGTCGCCGTGTCCGGCGGCGTTGCGGTGGCACCACGTCACGGCCGCGCGCAGGTTGCCGGCCTCGGTGGCCAGCCAGTTCAGCCAGCGTGCCTGGTCCGGTCCGCGCAGCCCCGCCTCGCCGCGCACGGCCACGTCGGTGAAGTGCTCCGCGTGCCGCCGCCCGGTCGCGGCGGCCTCGCCGGCCTCGTGCAGGCGCTCGGAGGCGTACTGCCGCAACGTCTCCAGCATCCGGAACCGCGTGCCCGCGGTGTGGTCGGTGACGACCAGCGACCGGTCGACGAGCCGGGTGAGACCGTCCATGACGGGCCGGTCGCAGACCCGTTCCGCCGCGTCGAGCGTGAAGCCGCCGCGGAACACCGACAGCCGGCGGAACAGCACCCGGTCGGGTTCCGCCAGGAGCCGGTGGCTCCAGTCCACCGTCGCCCGCAGCGTCCGCTGCCTCGCCTCCGCGGTGCGCGGCCCGCCGGTCAGCAGCCGGAACCGGTCGTCGAGCCGGGCGGCGATCTCGTCCACCGGCAGGGTGCGCACCCGCGCGGCGGCGAGCTCGATCGCGAGCGGGATGCCGTCGAGCTGCCGGCAGACGCGGGCCACCACGTCCGCCGTGGCCGGGGTGAGGGCGAACGCCGGCAGGGCCGCGGTCGCCCGGTCCACGAACAGCCGGACCGCGTCGTAGCGCGCCACGTCGGCGGCGTCCTCCGGCGGTGTCTCCAGGGGACGGACGGCGAGCTGCACCTCACCCGGCACCGCGAGCGCCTCCCGGCTCGTGGCCAGCAGCCGCAGCCGCGGGCAGGCGAGCAGCAGCCGCTCCGCGAGCGTCGCCGCCGCGTCGACGACGTGCTCGCAGTTGTCCAGCAGTACCAGCGCGGCGCGTCCCCGCAGGTGGGCGGCGATCCGGTCGGTGACGGGCGCGTCGGAGTCGGGCACGCCGAGCGCGTCGGCGACCGCCCCCGCCACCTGCCCGCCGTCGGGAAGGCCGGCCAGCCCGACGAACCAGGTGCCGTCGGTGAACCGGTCGGCCAGCGCACCCGCCGCCTCGACGGCGAGGCTGGTCTTCCCGGAGCCGCCCGGGCCGGTGAGCGTGAGCAGCCGGTGCCGGTCCAGCAGGTCGCGGACCTCGCGGACCTCGGCGGCGCGCCCGACGAACGAGGTGAGCCGGCCGGGGATCGACCGTGTCGGCGGCGGCGCGGTCGTCGCGATCGTCTGCTGGATGATCGACCGCTCCAGGTCACGCAGCTCCAACGACGGGTCCAGGCCCAGCTCGTCGGCGAGCGTGCGCCGCAGCCGCCGGTACACCTCGAGCGCGTCGGCCTGCCGGCCCGCCCCGTACAGGGCCCGCATCAGCTGCCCGTGCACCCGCTCCCGCAGTGGATGGGCGGCGGCCAGCTCCTCCAGCGCCGGAACGGCACCGGTGTACCGGCCGGCGGCCAGGTCCAGCTCGATGCGCTCCTCCCGGGCGCCGAGCCACACCTCGGTCAGGCGGGTCGTCTCGGCGCGGGCCCACTCCCGGTCGGCGAACCCGGCCACCGGGGCGCCGCGCCACAGCGCCAACGCCTCGTCGTAGCTATGGGCGTCCGCGGTGCGCCGGGCCCGCGAGACCAGGGTGACGAAGCGGTGCGCGTCGACCCGGTCGGGGTCGACGTCGACGACGTAGCCGGGGCGGCGGGTGGCGACGAGGTCGTCGGGCAGGCCGGTCCGGGCCAGCGCCCGCCGCAACCGGGAGACCCGTCCCTGCAACGCGTTCGCCGCGTGTGCCGGCGGGTCGTCGCCCCACAGCGCGTCGACGAGCGTGCCGGCCGGCACGACGCGTCCCGCGCTCAGGAGCAGCAGCGCGAACAGCTCGCCCTCGGCGCCCGCCGGAAACGTGTGGACGGCACCGTCGACCACCAGCTCCAGCGGCCCCAGTAACCGGAACTCCACCCCCGTAACGTATAGGTTCTCTCCGGTGACCACATTCAGGATCGGTGGGGAGCTGGAGGTGCGGCGGCTCGGGTTCGGCGCCATGCACCTGTCGACGGACGCGGAGCGGCGCGCGGCGTCGGTGGCGGTGGTGCGGCGGGCGGTCGAGCTCGGCGTCACGCTGGTCGACACGGCGTACCTGTACGGCGGCGGCGCGAACGAGGAGCTGCTGGTCGAGGCGCTGTACCCGTATCCGGAGGGCCTGCTGGTCGCCACGAAGGTCGGTGTCGCGCAGACCGGTCCGGGCGGCACCTGGAAGCTCGACGGGCGGCCCGAGGTGCTCCGCGAGCAGGTCGAGCGCGCCCTGCGCCGGCTGCGCGTGGAGCGCCTGGACCTGCTGCAGCTGCACCGCGTCGACCCGGAGGTGCCGCTCGCCGACCAGGTCGGCACGCTCCGCGACCTCCAGGAAGAGGGCAGGATCCGGCACCTCGGGCTCTCCGAGGTCACCGTGGAGCAGCTCGACGAGGCGCGAACACTGGTGGACGTCGCGAGCGTGCAGAACCGGTACAACCTGCTCGACCGCGAGCACGAACCGGTGCTCGACGCCTGCGCCGCGGCCGGCATCGCGTTCCTCCCGTGGCGCCCCGTCGCGGCCGGCGCCTTCGGCTCGCACGCGGCGATCGCCGGGGTGGCCGCCGAACTGGACGCCACGCCGACCCAGGTGGCGATCGCCTGGCTGCTGGCCCGGGCGCCGGTCGTGCTCCCGATACCCGGCACTGGGAACGTGCGTCATCTCGAAGAGAACCTCGCCGCCGACGGCCTGGACCTGTCCGACGCACAGCGCGCCACCCTCGACGCCGCGCGACCGGCATGACGTCTCAGCCGGTGGTGGCCGCGACCTCGGCCCCGCTGCGGAGGATGCAGAACTCGTTGCCCTCGGGGTCGGCCAGCACGACCCAGCCGGTGCCGTCGGGTCGGCGCAGGTCCTCGACCTCGACGGCGCCGTGCGCGAGGAGCCGGGCGAGCTCCTCGTCGCGCGAGCCCTCCACCGGACGCAGGTCGAAGTGGATCCGGTTGCGCACCCGCTTCGCGTCGGGGACCTCGATGAACAGGATCTCGTGGCGGCCGTCGCGGGACCTGATCGGGCACTCCTCGTGGCCGGGCAGGTTCGGGTCCTCCGGATCCTCGACGTAGTCGAGAACGCCCTGCCACCAGCGCGACAGCGTGTACGGGTCGAGGGAGTTCACGGTCGTGTGGGACACGTAGGAGGTCATCCCGGCATCCTGGCAAACGGGTCGGGCCCGTTCGACCGGTTTCCGGTCGTCTGTGACCCGGGGCGGCGCTCGCGGGTCGGCGGGCCGGCCAGCGCGGCGAGGGTCGGGCGCAGGTCGTCGCCCGGCGCGACCACGGCGGCGACGTAGCCGTCGGGGCGCACCAGCACGGTGCGGCCGGTCGGCCCGGCAGGTGCCACCACCCGCACGCGGTCGGCCCAGCCGTCGACAGCGGCGTCACCGACCAGCGCGAACCGGCCACCGCGCAGGTGTTCGTACAGGCGGGAGCCGTCGGCCAGGTCGAGGTCGGGCATCCGGGTGCCGACGAGCGGGTCGGCGCCGTCGGGAGCGGCGTAGCGGAACCCGACCGCCGTGATGCGGCCGGTGACGCGGCGCCGCACCGCCGGAACCCGGAGCGCCGCGCCACCGACGAGCCCGCGGAGCGTGCGGCCGACACGCGAGCGCAGCATCGCCATCCGGATCATCGTGCCGCTGATCCGCAGCACCTCGGCGCCGACGGGGTGCCGCTCGGCGTGGTAGGTGTCGAGCAGGTCCGCGGGCGCGCCGCGCAGCACGGCGACGAGCTTCCAGCTCAGGTTCGCGGCGTCCTGCAGGCCGGTGTTCATGCCCATGCCGCCGGCCGGCGAGTGGACGTGCGCGGCGTCGCCGGCCAGGAACACCCGCCCGACGCGGTAGCGGTCGACCTGGCGCTCGTCGCTGTGGAAGCGCGACAGCCAGCGGGGGTCGTGCATGCCGTAGTCGGTGCCGAGGGCGGCCTTCGTCACGGTGCGGACCTCGTCGAGGTCGAGCGGGGTGTCGTCGGTGACGTCGCCGCGGCGGTCCCACGCGAAGATCCGGTACCAGCCGTCGCCGAACGGCGCGAGGAACGCGAACTGGGAGCCGTTGCCGTTCACGGTCAGCGTGTCGGGCGGGGCCTGCGCGAGCCGCACGTCGGCCAGCATGATCGACCGGATCACCGCCCGGCCGGGGAACGCCAGGCCGAGCGCCCGCCGCACCGCGCTGTGGTAACCGTCGGCGCCGACCACGTAGTCGGCGCGGTGGGTGCGGCCGTCGGCGGTGTCGACCTCGGCGCCGTCGGCGTCCTGCCGCACGCCGGTCACCTCCGCGCCGTACCCGAGGGTGACCCCGTGCGCACGCGCCCGGTCGAGCAGCACCCGCTCGACGTTGTACTGCGCGGTGACCAGCATGTACGGGAACCGGCTCGGCAGGCGGGAGAGGTCGACGTGCACCCGCTGGAACAGCCGGAGGTCGCTGACGCGTCCGGCGCTGTCGAGCCGGTCGAGCAGGTCGCGGGCGTCGAGCAGTTCGAGGGTCCGCGCGTGCACCGAGAACGCGCGGGACAGGTTGGAGATCCGGCCGTCGCGCCGCTCCAGCAGCGTGACGGTGACGCCGGCCTCGGCGAGGTCGCCGGCGAGCAGCAGTCCGGTGGGGCCGGCTCCGACCACGATCACGTGTGACATCTCTGGGACCTTCCTTCGTCGCCCCACTCGGCGACAGATAGACAATTTTCGGTCAACAACTGTTTGCCAACATCTGTTGGCATAGACGGTACGGCGCGCCCCGTCGACGTGTCAACACTCGTTGGCCTACAGTCGTTGGCATGACAGCACCGCGCCGGTCCGACGCCACCCGCGCCGCGATCCTCACCGCCGCCCGCGAGCGCTTCGCCGCCGACGGCTACGAGCGCGCGACGATCCGCGCGATCGCCGCCGACGCCCACATCGACCCGTCGATGGTCATGCGCTACTACGGCACCAAGGAGAAGCTGTTCGCCGCCGCCGCGGAGTTCGACCTGCGCCTACCGGACCTCACCGCCGTGCCCCGCGACACCGTCGGCGCCCGCCTGGCCGGCCACCTCGTCGACCGCTGGGAGCACGACGAGACGCTGATGGCTCTGCTGCGGGCCGGCGTCACGAACCCGGCCGCCGCCGAGCGCATGCGGGACCTGTTCGCCGCCCAGCTCGGCCCCGCAGTCGCCGCCCTGGCCCCCGACCCGGCCGAGGTGCCGCTCCGGGCCGGCCTGCTGGCGACGCAGGCCCTGGGCTTCGCGCTGACCCGCTACATCCTGCGCCTGCCACCGGTGGTGGCGATGGACCGCGCGACGGTGGTCGCCTGGATCGGGCCCACGTTCCAGCGCTACCTGACCGCTACGCGTCCCGGCGGATGACGATCGGTTCGTCGGTCACGGTGCCGTCGGGCCGCAGCCGCGCGATCGGCGCCGGCTCGGCGCCCGCCGGGGTCGGACCGTAGGGGACCACGACCAGCCGGTCGGGCCACACCTGCACGAGCAGGCAGTGCGGCTCGGCCGCCCACGTCTGCGTGCCGGCCTCGGCGAAGCGGGTCGGCGTGCGCCGCTCCAGCTTGCCGCCGGCGCCGGACACCACGTAGTGCAGATCGTCGACGACGCCGTGCTGGAAGTTGTGCTCGTGCCCGTGCAGCAGCAGCCGCACGCCGGCCTGCCGGTAGAGCGGCACGAGCCGGCCGAGCTGCTCGGCCATCGGCTCGTGGTGCGGGCCGGCGCCCCAGGCGGGGTGGTGCGAGAACGGCACCTGCCACACCGCGTCGCTGCCGGCGAGGGTCCGCTCGAGCCACGCGCGCTGGCCGGGCTCGTCGAACCAGTGCATGCCGCGCTCGACGCCCCAGGTGGTGTCGACGCAGATCAGCTCCAGCAGGGCGCTGACCCGCAGCCGGTAGAACAGGCCGGGGTCGATGGTGGCCCGGCCGTCCTCCTCGCGGGGCTCGAACCGGATGCGCAGGTAGAGGTTGTCCTCCAGCTGCCGGCGGTCGTCGCTGGCCTCGGTGTCGGAGCTGTCGTGGTTGCCGGTCGTCGGGTAGAACGCGAGGTGGTCGAGCAGGTACCGGTACGGCTGGAAGAACGTGAGCCACCAGTCCTCGTCGTGGGCGCCGGTGGCCTCCATGCGGCCCTCGGGTCCGTGGTAGATCGAGTCGCCGAGACCGACGACGAACCGCACGTCGACGGCGTCGGCCAGGCGTTGCATCGTGCGGGCGACGGCGAGCTGCCGTTCGCCGTCGGCGCCGGATCCGATGCCGACGCCGAAGTCGCCGATCGCGAGGAACGTGACGGGATCGGGCATATCGCCGCCGGCGTGGGTCCGCAGCCGCTGGTCGAGCGGCCGCCAGGCCTCGCCGAGGGTGCCGGGGGCCCAGTCGTAGCGGCGGCCGGCGGCCCACGGCTCACCGTCGACGGTCACCCGGTAGCGGTAGGTGGTCCCGGGCCGCAGACCCTCCACCCACGCGTGGTTGGCCTCGTCGGTGACGGTCCGGCCGACGACGGTCCCGTCGCCGTCGAGCACCTCGACGGCCGCCCGCCCGTACGGCTCGGACCGGACCCCGAACGTCTCCCCCGCCCGCTCGGCCCGCCAGCCGCCGCCGTGCTCACCGAGCCGGAACCCGCCCCACGCGACCAGCGCCGACCGGTCGGTGACGTCGACCAGCTGCACGTACGGCTCGAAGTGACCCACCGCCGTGCAATACCCGTTGCCTCCGCCGGAGGAAACGCGAAGATGGGACCGGTGACCGACTGGACGAGCGTGATCAGCACCGACTTCGCCGTGCCCGACGACCGGCCCCTGCCCGACCTGGTCGACGACCTGTGCGCCATGCTCGCCGCCGGGGACCCCGGGGTCCGCGACGACACCGCCTACCCCGTCCTCGCGATGTGGACCGGCCGCGGCGTGCTCGACGGGCACCTCGAACAGCTCGGCGACCGCATGGCCGACCGGCTGCGCCACGACGAGATCCAGGCCCGCACGTTCGCCACGATGATCCTGGGCTGGGTGGTGCTCCGCGACGCCCGCACCGGTGGCCTGCCCGCGGCGTGCGTCCCCCGCTGGCGCGACGCGTTCGCCACCTGGTGGGCGGGCGAGAAGGACCTGCGCGGCTACGACGACCGCCTGGGCTGGCTGCACGCCGCCGCCCACGGCGCCGACACGGTGCGGGCGTTCGCGCGCTCCCCGCGTCTCGGAGCCGTCGAGCTGACAGGCCTGCTGGACCTGACCGTCGACCGGCTGTGCGCCGCCGCCGGATACCTGTACGCCCACGGCGAGGACGACCGGATCGCCTACGCGCTGGCCAGCGTCCTCACCCGCGCCGAACTGACCGCCGACGACGCGACCGCGTGGCTCGGCCGCGTCGGCGCCGCGATCGAGGTCGGTGAGCCGGGACCGGTGCCCGCGTGGGCGTCGAACACGCTGCGTACCCTCGGCGCCCTGTACGTGTTCGCCGACCGGGGCGTGTGCTGGTTCGAGCCGGAGACGGGCTCGCTCGGACCCCCGGTGCGGCTGCCGCACGCCATGCCGGTGAAGGAGCGCCTCGCCGAGGTGCTGCGGCTGGCCTGGCGCGGGCTCGGGTGAGCCCGACCACCACCGCGCCCGCGCGGACCGGGCGGCAGATCATGCTGCCGCTGGGCCTGGTGTTCCTCACCTCCGGCCTGTCGGTCGCCCTGGTGGTGCCGTTCATGACGCTGTTCCTCGACACCGAGGTCGACGCCGGGCCGGTGCGCACCACGGTGTTCCTGGTCGCCTCGCCGGTGGCCGGGGTGGCGGTGGCCTGGGCGATCGGGCGGGTGTCGGACCGGTGGCCGGTCCGGCGTCAGCTGCTCATCGTCGCGTCGGTGGCCGGGGTCGTCAGCACCGCGTCGACCGCCGTCGTGCGCGACTACTGGGTGCTGCTCACGGTGGCGGTCACCGCCTGGGCGGTCGCGGGGTCGCTGTTCCCGCAGACGTTCGCGTTCGCCCGGCAGGTGCTCGACCGGGGTGACCCGAAGCGGGCCGCCCTCGGGATCAGCGCGCTGCGCACGGTGTTCTCGGTCGCGTTCGTGGCCGGTCCGCCACTGGCCGCGGTGCTGCTGGCGGCCGGCGGTTTCCACCTCGTCTTCGGCGCCGCCGCCGTGATGTACGCGGTGGCCGCCGTCGTCGCGCTGTTCCTGCTGCCCGATGTCGGCGCTCCGCCTGCGCCGCCGCCCGCGGACCGGCCGGGCGGCGCGACGGCCGCGCGGCTCGTCATCGTCCTGACGATCGCCGGGTTCGTGCTGCTGCAGACGCCGCTGGTCCTGGGCGGGCAGACCCTGTCGCTGTTCGTCGCCACCGACCTCGGCGGCACCGTCACCGACGCCGGTCTGCTCTTCGGTCTGTGCGCGGCGCTGGAGATCCCGCTGATGCTGGGCCTCGGCGTGCTGTCGACGCGGATGCCGGTGCGGACGCTGATCCTGGTGGGCGCCGTCGCCGGGATCGCCTACCACGCGCTGGCCGCGTCGGCGCACGCCGTGTGGGTGCTGGTCGCGGGCCAGGTCCTCAACGCCCTGTACATCTCCGCGATCTCCGCCCTGGGCATCCCGTACGTCCAGGACCTGATGCCCGGACGCCCCGGCCACGCGACGACGATGATCGCCAACACGTTCCCCATGGGCCAGATCCTGGCGGGGCCGCTGTTCGGGCTGGCCCAGAGCACCGGGTACCGGCTGGCGTACGTGCTGAGCTTCGCGCTGTCGGTCGGCGGGCTGTTGTTCCTGCTGGTCGCGCGGCCGCCTAGCTCACGACGGTCAGGAACACCACACCCAGGGACATCGCGAAGCCGATGATGCCCAGCACCATGCCGATGACGGCCTTCTGCCGGCTCTCGTCGTCGAGCATCCCCTTGCGGGCGAGCGCCACGGCCAGCAGACCGAGGAGGCCGCCGGTGCCGATGCACAGCGAGGTCGGGATCGACACCGCGCCGAGGATCACGCTCATCAGCGCCATCGAGCCGGCGGACTCCCGCTCGCGCTCCTGACGGCTCTTCGGCATCGCCTGGGCGGGGTCCCAGCGGAACTGCGGCGGCAGGTCGCCGACCACCGCGTAGAGGTCGGAGACCGTCCGGCTGACCGTGACCGCGGCGACCCGGCCCTCGTACTCGTCGAGGTCGAGGTACCCCTCCGCGGCCGCCCGGCCGAGCAGGTCGAGCACGGTGGTGCGCTGCGCATGCCCGACGCGCTCCTGGCCGGGCACCGCCGGGTGACGGGGGAAGGCGCCGTACGGGTCCATCCTTCGAGACTAGGCGCGCCGCGCCACTGTGCACACCTCAGCAGGCCTGACCCGGGGGCACTCGACCTCGGTGCCGTGGGGCGCGCGGGCGGCGAGCGGCAGCGCGGTGAGCTGCCGGCCGGTGAGCAGGTCCTGCCGGTGGCTGGCGGGTGCGGCTGCAGAGCGCGCCCCCGCCGACCCCTCTGCACGCCTCCTCATTGATCCACAATAACCCACACTACCCCACACGTAGCGTCGCAGCGGCGGACCACGCCACGAGGTAGACGCACCTCCGCGTGCCGGAGGCCGCCGTCCACGGGCGCCCGGTGCGACATGATCGTGTTGTGAGGAAGAAAAGTGCAGTCTGACTTCACGTTCGTTCCTCAAATGACGATCTTGCGGGATCCGTCAGCCGCAGGCGGCGAGCGGAGGTCGGACCCTCGAACGACGACACCTCGTCGGGCGTGGCGGCGAACGTGTCGCCCAGCAGGCGCACCGGGCGGTCGGCGATCCGGCGGGCGACCCGGTCGCCGGCCTCGGCGGCCGCCGGCACCAGGCCGGCGAAGTGGCGCAGCGCGATCGGCGGCCGGGGGTCGAGCGCCTCCCGGAGCGAGGAAAGCTGGTCCGACGGGGACGGCGGGACACGGTCGCCGCGGCCGTCGAGCGCGCCGGAGACCGCGGTCGCCAGGCGGTCGGCGATCAGGTCCATCGGGTAGGCGGACGGGTTGGCACCGGCCGCCCGGCCGGTACCCAGGATCCGGCCGTCGGGCGACGCTGGCAGGGCGGATACGGTGCTGGCCTCCGCCGCGATCCCCAACACCAGAGAGGTCGGTGCCATCGCATCCCCGTCATGATCGAGCGATGTCCATCAGACAACCACCTGACCGGGCCGGAGGCCAGATGCGTCCTCAATTCCACATGACTGCACATGGAGTATTGACCGATTATCCCGTGATCTGCCACCGTGGCGGTCATGGCTGACCCGGGCGCGGGGTCCGGCGTCGTCCGCTACACGTCCGACCTGATCCGACTCGACACGACCAACCGCGGAGGCGGCGCCGGCCACGAGCGCCCGGCCGCCGAGTATGTCGCGGCGCGTCTGTCGGCGGCCGGCATCGAGCCGCTCCTTCTCGAAAAGGCCCCGGGACGCACGAACGTGGTCGCCCGCGTGCCCGGCACCGAGCCGCACCGGGGCGCGCTGCTGGTGCACGCGCACCTGGACGTGGTCCCCGCCGACCCGGCGCGGTGGCAGCGGCCGCCGTTCTCCGGCGACGTCCACGACGGGATGGTCTGGGGACGCGGCGCGATCGACATGAAGGGCACCGTCGCGATGATCCTCGCGGCCGTCACGCGGCTGTCGACGCGGCCGCGACGCGACCTCGTGCTCGCGTTCACCGCCGACGAGGAGGACACCGCCGAGTACGGCGCCGGCTGGCTGGTGAAGGAGCACCCGCACCTGTTCGACGGTTGCACCGAGGCGATCGGCGAGTCGGGCGGCTACACGGTGCACGCCGCGCCCGGCGTCAGGGTATACCCGATCGGCGCCGGCGAGCGCGGCTCCGCGTGGATGCGGCTCACCGCGCTGGGACGCGCCGGGCACGGTTCGCGGGTGAACCCCGACAACGCGGTCACGAAGATCGCCGCGGCGGTCACCCGGATCGGCGCCCACCGCTGGCCGGTGCGGCTCACGCCCGTCGTGCGCGCGGCGATCGAGGGACTCGCCCACGCGCTCGGCAGGAGCGTGGGGGACCTCGACGATCCGTCCACCATGGACGGTCTGGCCGACCTGCTGGGCGCGGCCGCGCCGCTGGTGATGCACACGGTGCGCAACAGCGCCAACCCCACGGGGCTGCAGGCCGGCGGCAAGGTGAACGTGGTGCCGGGCGAGGCGACGGCGCTCGTCGACGGGCGGGTGCTGCCCGGAACGCTCGCCGAGTTCGAGCGGACCATCGACGAACTGGTCGGCGACGACGTCTCGTGGGAGTACACCCACAACGAGGTCCCGTTGGCGGCGCCGATCGACTCGCCGACGTTCGCCGCGATGAAGGCGGCCCTGCAGGACGCCGACCCGGGCGCGCACGTGGTGCCGTACTGCATGGCCGGCGGCACCGACGCCAAACAGTTCTCCCGGCTGGGTATCGTCGGCTACGGCTTCGCGCCGCTGCGGCTGCCGCCCGGGTTCGAGTACCACGCCATGTACCACGGGGTGGACGAACGCGTTCCGGTCGACGGGCTGGAGTTCGGCACCCGGGTGCTCGACCGGTTCCTGTCCACCTGCTGATAGTGCGCTCGACGCTCGGCGCGGAGTCGACCCGCCGCTGCGCCCGGCCGGCGTTCGCGGCCGCGCTGCCGAGCGTCCTCGACCGGGTTCGGGTACACGATCGCCCACGTGCGCGGCGGCGGCGGGCGCCTCCCGGTGGGCAACGCCTACACGTTCCACCCGGAGAAGCGGGCGGTGTTCGCGTAGTTGCTCTCGATGGCGCTGGCACCGGCCGGGGCCGCCGCGACGTAGTGGCAGGCGACGCCGTCGTCGCGCACCACGGGCAGGTCGCGCGTGCGGCAGGCGCCGTCGACGCCGGCGCCCGCGGCGGCACCCGACCGCAGCACCGGGCAGCGCGGGTGGAACCGGCAGCCGGACGGGATCCGGGTCGGGTCGGGCGGCTCGTCGGCGAGCACCACCGCTTCGTCCAGGGTCGACTCCGGCAGGACCGAGAGCAGCGCCCGCGTGTACGGGTGCCGCGGCTCGCCGAGGAGCTCCTCCACCGGCCCGGCCTCCACGATCCGGCCGAGGTACATCACCGCCACTCGGTCGGCGATGTTCCACGCCAGCCCGAGGTCGTGGGTCACGACGAGCGCCGACAGGCCCTCGTCGGCACGCAACCGGAGCAGGAGCTTGAGGATCTCGCCGCGCACCGACGCGTCGAGCGAGGCCACCGGTTCGTCGGCGACCAGCAGCCGCGGTTCGAGCACCAGCGCGCCGGCGATGACCACCCGCTGCCGCTGCCCACCCGACAGCTCGTGCGGGTAGCGCGGAAAGAACCGGTCCGGCGGGCGGAGTCCGGCCCGGGACAACGCCTCCGCCACGAGCGCGCGCTCATCGCGTCCCCGCAGCGCCGCCTTCCCGTGGATGCGCAGCCCTTCCGCGACGGCCTCGTACACCGTGTGCCGCGGGTTGAGCGCGCCCGTGGGGTCCTGCAGCACGAGCTGCACCTGACGCCGGTAGGCCTTCAGGTCCCGGGCGCGCACGGGTGCGTTCTCGAACAGCACCTCGCCGCGGGACGGCTTCTCCAGGCCGAGCAGCGTGCGCACGAGCGTCGACTTGCCGCACCCGGACTCACCGACGAGCGCGACGATCGACCCGGCCGGCACGTCGAGGTCGACCCCGTCCACGGCCCGCGCCGGCGCGCCGCCCCACCGGCCGGGGAACTCGACGTGGAGGTCACGGGCCGACAGCAGCATGGCTCTCCCTGACGTGCACGCAGGCTGCGTCGATGGCGCCCGCCTCCGCGGGCGCGGGCCCGGGGGCCGGGTGCCACCGTCTCAACGGCGGGTCGACCGTCGGGCAGATCGGCAGCGCGACCGGACACCGCGGGTGGAACGCGCATCCCGGCGGCAGGTCGGACGGGTCGGGCGGGTCGCCGGGCAGCCCCTGCGGGTTGTGCCGGGCCGACGGGTCGCCGACGCGCGGGAACGCCGCCGCCAGCGCGCGGCTGTACGGATGGCGGCCGTCGGCGAACACCCGGGCCGCCGGGCCCTGCTCGACCACGCGGCCCGCGTACATCACCGCGAGCCGGTCGCAGGTGCCGGCGAGCACCGACAGGTCGTGGCTGATCATCACCAGGCTGATCCCGCGGTCGGCGACCAGTCCACCGACGAGCCGCAGGATCTGGGCCTGGATCATCACGTCGAGTGCGGTGGTGGGCTCGTCGGCGACGATGAGCTTCGGCGTGCAGGCGAGCGCCATCGCGATCATCACGCGTTGCCGCTGCCCGCCGGAGAGCTCGTGCGGGTAGGCGCGGCCGCGGGCGGCGCCGAGGCCGACGTCGTCGAGCAGTTCGGCCGCGCGGATCCGGGCCGACCGCCGGTCGCCGCCGTGCACGAGGATCGGCTCGGCGATCTGCTCCTCGACGCGGCGCACCGGGTTCAGCGCGTGCATCGCGCCCTGGAACACCACCGACGCGCCGGCCCACCGCACCGCGCGCAGCCGGCCGAACGACATCGTCAGCACGTCCTCGCCGTCGAACAGGATCTCACCGTCCACAGTGGCGGTGCGGGGTAGCAACCGCAGCAGGGCCAACGCCAACGACGACTTCCCGCACCCCGACTCCCCCGCGATGCCGACCTTCTCGCCGCCGGCGACGCTCAGGTCGACGCCGCGCACGGCGGGGATGTCGCCGTGGGAAGAGCCATAGGTGACCGTGAGGCCGCGCACCTCCAGCAACGGGTTCACCGGACACGCAGCTTCGGGTTGAGGACGCCCTCGATGGCGCGCCCGCACAGCGTGAACGCCAACGAGACCACCGCGATCGCCAGCCCCGGCGGCAGCAGGATCCACCAGTTGCCCGCGCTGACCGCGCCGATCTGCCGGGCCAGTTGCAGCGTCGTGCCCCACGACACCTTCGTGGGGTCGCTGAGGCCGAGGAACGCGAGCGTCGCCTCGGCGAGGATCGCGCCGGCGACGCACAACGTCGTCTGCGCCAGCACGAGCGGCATGACGTTCGGCAGCACGTGCCGGCCCATCACGTGCCCGTCCCCGCCGCCGAGCGCGCGGGCGCGTTCGATGTACGGCCGCCCCTCCACGGCGAGCGTCTGCGCCCGCACCAGCCGCGCGGTGCCGGGCCACGCCGTCGCGCCGATCGCCACGACGACCGTCGTCGTCCCCGGCTTCAGCACGCTCGCGAGCGCCGTGGCGAGCACGAGCGTCGGCAGGACGAGGAACCAGTCGGTCACCCGCAGCACCACCGCCTCGGCCCATCCGCGGAAGTGCCCGGCGACGATGCCGAGCACCGCGCCCACCGCGACCGACATGAACGTCGCGAGGAACCCGACGGCCAACGAGATCCGGGCGCCCCAGATGGTGACGTCCACCATGGACCGTCCGTACCCGTCGGCGCCGAGCCAGTAGTCGGCTCCCGGTGCCTGGCGCGGGCGCGCGGGCGCGTTCGTCGCCGACAGGTCGGCCTCGCTGATGAACAGCGGGGCGGCGAGCGCCAGCCCGCCGAACACGACGAGGACCGCGAGCCCGACGAGCCCCGCCCTGTCGCGCCGGTACTCCCGCCAGAAGCCCGCCAACGACCGGCCGCGGCGCTGCCATACGAGGTTCATCGTGGACGCACCCTCGGGTCGAGCACCGGGTAGAGCAGGTCCGCGGCGAGGTTCATCAGGATCACGGCCGCGGCGAAGAAGATGAACAGCCCCTCCAGCAGCGGCGCGTCGGGCACGGTGAGCGCCTCGTAGAACAGCGATCCGAGGCCGGGCCAGGAGAAGACCGTCTCCACGAGGATCGCGCCGGAGACCACTCCGCCGAGGTTGAGGAAGATCAGGGTGACGGTGGGAAGCAGCGCGTTCGGTACGGCGTGCCGGCGCCGCACCACCGCGTCACGAAGGCCCTTGGCGCGCGCGGTCACCAGGTAGTCGCTGCCCATCTCGTCCAGGAGCGCCGCCCGCATGATGAGGAGGTACTGGGCGTAGATGACCGCGACGAGCGTGAGGCACGGCAGCACGAGGTGGTGCAGCTGGTCGAGCAGCGTCGGCAGGAAGCCGTCGACGCCGGCCGAGTTCATGCCGCCGGTCGGGAACAGCCCGGGCAGCGGGCCGATGCCGACCGCCAGCACCGTGATGAGCAGCAGGCCCAGCCAGAACGTCGGCACCGACCACAGCGTCAACGCGACGCCGGTGTTGAGCCGGTCGGCGAACCCGCCGCGGTGCCACGCGCCCGAGATGCCCAGCCGCAGCCCGAGCGCGGCCGAGACGACCGTCGCGGAGCCGACCAGGAGCACCGTCGCCCACAGGTCGTGGGCGATCAGCTCCGTGACGGGCGCGTTGTACTGGTAGGACGTTCCGAGGTCGCCGCTGAACACCCGCACCAGGTAGTCGCCGAACTGCTCGATCAGCGGCTGGTCGAGGCCGTACTGGCGGCGCAGGTCCGCCATCTGCTCGGGGGTGACGGGACGGTCGCGGGTCAGCGCGCATACCGGGTCACCGGGCAGGATCCGGAACACGAAGAAGCCGCTGAACACCACCGCGACCATGCTCACCAGCGCACCGCCGGCCTTCGCCAGGACGTAGCGGGCCCACCCCGTCCAGGGTCGGTGTGGCGCCGGGGGCGGCGCCACCTCGGCCACGGTCTCGAGGGACACCCGCGCTACTCGCGCTCGTCGGCGGTGCTCCGGCGCCGACGCACGACGAGGAACCCGACGACGGCCGCACCGAGGAGCACCGCCGCACCGACCACCAGCGGAACGGTGGCGCCACCGCCGTCGTCGTCGCTGCCCGTGGCGGCGGTCGGCATGGCCGACCACCAGGCCCAGTACCCGTCCTGGCCCATGTAGGTGCCGTTGTCGCCGGGCATGCGCTGCATCGAGGAGACCGTCTCCTTGCGGAAGGCCTCGAGCACGTTCGGGTAGTACAGGACGTTGATATAGGCGTCGGTGTAGAGCTGCCGCTGCGCCTGCTTGATCAGCGTGGTGCGGGCGTTCGCGTCGTACTCGGCGAGCTGCTTCTGGTAGAGCTCGTCGTAGGCCGCCACGCACACGAAGTTGTCGCCGGGATACGACGAGCCGGGCGTCGCCGGCCGCGCGCCGCAGGTGTGCAGCGCCAGCACGTAGTCCGGGTCGGGGTTGGTCGACCAGCTCGTGAACGCGAGGTCGTAGTTGCCGGCCTGCAGGGTCGCGCTCTGGGTCCCGGACTCCACGATGGACGGGACCAGCTCGACCCCGATCTGCTTGAACCACTCCTTCATGAACGTGGAGTTCTGCGTGTCGGGTGCCCGGCTGGTGACCCCGAGGATCCGCAACGAGAACGGCTTCCCGTCGGGGGTGGTGCGCATGCCGTTGCCGCCCTTGGCGTAGCCGGCCCCGTCGAGGAGCCGGTTCGCCGCCGCCAGGTCGAACGACAGCCGCGTCGCGTCGTCGGGCTCCCAGTGGTTGATGGTCCAGATCGGCGGAAGGTAGCCGCCGCCGGGCGTGCCGTGGCCGCCGAGCGTCTTGTCCACCAATGCCTTCGTGTCGATCGCGCGGGCCAGCGCGTGCCGCACCTTCCGGTCCTTCAGCGCCGGGTTGGCGTCGCCGAACGCCTGCCCGCCCGTGGTGGTCGGACCGGGGTTGACCGCCAGCGCGTAGAAGCGCTTGCCCTGCCCCTTGTTCAGCGTGAGGTCGGCGTTGCCCCGCAGCGACTCGTACTGCGCCGGGGTCAGCTCGGAGACGAAGTCGATCTCGCCCTTCTTGAGCGCCTCGACCTCGGCGTCGATGTCCTTGAAGTAGCGGTAGACGACCTTGTCGAACTTCGGCGCGCCGCGCCAGTAGTCCTTGTTCGCGGTCAGCTCGATGTACTCGCTCTTCCGGTAGTCGGTGAGCACGAACGGCCCGTTGCCGACGACGGGGAACCGGGTGTCGTTGTTGAACTTGCCGATCTCCGGGACCCTGGCGGCCCAGACGTGCTCGGGCACGATCGGCACGTCGAGGGCGAGCATCGTCGACTGCGGCCTGTTCAGCACGATGACGAGCGTGCGGTCGTCGGTCGCGGTGACCGTCCTGAAGTTCTTGACGTAGCTGCCGCTGCCCTTGCCCGCGTCCTTGTTGCTCTTGATGAGGTTGAACGTCCAGGCGGCGTCCTTCGCGGTGACCGGCCTGCCGTCGCTCCAGGTGGCGCCGGACCGGATCCGGTACGTCCAGGTGAGCTTGTCGTCGCTGGCCGACCACGACTCGGCGAGCGCCGGGATGACCTTGCCGTCCTTCGGGTCGTAGTTGGTGAGGAAGTCGTACATGTGCCGGAACACCGCGGTCGGCAGGGCCCGGATCGCGAGGAACGGGCTCATCGAGTCGACGGCGCTGAGGGTCCCGACGGTCAGGGTCCTCGGTGGCGCGGGCTCGGCCGCGCGGGCCGGCACGGCCGCGAACGGCACCAGCAGCAGACAAACCACGAGACGTCGCACTATCCCCATGAGTACTCCCCGCTCCCACCTGGATCGACGTGTGGCGTGTTTACCATGGTGCCAGAAAACCAGTCAACATCTCACAAAATTCCACAATCGTGTCGATGCCGGGAGCGCATAAAGTGAACCGATGACGGATGAGGCGGTTTCGGAGGAGTCCGCGCTGCCCGAGGAGCGGCGGCTGCTCATCGCCGCCCGCGTGCGGCGCGACGCACGGGTACGGGTCGACGACCTGGCCCGCCGGTTCGGCGTCTCCGGCGAGACGGTGCGGCGCGACCTGCAGGTCCTCGAGGAGCGCGGCCTGGTGCGCCGGGTATACGGGGGCGCGGTCGTCGCCGGGTCCGACCCGGCGCAGGTGCGCACCGACCCGCCGTCCGCCGACGGGTCGCCCGTCCACCGGCGCATCGCGGCGCTGGCGGCGACGCTCGTCGAGCCCGACGACACCGTCGCCGTGCACGGCGGGAGCGTCGTCGGGCTGGTACAGCAGTTCGCGGCGGCGCTGCCGGCGTCGTTCACCGGGCGGGTGCTGTGCGCCAGCCTGCCCGTCGCCGCCGAACTCGCCGGCCGCGCCGGGGTCGACGTGCTGATCGCCGGCGGCCAGGTGCGCCAGGCTGACCTGGCCTGCTCCGGCCCGGTCACCGAGCATTTCTTCCGCCAGTACTACGCCGACAAGGTCTTCCTGTCTGCCGGCGGCATCCACCACCGCACGGGCCTGACGCAGCGCTCACTCGACGACATCGCCGTGCAGCAGGTGATGGTCGACCACGCCCGCGAGTGCTACGTGCTCGCCGACCCGGCCAGTCTCGGGCGCACGGCCGTCGGCAGGGTCGCGGCCGTCGGCGCGGTGACCGCCGTGGTGACCGACGGGAGCGCCGACCCGGCCGAGATCCGCGCCCTGGAACAGGCCGGACTCAAGGTCCTGGTAGCCCAGATCGCACAGCCCGACCCCGACGCCGACTGATCAGAGCCTGCGACCGAGACCGGCGGCGACCTTCAACGCGGTCGGCTTCTCCGTCTCGTCGGGCCACCAGTCCTGCACGTCGACGAGGCCGGGCGGGAGCAGGTCGAACCCGTCGAAGAACGGGCGGATCTCCGCGCGGGTGCGGAAGCACATCGGCTGCGGCGAGTTCGCCGAGATCTCCTCCAGCTTGGCCCGGGCGGCGGGGTCGCTGCCGTCGGCGCAGAACTGGGACAGGCACATGTAGCTGCCGGGCACCATGCGGTCGCGGTAGCGGGCGATGATCCCGGCCGGGTCGTCGGCGTCGGAGACCAGGTGGAACAGCCCGATGAACAGCACCAGCACCGGCCGGTCGAAGTCGATGAGCTCGCCGACCTGCGGGTTGTCGAGGATCGACGCCGGCTCCCGCACGTCCTCCCGCAGCGAGATCACCCGGTCGTCGCCGGCGAGCAGGGCGTTGTTGTGCACGTAGACCAGCGGGTCGATGTCGACGTAGACGACGCGGGAGGCGGAGTTGACCGCGCGGGCGGTCTCGTGGACGTTGGGCGCGGTCGGGATGCCGGTGCCGACGTCGAGGAACTGGTCGATGCCCTCGTTGGCGGCCTTCTGCACCACCCGCAGCAGGAACCGCCGCTGCGCCCGGCCCAGCGCCGGCAGGTCGGGGGCCAGATCGATCACCGCCTGGGCGGCGATGCGGTCGACCTCGAAGTTGTCCTTGCCGCCGAGCACGTAGTCGTAGGCCCGGGCGTGGCTGAGGACGGTCGGGTCGAGGGCGCTGGGAACGGTCTCGTCCGCGGTCACGACGACACTCCTCACGGATCGACGACGATCGCGGGTGGATCGTATCCCCCGCGGCGTCACCGCGTGCGGAAGGTGCCCCACAGGGCGACGGCCGGCAGGCCGGTGAAGACGGCCAGGATCCCCAGGAGGAGGGCCAGTTCGCCACCGGTCGGCAGCCCGTAGAGCACGGTGGCCATCGCCATCACCATCGGCATGACGCCCGTGAACGACCAGAAGAACAGCCGGAACGCGAACATGAACAGGTCGTCCCACCAGGAGACCAGCAGGCCCCACAGCACCAGACCCAGACCCGCCCAGGCCAGGACCAGCCAGCCCATCAGGTGCCAGCCGGTGCGCGGCGTGAACCACTGCTCGACGCCCTCGACCTCGATCCCGACGACCTCGCCGCGCCAGGTCCGCAGGTCGGCCGGCCGGCCCCGCGCGACCACCGAGAAGATCTTCTTCGACACCCTGCGGACGGTGCGGTCGCCGCCCGGACGCTCCCAGGTGATCTCGTAGACCCGCTCCCGGCTCTCGCCGTCCTCGTTCCTCGTCACCGTGACGAACGTGCGCAGGTCGACGATCGTGACCCGCTCGCGGCCGAAGCACCCACCGCCGGTCCGCTCGCAGTCGTAGGCCCGGCGGTAGTCCAGGCCCGCCCGGAACGGAGCGGCGGCGGCCACGGCGCCCGTCACGATCGCGGCCAGACCGAGCGCGACGAACGCCCATCGCAGGACCGGCCGGGCGGGCGTCCGGTCGAGGAACCGCACCGTGACCTCCTTCTCCGGGTTTCGTAAGGGCTTCGCAAGGATCTGGCGGGTCCCACGACCGTAGCCTGTGTGGTGTGTTGACGAGAGCGCTGCGTTCGCCGCTTGCCTGGGTATCGATCGTGGTCGTCGGCGTGCTCGCCGTGGCCGGTCTCTACTGGTTCCAGCCGTGGAAGCTGGTCACCGACGAGGTCGTCGACGAGGCGCTGCCCGCCGTGGTCACCTCCTCCGGAGCCGCGACCGCGACCCCGACCGCCTCCGCGACAGCGGCACCGACCACGACGGCACCCGCCGCGAACCGGGTGCTCGCCGCGGGCGACTTCATCAGCCACGAGCACGAGACCCGCGGCAGCGCCGAGATCGTGCGCCTCGCCAACGGTGGTCACCAGCTCGTGCTGCGCGGCCTCGACACCTCGAACGGACCCGACCTGAGGGTGTGGCTCACCGACCAGCCGGTGATCGACGGCACGGCGGGCTGGCGCGTGTTCGACGACGGCCGCTGGGTCGAGGTGGCGAAGCTCAAGGGCAACAAGGGCGACCAGGTGTACGACCTGCCGGCGTCGGTGGACCTCGCCACCACCCGCAGCGTGACCATCTGGTGCAAGCGGTTCTCGGTGTCGTTCGGGGCGGCCGAGCTGAAGTCCGCATGACGCAGCGGGTGCTCGTCGTCGACGACGACCCGACGGTGAGCGACGTGGTCTGCCGGTACCTCGAACGCGCCGGGTACGAGGTGAGCCACGCCGCCGACGGGCGCAGCGCGCTGACCCTGTACAGCCGCGAGCGTCCCGCGCTCGTCGTGCTCGACCTGATGCTGCCGGGCATCGACGGGCTGGAGGTGTGCCGGCGGCTGCAGGAGCACGGCGACGGCGTACCGGTCATCATGCTGACCGCGCTCGGCGACGAGGCCGATCGGGTGCTCGGGCTGCAGCTGGGCGCCGACGACTACATCACCAAGCCGTTCTCCCCGCGCGAGCTGGTGCTGCGGGTGCAGTCGGTGCTGCGGCGCTCGAGCGGCCCGGCGCCGGCCGGTACGGAGGTGCTCGTCGACGGCGACCTCGTGGTCGACGCGTCGCGGCGCACCGCCCGCCTGCGCGGGGAGGAGCTGGCGCTCACCGTGCGCGAGTTCGACCTGCTCGTGTACCTGATGCGGCACCCGGCGACGGCCTTCCGCCGGTCGCAGCTGCTGGCGGCGGTCTGGGGCTGGGACTTCGGCGACCAGTCCACGGTGACCGTCCACGTGCGACGGTTGCGGGAGAAGGTGGAGGTCGACCCGGCCCGCCCGCTGCGCATCGTGACCGTGTGGGGCGTCGGCTACCGCTACGAGACCGGCTCGGCCGGTGCCTGAGCTCCCGTGGCCTGACGTCGGGCTGATCCTGGCGACGTCGTTGACCGGTGCCGTGCTCGTGGGCGTACCGGGCGCGCTGGTGCTGCGCCGGTTGCGCGGCCGGTCGATCACCGCGAGCGTCTTCGTGCTGCTGACGATCACCGTGCTCGCGGTGCTGGCCGGGGTGATCGGGATCGCCCAGGCGATGTTCATCTCGCCGCACGACCGCGACGTCCTGCTCGTCGTCGTGGCCGGGTCGGCCGCGGTCAGCCTGCCGATCGGGTGGTGGCTGGGCCGGCGCCTCGCGGCCGACGCGGTGTGGGCCGACCAGATGCGCGCGCAGGAGCGCCGGGCGGAGGCTCGGCGGCGCGAGCTGGTCGCGTGGATCTCGCACGACCTGCGGACGCCGCTCGCCGGCCTGCGGGCGATGGCCGAGGCGCTCGAGGACGGCGTGGTGTCCGACCCCTACACGACGCACGAGTACTACGGGCGGATGCGCACGGAGACCGACCGGATGGCCGAACTCGTCGACGACCTGTTCGAGATGGCCCGCATCAACGCCGGCGCGCTGCGGCTGTCGAGGTCGACGGTGCCGCTGGCCGAGGTGGTCTCCGACGTGCTCTCCTCGGCCGAGCCGGTGGCCCGGGCCCGCGGCGTGCGGCTCGTCGCGGCCGAGACCGGGTGGCCGGCCGTGTCCGGGAGCGAACCGGAGCTGGCCCGGATCGTGGCGAACCTGCTGCGCAACGCGATCCGGTACACCCCGTACGACGGCACGGTGCAGGTCAGCGGCGGCCGCGACGGCGACGGCGCGTGGCTGGCCGTCGCCGACACGTGCGGCGGCATTCCGGAGGCCGACCTGCCCCGCGTGTTCGAGGTCGCGTTCCGCGGCGAACGGGCCCGCACCCCGCACGTCGGCGAGACCGGTGGCGGGCTGGGCCTGGCGATCGTACGCGGGCTGGTCGAGGCGCACGGCGGCCATGTCGACGTGGCGAACACGCACGTCGGGTGCCGGTTCGTGGTGCACCTGCCCGTGGGGTGAGTCACCACGCGGTCAGCACCAGGTGGTTGACCGCGAGCGCCGTGGCCGCCTGCACCGCGAGCCAGCGCCGCCGGTCACCCGCCGGCAGCACCGCCGCGGCGGACATCAGCCACACCGTGAACGGCAGCCAGATCCGCTCGACCTCCGCCTTGCTGAGGCCGGACACGTCCGCCAGCACCAGCGCCACCACCGCCGACGCCGGCAGCAGCAGCCAACGCGGGCCGCCGCCGACGAGGCGGCGCAGGAACACCGCCGCGACCGGACCGGCGGCCGCGACCACGCACGCGAGGTTCGCCCACACCCAGTACGCGTACGGCCGGTCGTCGGCGATGCCCTGGTGGTACCGCTCGACGACGAGGTGGTAGCCGTCGAGCCACCAGAACCCGGCCACGGCGAACGCGCCGGCCACGGCGAGCGCGCCGGCCACGGCGGCCGGCAGCAGCACCCACCGGCGCGCCACCACGAGCACGGCGAGCGCGACCGGCGCCATCAGCACCAGCCCGTACGACAGGAAACAGCCCGCTCCGAGGACCACGCCCGCGCCGGCGGCCAGGCCGTGGCGCCCCCGGACGGCCGCGACCGCGAGCACCGCGACGCCGGCCGCGGTGACCCCCGTGAACAGCCCGTCGGCGGACGCGCCGACCCACACCGCGCCCGGGAACAGCACCACGAACGGCACCGCCGCCCGCGCCGCCGCGTCGCCGGCCAGCACCCGGACGGTCGACGGCACGGTGACCGCGACGCTCGCGCCGACCAGCACGCAGACCGTCGCCGCCCAGCCACCGCCGCCCAGCCCGATCCGGTCGAGCCCGGCGAACACGAGCAGCGCGCCCGGTGGATGGCCGGCCACGTGGGTGGTCCACGCGTCGGGCTGGCCGTCGAGGATGCGGTCGGCGAAGCCGCGCACGGTCACGCGGTACACCTCGGTGAGGTACTCGTGCCGGGTGGTGAGGCGCCCGGCCAGGCCGCGGTGCCAGCCGTCGACGAGGGCGAGGGAGAACGTCCAGGCGAGCGCGGCGGCGTAGCCTGCCCCGAGCAGGCGCGGCCAGCTCAGGCGGTCGGCCAGTGTCGGTCCACAGAGGACGGTGAGGCCGGCGACCACCAGCGCCAGCGGCGTACCGGGCCCGACGTGGGGCAGCACGTGGCCGAACAGCGGCGCGGCCGGCGCCCGCACCGGATGCCCGGCGAGCCCGAGCACCGCCCCGACGACGGCCGCGAGGGCGAACAACGCCACCGCCGCCGCGCCGGCCAGGAGATCGGCCCGCCGGGTGCCGGCCGCGCCGGCCAGGAGATCGGCCCGCCGCTCGCCGGCGTCGGACGGCCTCATGCCCGCAGGGGTGCGCTCGCGAACTCGGCCAGCCCGGTCGCCAGGTCGATGCCGGCGCGGAAGCCGAGCTCGGCGGCGGCGCGGCCGGGCGAGGCGACGATGTGCCGCACGTCGCCGGCGCGGAACCCGCCGGTCACCACCGGCGCGGGGCCGCCCATCGCGTCGGCGAGCGCGGTCGCGACCTCGCCGATCGTCGCCGGAGCCCCCGAGGCCACGTTGTAGGCGCGGAACCCGGGCGCGCCGTCCACAGTGGAGTCCAGCGCGGCGGCGTTGGCCCGCGCCACGTCGCGCACGTGGACGAAGTCGCGCCGCTGCGCGCCGTCCTCGAACACCCGCGGCGGGCGCCGCGCCTCCAGCGCGGACCGGAAGATGGCCGCGACCCCGCTGTACGGGGTGTCGCGCGGCATTCCGGGTCCGTAGACGTTGTGGTAGCGCAGGGCGACGACCGAGCCGCCGCACTCGCGGGCCCAGGCCGCCGCGAGGTGCTCCTGCGCGACCTTCGTGGCCGCGTAGACGCTGCGCGGCTCGAGCCGGGCGTCCTCGTCGACGAGGCCCGGGACGAGCGGCGCCGCGCAGCGCGGGCAGCCCGGCTCGAACCGGCCGGCGGCGAGGTCGGCGGTGGCGCGCGGGTCGGGGCGCACCGCGCCGTGCTCCGCGCACGAATAGGCGCCCTCGCCGTAGACGACCATCGAGCTGGCCAGGACGAGCCGGGTGACGCCGGCGGCGGCCAGCTCCGCCAGCAGCACGGCGGTGCCGAGGTCGTTGCAGCCGACGTAGTCGGGCAGGTCGGCCAGGTCCACCCCCATGCCCACCATCGCGGCCTGGTGCACCACCGCGTCGACCCCGTGCAGCGCCGCGCGCACGGCCGCGGCGTCGCGGACGTCGTCGACCAGCAGCCGCGCACCCGGCGGTGCGGCCGGCGGCGACCGGTGCGCCGCCGGCAGCAGCGCGTCGAACGCGACGACGTCGTGGCCGGCCCCGGCCAGCACCTGACAGACCTGACTTCCGATGAAACCGGCGCCGCCGGTGACCAGTACCCGCACCCGACCGACGCTAGGCCGCCCACGCCCCGCCGGTGCCGGCCCGTAAGCGTTTCGTAAGACCGGTTCCCCGCTTCGTAAGCCTTCGCGCGCCGGTCGGGGGCGAGGGTGGACCCATGACCGACGTCGTACTGCCGTGCCTCGACGAGGCCGCGGCACTCCCCTGGCTCCTGGCCCGGATCCCCGCGGGGTTCCGCGCCATCGTGGTCGACAACGGGTCGACCGACGGTTCGCCGGAGATCGCGGCCGAGCACGGTGCGGTCGTCGTGCGGGAGCCGCGGCGCGGCTTCGGCGCCGCGGTCCACAGTGGACTCCTCGCCGCCGACCGGCTCGCCGCGGCGTCCGGTCCCTCCGACGACGACGACCTGGTGTGCGTGGTCGACGCCGACGGCTCGTTCGACCCGGAACAGCTGCACCGCGTGGTCGACCCGGTCCGCGCCGGCACGGCCGACCTGATGCTGGGCCGGCGCCGCCCCACCGCCCGCGGCGCGTGGCCGCCGCACGCCCGGCTGGGCAACGCTTTCCTGGCCTGGCGGCTGGGCCGCACGGCCGGCGTGCGGATCCACGACCTGGGGCCGATGCGCGCCGCCCGCCGGTCGGCGCTGCTCGGCCTGGGGCTGCGGGACCGGCGCTTCGGCTACCCGCTGGAGATGGTCGTGCGGGCCGCCCGCGCCGGGTGGCGGATCGGCGAGGTCGACGTCGACTACGCTCCCCGCGCCGACGGCACCCGCTCCAAGGTGACCGGTACCGTCCGAGGCACCGTGCGCACCGTGCGCGACATGGCGAAGGTGCTCTCCTCGTGAACGTGCTCGTCATGGCGAAGGCACCGGTGCCCGGCCGGGTCAAGACGCGGCTCTGTCCACCGTGCACACCGGAGCAGGCGGCATCGGTGGCGGCCGCCGCGCTCGCCGACACGCTCGCCGCCGTGGGCACCGGCACGCTCGTCCTCAGTGGACGGTACGACGCCCCGGCCGGTTGGGGGGTGGTGCCGCAGCGCGGCGACGGGCTCGGCGAACGGCTCCGCCACGCGTTCGTCGACGCCGGCACCACCAGCCTGCTTGTCGGGATGGACACTCCGCAGGTCACCTCCGCTCTGCTCGACGAGGCGGCGGCGACACTGCGCACCGACGGCGTCGACGCGGTGCTCGGGCCGGCCGCCGACGGCGGCTGGTGGACGCTCGGCCTGCGCGACCCGTACCACGCCGACGTGCTCGTCGACGTGCCCATGTCGACCGACCGCACCGGCGAGCTGACGCTGGCCGCGCTGCTGCACCGCGAGCTGCGGGTGGTGGTTCTGCCGACGCTGCGCGACGTCGACACCGCCGACGACGCGCACGCGGTCGCCCGCGAGTGCGCCGCCGGAAGCGCCTTCGCCCGCGCGGTCGCCGCGCACGTGCCCACCGGGGTGCGCGCATGACGCTGGCCACGCTCGCCGCGCCGTCGCCGGTCGCGGTCTTCGAGTCGGCGCTGTCGACCGGCGCAGCGGTGACCCTGACCCCCACCGATCCCGTCGGCAGCCGGACCGTTCGCCCCGTCGACTGGTGCCGCGACACGCTCCCCGGCGACGAAACGCTGCTGGACCGGTGCGCCGGGCCGACCCTCGACGTCGGCTGCGGCCCGGGCCGCCTGACCCGCGCGCTGGCGGAGCGGGGACAGCACGCCCTCGGCGTCGACATCAGCGCCGGCGCCGTGCGGCTGGCCCGGCGGCGCGGCGCCCGGGCGCTGCGGCGTGACGTGTTCGGCCCGCTGCCCGCCGAGGGCCGCTGGGCCCGGGTCCTGCTCGCCGACGGAAACATCGGCATCGACGGCGACCCGGTGCGGCTGCTGCGGCGCTGCCGGGAACTGTCCACACCGGACGGTCGGATCCTCGTGGAGGTCGACCCGCCCGGCGCACCGGCCTGGGCCGGCGAGGTCCGCATCGCCGCCGACGGTGGTGCGCCGAGTGCCCCGTTCCGCTGGGCGTACGTCGGCGCCGACCACCTCGCCGGGCTCGCCCGGGCCGCCGGTGTGCGGGTTCTCGACCAGTGGACGGAGGCGGGACGATGGTTCGCCGACCTGTCCTGACGTTCACCTCGCCGCTGCGCTCGGCCCGGCTGACCACGCACCTCGGGATCGCGCTCGCGGTGGCGTTCGGCGTCTGCTTCCTCACCGGGGTGCTGAGCCACCTCGTCCAGCACCCGCCGGGGTGGTTCTGGTGGCCGTCGCGGCCGGTGTGGCTGTACCGGGTCACGCAGGGGCTGCACGTCGCGACCGGGCTCGCCACCGTGCCGCTGCTGGCCGCCAAGCTGTGGTCGGTGTTCCCGCACCTGTTCCGCTGGCCGCCGGTGCGCGACGCGGCGCACGCGGTCGAACGGCTGAGCGTCGCGGCGCTCGTCGGGTCGGCGCTGTTCGAGGTCGTCACCGGCGTGCTGAACGTCTCGCGGTGGTACGGGATCATGCCGTTCTTCTTCCCGTCGGCCCACTACTGGACGGCGTTCGTGGCCATCGGCGCGCTGCTGACCCACATCGGGGTCAAGCTACCGGTGGTCCGGGAGGCGCTGAACCGTTCCGTCGAAACGCCACCCGAGCCGTCCGACGGGCTCACCCGGCGGGGCCTGTTCGCCGCCGTCGGCGCGGCCGCCGGGCTGATCACGGTCGCGACCGTCGGGCAGACCGTCCGGCCGCTGGCCCGGGTGTCGGTGCTCGCTCCGCCGCACACGCGCACCGGCCCGCAGGGGCTGCCGGTCAACCGGACCGCCGACGCGGCCGGCGTCGTCGAGACGGCGCGGGATCCCGCGTTCCGGTTGGAGGTCGTCGGCCCGGCGGGCACCGTCCGGTTGTCGCTGGCCGACCTGGAGGCGATGCCGCAGCACACCGCCCGGCTGCCGATCACCTGCGTCGAGGGGTGGAGCGCCGACGCCACCTGGACCGGCGTGCGGCTGCGCGACCTCGCCGCACTGTCCACCGTGGAGGGTCGCGACGTCGAGGCCCACGTGGAGTCGTTGCAGCGGGGCGGGCGCTGGCGCGCGTCCACGGTCGCGCCGCCGCACGTGCGTGACCCGCTCACGCTGGTCGCCCTGCGCCTGGACGGCGAGCCGCTGCACCCCGACCACGGCTACCCGTGCCGGCTGATCGCACCCAACCGTCCCGGTGTGCTGCAGACCAAGTGGGTGGCGCGGATCGCGTTCCGGGAGGCGTCATGAGGTGGTGGCGGCGCGGGCTCGTCGGGCTGGGCGTGGCCGTGATGGTGTTCGCGGTCGTCGGCGCGCTCACCGACCCCGACGTGCGGCCGGTCGGGCACGTCCTGTTCCTCGCCGGCGTCCTGGTGACGCACGACGCGGTGCTGCTCCCGCTCGCCATCGGCGCCGGGGTCCTCATCGGACGGTGGGTGCCGCGGCGGCTGCGGGTGCCGGTGCGGGTGGCCGGCGTCGTCACGGCGACGGTCCTGGTCGTCGCCGTGCCGCTGCTGCTCGGTCGGTGAGCGCGCTCAGGTCGTGGCGTCGGGTGCCGATGGGGACCATGACGACCGGACCGGATCGACACTGGGGGTACGAGCGTTGCTGCTGAGTCGGGTGCGGGTGGGCGTACGGCTGTCGACCGGAGTGGCGGCGCTGCTCGCGTTGCTGGTCCTGTGCTCCGTCGTCGGCTTCGACCGGTTGGGTGTGCTGCGCGACGGCGCCACCGACCTGGCCGACGCGCAGGTCACCACGCGGCTGGCCATGCAGGTGAAGTTCCGCTCCGCGGACTTCAACGGATGGCAGACCGCCTACGCGTTCGACGTGCTGCGGGGTGTTCCCGGCGCGACAGAAGACACGACCGGCAGCCGCAGGGACTTCCTCGCCTCGGCCGCCCGGTTCGACGCCGAGCTCACCGCCCTGTCCGCGCGGGAGCTGTCCGCCGACGAGAAGGCCACCCTGGCCTCCGTGCGCGACCTGTTCAGGCAGTTCATGGAGCTGGACAAGCAGGTGGTCGCCGGATACGCCGCCGGAGCGGCCGGCCGGGAGACGGCCAACCGGCTCGTCGCGGTCGACGAGATCGAGATCTTCAACCGGATCGCCGCCGCCGTCGACGAGCTCGTGACCGGCGTCGACGCCGCCGCGACCGCGCGGGCCGACCGGGCACGGTCCGACGCCGGCACCGCGCGCACCGGCCTGCTCCTCGTCTCGCTGCTGGCCCTGCTCGCCGGTATCGCCCTGGCGTGGCTGCTGACCCGGTCGATCACGACGCCGTTGGCGTCGATCCGCCAGAGCCTGTCGGAGATCGCCGACGGTGACGGCGACCTGACCCGGCGGGTCGACGACACCCGGCGCGACGAGTTCGGCCAGGTCGCCGCCGCGTTCAACCGGTTCGCCGAACGGATCCAGAACCTGCTCCGGCAGGTGTCCGGTACCGCCTCGACCCTGTCCGGCGCCGCGACCCGGCTCGGCGAGGTCAGTGGCAGCCTCGCCGCCGCCGCCGACACCACCAGCAGCCAGGCCGTCGCCGTGTCGAGCGCCGCCGGGGAGGTCTCGCACAACGTGCAGACGGTCTCGGCGGGCGCGGAGCAGATGGGCGTGTCGATCCGCGAGATCGCCACCTCCGCGTCGACCGCCGCCGACGTGGTGAACAGCGCCGTCGGCCTCGCCGACCAGGCCAACCGGACCGTGGCCAGCCTCGGCGAGTCCAGCTCGGAGATCGGCAACGTGCTCAAGCTCATCACGACGATCGCGGAGCAGACGAACCTGCTGGCGCTGAACGCCACGATCGAGGCGGCGCGGGCCGGCGACTACGGCAAGGGCTTCGCCGTCGTCGCGACCGAGGTCAAGGAGCTGGCCCAGAACACGGCGAAGGCCACCGAGGACATCTCCGACCGCATCGCGGTCATCCAGGCCGACAGCGCCGCGGCGGCCACCGACATCGCCCGGATCGCCAACGTGATCGCGCAGATCAGCGACCACTCGACGACGATCGCCTCCGCGGTCGAGGAGCAGACCGCGACGGTCGCCGAGATCGCCCGCAGCATCTCGCAGGCGGCCACGGGATCGGCGGACATCGCGACCAGCGTCACCGGGATCGCCAGTTCCGCCGAGAACAGCACCGCCAACGCGACCTCCACCCGCGCCGGCGCCGACGAGGTCACCCGGTCGTCGAACGAGCTGCAGGCCCTGGTCGGCTCCTTCCGGTTCTGACAAACCCGGGCGCGTCGCCGACCTGATAGCGTGGGTCGCGGTGCCGCACGGGTAGCGGATCGTCCACCGGTATGTGCGTGGAAGGTCCGTCCATGTCGATTCAGGTTCGTGCGTTCGCCCGGTCCGACCGGGATCAGGTCACCGCTCTCGTCAACGCCCACGTGGCAGCCGTCGTGCCCGGGGTCTCCGTGTCGGTGCAGGGGTTGCTCGGCCAGCTCGAGCGGGAGCCCGGGGAGTTCATCGTCGACCGGTGGGTGCGGCAGCGCCTGACGCTCGTCGCCGAGCAGCGGCAACGGGTGGTCGCCGCCGCGCATCTGTTGCGGTACGACACCGAGGAGAGCGAGGGGTACCGCGACGCCGGCGAGATCCGGTGGTTGGCGTACTGGCCGCCCACGCCCAACTGGCCCGACTCCGCCGCGGGTGGCGAGGCGTTGATGCTGGCCTGCCACGCCCAGTTCCAGCGGTGGGGTGTCGCGCGCCGGTACGCCGACGGGACCCTGCCGGTGCCCGGCGTGTACGGGGTACCGGAGCAGTGGCCGCACGTCCGGGTGCTCTACGAGCGGCACGGGTTCCGCCACGACGGGCACACCGAGGTCGTGTACCTGGCCGCCGTCGACCGGCTCCGGCGGCCCGCGGCGCCGGTCGCGGGGCTCACGGTCCGTCGCACGGTCGGATCCAGCGGGACCCGCATCAGCGCGGCCCTCGACGCGACCGCCGTCGGCTACGTCGAGGTCGACACGAATCTGGACGGCGGACCGCGCGTCTCGCGGCTGGGCGCCTGGGCCGACGTCGGCAACCTGTGGGTGGAGCCGGACCACCGCCGCCGCGGCATCGGAACCTGGCTCCTCGGGCAGGCGGCCGACTGGCTCGACCTCGGCGGCGTGACCCGCGTCCTCGACTACGCCGACGCCGGCGACGACGGGTACGCGGCGTTCCTCGCCGCGGCCGGGTTCACCGTGCTGACCCGCACCGCCCGCGGCTTCACCACCGGGGCGGGCGGATCCCCAGCCCGGTGAGCACCCGGCCGACCCGCCGGCGGTCGCGGTTGCGGACCCGGATCCCCGGGCGGCTCCCGACCTCGACCTCGACCTCGAGACCCGCGCGGCGCAGCTCGTCGGCCACCAGTCGGGTCGCCTCCGGGGTGGCGTCCCACGAGAAGCCGGTCCACGACCGGCGCCACCGGCGGCGGTCCACCGCCACGACCGCGAGAGCGACGGCGAGCGCCCCGGCCACAGCCGCCGCGGCCGGGTACGCCGTCACCGACCCGGCGGCGTACCCGAGGGCGCCACCGGCGAGGCAGACCGCTCCGAAGGCGGCCCATCCGACACCGTTCAGCCGGGCGCCGCGCAACAGCCGGAGCCGCCGCCCGAACCGTCGCCGGTACCACGGGGCCGGCCGGTACTCCGCATGTCGACGCCGCACCGCACCTCCCGCCCCATCCTCACACGGCGCGGCGGAGGTCGCGGCTCGCTGTTTGCCGGGCAGGCGCCCGGGTAGTGGCCGATCGTGGGTGAATCGGACAGCAGGGCGGTCGCGCGGCGGACCCTCATCGTCATCGGGCTGGTGCTGGCGACGGTCGCCGTGCTGTTCCTCGCCTACGAGACGCGACGCGTGCTGACCTGGATCGTCATCTCGGTGTTCTTCGCCGTCGCGCTGCATCCGCTGGTCACGTGGGCGACGCGGCGGGTGGCGTTCGGCCGCCGGTGGCTCGCGACGCTCCTGGTGTTCGTCGTCGTGTTCGCCGTGCTGGCCGGGCTCATCGCGCTGTTCGTGGTGCCGCTCGTCAACGAGGGCAGCCAGGCCATCCGGGACATCCCGAAGATCGTCGAGGACGCGCGCAACGGCCGCGGACCGGTCGGCGGGCTCATGGAACGCTTCCACGTGATCCAGTACGCCCAGGACAACGCCGACCGGATCCGGGAGTACGCCTCCGGGCTCGGCGCACCCACGATCGCGTTCCTCACCGGCGTCGCCACCACCATCGCCGGGATCGTGACCATCTTCGTCCTGTCGTACCTGATGGTGCTCGAAGGCCCGCGCGCGGTCGACGCGGCCCTGTCGCTGTTCGACGACCGCCGCGCCGAGCGCATCCGTCGCGTCGGCCACGACTGCGCGAAGACCGTGACCGGGTACATCAGCGGCAACCTCATCATCAGCGTCGTCTGCGGGCTGCTCACCTACGCGGTGCTGGCGCTGCTCGGTATTCCGTACGCGGGGCTCATCGCGCTGTTCGTCGCGCTGGCCGACCTCATCCCGCTCGTCGGCGCGACACTGGGCGCGGTGATCGCGTCGCTGGCGGCCTTCACCCAGTCGGTGACCGCGGGAGTCGTGACCGTCGTGTTCTTCATCGTGTACCAGCAGCTCGAGAACCATCTGCTGCAGCCGGTGGTGTTCGCGCGGACGGTGAAGCTGAACCCGTTGACGGTGCTCGTCGCGATCCTCATCGCGGTGGAGCTGGCCGGGATCCTCGGCGCGCTGCTGGCCATCCCGGTCGCTGGCATCCTGCAGATCCTGGTGCGCGACACCTGGGACGCGCGGCGGGGCCGGCCCAAGGAGGAACCGACCGTCGGCGAGAGCGAGACCCCCGTGGACTCCCCCGCGCTCGACCGCTCGACCGTCGCGTGACGACGGTGCGGCTGGCGGTTCTCGGCGACTCCATCGGGTACGGCATCGGCGCGACCCGCCCGGCCGACACCCTCGGACCCGGCCTGGTCCGCGACCTCGAAGGCGTTGGCCGGCCCGCAGAGTGCCGCGTCTTCGCCGTGTCCGGCGCGCGCAGCGCCGACCTCGCCCGTCAGGTGACCGCCGCGGTCCCGTGGCGGCCGCACGTCGCGGTCGTCGTGGTCGGCGCCAACGACCTGACCCGGTTCGTACCGCCCGAGGTGGCCGCCGGACTGCTCGGCGACGCGGTGCGGCGGCTGCGGGACGCCGGAGCGGAGGTCGTCGTGGCACCGGCGCCCGACCTCAGCGTCGTGCCGCACGTGCCGCCCGCGGTGCGGCCGGTGGTGCTGTCGGCCAGCACCCGGATGCGCGCCGCCCAGATCCGGGCGACGCTCGCCGAGGGCGGCCACGTCGCCGACGCCGACGGCGCCACGACCGCGGCGTTCGCCGCCGACGCCGCGCTGTTCTCCCGTGACCTGTTCCACCCGTCGAGCGCCGGGTACGCCGTGATCCTGCGCACCCTGGCCCCCGCCGTCCGCGCGGCGGCCTCCCGGCACTGAGCATGATGGGGCCGTGACCTCATCTCCGGCGCCGGGCCCGCGGGTCGGCTTCGACCTGGACATGACGCTCATCGACAGCCGGCCCGGCATCGCCGCCACCTACCGGGCGCTGAGTGCCCGTACCGGCGTCGCCATCGACGCCGACGCGGCCGCTTCCCGGCTCGGGCCTCCGCTGGTCCACGAGATGGTCCGCTGGTTCCCCGAGGCCGACGTGCCCGCGGCCGTCGCGACCTACCGCGCCCTCTACCCCGACCACGCGATCGCGCCCACCCGCCTCCTGCCCGGCGCCGCCGCGGCCGTCGCCGCGGTGCGCGCGCTGGGCGGGCAGGCCCTCGTGGTGACCGCGAAGAACGAACCGATGGCCCGCCTGCACCTGAACCACCTGGGTCTGGCCGTCGACGCCGTGGCCGGCGACCTGTGGGCCGAGGGCAAGGGGGCGGCGCTCCGGGGAGCGCTGGCGTACGTCGGCGACCACGTGGGGGACGTCCGGGCCGCGCGCAGCGCGGGATGCGTGGCGATCGCCGTGGCCACCGGCCCCTGCACGCCCGCCGAGCTGGGCGCCGCCGACCACGTGCTGGCCGACCTGACCGGGTTTCCGCCCCTGCTGTCGGCGCTCTGGCGGGCGGCGGAAAATGTCGTACCCGGGGGCTAGCGTCACCGATGAGTCTTCGAGCGTTGCCCGGTCCTACGACCGAGAGCGTGACGCGAAGGAGGAGATCACGATGACCGGTACCACGTCCACGGTGTTGACGGCAGCCCGGGCCGAGGCCCTGTTCACCAGCCAGCTGCCCACCGGCAGCCGCCCGTCGCTCGCCCTGCTGGAAACGGCGATCCGCGTCGCGGTCCGTGCCCACGGCGTGCGCGGCTGCGCCGGCCGGGTCGCCACCGAGTACGGCGACCACCCCGAGCTGGCGATGCCCCGCATGCGCTGGGCGAGAGACGTGGTCGAGCAGGTGTACCTGGCACACCGGTCCCGCCCGGTGCGGCCCACGGGCGGCTGGGCCCTCGTCGCCTGACCTGCCCGCCGTACCGCCCAGTCCCGCGCACCGGCCGCTCGGACAGCCCGAGCGCGGGCCCTGGTGGCGCGACCTCCCGCGATGCCCCTCCGGGGAGCACCTCCACCGGTCGTCGTGCCGCGTGTCGACCCGGCACCGGGAGACGTCCGCGCCCCGTACGCGCCGCGGCACCCACCGGGCACGTATGAACATCATCTTCGGGAGTTGATGTTCATACGTGCCAGGTCGACGGGGCAGGTCGACGGGGACGGGTGGTGCCGCGGACGGCCGGAAGCGCCGGTGCGGTCGGGTCGGCGGCACGCCAGCACGGCATTCGCGGGCACGGCACCACCAAGGCACGGCACCACCAAGGCACAGCACCACCAAGGCACGGCACCACCCGGGTACTCGCGGGTTGCCGTGTGCGTCGGGCCCGAGGGCTGCGTCGGAGGGGTCAGGTCAGGGCTGGCACCGCGGAGAAGACGCCGTCGGGGTCGTAGTGGTGCTTGGCCGCCAGCAGGCGGCCCAGGTTCGGGCCGTACGAGTCCCGGGCGCGGGCGTCCTCAGCGGGGCCCAGGAGGTTCGGGTAGGCGCCGGGCAGGGAGACCGGGTCCAGGGCGTGCACCACGTCGTCGGCCCAGGCTCGGTGGCGGTCGGGAGCCACGTCGTCGGGGCGCCAGGCGGCTATCACCTCGGCCACCTGGTGCGGGGTGCGTTGGGCGAAGGCGGTGTCGGTCGGGGCGACCCGGGAGGCGGCGCCGTGGAAGCGGTTCACCACGAGCACGGCGTACGGCGAGGTCACGGCTGCGGCGCCGGAGGTCAGGGCGGCGGCGGCCGGCGGCGACAGCTCGGGGAACCAGCGGCTGCGGAGCAGGTAGTGGTTGCCCTCCACGATGTTGCGGTCGAACATCCGCAACGCGGCCGCGTACGGCATCGGGCCGACCTGGTCGACGACCGGGCGTCCGAACGAGCGCATCCGGTCGACGAAGGGTGCGCCGGCGTCGACGGGGCCGCACCAGAACGGGCACAGGAAGACCATCGGGCCGTCCGGGCCGGGAAGGAAACCGGTCATCACGGTCAGGTCGTCCGGGGCCCCGGCGACCAGGTCGGCGTAGCCGGCCAGCACCGACCGGGCCTCCGCCACCGGGAACATCAGCATCCCGGTGAGGATCAGGGGCAGGTGGTGCACCTGGTACCGCAGGCGGGTCACCACACCGAAGTTGCCGCCGCCGCCCCGCAGCGCCCACCACAGTTCGGGGTCGTCGTCGGGGCCGGCCAGCACCGTGGAGCCGTCGGCGAGCACCACCTCGGCGCCGACCAGGTTGTCCAGGGCCAGGCCGTACCGGCCCACCAGCGGACCGTAGCCGCCCACCGTCGACAGGCCGGCCATCCCGACGCTCGCCACCACGCCGGTCGGGGTCACCAGGTCGTGCGGGGTGGTCGCGGCCAGCAGGTCGGCGGCGCTCGCGCCGCCCTCCACCTCGACGACATCCCGGGTCAGCGTGGCCCCGCGCATCGCGGTCAGGTCGATGACCAGGCCGCCCTCGCGTAGCGCCCGGCCGGCCCAGTCGTGGCCACCGGACCGCACCGACAGGGGCAGACCGGCGTCGCGGGCAGCCTTGACCGCCAGGGCCACCTCCTCCGTGGTCCGGCAGCGGGCGACCGCGGCCGGCCGGGCCGTGACCGCGGCGTTCCAGAGACGGGTCGCGGCGGCGAAGCTGTCGTCGTCGGGGGTCAGCAGGCGGTCGCCGAGGATGGGTCCCAGGATCGGGTGCAGCGCGGTGGTCATGACCGGAGAACACCAGGACCACGAGGAGACGGCCATACGCAGTTCTCCGTACTCCGGCGTATGCACGAAGTTGCCCGTACCCGGACGTGGTGCGCGCCCGTCTCCTCAAAGGTCTTCACACGGCCGCGACCACCGCGCGGTCGCGACCATCGGCTTTGGCCTGGTAGAGGGCCTGGTCGGCGCGGTGGAGCAGGCGGTGCGGCTCCTCGTAGCGGTCCCACGTGGCGATGCCGGCGGAAAAGCTCTGGCCGCGCGGCGTCACGGCGCGGAGGCGGTCGAGGACGCGGACGGCCTCGCCGGCGTCGGCGTCGACCATGAGCACGACGAACTCCTCGCCGCCGTAGCGGGCGAGCAGGTCGCCGGCGCGCAGCTCGGCGCGCCAGACGCGGGCGGTGTCGGCGAGGAGGTCGTCGCCGGCCTGGTGGCCGCGGGTGTCGTTGTACTCCTTGAAGCGGTCGAGGTCGAGGAGGGCGACCGACACGGTGGCGCCGGTGCGCAGGCAGTCCTGCAGCATCCAGGGGAAGCGCTCGTTCCAGGCGCGGCGGTTCGGCAGCTCGGTGAGGGCGTCGTGGCGGGCCATGTCGCGCAGGCGGTCGGCGGTGCGGGTCAGCTCGCGCAGCGTCACCGCGATCCGCGCGGCGGCCAGCACGAACAGCAGGCCGCAGCCGACCGCGATGGCGCGGCCGTGGTCGACCCGGCCGTCGGACGCCTCGCCCCACAGCACGAGCGGCGCGACGAGCGTCGACGCGGTGGTCAGCAGCAGGCCCTGCCACGCGCCGCGGCCGGCCTGGGTCTCGACGCGCTGCACGGACGGCCCGGCGACCGGGTACCGCGAGCCGACCGCCATGCAGCAGTAGGCGACCAGGAACAGCTGCTGCACGGCCCGGTACACGGGCTGGCTGTCGGCCAGCTGGATCCCGACCATGCCCGAGACCACCCAGCACAGGTCGCAGACCAGCACGAACCCCAGCGCGGCGGTGATCCACCGGACCGCCGGGTCGCGGTCGTGCTGGCCGAGCAGGCGCGTCACCAGCGCGATGAGCAGGATGTCGGCGACCGGGTAGGCCATCAGCACCAGGCGGTGCCCGGGGCTCATCGACTCGTCGCCCACCGCCGGCGCGATCACCGCGACCCAGCACAGCACACCGGTGCCGGTCGCCACGATGACCGAGTCGACGACCGCGGCCAGGTCGCGTTGCCGCCGGTGCCGGCGCAGCACCCCGAGGGCGCCGGCGGCCACCAACGGGTAGAGCAGGAGCCACCAGAGATCCAGGCCGCTGCCGCCGGTGAGGGTCACGCTGACCGCGAACGCCACGTGCCCGGACGCGTGGAGCAGGATCCCGACCGCGAAGCACACCCAGGTCCAGCGCATTCCCCGGGGCTGGCGCCGTACCGAGGCGAACACCACGACCGCGGCCGCGAGCCCGACGGAGAACTGGCCGGCGGTCTCCCACCAGAGGCCGTCGGGGAGCAGCTGGTACGCGGCGACGGCGACCACACAGATGCCCATGAACCGTCGCGCCGTCACTCGCTGCCTATCGGCGCCCGGGTTCCGTTCCTGTGCTGTCGGGTGGCGGACGTTGACGAATACTCCCTTGGGGAGCATCGTTGATCCTCCCCAAGGGAGTGTGATGCGAGATGAACGTCGACCCGACGAACGCCGGACAGGCCCAGGCCTGGGACGGTGACGAGGGCGGGTACTGGGCCACCCACGCCGACCGGTTCGACCGGTCGCTCGCCCGGTACCAGCCGGAGTTCATGGCGGCCGCCGGGATCCGGCCGGGCTCGGCGGTGCTCGACATCGGCTGCGGCACCGGCGAGACGACCCGGGCGGCCGTCCGGGCGGGCGCCGCGTCGGCGGTCGGCATCGACCTGTCCGCCGACATGATCGCGGTCGCCTCGTCCCGCGCGCTGCCCGGCACCACGTTCGTCCAGGGTGACGCCCAGATCCACCCGTTCCCCGACGCCGCCTTCGACGGCGCGATCAGCCGCACCGGCGCGATGTTCTTCGGTGACCCCGGTCGAGCGTTCGCCAACATCGCCCGGGCGTTGGCGCCCGGTTCGCCGCTGACGCTGCTCGTGTGGCAGCCGCCCGACCGCAACGAGTGGATCGGCGCGCTGGCCGGTGCGCTGGCCGGCGGCCCGCCGCCCGCGCCGCCGCCGGGTGCGCCCGGTCCGTTCTCGCTGAGCGACCCGTCGGTGGTCCGTGCCGTCCTCGCGGAGGCCGGCTTCGGCAGGATCGAGGTGACCGGCGTGAGCGCGCCCATGCACTTCGGGTCCGACGTCGACGACGCCCACCGGTTCGTCCTCGGGCTGCTGGGCTGGATGCTCGAGGGCCGCGACGAGGCGGGCCGGCGCGCGGCCGGCGACCGCCTCCGCGACACGCTCGCCGACCACCTGACACCGGAGGGTGTGGCGTTCGCGTCGGCGACGTGGCTGGTCACCGCGGTAGGTTCGGGGGGTGGCTGAGACCTGGGTGACCGACGACGACCTGCGTGCCGCGCAGCAGCGGTTCGCCGCGCGCATACCGGGGTTCGTGCTGCCGGCCGCGTACACCGTCGCCAGGAGCGACCCGTCGGGGCTGACGTTCGGCCACGTCAACGGGTTCGGCGCGGTGCGGCCGCTGCCGGCCACCGTGCTGGCGGCCGTCGCCGGGTACGTCGCCACCACCGGGGTGTTCCGGCTCGGCCGCGACCGGATGGCCACGGTGGTCGAGCGGCTGGCACCGGCGGAGGCGGCGACGCACAAGCCGCACCCGAACCTGTGGTCGTGGCGCGACCTCCTCGACGGGGTCGGCGACGACAGCGAGTTCCTCGCGTTCTTCGTCGCCGACCCCGCCGACCCGCCCGTCGACGGCGACGACGCCCGGTTCAGGCGGCTGCTCGCGGCGCCGGAGCCGCGGTCCTGACCGGTCCGGTCGCGACGGCGACCCCGAGCGCGGTGAGCAGCAGTCCGTAGACCGCGACCCCCACGGGCAGCAGCGGGGTCATCGCCAGGAACACGAGCGCCGTCAGCCAGACGCCGGTGGCCAGCGGGGTGTACCGGCGCCAGCCGTCCCAGTGCGCCGCCCGCACCGTGGCGACGCCCGCGACGACGAACCCGACCGCCGACAGCAGCGTGCCGAGCCCGAAGCACGCGCCGACGAGCGCCGCACCGGTGTCGTCGACGCGCTGGTCGGCCATCGGGATCGACAGGAGCTCGGAGACGAACAGCACGGCGGTGCCGGCCAGCGCCGTCGCGGTGCCGGTCCGGGCCGCGCGGCCGGTACCGGCGGCGCCGCCGCGGGCGAACCCGAGGACGCCGTAGTAGACCAGCGCGTGGAACACCGCGTAGACGACGCACACCGCGACGAACGCGCCACCCGACCACGGGTAGCTCCACCGGTCGTCGGGGACGTCGCTGGCCGGTTTGACGACAGTCTCGACCAGCAGCCCCGAGAGGGCGGTCAGCGCGCCGCCGAGGGCGCCGACGATTCCGGCCGTGCGGACGGGGTTGCTCATGACACACCTGCTTTCCGTAAGGGTGAGCCGACGCTAGGTCCGGCCCGGGCCCGCGGTCATCGGTGTCAACGCGGCGGGTGGATGAGTGCCAGCACTGTTTCCCCGGCGGCGGTGGCGCCGCCACACTGTGCGGGTGCGCAGGGTTCCGGGGCTGCTCCTCGGCGTGGTGGTCGCGGCGGAGGTCGTCGCGACGCTGCTGGCGTGGGACCTGGAGCCGCGCTGGGACACGGTGCTGTACGCGGTGTTCTCGGTCGTCACCGCCGGCGCCGGCGCGCTCATCGCGTCGCGCCATCCGCGTAACCCGATCGGGTGGCTGTTCTGCGCCGGGGCCCTCGTCACCGCGCTCGGTTCCGAGCTGGCCCAGGCGTGGGCGCTGCGCGGCCTGCCCGGCGTCACGGTCGCCGAGCTGCTGATGGCGACGAGCTGGCTGCCCAGCGGCTACGGCTGGATCCTCACGTTCGTGCTCTTCCCCGACGGTCACCTGCCCGGCCGGCGGTGGCAGGTGGTCCCGTGGGCCGGCGGGGTGGGGCTGCTGCTGGCCGTGGCCGGCTGGGCGCTGAGCCCCGACCGCACGGTCGAGTTCCGCGGCGGCCGCAACCCGTACGCGGTCGACGCCGTGCCGACCGACGAGCTGCTCGCCGTCGGCATGACGCTGTTCGTCGGTGCGATGCTCGCGTCGGCGGTCGCGCTGGCGGTGCGGTTGCGGCGGTCGAGCGGTGACGAGCGTCAGCAGCTCAGGTGGTTCGCGCTGGCCGCGATGGCGGCCTGCGTCGCGCTGCCGGCCTCGTTCGCGTTGTGGTACGTCGTGCCGGTGGTCGCCGGTCCGCTCGCGGCGGTGGCGTTGACCGCGCTGCCGGTGGTGGCGTGCCTGGCGATCCTGCGGTACCGGCTCTACGACATCGACGTCATCATCGACCGCACCGTCGTCTACGGCACCGTCACCGGGTTGCTGGCGGCCGTGTACGGGGTCACCACGCTTGTGCTCGGTACGGGTCTCGGCGGCGGGTCCGTCTGGGTCACGGCCGCGGCGACGCTCGCCGTCGCGGCCGCGTTCCGGCCGTTGCGGGACCGCGTGCAGGACCTCGTCGACCGGCGGTTCCACCGCGACCGCTACGAGGCGGTGCGCCGGATGACCGGGTTCCTGGAGGCGCTGCGCGCCGGTCAGGCCGCGCCGGAGCAGGTTCGCGACCTGCTGCGGGAGCTCACCGGCGACGCCGGTCTCGACCTGCTGGTCTTCCTTCCGGAGAGCCGGCTCTACGTGCGTCCCGACGGCTCGCCCGCCCCCGACGACGGCCGCGACCGCCTCGACGTGGAGCGCGCCGGGCAGCCGCTGGGCCGGGTGTCGTACACCGACGCGGACCCGGCCCTGCTCCGGCGGCTGCTCGAGGCCGGCGGGCTCGCCATCGAGATCACCCGGCTGCACGTGGAGCTGCGGCGCCAGCTCGACGAGGTGCGCGCATCGCGGGCGCGGATCGTCGACGCCGCCGGCGAGGAGCGGCGCCGGCTCGAACGCGACCTCCACGACGGCGCGCAGCAGCGCCTCGTGTCGATCGGGCTGGCGCTGCGGCACGCACAGCACCAGTCCACAGTGGAGGATGCGCGCCCCGTGCTCGAGGAGGCGCTGTCGGAGGTGCGGCTGGCGATCGACGAGCTGCGCGAGCTGGCCCGCGGGCTGCCCCCGGCCCAGCTCGACGCCGGGCTGGCCCCGGCGTTCCGGGAGCTCGCCCGCCGCAGCGCCGTACCGGTCGAGGTGTCGGCGCCCCGCGAACGCTTCGACCGCGGGATCGAGGGCGCCGCCTACTTCATCGGCTGCGAGGCGGTGACCAACGCGGTCAAGCACGCGCACGCCACCCGGATCACGCTGCGCGCCGCCCGCGCCGACGGGCGCCTCGTGGTCACCGTGACCGACGACGGTGTCGGCGGCGCCGCGCCGGCGCGCGGATCCGGCCTCGACGGCCTCGCCGACCGGGTCGCCGCCCTCGGCGGCGTGCTGCGCGTCGACAGCCGGCCCGGTACCGGCACCCGGGTCACCGCGGAGCTGCCGTGCGGGTCGTGATCGCGGAGGACCAGGTGCTCCTGCGGGCCGGGTTGGCCCGCCTGTTCGCCGACGGGGGTCACGAGGTCGTGGCCGCGCTCGGCGACGCCTCCGGCCTGGTCGCGTCGGTGGCCGCGGAGCGGCCCGACCTCGTGGTGGTCGACATCCGGATGCCACCGACGTTCACCGACGAGGGGGCGCGGGCCGCCCGTGACCTGAAGCAGCGGCACCCGGCCCTGGGCGTCCTCGTGCTCTCGCAGCACGTCGAGACCACCCACACGGTCGACCTCATCCCGGTCGCCGGGTTCGGGTATCTGCTGAAGGACCGCGTCCTCGACGTCGACGACTTCCTGTCGGCGGCCGAACGCGTGGCCCGGGGCGGCTCGGCCCTCGACCCGCACGTGGTGGCGACGCTGCTGGCCGGCCGCGGTACCGACGACCCGCTCGCCGTCCTCACCGAACGGGAACGCACGGTGCTGGCCCTGATGGCCGAGGGGCTGACCAACACCGGCGTCGCGAAGCGGCTGCACCTCAGCGAACGCACGGTGGAGGCGCACGTGCGGCACATCCTCATCAAGCTCGACCTGCCCGAGGGCGAGGACGACCACCGCCGGGTGCGGGCGGTGCTGGCGCACCTGAACGCGGGTTAGACGATCTACTCCAAGTGCCCGGATCATCAGCGGGTGGGAGGTTATCAACATCAACAAGCGTTTTTGATGTTGATAACCGCCCACCCATCAGCACTGGTGGTCGGGGCGGGCTCGCCTCGCGCGGGCGGCCCCTGGTCCGGGCGGGCCCGCACCGCGTGGCGCGTGCCTACTCCGGGCGGGGCTCGCCCTCGCCCGACGCGTCGACGCCGTCGGCGCCGCCCGAGGTCGGGTCGCCCGGGTCGCGGGCGCCGCCGCTCATGTCACCGGCTCCGGTGTCGAGGCCGCCGGTGCTGCCGGCGCCGCCGGTCACCGCGCCGTCGGTGAGACTGCCGGTGCCGAAGATGTCGCGCAGCTTCTCCGAGAGCGTGGGCTTCGCGGTGTCGTCGTCGTTCGTCATGGTGGACCTCCCGTTCGGGTCTTACGTCAGCCGCGCTCCGGAGGGGCCGCCCGTTCGACGCCGCGGGCGCGCTGCTTCACGATCTCGTAGGTGAGGTGCAGGAAGTCCGCGCCGGTGACGGCGGTCGCGGCGGCCGCCACCAGCCGGGTCAGCCGCGGGGCGAGCACGAGGCCGGCGGTGAGGCCGGTGGCCGTCCAGACGGCGGCGCAGAACGGGCAGGTCACCATCTCGCCGGCGGCGTGCCGGAACCCGCCGTGGTGGCGGACCGTCTCGTTGACCTCGCCGGTGCCGGCCGGCTCGGTGTAGCGGGTCAGCGGCGCCCGCAGCGGGCTGGTCACGGCGTCCTTGGTGAGCAGCCGCGAGATCCGGTGGGTCGCGACCGTCACCGTGGCCAGGTCCTGCAGGCGCACCCGGTCGGGCAGCGACCGCCCCGAGAGCCGGACGGCGGCCGCCACGGCGGCGAGCCCCGTACCGTACGTCGCGAGCAGCGCCAGGTAGCCCGTCAGGGGGCGCGGCTCGTTCGCACCCTCGTAGGTCGCGGCCACCTCGCGGGCCTTGTCGGTCACCTTCGCCACGCCGGCTCCCTTCGGTCCATCCGTCCCTGTCGACTACCCACTGCCGCGCCGGCATACGCAGGACTCGGGATCCCGCTGTCCTACGGCTCCGAGATCACGGCGACGGCGCCGGCGGACGGATCGGCGTGGGAGCCGCCGCCCGGCGCGGGACCCTACCGCCCCGGCGCCTGCGTCGAGACCGGCACCGGCGCCGTCACCTGCGACCGCCCGCACCACTTCGAGATCATGGCCTCCGGCGACCTGCCGGCCGACCTCCGCGCGGCCTACCCGCCGCCGGTGGGGCCGCTGCGGCCCGGCTGCACCGTCGCCCTCACCCGCTATCTCGGCAGCGTCGACGCCGAAGCCTCCCGGCTGGAGGCCCTGATCATGTTTCCGACCCGCGACGGCTGGACCGCCGGCGAGCGCTGGTACGCCTGCCTGGTCGCCGATCGCGGACCGGACAGCGGCTGGGTGCACCGCACCGGCAACCTCGGCGGCGCGCTGGTCGGCGGCCTCGGCGCGTTCCAGCGCTGCCTCGTCGGCGAGCCGATCACCGACCCGGAGGGGGTCGTCGACTGCGACCAGCCGCACCGCAGCGAGGCGGTGCCGGGCGTCCTCGTGCTCGGCGGGCCCACCGACCCACCACCGCCGGACTTCCAGCGCCTGCTCATCGACCGCGTCCTCCCCCACTGCGACGCCGCCGTCGCCACCTACCTCGGCGGCGGGCGCCCCGGTGTGCGGTCGGGCGGTCTCGGCCCGCTGGCCGGCAACTGGGCCGCCGGTGTGCGCACCGCGGTCTGCTACGCCGTCGCCGACACGCCGACGAGCGGCGTGATGGGTCGCTGACCGCGGGGGGTTCCCTCCGAAACCCACCCCGACGGCGTCTATACCACCATGAGCGAGGACTCGTTCGACGAGTTCGTGCGGGTCCGGGCCGGTGCGCTGGCCCGGACCGCGTTCCTGCTCACCGGCGACCCGCACCACGCGGAGGACCTGGTGCAGAACGCGCTCGCGCGGGCCGCCGTCCACTGGGCGCGGCTGGACGACCCGGAGGCGTACGTGCGCCGGGTGCTGTACACGCAGGCGGTCTCGTGGTGGCGGGTGCAGCGCCGCCGGCGCCGGGAGGTCCTGGTCGACGCCCCACCCGAGCGGGCCGCCGCCGTCCGCGACCCCGACCTGGGGATCCTGCTCGGCCGCGCCCTCGCGCGCCTGACCCGGCGGCAGCGCGCGGTGCTGGTCCTGCGCTTCTACGAGGACCGCAGCGAGAGCGAGACCGCGGCGATCCTGTCCGTCGGCCTCGGCACGGTCAAGAGCCAGACCCGGCACGCGCTGCGCCGCCTGCGTGAGCTCGCCCCGGAACTCGGCACCCTGATGTCCGACCGCGTCGACCGGGAGGCCGCACCATGACCAGGTTGCACGACGCGTTCGAACGCCTCGCCGAACGGGCACCTGAGGTCCGCGTCCCCGCGGGCTTCTACCGGCGGTCGCGGCGGCGGCACCGGTGGCGGCAGGTCGCGGCGGCCGTCGCCGTGGTCGCGGTCGTCGCGCTGGGCGCGCCGGTCGCGTTGTCGATGGGACGCACGGGCCGCGAGATCGGTGACAGCGGCACACCGGGCATTCCCAGCCGGGTCACGATGCCGCCGTGGTACACGTCGGCCGGGGCACCGGGCCCGACGTCGGTGATGTTCACCGGATACGGCGGCGTGCCGCAGGCCGACCACGAGGATGTCGACTGGGCCTGGTGGCGCGCCGACTACACGGTCTACCCGAGCGTGGCCGTGGGGCTGAGTGCCGACACGTACCGCATCGTCCGCGGTCCCTACACCGTCGGTACGGAGCTGTCGCCCGACGGCCGGTACCTGCTGATCCCGGACCGGCGGGTGCTCGACCTGACCACCGGCCGCACCCGGCAGGTGCTTCCGGCGCGCCCGCGGGCGCAGGCGGCGGGCGCCTGGTCGGCCGACGGCCGGCGGATCGTCTACGTCGAGGACCGGCGGACGACGGTTGTGTCGTGGCCGTCGCTGGCGTTCGAGGCGTCGTTCCCGCACCCGGAGCACGTGCCCGTCGAGCAGGACGTCGCCCTGTCGGCCGACGGGAGGATGCTGGCCGTCGACAGCAACGGCGCGATGACCGTCCGGCGCTCCGACGGCCTGCGCCTGTGGACCCGGGCCGAGGACGCCGAGCCCGCCCTGGGCCGGGCGAGGATCGGTGGCAGCGCCGCGTGGCGCGCCGACGGGAGGCTGACCGTCTTCGCCCGCACCGACCTCACCTGCGACGGCTGCGGCCTGCATCCCGCCACCTGGCGGCTGACGTCGGTGGACGGTGCCACCGGCACGCCGGTGCCCGGTCCGGACTACCCGCCCGTCCGGTCGGCCCTGTCGGTGGAGGTCGTCGCCTGGCGGGGCGAGGTCGCCTACGCCGTGGTGGCCTACTCCCTCGGCGCCACCCCGGACGTCGGGCGGGTCGAACTGGTCCGCCTGCGTCCCGGCGCGGCCACGCCCGAGCGGCTCCTCGCCGCCCCCGCGGGCATGACCGGCCTCCGGGTGGCCACCGACTTCGTCGACGTCCAGCGCCCGACCGGCGACCCCGAACCCGGCGTCAACGCGGCCGAGATCGTGGGCCAGGCCTCCGTGGCGCTGCTGTGCCTGTCGCCGTTCGCCCTGCTGGCACTCGTGATGCTGCGCGTGCGCCGCCGGGCCCGCCGCTCGCGGTGACGACGGCCCGTGCCGGTGGTGCCGGTACCCGGTCCGGTGTGACGCATCGGTTCAATCTGGTGCCTGACCTGGGGCGCAGGTACGGTCGCCGCATGACTACCGGCGGCTTCACCGCCTGGTCGGCACTGGGTCGCGCGGTCGGCTCGCTCCGGCTGGGTGACCACGTGTGCTGCTGGTACCGCGACGACGAGGTCCGTACGCGGGCGGTGGCCGCCTATGTCGCCGCCGGTCTGCGGCACGGGGACCGGACCGTGTACTTCACCGACACCGTGCCGGTGGCCGACGTGCTCGCCGGGTTGCGTCGGTTCGGCGTGCCCGCCACCGCCTGGGAGTCCGGGCAGGTGCGCGTCGTCACGGCCGCGGAGACGTATCTCGCCGGCGGCGGGTTCGACCCGGTCGCCACGATCGAGGGGTGGGCCGGCGAGACCGCCCGGGCCCGCGCCGACGGCTACCGCGGGCTGCGGGCGATCGGCGACATGGCGTGGGCCGCGCGTCCCGTGCCGGGTGTCGACCGGCTGCCCTGGTACGAGGCGGCGGTCAACCGGGTCTTCGCCGAGGGGCACTCGGGCGCGATGTGCCTGTACGACGAGCGGACGCTCGGTCCGGAACAACGGCGCGCGCTCACCGCGGCCCACCCGGCCAACGTCGAGGCGGCCGAACACTGGGCGCCGGCGCTGCGCATGTCGCGGGGGCCGGGCCGCATGACGCTCGCCGGGGAGGTCGACGTCGCCAACCGGGACGCCGTGGCGGCACTGCTGGAGCACGTCTGCGCGGAGACCGACGGGCCGGTCACCGTCGACGTCACCGGGCTGCGGTTCGTCGACGCGGTGACGGCGCGGCTGCTGGCCCGGGCCGCGGCCGGCCGTCCCGGCGGGGTGCGGGTCGTGGGCGCGTCGCCGCTGCTGACCCGGCTGATCGAAGCGGGCACCGCGGGGTGAGGTGTCCACGGCCCTGCTGACCGCGATCACCGGTGCTCCCGCCGACGCCGTGGCCGCCGCTGTCGCCGAGCACTGCGGCCACCTGCCGCTGGCCCTGCGGATCGCCGGAAACCGCCTGACCGCCCGCCCCGGCTGGACGATGGCCCACCTCGCCGACCGCCTCGCCGACGAGGACCGCCGACTACCGACCCTGTCGGCCGGTGACCTGTCCGTCGAGGCAGCCCTGGCGACGTCGTACGACCGCCTCTCCCGCCCGGCCCGGGCCCTGTGCCGCGACGACCGCCGCAATGGAGCGCGATCGTGCCGAGGACCGCGGATCGGCTGGTGATCGAAAGTGGTGGCGACTTTTCGCGG
>NZ_BOPH01000109.1 GCF_016863655.1 Virgisporangium ochraceum
TGGCTGGCCCGTTGTCGGGGCCGCTCCCGTCGCCACCCTGTTGATCATCTTCACTGGCGAGAAGGCGCCGGCGGAACCCTGATCCCGAAAGCTCTTTAGACGAGTGATTCCTGACCCGGCCGGTGAGCGGCGTGGCGGATTGACCAGGCGTGCCGGGGTGCGGGTCGGCGATGCGGCGCACGGCCAGCCCCGGGAGGTGGGCCGCTTCGTGCCCGCTGGCCCGCGCCAGCTGTCGGTAGGCGCCGATCGATGCGGCTGGTCGACGACCGCGCTCCGCGCAGAACGCCGGCGGCGCCGTTTCCTGGCCGGCCCGACCGCGTGATGGCCGTCCCTGCCGACGTCCGGGCCGAGGAACACCCCCGAATCCGCCCTCGGATCCGCCCGCACGCACTGGGCTCCTCGCCGCGTCGTGGCCTCCGCTGAACCCACCCGGCTCGGCGACAACGCCCCAGGGTCATGCACGCGACGGGGACGGTCAGGGGACGAGGTCGCGGCGGCGGAACAGGCCCATGCCCAGCGCGGTGAGCACGGCGGCCACGGCCACGAGGGCGGCGAGCGGCAGGGCGGCGTCGTGCCCCGCGGGGAGGGCGGGTACGTGGCTGAACGGGGAGACGTCGCGCACCGCCTGCGGCAGGCCGAACAGGTCTCCGAGCAGCCCGCACGCGATGCTCACCGCCAGGCCGGCCCAGGCCACCGCCGCCACCGCCCGCGGCAGGCCACCGAACACGAGCACGACGAACCCGGCCACGACCAGCGCTCCCGGAAGCTGGGACAGCGCCGCCCACACGAGGGTGGGAACGCCCGTATCCCCGCCGGAGGCACGGTCGGCGGACCCGGCGCCGACGCCCGCGGCCAGCAGCACGACGGCGGCCCCGCCGACCGCGCACGCGACGTGCGCGGCGACCCAGCGGGTGCGGCCGACGGCGGCCGACAGCACCGCCTCGGCCGCGCCGCCCGACTCCTCCGACCGCAGCCGCAGCAGGGCCTGCACCGCGAACGCGGCCGCCAGCACCCCGAAGACGTTCATCATCGCGCCGTAGTAGGCGTCGACCGGGGCGGCGCCGCCACCGCCGGCGAGCCGGTCCAGGAGGTCGGCGACCCCGTTGTCGCCGCCGAAGGCATCGGTGACCGTGCCGCCGAGCGAGCCGATCCCGACGCCGAACGCGGCGGCGCCGAGCACCCAGCCGATCGTCGTGGCGCGGTTCATGCGCCAGGCGAGGCCGAACGGGCCGAGCAGCGCGCGCGAGGCGGTCGTCGGGCCGGGGCGGTCGGGCACCAGGCCGGTGCCGAGGTCGCGGCGCGTCGCCAGCAGAAAAGCCGAGGTGACCGCGAGAGCGGCGCATACCACCGGTAGCGCCAGCACCCACCAGCGCTCGGCGCCGAACGGCCGGACCAGCATGCCCCAGCCCAGCGGCGACAGCCACGACGGCCAGCCGCTGGCGACGGTGACGCCGCCGGGAACCGGGTCGCCGAGGGCGTCGCCGACGCCGCGGACCAGGAACGCGACGCCGACCGCGGACGCGGCGCACGCGTTGGCGGCGCGGGAGGAGCGGAACACCTGCGCGGCGACGGCGGCCAGCCCGGCGAACACCCAGCCGGTGACGGCGCAGGCGGCTCCGAACGCCACCGACCCCGCGGCCGGGAGCCCGGTGGCCAGCAGCGTGCCGGTCGTCGCCAGCCCGAACAGCAGGCCGGCTGCGCCGGCGAGGAGGAGCGCCGCGGCCAGGGGAGCCCGCCGGCCGACGGCACCGGCGCGGACCAGTTCGGCGCGGCCGGTCTCCTCGTCCTGCCGGGTGTGACGCACGACCGCGAACGTGCTCATCAGCGCGACCAGCACCAGCGTGAACGCGAGGTTGCGGAAGCTCACCAGCGCGCCGGGGCCGGTACCGACCGGGGTGCCGCGCATCAGCAGCACGGCCGGGCTGCCCGCGGCGACCCGCAGCGCGTCGGCGCGGCCCCGCGCGTCGGGGAACTCGTCGACGACGGCGGCGACGCCGGCCGCGAGCACGGCCGCGGACGCCAGGATCCAGACCGGGAGCTGGACGCGGTCGCGCCGCAGCGCGAGGCGCAGCAGCCGGAGCGTGCCGCTCACCGGACGTCCGCCGGGCGGTAGTGGCGCATGAACAGCTCCTCGAGCGTCGGCGGGCGGCTGGTGAGCGCCCGCACGTCGCGGTCGGCGAGGTGGCGCAGCAGCCCGGGCAGCGCGTCGGGGTCGACGTCGAAGGTGGCCCGCGGGCCGTCGACGTCGAGGTGGTGCACACCCGGAAGGTCGGCCAGGCCGTCGATCGGCCCGGCCGTCTCGACGGTGACGGACGTGCGGGCGAGGTGACGCAGGTCGGCCAGTGTCCCGGTCTCGACGGTGACGCCGTCACGGATGATGCTGACCCGCGAACACAGCGCCTCCACCTCGGCGAAGATGTGGCTCGACAGCAGCACGGTCGCGCCCCGGGCGGCGGCCTCGCGCACGGTCTCCTGGAAGGCGGCCTCCATCAGCGGGTCCAGGCCGGAGGTCGGCTCGTCGAGGATGAACAGGTCGGCCCGCGACGCGAACGCCGCGACCAGCGCGACCTTCTGCCGGTTCCCCTTCGAGTAGGTGCGGCAGCGCCGGCCGGGATCGAACTGGAAGCGGTCGACGAGCGTGCGCCGGTCCTGGCGGCCGTTCCCGTGGAGCGCTCCGAGGAGGTCCATCGCCTCGCCGCCGGTGAGGTTAGGCCACAGGCTCACGTCGCCGGGCACGTACGCGACGCGACGGTGCAGCGCCACCGCGTCGGTCCACGGGTCGCGGCCGAGTACCTCGGCCCGGCCGGCGCCCGCCCGCAGCAGGCCCAGCAGGATCCGGATGGTGGTGGTCTTCCCGGCGCCGTTCGGCCCCAGGAAGCCGTGCACCTCGCCGGCGTTCACGGTCAGGTCGAGCCCGTCGAGGGCACGGGTGCGCCCGAACGTCTTGACCAGGCCCTCGGTTCGGATCGTGGCGGTCATGGTCAGGCTCCTTCCGCCAACCGGTCGATCGCGGTGTGGATGTCGGCTGTCTGGTCGGGCGTGAGCAACGCGTTGGCCATCAGGTCGACCATGCCGTGGTACAGGCGGACGCGGCCGGCGTCGGAGTTCACGTCGACGGCGAGCGCCCGGGAGATCTCGGCCGGCATGAGGAACCCGGCGACCTGCATGACACACAGCACGACGGCGGTCGCCCGCAGGTCGCGGGTCTGCGCCCCGGCTGCCCGCAGCCACTCCTCGGCCTGCCGCACGACGTCGTCGAACATCACGGCGGCGGCCTCGGAGCCGTCGAGCATCGACTTCATCAGGTACCGCTGCAGCAGCCGCATCATGGGGGTCTGCGCGCCCATGAGGGCGTCCTCGGCCAGGTGACCGTTGGCGAAGGCCTCCTCGCGCAGCCGCGTGATCCGGTCCATCGCGTAGGTGTCGCAGGCGTCGCGGAGCGCCTCCTTGGACCCGAAGTGGTGCCGGATCAGCCCCGACGACACCCCGGCCGCGGCCGCGATGTCACGGATCGACGCGTTGGCGACCCCGTGCTCGGCGAACAGCTGCAGGGCCGCGTCGCGGATTCGCGCACGGGCGGTGAGATCCTCGGACGCGGGGATGCTACTCACGTGTGCAATTTACTACACGGGTGTGTAGTGACGCCAGAACGCCTGCTCCCGCTGGTTTCCCACATGCCCGCACCGGGCACGTGAGCGTCATGTTTTCCGCTGAGAACCTGCGCGACTGGCGAGGCGAGAAGGTCATCGACCCCAACGGCGACAAGATCGGCGAGCTGGAGGCGGTGTACGTCGACACCGCCTCCGACGAGCCCGCGTTCCTCACCGTGCGGGTCGGTTTCATCGGCCGGCACCGGCTGGCGTTCGTCCCGGCCGCCGGCGCCACCGTGATGCCCGACGCCGTGCGCGTGCGCTACGACAAGAAGCTGGTCGGCGAGGCCCCCACCATCGACACCGACGGTGAGCTGACCGCCGCCGACGAGCCCAGGGTGTTCGCGCACTACCAGCTCCCCTACGCGACCGGCATCTCCGGCGAACGCCGCCTGGCCAGGCGCTGACGCGCCGGGCAGGCGGCTCTCTGCTCCGACGTGCCCGCCGGTCAGCCGCGCCCGCCGGTCAGCGGTGGTCGTTCTCGGTGAGCGGGATGACCCAGGCCCGCCGCTCGGCGATCAGCCCGTCGCGGATCACGAACACCTCCGCCATCGACATGCGGACCGGATCGCCCTCCGCCTGCGGTGCCCACCCGCTCAGCTCGGCCATGACGGTGTCGCCCTCCTCGACCATCCGCACGACGTCGAGCCGCGGAGGGCCGGCCCAGCCCGGGCCCTCGATCGCCACGTCGTAGGCCTGCTTGCCGGTCAGCTGGAAGTGGCCGTACACGGTCCAGCGGATGTCGTCGGTCAGGCACGCCAGGATCCGGGCGTGGTCGTTGGTCCGGAAGCCGTCGAGATAGGCCTCGACCAGCCGCTTGTTCGGTGACATGCTCCGCTCCTCCCGGGGTCCACCGCGGACACCCGCCGACGGTGGTCGGAGCGGGTGGCGGAATCTTGACGGTGAGGCAGCGTTTGATGTCGGCGTTGGTGCGCCAGTCGTGCCCGCCGGCCGGGCCCCTTATCGGCGAGCACCACCACGCCGGGACCTGCGCGCCGATACCGCCGACAGACCGGTGTCGTTCCCGGCACCGCCGCCACGGAGGTCGAAGGGACTCTGACGGGTCGCGGCCCGCTCCCACCGCCCCCTGCCTGGTGAGCGCCGATCTTGCAGTCATGGCCGCACCTATGTGCCGACATGTCGTGTTTTAGGTGGGGCCACACCTGCAAGATCGGCGCGGGGATGGCCGCGGTTACTGGAGGCCGGTGCGGACCGAGGTGATGCGCTGCGTGTTGAAGCCGAGCCAGTGCATGCGGCCCAGGTAGCGGGCGTGCTCGATCTTGATGCAGCGGTCCATCACCACGGCGACGCCCTCGTCCTCCGCGATCCGGGCGCCCTCCTCGTTGATGACGCCGAACTGGCACCACAGGGTGCCCGCCCTGATGGCGACCGCCTCGGCGGCGATCCCGGGCAGCGCGGCCGGCGCCCGGAACACGTTGACGATGTCGACGGGCACCGGCACGTCGGCGAGGCTCGGGTAGCTGGCCTCGCCCAGGATCTCCTTCTCGCGCGGGTTGACCGGGATCACCCGGTAGCCGTGGCGCTTGAGGTAGTAGCCGACGAAGTAGCTCGCCCGCAGCTCGTTGTTCGACAGGCCGACGATCGCGATCGTCTTCGCGGTGCTGATGACCCGCTGGATGGTCTCCGCGTTCTGGTACTTAGCGAGATCCATGTGCCGCCACTTTCGCGAAGCCCTGCTCCAGGTCCCAGATCAGATCGTCGACCGACTCGGTGCCGACCGACAACCGCACGGTGCCCGGTGCCACCCCCGCCGCGCGCAGCTCGTCGTCGCCGAGCTGGCGGTGGGTGGTGCTGGCCGGATGGATGATCAGGCTCTTGGCGTCGCCGACGTTGGCCAGGTGCGACCACAGGGACACGCCGCGGATGAGGTCCTGCCCACCGGTGCGGCCGCCCGCGCAGTCGAACGAGAACACCGCGCCGGCGCCGCGCGCGAGGTACTTCTCGACCAGCGGCCGGTACCTGCTCCCCGGCAGCCCGGGGTAGGTGACGTTCGAGGCGAGCTCATGCGCGTCGAGGAAAGCCGCGACGGCGAGCGCGTTGCCGACGTGGCGCTCCATGCGCAGCGACAGCGTCTCCAGGCCCTGCAGGAACAGGAACGCGTTGAACGGCGACATCGCGCCGCCGAGGTCGCGCAGGGTCTCGGCACGCAGCTTCATGAGGTAGCCGTACGTGCCGAACGTCTCGTGGAACTGCAGGCCGTGGTAGGCCGGCGACGGCTCGGCGATCACCGGGAACCGGCCGTTGGACCAGTTGAACGTGCCCGCCTCGACCACGACCCCGCCGATGCTGGTGCCGTGCCCGCCGATGAACTTGGTGGCCGAGTGGATGACGATGTCGGCGCCCCACTCGATCGGGCGGCACAGGTACGGCGTGGCGAACGTGTTGTCGACGATCAGGGGCAGGTCGTGCTCGTGCGCGATCGTCGCCACGGTCTCGATGTCGAGCACGTTGCCGGCCGGGTTGCCGATCGTCTCGCCGAAGAACGCCTTCGTGTTCGGTCGCACGGCCTGCCGCCAGGCGTCGGGGTCGTCGGGGTCGACCCACGACAGCTCGACGTTCATCTTGCGCAGCAGGTGCTTGAACTGGTTGACCGTGCCGCCGTACAGCGCGGAGCTGGACACCACGTGGTCACCCGGCTGGAGCAACGTGAACAGCGCGGCCGCCTGCGCGGCGATGCCGCTGGCGAACGCCACTCCCCCGACGCCGCCCTCCAGGTTCGCCACGCGCTCCTCGAACACCGCGACCGTCGGGTTCATGATGCGCGAGTACGTGTTGCCGTACTCCTGGAGGTTGAAGTAAGCGGCCGCCGACTCGGGGTCTTCGAACACGTAGCTGGTGGTCTGGAAGATGGGCACCGCGCGGGCACCCGTGTTGGGGTCGGGCCGCTGACCGGCGTGCAGCTGCCGGGTCTCGAATCCGAACTCGCGCTCTTCTTCTACTCGCACAGGAATCTCCGGATGATGGGCGTCTGGCGGGCCTCCTCGAGGAGGAAGCAGTCGTGCCCGTAGGGCGCGTCGATCAGGTGGTACTCGACCGGCTTGCCCAGCTTACGCAGCGCGGCCTCGATCTCCTCCGAGGCGACCGGTGGGTAAAGCCAGTCACTGCTGAAGGCGATCAGAAGAGCCCGGGCCCTGACATTCTCCAGCGCCTTGTCCAGAGAGCCGTGCTCGCGGCCGAGGTCGAAGTAGGTCAGCGCGCGCGACAGGTACAGGTAGGTGTTGGCGTCGAAGCGCCGCACGAACGAGTCGGCCTGGTGGCGCAGGTAGCTCTCCACCTCGAACTCGGGCTCGGTGATGGTGTACCGCACGTCGTCGGCGAACTGCAGGCGCCGGCCGAACTTGTCCCCCAGCGCCAGCGCCGACAGGTACGTGATGTGCCCCACCATCCGGCCGACACCCATGCCACCGTCGGGTTTCCGACCGGTGCCGTAGTAGTGGCCGCCCTGCCACGCGGGGTCGCGCATGATGGCCTCGCGCGCGATCGCGTTCCACGCGAGGCCCTGCGGGTGCAGCGCGTGTGTGCTCGCGATCACCACGATCGAGTCGACGTCGTCGGGGTACCGCACCGCCCACTCCAGCGCCTGCATGCCGCCCAGCGATCCGCCGGCCACGGCGGCGAGCCGCGCGATGCCGAGCGCGGAGAGGAACGACCGCTGCACGCGGACCATGTCGGCGACGGTGATGACGGGAAAGTCCGACCCGTACGGCTTTCCGGTGGCCGGGTCGGTCGACGACGGTCCCGTCGTGCCCTTGCAGCCACCGAGCAGGTTCGTCGACACCACGAAGTACCGGTCGGTGTCGAACGCCTTGCCGGGCCCGATCATCCCGTCCCACCACCCGAGGCCCCGGCCGGCGGTGCCGTCGCGGTCCTCGGCGGCGAACCCGTCTCGCGTGCTGTCGGCCGACGGAGACGGCGACACGCCCGCCGCGTGAGCATCGCCACTGAGCGCGTGGCAGACGAGAATCACGTTGTCGCGCGACGGCGCGAGGGTGCCGTATGTCTCAAAGGCGATACGGATCGGGCCCAGTTCCCGGTTAGAGTCCAACCGCACCGGCCCGGGAAGGTCCAGGAACTGGGTCTCTACGGTGCCGATGGGATTCATTTCGAGGTTCCGTTCTTTCCGCGTTATTGTCTATCACCCCGGTAGGTTGAACGGGGGTTGTGAAGAAAGTGAGGCGAAGCATATGACCACTTCGACCGACAACGGTGTCAATGTTCAGGCACTGCTCGACGCCCGCGAGGTGTTGAAGGGCGCGCCCGAGGCCGCCCAGTTCACCTGGCGCGCGCAGTCGCAGTGGAAGAACGGTGTCGCCAGCACCACGAAGGTACAGAAGTTCTTCGGCCTCGGCGCCGAACAGAACCACAAGGCCGAGCACGCGTTCGACGCCGACCACCCCGAGGTCTTCGCCGCCACCGACGAGGGCATCACCCCGATCGAGTACCTCCTCGTGGGTCTCGCGTCCTGCCTCACCGCCGGTGTGGCGTCCGTCGCACAGAACCGGGGCATCCAGCTCCGCTCGGTCGAGGCGACCCTGGAGGGTCACCACGACATCCGCGGCATCCTCGGCGCCGACAGCGACGTCCGCAACGGCTTCAACGACATCAAGGTGACGTTCCACATCGACGCCGACGCGTCGAAGCAGGAGATCGAGGCGCTGGTGGCCCAGTCGCAGAAGCGGTCCGCCGTGTTCGACGCGCTCACCAACCCGACGGACGTCACGGTCGAAGTTGCCTGAACAGGTCGATGTTGTCGTCGTCGGGGCCGGACACGCGGGTCTCAGCGCCAGCCACTTCCTCACCGAGCGGTCGATCGACCACGTGGTCCTCGAACGCGGCGAGGTGGCGAACTCGTGGCGCACCGAGCGCTGGGACTCGCTGCGCCTGCTGACGCCGAACTGGCAGAGCCGGCTGCCCGGGCACCGGTACACCGGTGACAACCCCGACGGCTACATGTCCATGGGCGAAGTGGTCGACTTCATCGACCACTTCGCCCGGGTGGCGCGGGCGCCGGTCCGCACGAACACGACCGTCGAGAGCGTCACGCGCGTCGACGGCGGCTACCGCGTGCTCACCGACGACGGTGAGCTCCGGTGCCGGGCCGTGGTCATCGCGAGCGGCGCCTGCAACGTCCCGTCGGTCCCCCCGCTGAGCGCGGCGGTGCCGGCGGAGGTCGACCAGGTGACCGCGTTCGACTACCGCGGCCCCGACAAGCTCGCCGAGGGCGGCGTGCTCGTCGTCGGCGCGAGCGCCACCGGCGTGCAGTTGGCGCACGAGATCCGGCAGTCGGGCCGGCCGGTGACCCTGTCGGTGGGTGAGCACGTCCGGATGCCGCGCACGTACCGCGGCCACGACGTGCTGTGGTGGATGGACGCCACCGGCATCTGGAGCCAGCGTTACGACGAGGTCGACGACCTCGACCGGGCCCGCCGGCTCCCGTCGCCGCAGCTGGTCGGCACCCCGGAGCGGCGCACGCTCGATCTCAACGCGCTCACCGCGGCCGATGTCGCGCTGGTCGGTCGGTTGGCCTCGATCCGGGACGGAGACGCGCTGTTCTCCGGTGGCCTGCGCAACGTGTTCTCCCTCGCCGACCTGAAGCTGGAGCGCCTGCTGGACTCGTTCGACGAGTGGGCCGCCGCGAACGGGCACGACGCGGGCGACCCCGAGCGCCCCGAGCCGACCCGCACGCCGGCGAAGCCGCCATGGAAGCTCGACCTGCGGGGCGAGATCCGCACGATCGTCTGGGCCACCGGCTACCGGCCCGACTACAGCTGGCTCGACGTGCCGGTGGTCGACGCGAAGGGCCGCCTGAACCACGACGGCGGCGTGGTCGTCGACAGCCCCGGCCTGTACGCGCTGGGCCTGCCGGTGCTGCGGCGGCGCCGGTCGACGTTCATCCACGGCATCGAGGACGATGCCCGCGAGGTCATCGACCACCTACGATCGATCCTGTGAACCACCGCCGGCAACGCGAGCCCTTCGTGTGGGAGGGCGGCGAGGTCCTCGCCTACAAGGAGGACAACGGCACGTTCCGCGCGGTCACCCGCCAGGTGCTCACCGACGCCGGACACGGGCAGGGCACGTCGTTGCGCTACTTCGAGGTCGGCCCCGGCGGGTGGACCACGCTCGAGCGCCACGAACACACCCACGTGGTGGTGCCGATCCGGGGCAGCGGCCGCGCACTGGTCGTCGACCGGGTGGTCCCGCTGGCCCTCCACGACGTGGTGTTCGTGCCGAGCCGGGGCTGGCACCAGTTCCGCGCCGCCGACGACGAGCCGCTCGGTTTCCTGTGCTCGGTGACGGTCGACCGCGACCGCCCGGTGCTGCCGACCGCCGGAGACCTCGCGGCGTTGCGCGCCGACCCGGCGGTCGCCGCGTTCATCCGCGTCGGCTCGTAGCCGCCACGAGGTGTTCGGCGGCGCGTCGGGGGTCACCGTCGCGGTGGAGGTCGGCGCCGATGAGGAAGATCGTGTCGGGACCGTATGCGCCCAGCAGTTCGGGTGCGCGGGCCACCGACATGCCGCCGCCCGGTGCGGGGAGGATGGGCGGCAGCCCGCGCAGCGGACGGCGGGCCGCGTCGGCGATCGCCAGGCACTGTTCCCGGGTGAGGCTGAACCGCCCGCCCCAGCTCGGGAAGATCGTGGCGTCGGCACCGGCGAGCCGCAGCAGCGTGCCGAAGAGCACGTCGGGTGCGATGCCGTGGGTCGCCGAGGCGGTGAACCCGCCCAGGAACGACGGGTGTGCGAGCACCATCCCACCCTCGAACAGGTCGGCGGCGCGCGCCAGCGCGGCGAACCCGGCGACCCCGGGCAGGACGACGACGCCGTGCGCGCCGCTGTCGCGGGCGAACCGGAGCTGCTCCGGGCCGCCGTCGACCACGGGCAGGTAGGCGCTCGACGGGTTGGCGCGCCGCACCGCCTCGGCCACCCGCGGCACCCGCTCCCGGAACGGCGCCCACGGCTGGTTCGCCAGCCCCTGGTCCTCCTTGATGACGTGCAGCCCGCCCGCGGCGACGGCCGAGGCGAGGTCGGCCAGCTGGCCGCCGGTCGCCCCGACGGGCTTGAGCGCGGTCGCGAGCAGCGGACGCGTCGGCTCACCGACCAGCGCCCGCACCCCCGCGACACCCAGCCGCGGGCCGGGCATCGCCGCGACGAGCGCCGCCGGCAGGTCGAGGTCGACGAGCCGCACGCCGTCCTGCAGCGACACGTTTCCGAGCAGCAGCACCAGCAGCTGCGACAGCTCGCCGCCGGCGAGGTCGGCCGGGTAGTCGACGGTCACCAGCGCCGGCCGTCCGGGTCGCTCGACCACCGAGCGCACGTGCGCCAGCGAATCGCGCACGGCGTTCGACGGCGCCAGTTCCGTGGGTAGCTCGTGGCTCTGCTCGACCGCGACGAGCAGCGCCCGGGCGGCCGGATCCTCGGCCGTGATCTCGTACGTGGCCGTGACAGGCTGCATGGCGCCACCGTAGACTGGCCGGCGGCTACCCAGGGAGCCACCGGTCCGCGGAAACGGGCACAGCCCACCTGGGTGCGTTCCGAGTGTCACCCACGCACTCCTTTCGGCCTGACCGAGCGGACATCAGGCAGACGAGAGGAGGCAGCTGTGCCTACCAAAGACCTGCCCGACCACCCCGACATCGACAGCTTCCGTCGACAGGCGCGTGCCCTGCAAAGGGACGCACGGGCAAGCGAACCAGACGCGATCGCGCGGGTCGTGCGTCACATGAAAGACGCCGCACCCGACGGCCTGAAGCTGACCGCCGCCCAGTTCGTGGTGGCGCGCGAGTACGGCTTCGCCAGCTGGCCGAGGCTCGTGCGGTACCTCGAAACGGTTGCCGAACACGGCTTCGACAGCCGGCTCGGCGCCGCGCCGGCGGACGACCCCGCCGACGAGCTGTGCCGGCTCGCGTGCCTGACCTACACCGGCGACGACGGGCCCGAGCGGTGGGAGCGGGCCCGGCGGCTGCTCGCCGACCGGCCCGACCTGACGGCGACGAGCATCTGGGCCGCCGCGGCCGCCGCCCGGCCCGGCGACGTGCGGCGGCTGCTCGACGAACGGCCCGCGCTGGCGACCGAACGCGGCGGCCCGTTCGGGTGGCGGCCGTTGCTGTACCTCACGTACTCGCGGCTGGAACCGGCGCTGGGCGCGGAGTCCGTGGCCCGGTTGCTGCTGAACGCCGGCGCCGACCCGAACGACGGCTACCTCTGGAACTCGCTGCCGTCGCCGTTCACCGCGCTCACCGGCGTGTTCGGACACGGCGAGCAGGGACCGCGGCGCCAGCCGACGCATCCGCGGTGGCGGGAGCTGGCGCGGCTGCTGCTCGACGCCGGCGCCGACCCGAACGACGCGCAGACGTTGTACAACCGCATGTTCGAGTCCGACGACTCGCACCTCGAGCTGCTGTTCGAGTACGGCCTCGGCACCGGCGACGGCGGCCCGTGGCGCCGGCGGATCCCCGACCTCGACCCGCCCGACCGGATGCTGCGCGTGCAGCTGCGGTGGGCGGTCGAGCACCGGCAGGCGGCCAGGGTGCGGCTGCTGGCCGCCAACGGCGTCGACGTCGGCGCGCCGTTCGAGGGCACCGGGCCGGCGTGGAGCCCGGGTGACGGGCAGACGCCGGCCGAGCTGGCCGAGCTGAACGGCGATCCAAACCTCGCCGCGCTCCTCGTGGAGCACGGCGCCGCGCCGCCCGCGCCGGATCCCGTGCGCGAGCTCATCGCCGCCGCGTTCCGCGCCGACCGGTCCACAGTGGACGGTATCCGCGCGGCGCACCCCGACGCGGTCGAGCGGGCCCGGAAGGCCCGCCCGGGCCTCATGGTGTGGGCCGCGGCCCGGGCGTCGGCCGACACCGCCGCGCTCCTGGCCGACCTCGGGTTCGACGTGAACGCCTACGGACGCGGCGACGCGCCGGTGGAGCAGGGGTGGGAGACCGCGCTGCACCACGCCGCCGGCAACGGCGACGTCGATCTGGTGCGCCGGCTCCTGGAGCTGGGCGCCGACCCGCAGCTGCGCGACGGGCGCTTCCAGGCGACGCCGCTGGACTGGGCGCGGCACCTGCACCAGCCCTCCACGGCCGCGATCCTGGAGCCGCTCACGCGGGAGTGACGCTCAGCGGTGGATGTGGTCGAGGTGCAGCATCTGCTTGAGGACGCTGTCGAGTTCGGCGTCGTCGAAGATGGACCGCCAGTCGTCCTTGATGAGCTTCTGGCGGCCGTAGTCCATCGCGATGAGGCAGGCGTCGGAGAACGGGTTGTCGCCGCGCAGCCCGTTCGCCAGCGCCACCTGCACGTGGCCCATCAGCATCGCGCGGGCGGCCGGCTCCGGCACGCCGACGGTGTCGACGGTCTCGCGCAGCGCGTCGTTGAGGAGGTCGCCGATCATGCAGGCGACCACCTCGACGAGCGTCGGCTCGAGGTACGCCAACTGCTTCACGGTGACCCAGTGCACCTCGAGCACCGGCGCGTACATCTCGCGGATCACCCGCTCGGCGGTCTCCGCGGCCGCCGCGTCGCCGGACTCGATCGCCGCGACCACGTCCTGCGGCGCCGCGATGCCGCCGAACGTGTCGTCCAGTTCCTCTTTCGTCTTCCGCTGCAGGAACACCGACGGGTGGCACGGGTGCGCGACGGCGTACTCGATGTCCTCGCGCTGGTACAGCAGGTTCGCGTAGGCGGCGGCCGGGTCGAGGGTCAGCACGATCGTGCCGGGACGCACCCGGGGCACCACCGCCGCCGACACCGGCCCGAGCGCGATGTCGGGCACCGACAGGATGACGACGTCGGCGTTGGCGACCGCGGTGTCCGTGTCGGTGACGGTGCGGCCGGCGTCTTCGGTGCGCCGGATGCCGGCCTCGCCGGTCTCGCAGTAGTAGACGGTGTGGGCGCCGCGCTGCAGGTTGTTCGAGATGCGCATGCCCATCTTGCCGCCCGCTCCGACGACCGCGATGGTGAGTGTTGTCATGGGTTCCAGCTCCTCAGGGTTTCCAGGTTGGTGGCGGTCCAGGTGTCTTCGAGCGCGCAGGTCGTGGCGCTGTCGCCCTGCCAGGGCAGCCAGTGCTCGATGACCTGGTTGATCCCGCGTCCGGCCGGCCGTACGGCGGCGACCATCGCGGCGTAGTCGAGCAGGCCCTCGCCGAGCGGGCAGCCGGCGAGCGTGAAGCCCACCCAGCCGTCGCGCCGCGTGAACGCGAAGTCCTTGACGTGCAGGTTGCGCACCCACGCGGCGGTCTTCGTGACCGTCTCCGTGGGGTGTTCGAGCGCGGCGACGCAGTTCGCCGGGTCGAGGCAGATGCCCAGCGCCGGCGAGTCCACTGTGGACACGACCTCGACGAGCGTCGCCGTGGGCACCTTCTCGTAGGTCTCCAGCGCGAGCGTGACGCCGGCCCGTTCGTAGGCCGGCAGCGCCTCGCGCAGCGCGGCCACCGCGTCGTCGCGGTCCGTCGTGAGCATGCTGCGTACCAGGGTGACGTCCAGGGCGCGGGCCAGCGACAGGTAGCGGGCCAGGTGATCCGGTGCCGTTCCCCGGGTTCCGAGCTCCAACGTGACCCCCCGGCGGTCGGCGTGCGCCCTGAGCCTGGCCGGGTCGTACCCCTCGACCAGCGGGTAGTCGCAGATCTGGAACAGCGGCGCGCCGAGGTCGGCGGTGCGGTCGAGCATGTCGTGGAGGTCGATCGGTCGCGGGTTCGTCTCCGCGTGCCACCGCCAGAAGAACGCGTAGGTGCTCAGCCCGATCACGCCGGGCACCCCACGGCCTCGTCGAGCACGTCGGCGAGCGCCGCCGGGTCGTGCGCGAACCGGCCCAGGAACAGGCCGTCGACCGCCCAGCCGAGCCGGGTCAGCAGCCCGGGCCCGGCGCTTCCGCCGTAGATGACCGAGCACCCGGGCCGGAAGTCGCGCAGTTCGGCGCAGACGGCCGCGATGTGCGCGGCGTCGGCCGGCCGGTCGGCGCCGATGGCCCAGACCGGTTCGTACGCGACCGTCACCGGTCCGGCGGGCGCGGCGCGCAGCGCGGAGGCGAGCTGGCGCGTGCACTCCGCGGCCGCGTCGAGCGCCGGCATCCGGTGCCGTTCACCGAGGCACAGCACCGGAACGAGCCCGTTGCGCAGCGCCGCCGCGGTCTTGGCCGCGACCGTCGCTTCGTCCTCGCCGTACAGCGCGCGGCGTTCGGCGTGCCCGACCTCGACGTACCGGCAGCCGGCCTCGGCCAGCATCCCGCCGCTCACCTCACCGGTGTGCGCCCCACTGTCCTCTGTGGACAGAGTCTGCGCGCCGACCGCGATCGGTGTGCCGCGCAGGATGTCTGTGACCGGTGCGATCGCGGGGAACGCCGGCAGCACGAACAGCTCCACGGTTCCGTCGCGCAGCGCCGGGTGGTCGCCGACCCGGTCCACAATGGACCGGCACCAACGCAGCGTCTGCCCGTACCCGAAGTACATCTTCAGGCTGACCCCGATGACCCGTCTCATCGCGCCTCGTAGGCCGTGATCCGGCCGACCTTCCCCGCCGACGCCGACGCGTCGTCGAACTCGTAGGTCAGCCACTCCTGTGCCAGCCGGCGGGCCAGCTCCAGCCCAATGACGCGCTGCCCGAACGTGAGTACCTGGGCGTTGTTGCTCAGCACCGAACGCTCCACCGAGAAGCTGTCGTGCGCGGTGACGGCACGGATGCCGGGCACCTTGTTCGCCGCGATCGCCACGCCGAGGCCGGTGCCGCACACCAGCAGCGCGCGGTCGGCGCTTCCGCTGGCGACCAGTTCCGCGGCCGCGATGGCCACGTCCGGGTACGGCCGGTCGGGGGTGTCGGCGACGTCGACGACGGACTCCACGCGGTCGCTGCCCCGGAGGTCGGCCTTCAGGGTCTCCTTGTAGTCGTATCCGGCGTCGTCGGCACCGACGACGATGCGGAGCTTGCTCATGAGCTGACCTTCCTCAGTACATCGTGGACGGTGCGCGCGACGAGGCTGAGCGACACTGCGCCCGCGTCGGGGGTGCCGAGGCTGCGCTCGGCGTGCGGTCGCGCGCGTCCCTTGCGGGGCAACAGGTTCCGGGTGTTGTCGGCGGCCTTCTCCGCGGCCGTGGCGGCGGCGTCCCACGCGTCGACGGCCGCGCCGCCGCCGCGCACAGTCGCCGCGAACGCGAGGTCGAGCGGGATCAGCGCGTCGACCATGGTCTTGTCGCCCGGCTCGGCGCCGCCCGCGGCGCAGACCGCCTCGCGCGCCGCGCGCAACGCACGCGCCGTCGTTTCTTCGTCGAGACGCCCGTGGTCGCCGACTGTTCTACCGAAGCTTCGCAGGGCAACGCCCCACAGAGCGCCGGACGTGCCGCCGGCCCGGTCCGACCACGCCTGCGCGGCCGCTGTCAGCAGCGAGCCGGCGCCCGCGCCCCGGTCGTACGCGTCGCGGGCGGCCGCGGCGGCGGCTCCCGTGCCGCGTCGCATTCCGATGCCGTGGTCGCCGTCGCCGGCCACCGCGTCGATGCGGCCGAGCTCGTCGGCGTGCGCGTCGATGGTCACCGCCATCGCGTGCAGCACCTCCACGACGACGGCCGCGGCGTCGCGCGATTCCCGGTCCGCCTCGGGGACTTCGATCTCCACCTTCGGCGCGACCTCGACCTGCGCGGCGGCCGGGACCAACGCGGCCCGGCCGCGGTGGAAGCCGGCGGCGTCGGCCGGTGCGAGCCACAGCCGTTCGAGGTCGGCGTCGAGCCAGGCGAGCGTGAGCGAGACGCCGGCCATGTCGAAGCTGGTGCACAGCTCGCCGACCTCGGGTGCGACGATCGTGACGCCCGCGCCGGCGAGCCTTTCCGCGACGCGGCGGTACACGACGAACAGCTCCTCGTGCTTCACCGAGCCGAGCCCGTTCAGCAGCACCGCCGCCCTGTCACCCTTGTCGGGTCGTTCGACGAGCAGCCGTTCCACCAGCAGGTCGGCGAGCCCGTCGGCGGTGGGCAGTGCCTGCTCGGCGAAGCCCGGCTCGCCGTGGATGCCGAGGCCGATCGCCATCCGTCCACCGGGGACGGTGAACAGCGGCTCCGCCGCGCCGGGCAGCGTGCAGCCGGAGAACGCGACGCCCATCGTGCGGGTGCGGTCGTTCGCCCGGCGCGCCAGCGCGGCGACCTCGGCGAGGCCGCGGCCCTCGGCGGCGGCCGCTCCGGCGACCTTGAACACCACGAGGTCGCCGGCGATCCCCCGGCGCCTGTCGCGTTCGGCGTCGGGGGCGCTGAAGATGTCGTCGGTTACCCGGACGGTCTCGACGTCCAGGCCGGCCGCGCGCAGGTCGTCCTGGGCGGCGTCGAAGTTGAGGCAGTCGCCGGCGTAGTTGCCGTAGGTCAGCAGGATCCCTCCGCCGTGGTCGGCGGCGCGGGCGACCGTGGCCACCTGGCGCGCCGACGGTGAGGCGAACACGTTGCCGACGACGGCACCGTCGGCGAGCCCGGGACCGACCAGGCCGGCGAAGGCCGGGTAGTGGCCCGATCCGCCGCCGACGACGACGGCGACCCGGCCCGCGGGCGTCGCGGTGCTGCGCACCACCCCGCCCGGCACCTGCCGGACGCGGTGGCCGTGCGCGGCCACGAAGCCCTCGGTCATCTCGTCGGCGAACGCCGCGGGGTCGTTGAAGAGGCGGGTCATGTCGTTCTGCTCCTTCAGTGCGCGGCCGCGGCCGGAACGCGGTCCTCGACGGCGACCCGGTCGTGCCGGCCCAGCGCCACCATGAGCACCGAGGACAGCAGCATCAGCACGCCGACCGCGAAGAACGCGACCTTGTAGTCGCCGCCGTTGAGGTCGGCGAGCCAGCCGGTGACGTACGGGGCGGCGAACCCGGCGACGTTGCCCATCGTGTTGATCAGCGCGATGCCGGCCGCCGCCGCGGCGCCGGTGAGGAACTGGGTCGGCACCGTCCAGAAGTTCGGCAGGGCGGCGAAGATCGAGCAGGCGGTGATCGTGATGATGAGGATGGTCACGGTCGGCGACCCGGCGAACAGCGCCAACGGGATGCTGATGCCACCGGTGAGGGCGGGGATCGCGATGTGGCCGGTCTTCACGCCGTGCTTCGTGGCGTGGCGGGTGGCGAGGAACAGCACGATCGCGGCCGGCACGTACGGCACAGCGGTGATCAGGCCCTTCTCGACCAGGTTGAACGTGGTGCCGAACTGGTCCTGGAAGCCGGCGATGATCGTCGGCAGGAAGAATGCCAGCGCGTACAGGCCGTAGATGAAGCCGAAGTAGATGAGGCTGAGCGTCCACACCCGGCCGCTGCTGAACGCGGCCTTGAGCGTGCCCGCGCCGTGCTTCTCGGCGTGGGGCTTCTTCTCGGTGCTGATCGCCTCGGTGAGCCAGTCGCGTTCGGCCGGGGTCAGCCACTTCGCGTCGGCCGGCTTGTCGACCAGGTAGAACCACGCGATCACACCGACGATGACGGCCGGGGCGCCGACGCCGAGGAACATGAACCGCCAGCCCTCCAGGCCGAAGAACACGCCATCGTGGCTGATCAGCCACCCCGCGAGGGGCGCGCCGAGCACGGTGGTGAGCGGCTGGGCCAGGTAGAACAGGCCGAGCACCTTGCTGCGGTACCGCGACGGGACCCACAGGCTGAGGAACAGGATCGCGCCGGGGAAGAACCCGGCCTCGGCGACGCCGAGCAGGAAGCGTAGCCACGACAGCTGCGTGTACGACTGCACGAACGTGAACAGCACCGCGACGATGCCCCAGGTCACCATGATCCGGGCGAGCCAGCGCCGGGCGCCGACCTTGTGCAGGGCCAGGTTGCTGGGGATCTCCAGCAGGATGTAGCCGACGAAGAAGACGCCGGACGCGAAGCCGAACTGGGCGGCGGTGAGTCCGAGGTCCTCGTTCATGCCGTTCGGGGCGGCGAACCCGATGGCGGTGCGGTCCAGGTAGTTGATGAAGAACATCAACGCCACGAACGGGACCAGGCGCAGGGCGACCTTGCGGATCGCGGATCTCTCGACGATGTCTACCGGGCTTGACGCGGCGGGGGTCATACGAACTCCTACATCGAAAACTCTCAGCAATCGAGCTGTGACTACATGGTTGACTCCGATTGGTCTACCTGTCAACCGGTTGACCAATTTTGGTTGACCGGTTGCTAGGATTTGGCATATGCAGACTTCCGACGGCCTGAGCCTCGCGCTCGGGGGCACGATCAAGAGCTCCACCGCCATGGCCGAGGTCACGCGGCGGCTGCTCGACTACATCGCCAGCGGCGCCATCGCGCAGGGCGACCGCCTACCGCCGGAACGCCAGCTCGCCACGCTCATGGGGGTCGGCCGCTCCGCGGTGCGGGAGGCGCTGGCGGCGCTGGAGATCCTCGGAATCGTCACCGTGCGTCCCGGATCCGGCACCTACCTCAGCGGCGGCACGTCCGACCTGCTGCCGCAGACCCTGTCGTGGGGCCTGCGGCTGCACGCCGACAAGACCCGCGAGCTGATCGAGGTCCGTCACGGCCTGGAGACCCAGGCCGCGCGGCTGGCGGCGACCCAGGCCTCCGACGCCTCCCGGCGGCTGTTGGCCGAGCACACCCGCACGATGGAGCAGAACCTGGACGACCTGGAGAAGTTCGTCACCGCCGACATGATGTTCCACCAGGAGCTGGCGGCCGCGACCGACAACGTCCTGCTGCGCGACCTGCTCCAGAGCATCCGGTCGCTGATCCGCCTGTGGGCCGAACGCGCCCTCGACGACGCCGCCTACGCCTCCCTGACCCTCGACGAGCACCGAGCCATCCTGGCCGCCATCGACGCCCGCGACCCGTCGGCGGCCGCCGCGGCGATGGACCGCCATATGGACAGCGCCACCCACCGCCTCCTGTCAACCCTGACCGAGTAACCCCGGCCCACTCCCCCTCGGCGCCCCTCGGCACCCCTCACGCCGTCGATCTTGCAGTTGTGGCCGCCCTTATTTCGGGCTTTGTCAGTCCTTGTCGGGGGCCACAACTGCAAGATCGACGGGGACAGGAGGCGGCGCGGGGCTCGGTTCAGCGGTGGCAATGGCGGCAACGGCGGCCGAAGCGGCCGGTGGGGTTCCGGCGGCGGTCACACCGGCGGTGACGCCGGCAGCCTTCAGGAAGTCTCGACGGTCGAGCACAGCGGACACCTTTCACGGTGGCGTGAACTGCTCGCCCGGTGCGAGTTCGCGCAATGGGTGCCCACGCCATACCCGCGAATCGATACATCGAGAACTCTGGATCTCACGTCACAGGGTCGCGGGCGTGCTCACCCCGGTCCCGCCGAAGACCTTGTGGTAGACGACCGCGACCGCCGCGATCAGCAACGGCCAGACGAGGTAGACACCCGTCGCCGCCAGCAGGGCGGCGACGGCGACCAGCGCGACGAACGCGAGCCGGCGCGTGACGCTGCCCCGCGGCAGCAACCGGATCGCCGCGGCGGTGCCCAGCGCGTAGACCAGCACGAAGCAGCCGCTGGTGAGCAGCACCAACGGACGCACGCCGACGTCGGCGACGGTGACGACCGCCAGCGACAGCGTCGCGCCACCCGAGACGACCCCGAGGCTGCGCCGCGGCACCTCGCCCGCGCGGCTGCCGGCGGCCAGCGCGGACGGCAGCGCGCCGTCGCGGCCCAGGGCGGCGCCGAGCTTGGCCGCACCGGCGTAGTAGGCGTTCATCGTGCCGAGCGTCAGGAGGACCGCGGCGACCGCCGCCAGCGCGCGGGCCGGCCCTCCCACGCCGACCGCGAGCAGGTCGGCCAGCGGCGCCGGTGACCCGCTCGCGGCCGGGCCGAGCACGAGCACCGTCGCCACCGCGACCCCGAGGTACAGCACACCGACCACGACCACGGCGACGGCGGCCGCCCGCGGCAGGTCGCGGTCCGGGCGCCGGAAGTCGGCCGCCAGGTGGGTGATCGCCTCCCAGCCGGCGAAGCTCCACACCAGCAGCGCCGCCGCAGTACCCACGGCGAGCCAGCCCTCCGGCGCGAACGGCGTGAGGTTGTCCAGCCGCGCGTGGGGCAGCGAGGTGACGGTCGCGACCAGCAGCAGTGTCAGGAGCAGGCCGGCCAGGCCGAGCTGCAGCCGGCCGGAAACCCTGACACCGCCGAGGTTCGCGGCGGTGACCGCGGCCATCAACGCGAGCGCGGTGACCGTCGCGGTGACCCGGCCGCCGCCGAGCAGATCGGCCGTGTAGTCGCCGGCGAACAACGCGGCCGCCGGCGCGCCGACCGGCACCGCGAAGTAGAAGCACCACCCGACGACCGCCGAGGCGCGCGGGCCGAACGCGTAGCGCACGTAGGTCGACACGCCGCCGGCGTCGGGGTAGCGGGCGCCGAGCGCGGCGAACGTCGCCGCGAGCGGCACCGACAGGACGACCAGCGCCAGCCACGCGACGAGCGACGCCGGCCCGGCGACCCCGGCGGCCAGTGCCGGCAACGCGACGACGCCGGTGCCGAGCACCGCGCCGATGTAGAGGGCGGCGCCCTGCGGGACGGTCAGTGTGCTCACCGGTCGACTGTGCTTCGTGCCGGCGACCGCGACCAGTGGCAGGAAAGACGCAATGCGATAGGATCCTGCCATGGCGCACACCGTCGCCCTGCTGGTGTCAGACCAGCTGCCGGTCTTCGAGTTCGCCGTCCCGTGCGAGGTGTTCGGCATCGACCGGTCCGACATCGTCGACCCGTGGTACGAGCTGAAACTGTGCGCGGCCGAACCCGGCACGCTGCGCACCGCCGGCGGCCTGCGGGTCGACACGCCGTACGGGCTCGACCACCTCGTCGCGGCCGACACCGTGCTCGTCCCCGGGTGCCGGCGCACGTACCAGGTGGAGCCGCCGCCGCGTCTCGTCGAGGCGCTGCTGGCCGCGCACGCGCGCGGCGCCCGCGTGGCGTCGCTCTGCGCCGGCGCCTACCTGCTCGCTGCCACCGGTCTGTTGGACGGGCGGCGCGCGACCACGCACTGGATGAACGCCCCCGACTTCACCTGGCGGTTCCCGGCGGTGACGTTCGACCCGGGTGTGCTCTACGTCGACGAGGGCGACGTGCTGACCTCCGCCGGCACCGGCGCGTCGATCGACCTGTGCCTGCACATCGTCCGCCGCGACCACGGTGCCGCTGTTGCCAACGAGGTGGCGCGGCGCATGGTCGTCCCACCGCACCGCGACGGCGGCCAGGCCCAGTACGCCCCACCGGTGGCGGGCGCCGACCCGCACAGCGAGCTGGCGCCGGCGCTGGAGTGGGCGCGGGCGCACCTCGCCGAGCGGCTCACCGTCGACCGGCTCGCCGCGGTGGCGCACCTGAGCCCGCGCACGTTCGCCCGCCGGTTCCGCGACACCCTCGGCACCACGCCGCTGACGTGGCTCGTGCAGCAGCGGGTGCGGGTGGCGCAGGAGCTGCTGGAGACCAGCGAGGAGCCGGTCGAACGCATCGCCGTCCTGGTCGGCTTCGGCACGGCGGCGAACCTGCGCCAGCACTTCCACCGGGTCACGAGCGTGTCCCCGCAGACGTACCGGCAGGTGTTCCGCCGCCGCCGGTCTCCGGTGCGATGACCGGCGTCCGGTTCCGGCCGGCCCGCTCCCCCGCCGACGTCGAGCCGATCGCGGCCCTGCACGCCGACAACTGGCGCCGCACGTACCGGGGCGCCTACTCCGACGCGTTCCTCGACGGTGAGCTCCTGGCCGACCGGCGCGTCGCGTGGTCGGCGCGGCTCGCCGACCCCGGTCCCGCCGCGACGACCATCGCCGACCACGACGGGCAGCTGGTCGGCTTCGTCCACGTCGTGTTCGGCACCGACCCGCGGTGGGGCAGCCTGCTCTATAACCTGCACGTCGTCCACGACCGGCGCCGCACCGGCATCGGACGGCAGCTCCTGCGGCACGCCGCGCTGGCCGTCGACGCCGGGGCACGCGGCCGGGGCATGTTCCTGTGGGTGCTGGAGCAGAACACCGCGGCACAGCGGTTCTACCTGGCGTGCGGCGCGACGGCGACCGGCATCGAGCCGGTACCTCCACCCGGCGGCGACCCGTCGCGGCTCGTGGGGAGTCCCCGCTGCGTGCGGATGGTGTGGCCCGAGGTGGGGCCGCTGATCGGCGCATAGATCCCGACCGGGCCGGGGTCGCGTTCGCCTGCCCGGCCCGCTTTTCGACGACGCTCGATCCAGTGCGGGTCCGGGCCGAGAGATCACACCGGATCGAGCGTCGTCGAATCACACGCGGGCGGCGCGGACATGGGGGCTCCCCCGGTGTCGGGCGGCCCCGGGGGCCGTCCGGCCACCTCGCGGCGCGCCGCGCCGGGGCCGGCACCGTGCCCGGAGCCCGAGGAGCCCCCGCTCACCGGGTGGAGGCGTCCTCGGGGTTGGCCGCGTGCCGGGCGCGTGCCGGTGATCGCGGTTACGGTGCTCCGGTGCGGCAAACGTCTCAGGGACCCGGGCCGGATGCCGATTCCACGGCCATGCCCGCGCAGATGCTCACCGTTCCCGGCGTCGGGGGTGCGGCGGCACCGTCGGAGGTCGAGGTGCTGCTGCGGTCGCGGCGGGTCCGGACCGTCTACCAGCGGCTGGTGGACCTGGCCAGCGGTGCGACCGTCGGATTCGAGGCGTTGACCCGCGGCCCCGCCGGTCCCCTCGAGGCACCTTCGGCCCTGTTCCACGCCGCCTACGGCGAGGGGCGCGTCGCCGAACTGGACTGGGTGGCCCGCGCCAGCGCCCTCCGCACCGCCCTGGACGCGGGACTGGACCGCGACCTGTCCTGGTTCGTCAACACCGAGCCCGCGTCGATGCGCACGGCCTGCCCGCCCGACCTGCGCCCGATCGTGTCGGCCGCCCGCGAGGGGTTGCGGGTGGTGATGGAGGTGACCGAGCGGGCCGTCACCGCCGACCCGGCCGCGCTGCTCGCCGGCGTGGAGCGGGCCCGCGCCGCGGGCTGGTCGATCGCGCTGGACGACGTCGGCGCCGACCCGGCCAGCCTCGCCATGATGCCGTTCCTGCGGCCCGACGTCATCAAGCTGGACCTGCGGCTCATCCAGAACCGGCCCAGCCTCGAGATCGCCCGCACGGTCAACGCCGTGCTGGCCCAGTCGGAGCGCACCGGCGCCACGATCCTCGCCGAAGGCATCGAAACCGCGGAGCACGCCGACATCGCCCGCGCGATGGGCGCCACCGTCGGGCAGGGCTGGCTGTTCGACCGGCCCGGACCGCTGCCCGCCGCCGCGGGGCTGGTGACACCACTGGCCACCGGAGGCGCGCCAACGCCCAGGGGCGCGCCCGCGACTCCGTTCGCGGCCGTCGCCGCCCACCGGCCGGTGAACCGGACCCGCAAGGATCTGCTGCTGCCGATGAGCTTCCACCTGGAGCACGCCGGCCTCGACCCGAACGAGCCGATCGTGCTCCTCGGCTGCTTCCAGCACACCGGCCACTTCACGCCGATGACCCGGCACCGCTACGCCGACCTGGCGCGGACGGCCGCGTTCGTCGGCGCCCTCGGTGCGGGCATGCCCGTCGCCCCGGCGCCCGGGGTCCGGGGAGCCGACCTCGCCGACGACGACCCGCTGCGCGGCGAGTGGAACGTCATCGCCATCGGCTCCCGCTTCGCCGGAGCGCTCGTCGCCCGCGACTGCGGCGACACGGGTCCGGACGCCGCCCGGCGCTTCGACTACGCCATCACCCACGACCGCGACCTGGTGATCGAGGCCGCGAACACGCTCCTGACCCGCCTGCTCCCCCGCTGAGGCGGTTTGCCCGGACCCGTCCCGGGTAGGTGCCGATCATGCGTCTGGTCGTCAACGGCGTCACCCACACCCTCGACCTCGATCCGCGCACCACCGTTCTCGACGCGCTGCGCGAGCACCTCCGGCTCACCGGCGCCAAGAAGGGCTGCGACCACGGCCAGTGCGGCTCGTGCACGGTGCTGCTCGACGGGCGCCGGGTCAACAGCTGCCTCCTGCTGGCGGTCGCGCACGAGGACGCGCGGATCACCACGATCGAGGGGCTGGGCACCGAGGAGGAGCCGCATCCGGTGCAGCGGGCGTTCGTCGAGCACGACGGGTTCCAGTGCGGCTACTGCACGCCGGGCCAGATCTGCTCCGCGGTCGGCATGCTCGAGGAGGCCGCGCGGGGCTGGCCCAGCGCCGTCACGTCCGGGTCCGTCGTCAGTGAACAGCGGTTGGACGACGCGGAGGTGCGCGAACGGATGAGCGGCAACCTCTGCCGCTGCGGCGCCTACCCGAACATCGTCGACGCGATCAGGTCCGTCCAATGAGGACGTTCACGTACCACCGCGCCAGCGACGTCGCCGACGCGGTCGCACACCTGACGCCCGACGCGAGCTACCTCGCCGGCGGCACGAACCTGGTCGACCTGATGAAGCTCGGCGTCGCCACACCCGGCACGCTCGTCGACATCAACCGCCTCGGCCTCGACGGCATCACCGCGCACGACGGGCTGCTGCGCATCGGCGCCGCGGTGCGCAACAGCGACCTCGCCGCGCATCCGCTGGTGCGCGAGGCGTTGCCGGCGTTGAGCCAGGCGCTGCTCGCCGGCGCCTCAGGGCAGCTGCGCAACATGGCCACCACCGGTGGCAACCTGTTGCAGCGCACCCGGTGCCGCTACTTCACCGACGTCACGAAGCCGTGCAACAAGCACACTCCCGGCTCCGGCTGCCCGGCCCGCGACGGCGACCACCGCAACCTGGCCGTCCTCGGCCACTCCGAGAACTGCGTGGCCACCCACCCGTCCGACCTCGCGGTCGCGCTGGCGGCGCTCGACGCGGTGGTGAACATCGACGGGACCGGTGGGAAGCGCTCGGTCGCGCTGGTCGACCTGCACCGGCTGCCCGGCGACGCCCCGGAGCGCGACACGGTCCTGGAGCACGGTGAGCTGATCACCTCGGTCGACGTGCCGCTGACCGACGTCGCCCGGAACAGCGCCTACCGCAAGGCGCGCGACCGCGCGTCCTACGCCTTCGCGGTGGGTTCGGTGGCGGCGGCGCTCGACGTCGCCGACGCACGGGTGGCCGACGTGCGCCTCGCGTTCGGCGCCGTCGCCCACAAGCCGTGGCGGGCGCGCGCGGCCGAGGAGGCGCTGCGCGGCCGGCCGGCGACGCGGGAGTCGTTCCTGGCCGCCGCCGACGCCGAACTGGCCGCGGCGGTTCCGTTGCGTGACAACGGCTTCAAGGTCCCCCTGATCCGCAACCTGGTCGCCGCGACCCTCACGAGACTGGCAACGCGATGACGTCCACCACGTACCGCTCGACCGGCACGCCGCTCGCCCGGATCGAAGGGCCGCAGAAGGTCGCCGGCACCGCCCTGTACGCCGCCGAGTACCCGGTGCGCGACGTCGCCCACGCGTGGGTGGTGCGCTCACCCGTCGCGAAGGGCACGCTCACCGACGTCGTCGTCGACCCGCTCACCGAGGCCGACGACGTGCTCGCGGTGCTGTGGCACGGCAACGCGCCCCGGCTGAACGAGGCCGACGACCCGGAGCTGCACGTGCTGCAGTCCGACCGGATCAGCTACCGGGGTCAGGCCGTCGCGCTCGTGGTCGCCCGCACGCTGGAAGCGGCCCGTCGGGCCGCGCAGGTGCTGCGACTGGACATCGCCACCGAACCGCACGAAGCCGAACTCACCGCCGACCACCCCGACCTGTACACGCCGGAGACGGTCAACCCGGGTTTCCCGGCCGAGACCACCGACGGCGACGTCGACGCCGCGCTCGCCGCCGCGGCGGTGGCCGTCGACGTCACCTACTCGACGCCGGCGCTGCACAACAACCCGATGGAGCCGCACGCCACGATCGCCCGCTGGGACGGCGACGACCTGGTGCTGTACGACTCCAACCAGGGCGCGTCGGTGGTGGCGGGTGACCTCGGCCCGATCTTCGACTGCCGGGTGCACGTGATCGCCGAGCACATCGGTGGCGGCTTCGGCTCCAAGGGAAGTGCCCGGCCCAACGCCGTGCTCGCCGCGATGGCCGCGAAGGTGGTCGGCCGTCCGGTGAAGCTGGCGCTGCCCCGGCAAGCGCTGTTCAGCATGGTCGGCTACCGCACGCCCACCATCCAGCGGATCCGGCTCGGCGCCGACCGCGACGGCACGCTGACCGCGATCGACCACGTCGCGGTCGGGCAGTCGTCGCGGATGTTCGAGTTCGCCGAGCAGACGACCGTGTGCACGCGGCACATGTACGCGGCGCCGAACCGCCACACGTCGCACCGGATGCTGCGCCTGGACATGCCGACGCCACGCTGGATGCGGGCACCGGGCGAGGCGCCCGGCATGGTCGGCCTCGAATGCGCCATGGACGAGCTCGCCGAGAAGCTGGGCCTGGACCCGGTGGAGCTGCGCCTACGCAACGAGCCGTCCGTCGACCCCGACTCGGGTACGCCGTTCACCAGCCGCCACTTCACCGCCTGCCTGCGCGAGGGCGCGGTGCGCTTCGGGTGGGAGGGACGGGATCCGCGCCCCCGGCGGCGCCGCGACGGGAACTGGTGGGTCGGTACCGGCGTGGCCGGCGCCCTCTACCCGGCGATGGTGCAGCCGTCGGCGGCGCGGGCGAGGCGGCTGGACGACGGCCGGTTCGAGGTCGCCATCGCCGCGACCGACCTCGGCACCGGCGCCCGCACCGTGTTGACCCAGATCGCCGCCGACGCGCTCGGCTGCCCGGTCTCGCACGTGACCCTGCGGATCGGCGACAGCACGCTGCCGCAGGGCTCGGTCGCGGGCGGTTCGTCGGGGACGTCGTCGTGGGGCTGGGCGGTCACCCGGGCCTGCGGCGCGCTGCTCGACGGCACGGCGCCGGAGGCGGTGTACGACACCACCGACGACGTCTCCGAGCTCCAGACGGAGGGCAAGCACGCGTTCGGTGCCCACTTCGCCGAGGTCCGCGTCGACGCCGACACCGGCGAGGTGCGGGTGTCGCGGCTGTTCGGCATGTACGCCGCCGGCCGGATCATCAACCCCCGCACGGCCCGCAGCCAGCTCATCGGCGGCATGACGATGGGCCTGGGCATGGCGCTGCACGAGGAGGGGGTGCTCGACCCGGCCATGGGCGACTGGGTCAACCACGACCTCGCCGGGTACCACGTGCCCGCCCACGCCGACGTCGAGTGGATCGACGCGGCCTGGCTCGACGAGGAGGACGACCAGCTGAACCCCATGGGCACCAAGGGGATCGGCGAGATCGGCATCGTCGGCTCACCGGCGGCGATCGTCAACGCGGTGTGGCACGCCACCGGGGTGCGGGTCCGCGACCTGCCGGTGCGCCTCGACAGGCTCCTCCCCCACCTGGCCT
>NZ_BOPH01000110.1 GCF_016863655.1 Virgisporangium ochraceum
AACGATCAACACACACCCGAACCCCTGCGAAGACAGAGCGTCCGAACGCACAGTGACACACCACAACTGCATACGAATCAACGACTCAGAACACTAGGGACGTGGGTGCACCCGCCGCATGCACGCGACGAAGCCCTGGTCCATGTTCACCAGCTCCCAGCCCCGGGTCTCCAGGAACTCGACGGCGCTGAGCACCTCGTCGAACATCGTGTTCTCGGTGCCCCGCGTGAACCTGTCGGCCGCGCTGCGGAGCGGACATCGACGCATCATCACACATCGACCGCCGCTCGCGGTCAGTCGTGGATGCGGCCGAACTCGCCCAGCGGGTCGCTCGAGGTGCCGTGGATCGCGCGGATCCGGCCGGGCAGGTGGCTGCCGATCGGGGTGCCGGCGAGCAGGCGGGCGGTGAGGTACGGGTCGAAGCCGTCGTACCAGCCGAGCACCCAGTCGACGTAGCGGCCGTGCGCGGAGAAGTACGGCACCACGCCCTCCTCGGTCGGCACGGTGCGCACGAGCGGCGCGCCGCCGTCACGCAGCCGGGCGGCGTCGTCGGCGCACACCGGCACCCGCCGCCGCGCGCCGCCACCGGGCGCCCACTCCACCTCGGCGGCCGACGGTCCGTGCACCGGGTTGAAGAGGCACGGCGGCCGGTCACCGTTGGACCCGCCGTTCGCGCGGGCCATCGCCGCGGTGGCGGCCCGCAGGTTGTCGGCCCAGTTCTCGTTGGCGGCGAACCGCTCGGTCGCCTGCTCGGCGGCGCGCAGGTCGGCGTCGGCGCCCGCTCCGGCGGTGCCGTGCGCCAGCCGGCCGCGCAGCGTCGCCAGGTCCTCACGCAGCACGCCGGCCATCGCGGCGCGGTCCTGCTCCCAGCCCACGGCCAGTCCGCTCAGCAGGGCCTCGCCCGGGAAGAGCCCGAACCCGGCGGCGACGCCGTCGGGGGCGGCCGACCGGAAGACCTTCCGCGAGACCACCGCGAGCATCACGGCCCCCGACACCACCATCACCACGACGACGACCACCGCGATGAGCCACGGCTCCATGCTCCACCTCACCTGAGTTGATCAGCCGCCGAGCGTAGCCGGCGGAAACCACCAGGTCACGGCCCGGTTCGGTAGTTTGCGCCCGCCAAAAGTGGGCATTTCCCGCAAGCCCCGCCAGGTGCTGTCGTAAGGAGTACACACATGAAGCTGCCGGCTGCCCGCGGACCGGTGTCGCGGCGACTGGTCGACGTCCTCCGGCGTCCGGCCGGGTCGGTCACACCCCTGCCGACGGTCGTGCCGAACTGCGCCGAGGACCTCCAGATCACGCTCTTCATCTGCTACGAACTGCACTACCGCGGGTTCGACGGCGTCGACGAGCGCTGGGAGTGGGACCCCGGCCTGCTGCGGCTGCGGGCCGCGGCGGAGGAGCGGTTCGAACGCGAGGTCCGTGCCGTCGTGGGCGGGCTTCCGTCGGTGCCGGCGGACGCGGTGGGCCGGACACTGGTGGACCTCGTGGCGGCCGACGACGGACCGTCGCTGGCCCGGTACCTGGAGCGGCGGGCCACCCTGGCGCAGTTCCGCGAGTTCGCCGTCCACCGGTCGATCTACCAGCTGAAGGAGGCCGACCCGCACACCTGGGCGATCCCTCGGCTCGGCGGGCGCGCGAAGGCCGCGCTCGTGGAGATCCAGGTGGACGAGTACGGCGGCGGCCAGCTGGCCCGGATGCACTCGGAGCTGTTCCGCGGGGCGCTGGTCGGGCTGGACCTGTCCGACGGGTACGGCGACCACATCGACGCGGTGCCCGCCGTGACGCTCGCGATCAGCAACCTCATCTCGATGTTCGGGCTGCACCGGCGGCTACGGGGGGCGCTGCTGGGTCACCTCGCGGCGTACGAGATGACGTCGTCGGTCCCGAACCGCCGGTACGGCAACGGATTGCGGCGGCTGGGTTTCGACGCGGACGTCACCCGGTTCTACGACGAGCACGTCGAGGCCGACGCGGTCCACGAGCAGATCGCGGCCCACGACATGTGCGGCGGCTTCTGCGCCGACGAGCCCGACCGGGTCGGCGACGTTCTGTTCGGCGCGGCGGCCGCGCTGGCGCTGGACCGCCTGTTCGCCGGGCACGTCCTCGGATGCTGGCAGGCCGGGCGCCCGTCGCTGCGGGTGGAGGCGGCGGCCGTCGCCGCGTGAGACGCGGGGTCGGGAAGGCGCTGTCGCGCCTTCCCGGCTTTCCCGGGCCGGCGCGGCGTTCAGGTGCCTTCGCGGCCGCTCGGGGCGCGGAAGCCGATGAGCTTGTGGGTGCCGTCGCAGAACGGGCGGATCGCCGACTTCCCGCACCGGCACAGCGCCACGGTGCCGCGGCGCGCGTCGATGCGGGCGCCGTCCTGGGTGCGGAGCTCGAAGTCACCGCGGATGAGGAGCGGGCCGTCCTCGTACGGGGTCACGGTGGCGTGCGGGGCGTCGTCGTCGATCATCGACCGGTACTTCCCCGTCGGGGCCGGATTACGCCTGACGCCGGGCGGCCACGGTGCGGCCGCCCGGCGTCACCTCACGGAACTAGCGGGACGCGCGCCGCTGCCGGCCGTACGCGTTGGACGCCGGCAGGAAGAACAGCACCACGGCCGCGATCGCCAGCAGCGACACCAGGCCGCCGACGGCCATCACCGCCCCACCGACCGGCAGGAGCAGGTTCACACCGGTGAACAGCGCGGTCACCACCAGGATGATCGCCGAGATGATCCGGGTCGCCCGGCCACCACGCGCCGCGAAGATGGCCAGCGGCACCAGGACCAGCATCCAGAAGATGGTGTTGTAGGCCAGCGACGAGAAGATGGTCTCCAGACCCTGTGCGCGGTCGGTCGTCATGTCGACCTGGTCCGGGGTCACCGCCTCCGCACCGAAGTCGGGGCTGCCGGCGATCTGCTCCCGCACCATGTCGGTGACCGAGGCCAGCATCAGCACGGCACCGACGATGTTCAGCACCGCCACGCCCAGGGCCGCGCCCACGGCGGCGGTCAGCACCACCGGCCGCTCCCCCGACGCGGGCCGCCCCGGGGCCGCCTGATTCTGATACTGCTGGTTCTGATACTGCTGGTGCTGGTTCTGGTATTGATGGTTCGTCGCGACGGGTGATCCGTACGTCGACATTGTTCCTCCGAAAAAGTTGAAGATCCCCCAATGACGTTGAGCGACGGTAGTGCGGCACCGTATGGCGGACCGGATAGCGACCGTATCGACGTGATGCTTTGGACAGAGTTGTCGATCTGTCGTACCTTGCGTGGTGCATTTACGGGGGAACGGCCAGCCGGGGGCGTCGTGGCCGAGACGGGGGTTGCCGCGTATGCGGATCAGGGTCCTGGGCACCGTCCGGGCGGTCGACGGCGACGGACGGGTGGTCGCGCTCGGGCCCCACAAGCAACGGCTCCTGCTGACCACGCTCGCCCGCCGGCCGAGCGAGACCATCCAGACCTTCGAGCTCGTCGACGCGATGTGGGGCGACACGCCGCCGCCGTCGGCCGGTGAGAACCTGCGCGCCTACGTCCGCGGGCTGCGCACCGCGCTCGGCCCGGACATCGTGGTGGGGCAACGCCGAACGGGCTACGCGTTGATGGTGGACCCGTTCCACGTCGACGCCGTCGAGTTCTCCCGGTCCGTGCGCGACGGCGCGACCGCGCTGCGGCTGGGTGACCCGGCGGCCGCGCGCAACCTCCTGCACCACGCGCTCGCCCTGTGGCACGGGCCGCCGTTCGCCGACATCGAGCCCACGAAGGAGCTGGTCGCCGAGAGCGCCCGGCTGGAGGAGCAGCGGCTCGCGGCCCTGGAGGGGCGCATCGACGCCGACCTGCAGTGCGGCCTCGCCGGCGAGGTCGTGCCCGAACTGGACGAGCTGACCCGCCGCTACCCGTACCGGGAACGCCTCCACGAGCTGCTGATGGTGGCGCTGTACCGGTCCGGCCGGCAGGCCGACGCGCTGGCCGCCTACCGCCGCGCCCGTGACCTGTTCATCGACGAGCTCGGCGTCGAGCCGCGCGACCAGCTACGCGGGACCGAACAGGCCATCCTGCGCCGCGAGCCGTGGCTCGAACGGCCGGCGGTCGCGGCGCCGGTCGTCGCCGCACGGGCGGTGCCGGCCGAGCTTCCCGCGACGGTCAGCGGTTTCGCGGGACGCGACGCGGAGCTGGCCTGGCTCGACCGGGCCACCGCGCCGGTCCTGGCGATCGTCGGGATCGCCGGTGTGGGCAAGAGCGCGCTCGCGGTCGAGTGGGCACACCGGGCGATCGACCGCTTCCCCGACGGTCAGGTGTTCCTGGACCTGCGCGGGTTCCACCCCGGCACGCCGCTGCGGCTCGAGGAGTGCCTCGCCCGGCTGCTGCGGGCCTTCGACGCCGAGCCCAGCCTGATGCCACCGTCGATCGACGAGGCGGCCGCGATGTTCCGCTCGGCGGTGGCCCGTCGCCGGGCCCTGATCGTGCTCGACAACGCGCTGTCGGCCGAGCAGGTGCGGCCGCTGCTGCCCGGCAACCCCGACTGCGTCGTGCTCGTCACCAGCCGCAACCGGATGGCGGGGCTGGTCGCCCACAACGCCGCGGCGCAGCTCGCGCTCGACCCGCTGTCGGCCGAGGGCGCGCTGGACCTGCTGCGGCACGCGTTGGCGCCGTCGCTGGTCCACACCGAACCGGCCGCGGCGACCGACCTGGCGCGGGCGTGCGGCAACCTGCCGCTGGCGATGCGCATCGCCGCGGCCAACGTCGCGGAGAACCCCGACCGGAGCCTCGCCGAGCACCTGGCCGACCTGCGCGGCCGCAACCGGCTCGACGCGCTGCGCGTCGACGGCGACGAGCACCTCGCGGTGCGGGCCGCGTTCGACCTTTCCTACGCGGCGCTGACCGCCGACCAGCAACGGTTGTTCCGCCTCGTCGGGCTCGTGCCGGGACACGACATCGCGCCGCCGGCCGCCGCGGCGCTCGCCGGGTGGGACGTCGACCGGGTCCGCGACTGTCTCGACCGGCTCGCCGCCGCGCACCTGCTGCGGCACGGCGACGGTGACCGCTACTCCATGCACGACCTGCTCCGCGAGTACGCCCGCTCCCGGGGCCTGGCCGACGACCCGGCCGACCGCGCGGCCGCTCTCGACCGGTTGTTCACCGGGTACGTCCAGGCCGGCGACGCCGCGGCCCGGGCGCTGGTTCCCGTCACGTTGCGGCTCTTGACGTCGGAACGTGCGTCTCGTATCGAGCTGGACCGCGACGCCGCGCAAGCCTGGTGCGAAGCGGAACTGCAGAACCTGGTGGCCGCCTGTGAGTACGCCGCCGAGCACGGCCCGGCGGCCGCGGCGTGGCTGATCTCCGACGCGATGACCGGATACTGCTGGCTGCACCGCAACCTCACCGACTGGGTCCGGATGGCCGGCGCGGCGCACCGCGCGGCGGCCGCGGCCGGCGACCCGAAGGCGCAGGCGTCGGCGGCGATCAGCCTCGGTCGCTACCGGTACGAGGCCGGCGACCTGGAGGCGTCGGCCCGGCACTTCGAGGACGCGCTGCGGCTGAGCCGCGAGGCCGGGTGGTCGGAGGCGGAGGGGACGATCCTCAGCAGCGCCGGCAAGGTGCACGGAGCGCTGGGCCGGCTGGACCGGGCGGTGGGGTACCAGGAGACCGCGCTCGAGGTGCACCGCCGCGCGGGCCAGCGCCTCCAGGAAGCCGTGGCGCTGGCCCATCTCGGTATGACGTCGGCGTGGCAGGGTCGGCTGGTACCGGCCCGCGACGCGATGCGTGGGGCCGTGGACCTGTTGCGTGCGGAGGGTTTCCTCCCCGGTCTCATCTTCACGCTGGCGAACCTGTCGGACGTACTGTCCTTCATGGACGACCGCTCCTCCGAGCGGGAGGTCATCGGCGAGGCGGTGCGGATCGCCGCCGGGTTCGGCCAGCGGACCACCGACATCTGCGCGCTCCTGCTGCGGTCGCGCCTCAGCGGCGACGTGACCTTCGCGGCCCAGGCGCAGGCACTGCTGCGCCTGCCCGGCGACCAGGCCCTCGCCCGCGAGGTGCACCGGACGTTCGCCGCGGTCCACGAACGCTCGGGCAACCTGGAACAGGCCGTCGCCCACCACCGCATCGCCCACATGTTCGCCGCCACCGTCGGCGACCGGCACGAGGAGATCCAGTCCCTGATCGGACTGGCGACCGCCGAGCACCGCATGGGCGAGCCGACCGCGGACATCTCGCTGCGGCGGGCGCTGGCGGGGGCGCGCGCGGTGGGCTACCGCATCCTGGAGGGTCAGGCGGTCGCGGCGCTGGCCCGGATCAGCGCCGACCGCGGCGACGACGCGGGTGCGGCGGTGCTGGCCGCGGACGCGTTGCGTGTCCAGGACGAGACGGGCTGGCGCGTCGGCCGGGCGGAACTGGTGCGCCTGCGCGACTGACCGGTCCGTGGTGCGTCGGAGGCTGACTTCGGCGGTGCGTCAGAGGCCGACGAACGTCGGCGGGACCTCGAACTGCACCGCGATCCTCGTCGCGGTCATCGGGGCCAGTATCTCGGTGGCGATCCGTTGGTGGCCGGGGTGGTCGCGCAGCTCGCCGACCAGCGCGTCGACGTCGGCGGGCGTGACGCCCGGCCGGAAGGTCCAGATCACGACGTGAGCGATCATGACCGGCACTGTACGAGTATGGTGAGCCACATTCAACAGAGAAGGCAGGGCCGATGACGCGGATCGCGGTGGTGGAGGCGATGCGCCGCAACGGTCTGCGGGTCAAGCCCGGCGGCACACCGGTCAACGCGGCGATCCTCGACGTCGCCCGCCGGATCGGGCGTCACGAGCTGCGGCCGGGTCCGCACGTGCTGGTTGACAAGTTTGTTAAGTGACCGTACAACCATATTCAACACGGAGGCCCCGCCGGAGGCGCGCGTAGGCTGGTGCCGTACCTCGCCGGAATACGGCCGGACAGGGTGAAGGGGCAACCGAACGTGACCGATATGGACGCCGTCGGCAGCCGGATCCGCGCCGCGCGCCAGGCACAGGGTATGTCCCTGCGCGCGCTCGCGGAGAAGGTCGGCGTCTCGGCCAGCATGCTGTCTCTCATCGAGACCGGTCGTTCGCGCTCCTCGATCCCCACGTTGTACGCGATCGTCGAGGCCCTCGACATGTCGATGAACACCCTGTTCACCGGCGACCGCGAGGGGGTTCCCGTGCCGGTGGCGCCGGTGGCGGTGCCGGCCGGGCGCCCACCGGGCGGGTCGGAGATGGTCGTCGTGCGCGCCGACCACCGGCGGCGCATCGAGATGGAGACCGGCGTCGTGTGGGAGCAGTTGGGCCACAACGACGACGACGGGGTCGAGTTCATGCTGGTCACCTATCCCCCGGGCGCGAGGTCCAGCGACTCCGGCCGGTACCAGCGGCACAACAGTCTCGAGTGCGCGCACGTGGTGCAGGGCGAGCTGACCTGCAAGGTCGGCTTCGAGGAGGTCACGCTGCACGAGGGCGACAGCATCACGTTCGACTCGTCGCGGCCGCACCTGCTGGAGAACAACGGCACCGTCGCGATGCGCGCGGTGTGGCTGGTGCTGCGCCACCGCGGGTCGGAGAACGTCGACGGTGCGACGGCCGAGCACCTCGCCCGCCACCTCCCGAACATCGCGGCCATGGCCCGCCGCCCGCGCTAGGCCGACCGTAGACGATAGGCGGCCGTGGGGCGCGGCCGTGGGGCGTTGGCGTTGGGCGTGAACCTCGGTGAACGAGTGTCAAGTGAGGCTTGACACGCCTGATCTTGCCTCCCATGATGAGTGCCACACAACCGATCCCCGCCGCATCTCCTTCCGCCATCCGGATCGGAAACGACACTCCTGGCGCCGTCTGTGGAGGTTCCTCCAATATGTCCAACCTGCTTCTCGCCGGTGGCATCGTCGTCACCTGTGCCAACAAGCACGAGGTGCTCTGGCCCGGCGACATCCTGATCCGCGACGGCCGCATCGCCGCCATCGGCCGTGACCTGCAGGTCGACGACGCCGAGCGGATCGACGTCAGCGGCCGCATCGTGATGCCCGGCCTCGTCGACACGCACCGGCACACCTGGCAGTCGGTCGTGCGCAACATCGCCTCCGACTGGACGCTCGACCAGTACCTCGTCGGCCTGCACGCCGGCCTCAGCCGCTACTTCCGCCCCGAGGACACCTACGCGGGCAACCTCATCGGCGCCCTGGAGGCGTTGGACTCGGGCATCACGACGCTGCTGGACTGGTCCCACAATCTCTTCACCCCGCAGCACGCCGACGCCGCCATCGACGCGCTCGAAGAGGCGGGCCTGCGCGCCGTGTTCTCGCACGGCGGCGGGGCCGAGCAGTGGGGCGGCGTGATGCCGTCGCCGGTGCCGCACCCGGCCGACGACGTGCGTCGCCTCCGGAACGGGCGCTTCTCGTCGAACGACGGGCGGGTCACGCTCGGCGTCGCGGCGCGCGGACCGCAGTTCTCGACGCTCGACGTCACCAGGCACGACTTCCTACTCGCCCGCGAGCTCGGCCTCCGCGTCTCCGTGCACGTCGGCGACGGCCACTGGGGGAAGATCAAGCCGATCCACCAGATGAACGGCGAAGGCCTGCTCGCCGACACCACCACGTACGTCCACTGCAACAGCCTGTCCGAGGACGAGCTGCGGCTGATCGCCGACACCGGCGGCACCGCGAGCGTCGCCACCGACGTGGAGATGCAGATGGGACACGGGTGGCCGGCGACCGGACGGCTGCTCGCGGTCGGCATCACGCCGTCGTTGTCGGTCGACGTCTGCAGCTCCATCGGCGGCGACATGTTCACCACGATGCGCACCACGATCGCCGTGCAGCGGGCCACCGACAACTCCGACGCCGTCGCGCGGAACGAGGCGCCGGAACGGGTCAAGCTGTCGTGCGAGGACGTGCTGCGCTTCGCGACCATCGAGGGCGCGAAGGCGAACGGGCTCGACCACGTCACCGGCTCGCTCGAGGTGGGCAAGGCCGCCGACATCGTGGTGCTGTCGAAGGATTCTCTCGCGCTGACGCCCGTCAACAACCCGTACGGCTCCATCGTGTACGCCGCGCATCCCGGTCTGGTAAAGGATGTGCTCGTCGACGGCCGGTTCGTCAAGCGCGACGGCTCGCTCGTCGGCGTCGACCTCGACCGGTTGCGCGGCCTCGCCGAGGCGTCCCGCGACCACGTCATCGGGTCGCTCGAAGGGGCCGAGATCGGCGGACGCTGGCAGCCCGAGCCGAAGCTGAACCTGGCGTGACCGTACTCGCCGCTGCCCTGCCCCGCACCAAGGACCCGGTCGGCCAGCGCCTCATCGGCTGGCCGACCAGTCGGGCGGCGGCGGCCGTCGTGGTGCTGTTCGCGGTCAGCGCGGCGCTGTCGACCGCGAGCGTCGGCAGGACGGCGCTGCTGGCGATGCTGCCGTTCGCGGCGCTCACCGCGATCGTGGCGGCGGGGCAGACGCTCGTGGTGCAGCAGGCGGGGCTCGACCTGTCGGTCGCCGGCGGCATCTCGCTCGGCGCGCTGATCGTGGCGAAGTACGGCGGGCCGCAGCAGCTCGGCGCCGCGCTCGCGATCGCCGTCGCGATCGCGGCCGCGGTGTTCGCCGGCCTCGTCAGTGGTCTCGTGGTGACCGGGTTCGGCCTGCCGCCGCTCGTGGTGACCATCGCCGTCAACGCCGTCCTCATCGGACTCGTGCAGTTCCTGTCCGGCGGCTACAGCGCCCAGGCGCCGGCTCTGCTCACCGACTTCGCGGTCGGGCGGACGCTCGGCGTCCCGAACCTGGTGTGGGTGGCGCTCGTCGTCATCGCCGTCGCACAGCTCGTGCTGAAGGTGACCGTCGTCGGCCGCCGGTTCGAACTGGTCGGCGCGAACCGGCAGGCGGCGCACGCGGCGGGCATCCGGACCGCCCGCTACACCGTCTCCGCCTACGTCCTGTCGGCGGCTCTGGCCGGGCTCACCGGCGTGCTGCTCGCCGGATTCCTGCGCACCACGACGCTTTCGGCCGGCGACGCGTACCTGCTGCCGTCGGTCGCCGCGGTCGTGCTCGGCGGCACAGCGCTGAGCGGCGGACGCGGCAGCCTCACCGGCACCGCACTCGGTGCCCTGTTCCTCGGCCAGCTCAACCAGCTGGTGCAGACCTACACGCAGACAACCGCCGTGCAGAACATCGTGCAGGCGCTCATCATCGGCCTCGGGATCGTGGTTCAGCTGAACCTCGCGTCGCGGCTGCGGCGACGGGCCACCCGTCGCAACCCCACCTAGAACCCCGCAACGAACAGCGGACGCGACAGCGCGGTCCGCCGATCACCCCTGCCTGGAAACGGAGCTCCACCATGTCCCACCTCCGAAGCGCGTTGGCGGTCGCCGCCGTCCTCGCGCTCGCCGCCTGCTCCACCACCAACAAGACCGGCGACGACAGCGCCGGCGACGACGCCGCCGCCGCGCAGGTCTCCGTCGGCAACCGCGGACCGGTCTCCGCGCAGGTCGCCATGGACAGCGTCTGCGGCGACAAGCCCATCAAGGTCGGCCTCGTCGACGGCCTCGGCACCAACTCGTGGTCGAAGATCGTGCGCGCCGAGGTGGAGGACGAGGCGAAGAAGTGCAAGGCGATCACGAGCGTCGAGTACGTGGCCGGACGCGGTGACCTGCAGGCCACGCTGGCCGGCATCACCGGCCTCGCCAGCAAGGGCGTCGACGTGCTGCTCGTGATCCCCGACGCCGGTCCCGGCGCGGCGCACCTGAGCGCGATCCGTCAGGCGAAGAACGCCGGCGCGACGGTCATCCCCATCGCCGCCGACCCGACCGGCCAGGCCGGCTCGGACTACTTCGACTACGTCGACTGGGACACCGCGTACTCCGGCGAGGTCTGGGCCAGGTGGATGGTCGACCGGCTGGGCAGCAAGGGCGGCAACGTCGTCGTGCTCGGCGGGCCGGCCGGCAACGCGGTCTCGGCCGCCGAGATGACCGGTATCAAGAAGGTGTTCGCCGGCGCGTCCCAGATCAAGCTGCTCACCGACGAGCCGGTCACCACGAACTGGGACCCGGCACAGGCGCAGCAGGCGATGAGCGGGCTGCTGGCCAAGTACCCCCAGATCGACGGCATCATCAGCGACTACGGCGCCGCCACCACCGGTGTCGTCCGCGCGTTCCAGGCCGCCAACCGGCCGCTGGTGCCGATCGCCACCACCGACGACAACGAGCTCAGCTGCGGCTTCGACGCGTTGAAGGGCGCCAACCCGGCGTACGAGTTCGCGTCGGTGTCCTCGCGGACCTGGATCGGCCGCGTGGGGCTGCGCAAGGCCGTCGCGGTGAAGAACGGCAAGGCGAACGCGGAGCCGTCGCTGCTGCAGCTGGACCTGTACGAGGACTCGGCCGGCAAGGCCGCCGGCGCGATCGCGCCGAACAAGGCGTGCAAGCAGGGCCTGCCGAACGACGCGCCGCCCTCGTCGCAGCTGTCGGCCGACCAGCTCGGAAAGCTGTTCACCAGCTGATGAGCGCCCTCCAGCTGACCGGGATCGTCAAGCGCTACCCCGGTGTGCGCGCCCTCGACGGGGTCGACCTGACCGTCGACGCGGGCGAAGTGCACGCGGTGCTCGGCGAGAACGGCGCCGGCAAGTCGACTCTCGTCGGGGTGGCCGCCGGGTCGGTCACCCCCGACGAGGGGCGCATCGCGGTCCTGGGCCGGGAGTACCCGGCGATGACGCCCGCGGTAGCCCGCGAGCACGGGCTGGCGCTGGTGTACCAGACGCCGGCGCTCGCGGGCAGCCTGACGGTCGCGGAGTCGATGCTCCTGCTGCTGCCGGAGCAGGTGCGGCCGACGGTCGGCGCGGCGTCGGCGTGGACCGCGGAGCACCTCACCAGGCTCGGTCTCGACATCGACCCGGAGCTCCTCGTCAGCGAGCTCACGGTGCGCGAGGCGCACCTGGTCGAGATCGCGGCCGCGCTCGCGACCGACCCGAAGGTGCTCGTGCTCGACGAGCCGACCGAGGCGCTCGGCCCGGACGAGACCGCGTGGCTGTTCGAGCGGATCCGGGCCCTCGCCGCCAACGGCACGGCGGTCGTCTACATCACGCACCGCATCCCCGAGCTGCGCCAGATCGCGCAGCGGATGACCGTGATGCGCGACGGCCGGGTCGTCGGCACGGGTGCGGTGGCCGACCACACCGACGAGCAGATCGTCGAGCTCATCGTCGGCCGGTCGCTGGACACCACGTTCCCCGACAAGCCCGACCTCAGCGCGGCCGCGCCCGTACTGACCGTGGACTCCCTCGGCGGGGACGGGTTCGACGGCATCACCGTGTCGGTCGTCGCCGGCGAGATCGTCGGCTTCGCCGGTGTGGAGGGCAACGGCCAGCGGCAGGCGCTGCGGGCACTGGCCGGGCTGGTCCGCTCGCACGGGCGGGTCACGGTGCGGGGCCGGGAGATCTCGGGCCCCGCGGCCGCCGCGCGGCACGGCGTCGCGTTCCTGTCCGGGAAACGGTTGCAGGAGGCAGTCTTCGGCGACCTGAGTGTCCGGGAGAATGTCGGCGCGTTGCAGCTGTCGCGGATGTCGGTGCTCCGCACCGTCCTCACCGGAGCCCGGGAGCGGGCGCTCGTCGCGCCGGCCGTGGAGGCGTTGCGGGTCAAGGCCGCCAGCCTCGAGACGCCGGTGGGAACGCTGTCCGGCGGCAACCAGCAGAAGGTGCTGCTGGCCCGCGCCAGCCTCGGTGAGCCGACCGTCCTCCTCGTCGAGGACCCGACCCAGGGCGTCGACGCCGGTGCCCGGCTGGAGATCTACCGCGTGCTGCGGGAACTGGCCGGACGCGGCACCGCCGTGGTCGTCCTGTCGACCGACGCCGTCGAACTGGAAGGCCTGTGCGACCGCGTCCTCGTGTTCTCGCGTGGCCGCATCCAGGCCGAGCTGACGTCGACGTCACTGTCCGAAAAGGACATCACCGGCGCCGCGGTGCTCGCGACCGAGGAAACCGTTGCCGCGCCACCGGTCAGCGGCCGGCGCGGCCGGCGACGGCTCCTCGGCGGCGAGACCCACGCGGCGCTCGTGTTCGTGCTGACGCTGCTCATCGGCGGCGCCACCGCGGTGCACTCGCCGCCGTTCCTCAGCTCGCTGAACCTCGGACTGCTGTTGCTGGCAACGGCTTCGCTCGCGCTCGTGAGCCTCGGCCAGCTCGTCGTCGTGATGACCGGCGGCATCGACCTGTCGGTCGGTTCCGTGGTCGCGCTGTCGGTGGTCACCGCGTCGTTCTTCGCCACCGGCGCGCCGGCGCTGTTCGGGCTCGGCGTGGTCGCGGCGCTCGCGGTCGGCGCTGTCGTCGGTCTGGTGAACGGACTTCTGGTGACGCGCGTGAGCCTGCCACCGGTGGTCGCCACGCTCGTCACGTCGATCGGCGCGCTCGGCGTCGCGCAGCTGTTGCGCCCGTTGCCCGGCGGCCAGGCCGGCGACACGCTGCTCGCCGCGCTCGGCACGACGGTCGCGGGAGTGCCGATGGTGTTCGTCGTGGTCGTTCTGGTCGCGGTCGCAGGCCATGCGCTCGTTCGCAGGGCCCAGATGGGACGGGCGTTGCGGGCGACCGGTTCCGACAAGGTCTCCGCCGCCCGCATGGGGGTGGCGACCCGGCCGGCGCAACTGCTCGCCTACGTGGTGGCCGGTGCGCTGGCGGCCGGTGGCGGCATCGCGCTGTACGCGCAGACCGGGGTCGGCGACGCCTCGGTGGGGCAGGCACTGACGCTGGCGAGCGTCACCGCGGTGGTGCTGGCGGGAGCCAGCATCTTCGGCGGCACGGGGTCGGCGCTCGCCACCCTGTGCACCGCCCTGTTCCTGCAGACCATCACGAGCTCGTTGAGCTTCCTGTCGTTCAGCCTCGCCTGGCAGTACTGGATCCAGGGCATCCTCGTCGTCGCCGCGGCGCTGGTCCCGCTGATCCGCAGCCGCCGACGCCGGCGAGCGGTGGTGGCCCTGACCACCGCCTGACCGCTGCGGCCCGCACCACCCGCCCGCGCCACACGACCGCACCACCCGCCCGCACCACCCGCCCGCACCACCTGCCCGCACCACCTGCCCGCGCCACACGCCCGCACCACACGACCGCGCCACACGACCCGTCCAACCCCCGCGCCGCCCGACTCCCGACCCGTCCGACCCCGCGCCGCCCGACTCCCCGCGCCGATCTTGCAGTTATGGCCGGGACGAAACATCAGCAATCAGGACACAAGGGCGGCCACAACTGCAAGATCGGCGCAGAGGACGCGCAGGGCGGCGGGCAGGGCGGGCAGGCAGGGCACGCAGGCAGGGCGGCCTGCAGAGGGCCGCGCAAGGCGGGAGGCAGGGCTCCGCAGGGGGCGGGAGGCAGGGCTCCGCAGGGCGGCTCGCAGGGCTCGCAGGGATCGCTCGCAGGGCGGCACAGAGGCAGTACGTAGTGCGCAAGAAACGAAAGGGAACTCCATGTACCACGTCGACCGGATCGAGGGGTCGCGGGCCACGCTGCCCGAGGACTACCGCGGGCACAGCACGGGCTTCCGCCGGCAGGACGTCATCGGGCGCGAGTTCGGCTCGCACCACATGACGATGAGCGCGTCGACGCTCGACCCCGGTGGCCGCATCGACGCGACCGTCCACTCGTACGAGAAGAGCCTGTGGCTCCTCGACGGCGCGTTGACGCTGACCATGCTGGGCCAGACGGTCACATTGCGGCGCAACGACTGCGCGGTCGTACCGGTGGCCGTGGCGCACCAGCTCACCACCGGCGCCGAGGGGGCGCGCTGGCTGGAGATGTCGGCGCCGGTGCGGCTGCTGCTCGACAACCGCCGCCGGGACACGTTCTTCCTCGCCGACGACCTGGTCGCCGACGCCGCCGCGGACGTCGACCTGCGCGACCCGCGCAACCGCACCGTCTTCCGGTTCGACGACGGGTCGATGGACCTGCGGAAGCTGGCCCGGGGCAGCGACCCCGCCGCGCCGGAGGTGTCGGCGAGCATGGCGACGGCGATGCTCGCCTACAGCGGGATCGGCATCCGGATGCTGGCCGACCAGCGGATCCAGGCGCAGCTGCACACCATGTTCATGGTCGAGTACCAGCCGACCGCCGCGGCACACCCGCACGACCATCCCTTCGAGGAGGCGTACGTCTTCACCGAGGGCGAGACCGAGGCGGTCGTCGAGGGCGACCACCTCGTGCTGCGCCCCGGCGACGTGCTGTGGACCGGGTCGGGCTGCGAGCACGCCTTCTACAACCGCACCGACGGGCGGACGCGGTGGGTCGAGACACAGGCGCCGCAGCCGCCGGCCCAGCACTCGTACCGGTTCAGCCGCGACTGGGACTACCTCGGCGAGCAGCTGTGCGCCGGCACGAAGGTGGAGCCCACCCGATGACCACCGTCGGACTCGTGGGCACCGGCCGGATGGGTTCGGCGATCGGTCACCGGCTGCTCGCCGGCGGCGCGGACCTGACCGTCTGGAACCGCACCCCGGAGAAGACCCGGCCGCTCGCCGACGCCGGTGCCGCGGTCGCGGAGTCCATTGTGGACCTCGCCACCCGCGACGTCGTGTTCGTGGTGGTGTCCGGACCCGACGACCTCCTGGCGGTGCTCGACCGGCTGCTCGCCGGCCCGGAGAGGCCACGGGTGGTCGTCGACGTCTCCACGGTGTCGGAGCAGGCGTCGGCGACGGCGCGCGCGGTCGCCGCCAGGGCCGGCGCGGGCTTCGTGGCGTGCCCGGTCAGCGGGAACCCGGACGTCGTCGCGGCCGGCGACGCGGTGTTCGTCGCCTCGGCGCCGGAGGAGCAGTTCGCGGCCGTGGAACCGTTGCTGCGCACGGTGGTGAAGGCCGCGGTGCGCGTCGGTGACGGCGAGCAGAGCCGCCTGGTGAAGCTGTGCCACAACCTGTACCTGGGCATCATGGTGCAGGCGCTGGCCGAGGTCACCGCGCTCGCCGAGAAGAGCGGAGCCGACCGGGCCGCGTTCCTCGAGTTCCTCGGCCGGACCGTCGTCGGCTCCGACTGGGTCCGCCGGCGGGCGGGCGCCCTGGCCGCCGGCGACTTCACCCCGACGTTCACGAACACGTTGCTGCGCAAGGACCTCGACCTCGGCCTGGCCGCCGCACGGGAACACGAGGTGCCGATGCCCGTCGCCGGGCTGACCCACCAGGTCGTGCAGACCGCCGTCGGCCGCGGGCTGGGCGACCTCGACCTGCTCGCCCTGTACCGGTTGCAGGCCGACGCGTCGGGGCTCCACACATGATGCGGGCGGCGGTGTACCACGGCGTGGGCGACGTGCGGATGGAGTCGCGCCCGGTCCCCGAGCCGGCAGCCGGCGAGGTGCTCGTGCGGGTCGGTGCCGCCGGCGTCTGCGGCAGCGACGCGGCGGAGTACCGGCACACCCCGACGCTCGTCCCCGGCGACGGCACGCGGGCGACGACGCCCGTGGTGCTGGGCCACGAGTTCGCCGGTGAAGTCGTCGCGGTCGGCGCCGGCGTCGATCCGGGCCGGATCGGTGAACTGGTCGCGTGCGGCGCCGGGATCAGCTGCGGTGACTGCGCCGCGTGCCGGCGCGGGCGCACGAACCTGTGCGTCCGGTACCACACGATCGGGTTCCACCGCGACGGCGGCCTCGCGGACCACGTCACGGCACCGGCCGGGATCTGCGTGCGCGCCGACGACCGCGGCCTCACCGCCGACACCGCCGCGCTCGCCCAACCGATGGCCGTGGCCGTGCACGCCCGTGACCGCGGCGCCGCCGCACCCGGCGACCTCGCGGTCGTCGTGGGCGTCGGTGGCATCGGTGCGTTCCTCACCTACGCGTGCGTCGCCGCCGGGCTGCGCGTGTGGGCCGTCGACGTCGCCGACGACCGGCTCGCGCTGGCCCGGTCCCTCGGCGCGGAACACACGATCCAGGGTGACCCGGCCGCGGCCCTCGCCGACGCGGGCCTGCGCGCCGACGTCGTGTACGAGGTGACCGGAATCGTGCCCGGGCTGCACGCGGCCGCGGCGGCCACCCCACCCGGCGGGCGGCTCGTGCTGGTCGGCATCCAGAAGAACGTGCCCGCCGCCCTCGACGGTGCCCACCTCGCCCGCTGGACGCTCCAGGAGGTCGACGTCGTCGGCACCGTCGCGCACACCTGCGCCACCGACCTGCCCGCGGCCCTCGACGTCCTCGCCGGCCGCCCGTCCTGGGACGACATCGCGGGCACCGTGTACCCGCTGGCCGACCTCGTGACCGAAGGCCTGGCCCCGGGGCCGGCCCGTCAGATCAAGACGCTCTTCGACCCCTCCGCCGACGCACCCCGCCCGGCCGAACACCACAGGGAGAACCGCCATGTTCATCCGGTCGACGGTCGCGACGCGAAGTAACACAAGAGAGCGAGACACCATATGAGCACAGCCACCTTCGGGATGAACGTCGTCGACTGGGAGGCGCGGGTCGACATGGACCGGCTGCGCACCGACCGGTTGTCGCGGCTGAAGAAGCACCTGGCGGACTCCGAGGTGGGCGCGCTGCTCACCTTCGACTTCCACAACATCCGTTACATGACAGCCACGCACATCGGCACCTGGGCGATGGACAAGCTGATCCGCTTCGCCCTCCTGCCCCGCGGCGGCGAGCCGGTGCTGTGGGACTTCGGCTCGGCGGCCCGTCACCACCAGCTCTACGCGCCGTGGCTCGACTACCGCGACGCCGCGGGCGTGGCGGACAGGGCCCGCGGCACGAGCGGCGCACGCGCCGGCATCTCGGTGCTGCGCGGGGCGTTCCACCCCGACTCGTCGGTGGCGGAGAACGTGGCCCAGAAGATCTACGAGGAGCTGGAGCGTTACGGGCTGCAGAACGAGCCGCTCGGCGTAGACCTGCTGGAGCTGCCGATCCTCAACGCGCTGCGGGCCAAGGGCATCGAGGTGGTCGACGGGCAGCAGGTGTTCCTGGAGGCCCGCCGCATCAAGACGCCGGACGAGATCTCGTTGCTCACCACCGCCGCCTCGATGGTCGACGCCGCCTACGACGACCTGTACGGGTTCCTGCGCCCGGGCGTGCGGGAGAACGAGACCGTGGGACTGGTCGCCAAGCGCCTGTACGACCTCGGGTCAGAGCACGTCGAGGGCGTCAACGCGATCTCCGGTGAGCGCTGCTCGCCGCACCCGCACGTGTTCAGCGACCGGCTCATCAGGCCCGGCGACCCGGCGTTCTTCGACATCCTGCACAGCTTCATGGGCTACCGCACCTGCTACTACCGCACGTTCGCGGTCGGTAGCGCCTCGCGCGCGCAGGTCGACGCGTACAAGCGCTGCCGCGAGTACATGGACCGGGCCATCGAGCTGGTGCGGCCGGGCGCCACCACCGCCGACATCGTCAGTGTGTGGCCGACCGCACGCGAGTTCGGCTTCGCGGACGAGGAGGCGGCGTTCGCGCTGCAGTACGGTCACGGGGTGGGCCTCTCCATCTGGGAGAAGCCGATCTTCAGCCGGTTGGTTTCCCTCGACCACCCGGAGGTACTGGAGGAGGGCATGGTGTTCGCGTTGGAGACCTACTGGCCGTCGGCCGACGGGGTCGGCGCGGCACGGATCGAGGAGGAGCTGGTCGTGACCGCCGACGGCGCCGAGGTCATCACGAAGTTCCCGGCCGAGGAGCTGCTCGTCGCCGGCCGGCGCTACTACACCACCGCCGGCCCGCTGCCGACCCAGCGTCACGCCCAGTCCCACATCAACAACCGGAGTGAGAAGGAGAGCTGAGATGGCCATAGCGACGGTCAACCCGGCCACCGGTGCCGTCGAGCGCGAGTTCACCCCGATGTCCGACGCCGAGGTCGAGGCCGCGCTCGCGGCGGCGGCCGGTGCGGTGACGGCGTTGCGCCGCACCACGTTCGCCCAGCGGGCGGAGTGGATGCGGGCCGCGGCCGACCTGCTCGACGCCGACGCGGGTGAGCTCGCGAAGACGATGACGCGCGAGATGGGCAAGACCGTGAAGTCCGCTGAGGCGGAGGTACGCAAGTCGGCCACGGGATGCCGGTTCTACGCGGAGCACGCGGAGTCCTTCCTCGCACCCGAGCCGGTCGACCCGGACGCGGTCGGCGCCGACCGGGCGTACTCGGTCTACCAGCCGCTCGGCGTGGTGCTCGCGGTGATGCCGTGGAACTTCCCGGTGTGGCAGGTGCTGCGGTTCGCCGCGCCGGCGCTCATGGCGGGCAACGTGGGTCTGCTCAAGCACGCCTCCAACGTGCCGCAGACCGCCGAGTACCTCGGCACGCTCTTCGAGCGGGCGGGCTTCCCCGCCGGCTCGTTCGCGAACCTGCGCATCGGGTCGGCCGGCGTGGAGAAGGTGCTGCGCGACGACCGGGTCGCCGCGGCCACGCTCACCGGCAGCGAGGGCGCGGGCCGTTCGGTCGCCGCGATCGCCGGCGACGCGCTGAAGAAGACCGTGCTGGAGCTCGGCGGGTCCGACCCGTTCCTGGTGCTGCCGAGCGCCGACGTGGCGAAGGCGGCCGAGACCGCTGTGACCGCGCGGTGCCAGAACAACGGCCAGTCGTGCATCGCCGCGAAGCGGTTCATCGCCCACGCCGACGTGTACGACGAGTTCCTCGACGCGTTCACCCGCGGCATGGCGAACCTGAAGGTCGGCGATCCCGCGGCCGAGGGAACGGATGTGGGACCGGTGGCGACGGAACAGGGCCGCACCGACCTCGTCGAGCTCGTGGCCGACGCGGTGGAGAAGGGCGCCAAGGTGCTCACCGGCGGCGACGTCCCCGAGGGGCCGGGCTGGTTCTACCCGCCGACCGTCCTCGTCGACGTCGACCCGTCGATGCGGCTCTACCACGAGGAGACGTTCGGACCGGTCGCGGTCGTGTACCGGGCGGCCGATCTCGACGCGGCCATCGAGGTCGCGAACGCCACCGCGTTCGGGCTCGGCGCGGTCGCCTGGACCCGCGACGAGGCCGAGCAGGAGCGGTGCGTCGCCGAGCTGGCGTCCGGAGCGGTGACCATCAACGGCATGACCGTGTCGTACCCGGCGCTCCCGTTCGGCGGCGTGAAGCGCAGCGGCTACGGTCGCGAGCTGTCCGCCGCGGGCATCCGCGAGTTCTGCAACCTGAAAGCCGTGTGGGTCAAGAGCTGAAGATGGACGGGTGCTGGGACAGCTCCACCCGCGTGCGGCGGATGTGGCCTTCCAGCACCCGGCCGGCGTCGACCGCGTCACGCCGGCGCAGCGCGTCGAGCAGCAGCCGGTGCTCGGCGTCGACGACCCACCGCCGCGGCTCGCCGCTGAGCGTCATGAACAGCCGTCGGTAGTACTGGGTGGAGTTCCACATCCGTACGACCGTGCCCGCCAACGGTTCCACGTCGCACCGCGAGTAGGTGAGGAGGTGGAACTCGCGGTCGAGGCGGAGGAACTCGGTGACGTCGGTGTGGCGCTCGATCGCGTCCTGCACCGCGTCGAGCTCCGCCAGGACGGCGTCGTCGAGGAGGGGCAGGCTCTCGGCGAGCGCGAGCGGTTCGAGCTTCTCGCGCATCTGGTACAGCACGTCGACCTCGCGGGCGCTGAGCAACGGGACCCGCGCGCCCTTGTTCGGCTCGTGCTCGGTGAGCCCTTCGGCCGTGAGGATGCGCAGCGCGTCGCGGACGGGAAGCCGGCTGACCCCGAGGCGTTCGGCGATCTCCTCCTGCCGCAGGCGCTGCCCGGGCCGGAGCTCCCCGTCGAGGATCGACTGCCGGAGCGACGCGGCGATCCGCAGGCTCTCATTCACGCTCGAACGCCTTGCCGCCCGGGTACGAAACCAGCTCGAACTGCATGCCCCACGGGGCTAGAAAGTACACCCACCGCTGCCCCGCGCTGGGGCCACCGCTGGCGGTCGGCGCGCCGAGCACGGTCACGCCGTGCTTCTTCAGGTGGTCCACGGCGGCGTCGAGGTCGTCGACGTAGAGCGCCACGTGATGACCGCCGACGTCGCTGTTGCGTGGCGGCACCGGGTTGCGGTCGGGCGCCTCGTAGTGGAAGACCTCGAAGACGGCCTGCTTCCCGCAGCGGAAGAAGTGCAGCTCGCGCATGACCGTGCCGGGGCCGACGTTCAGGTGCTCGCGCATCCAGTCGTCGCCGCGGTCGAACGGGCCGAGCGAGTACAGGTACTCGCAGCCCAGCACGTCCACGAGAAAGCTCTTCGCCTGCTCGAGGTCGGGAACGGTGAAGCCGATGTGGTCGACGCCGGCGAGTCCGGGAAGCATGGGATAGGGCCCTTCTTTGGATCCAATCTTACGATCACAGCATGCATCGTCGCAGTTCGGAGCGGAAGATCTCTTGTGATTGGATCCAATCGCTGCGAGACTGGCTCACATGCCTGAGCACCGCCGGCTCGCCCCCGACCAGCCGTGGGTCGAGCTCACCGTCACCGACGCCGACTGGGACGCCGCCGCTCCCGAGCTACTGACGTCGATGTACACGCAGCTGATCCTCATCCGGGCGTTCGAGCAGACCGTGCTGAAGCTCGCGTCGGAGAACCTGGTGCACGGTCCCGCGCACTCCAGCATCGGCCAGGAGGGCGGCGCGGTCGGCTCGGTGCTCGCCCTGCGGCCGGGCGACACCGTGAACGGCTCGCACCGCGGCCACCACCAGTTCCTCGCCAAGGTGCTCGCGCACGTCGAGCCGAAGGGCATCGACCCGCTGACCGACCACTCCCCCGAGGTCCGCGAGATCGTGCTGCGCACACTCGCCGAAATCTGCGGCCTCGACCGCGGGTGGAGCCACGGCCGCGGCGGGTCGATGCACCTGCAGTGGAAGCAGGCCGGTGCCATCGGCACCAACGCGATCGTCGGTGGCGGCGTGCCGTTGGCCGCCGGGTCCGCCTGGGCGCACCGGCATGCGGGGACCGACGCGGTGGCGGTGACGTACTTCGGCGACGGCGCCACGAACATCGGGTCCACGTTGGAGACGTTCAACCTCGCCGCCGCCTGGAAGCTGCCGCTGTGCTTCTTCGTGGAGAACAACCACTACGCGGTCTCCACCACCGTCGACGAGTCCACGGCCGAGCCGCGCCTGTCGGCGCGCGGCCCCGGGTTCGGCATCCCGAGCTGGCGGGTCGACGGAATGAACGTGCTCGCCGTGCACCTCGCGATGGCCGAGGCGGTCGCGTCGATGCGCGCGGGCAACGGGCCGACGCTCGTCGAGGCCGACGTGTACCGCTATTACCACCAGAACGGCCCGTTCCCCGGCAGCGCGTTCAAGTACCGCACCCGCGAGGAGGAGGACTCCTGGCGCGCCCGTGATCCGATCACGCAGCTGGAGAGCCACCTCGAGCGCCGCGGCATCCTGTCCACAGTGGACCGGAAGGCGGCCGTCGCGCGCGTCGACAAGCTGATGGCCGACACCTGCGACGCGCTCCTCGAACCGGCACCCGGCGGCAAGCCGCAGGAGCGCCGCATCAAGCCGTCGGAGTGGCCCGATCCCGCGTTCGTCGACGTGGGTGTGCGCGGCGATCTCTCCGAGTTCTCCGACGCCGCTGCGGAACCGTCGTCACCGGGTGAGCCGATCAGGTTCATCGAGGCGGTTGCCCGCGTGATGGAACGCCGCATGGCCGCGGACGACAGCATCGTGGTCCTCGGTGAGGACATCCACCGGCTCGGCGGCGGCACGAACGGTGCCACGAAAGGGCTCAAGGACGCCTTCCCCGACCGCGTGCTCGGCACGCCCATCAGCGAGAACGCGTTCGCCGGTCTCGGCGGCGGCATGGCCCTCGACGGCCGGTACCGGCCCGTCGTCGAGTTCATGTACGCCGACTTCATGTGGGTCGCGGCCGACCAGCTGTTCAACCAGATCGGCAAGGCCCGCCACATGTTCGGCGGCGACGACCCGGTGCCGCTGGTGCTGCGGTCGAAGGTCGCGATGGGCACCGGGTACGGCTCGCAGCACTCGATGGACCCGGCGGGCGTCTTCGCCACCGCCGCCGGGTGGCGCATCGTCGCGCCGTCCACGCCACGCGACTACGTCGGGCTGATGAACAGCGCGCTGCGCTGCCAGGACCCGGTGCTGGTGCTCGAGCACGTCGACCTGTACGCGTCCACCGGCGAGGGCCCCGGCGACGACTGGGACTTCTGCCTTCCCGTCGGCCGCGCGGCCGTACGCCGCTCCGGCGCGGCCGTCACGGTCCTCACCTACCTGGCGATGACCTCACGCGTGCTCGACGCCGTCGAGCGGACCGGCGTCGACGCCGAGGTCATCGACCTGCGCTGGCTCGACCGGGCCAGCCTCGACTGGGACACGATCTCCGCGAGCGTGCGGAAGACCAACCGCGTGTTGATCGCCGAACAGGGAGCACTGGGTACCTCGTACGGCGGCTGGCTCGCCGACGAGCTCCAGCGGCGCCTCTTCGACTGGCTCGACGCCCCCATCGAACGCGTCACCGGCGGGGTCGCGTCGCCCAGCATCAGCAAGGTGCTGGAACACGCCGCCATCGCCAACGCCGACGACGTGGCCCGCGCCCTCGCCGGAGGCTCCGATGCCTGAGCTGCTGCGGATGCCGGGAATCGCCGCCGGCGACGAGGAGGTCGTGCTGTCGGGCTGGCCGGTCGCCGCCGGCGCCCCGTTCGCCGCCGGCGACGTCATCGCCACGGTGGAGACGGCCAAGGCCAACGTCGACGTGGAGGCCCCGTCGGCCGGGGTGATCCTGCGGGTGCTGGTGCCCGAGGGCACGACCGTGCAGGTCGGCGACCCGATCGCGCTGCTCGGCGCCGAGGGCGAGCAGGTGTCCGATGTGGACGGAGCCCTGGCGGGCCTGGGCGTCGGCCCCGCACCGACGCAGGCCGCGGGCACACCGGCTGTCGACACGCCGCCGACGCCGGCCGCCGGTACGCCACCGGCTCCGGGTGCCGTCGAGCCGTCGGCTGCGGGTGCCGGCGAGCCGTCGGCTGCGGTGGCGTCCGGCGGACCGGCCAACGGCCGCGTCTTCGCGAGCCCGCTCGCCCGGAAGCTGGCCCGCGAGGCCGGCATCCCGTTCGAGACCCTCACCGGCACCGGACCACACGGCCGCATCGTCCGCGCCGACGTGGAGGCCGCGATCGCCGACCGCGCCACCACCGAACCGGAGGTCCAGCCGGCACCGTCCGCAGCACCGTCCGCAGCACCGGCCGCCCCACCGGCCGCCCCACCGGCCACCGCGCCGGCCTCTCCACCGGCAGCCGTGCCGGTCGACAGTGGACGGTCCGACCTCGTGCCGCACTCCCGGCTGCGCAGGGCCATCGCCCGACGGCTCACCGCGAGCAAGGCGACGGTGCCGCACTTCTACCTGCGCGGCAGCGCCACCGTCGACGCCCTCCTGGCGCTACGCGCCGACATCAACGCCGCCGGCACCGCCGCGAAGATCTCGGTCAACGACCTCGTCGTCAAGGCCGTCGCCGCCGCGCACCGCGCCGTCCCGGAGACGAACGTCGTCTGGACCGACGACGGCATGCGGCGGTTCGACACGGTCGACATCGGCGTGGCGGTGGCGACCGACGGCGGGCTCGTCACCCCGGTGGTGCGCGGTGTCGACCGCCTGCCGGTCAGCCAGGTCGCCGCCGCCACCGGCGACCTCGCCGACCGGGCCCGGCGCGGCGCCCTGCGCCAGGACGAGCTCGAGGGCGGCAGCGCCACCGTCACCAACCTCGGCATGTACGGCACCGAGGAGTTCACCGCGATCATCAACCCGCCGCAGTCGATGATCCTCGCGGTCGGCGCCGCCCGCCGCGAGCCGGTCGTCACCGCCGACGGCGGCCTCGCCGCGGCCACCGTCCTGCGGGTCACGCTGTCGGTCGACCACCGTGCGATCGACGGCGCGCTGGCCGCCCGCTGGATGCGGGCGTTCCTCGACCTGCTCGAGCACCCGCTACGAATCCTGATCTGACCGCCGCCCGTACAGGTCCCGCATCAGGGCACGCAGGTCCACGACGGTGCCGGTGCCGCCCGTCCCCGGCAGGCCGGCGCCGGCCGGTCGGGGGCCGGCGTCGCGGTCGTCGCCGGTCGGACGCGAGTGCTCGACGACCGCCGCGACCGTCTCACCGCGGGCGCGCTCGGCCGCGGCACGCTGCTCGGCGGCCGCGGCGTCCTCCGCGCTGCGCCGCGCCTCCTCGCGCGCCACGGCTGCGGTCTGCCGGGCCGCCGTGGCGTCCTGCCGCGCCGACTCGACGGCCGTACGGTTCACCTCCCGGCCGAACAGCCAGCCGACGGCGGTGAACACGATCGCCTCGACGGCGCTGAACAGGTAGATGCGCCGCTGCCACACCTGGTCGGAGGACCGGTCGGCAAGCACCACCATCACGACGACGAAACCGGCGAACGCGACGAGCAGCGCGACAGCGATGAGGTACTGCCGGTTCCAGTGCCGCCCGTCGGTCGACACCGGATCGGACGGCGGGACGGGTTCGGTCGGAACGGGATCGGTCACGGGTCAGCTCCCTGGTCGCGGGTCGATCGCACTCTGGTCCCGGAGCATTCAACCGCACACCACGGAAAAGCGGGTGGCGCGTCGCGCCACCCGCTCTACTCCCCCGCTATGCCCCTAGCGGTGACCACGCCAGCGACGGTCGTTGTCCGGCTCGACCCACAGCGCCCAGGCGCGGCGTCCGACCTGCACGCACTCCGGGTCGTCCCACCGGCCCTCCCAGTCGCCGGTCCGGCCGATGAACCGGCACATCCGCTCGCTCGGGTAGATGCCCTTGAAGACCCGGCGGTCGCGGTGACGCCAGCGGTCCCGGTCTCCGTCGTGGTCGCGGTGCCGCTCGACGCTCTGGGTGGCCTTCTCCTGCGTGGGTGCGGCGGACGCCGCGGTCGCGGTGACGCCGAGCATGCCCCCCGTCATCAGAGTGAGCCCGACCATGGCGATCGCGCGCTGCATCGTCCTCATGATTTCCCCTCCGTGATGTTTCAACTACACAGAGTATGTTCCGCCATGAGGAGCCCTAAACTACCCAAAACGCTCCAAACAATGCTTTAGTCGGCCCAGGCCAGCCGATCGGAGGATGCGGCATCGGTCCCCCGCGCCCGGTGCCGCCCCGGGCCGATGGGAGCCGTTACCGCGGCGGCCGCCCGACGGGGGTGCGGGCGGCCGCCGCGGCGCTCACGCCGGGATCGACGCGGTGGCCTCGGTCCAGGTGGTCACGTTCTGGACGTCGGCCAGCGTGACGCCCTCCAGGATCCGCCGCATCTCGGCGTTGGGGAGCAGGCCCTCGCTCGACACCTGCACCTTCACCGTGTTGCCGGCGAACCAGCGGTTGCAGAAGCCGTTGAGGCACGTGATGCCCGGCGCCGGCTGCTGGTTGGAGTTGCGCGCCGGCACGATGTACATCGCGAAGCTGCCGGCCGGGTTGCCGCCGTCGGGGCCGGTGTACGGACCGGTCAGGCCGGTCGTCGGCAGGGCGGGCTTGCTGAACAGCAGGCCGCCGAAGTCGCCGCTGCGGGCCGACACCACACCGTTCAGACCGGTGGTGGCCTTCATGCCGACCTCGGTCAGGCCGTAGCCGGCCGGCACGTAGGACAGCTTGACCGGCAGCTTCGCCGGCGTGCGGAGCTCGGTGCGCAGCCCGGCGGCCAGCTGCCGCAGGGCGTCGGCCGACGGGTGGTTCACGTCGTCGGACAGTGACGAGATCACCGCCCAGGCGTCGTCGGCGTACTGCCAGGCGAGGGTGCGCTCCATGTCCCAGCTGCCGCCGGTGGAGGTCGCCTCGAGGCCGGGCCGGCCGGCGACCGTCACCGGCGTGGCGCCGGCCAGCTTCGTGGCGTCGTAGGCGCCGGGACGGTAGACGGCGAGGTAGGCCGACAGCTGCTTCGTCGGGTTCGGGTCGGGCCGGTAGCCGGGGTCACCCTTCTGCGGTCCCGACGGTTCCTCGGTGGACGGCTCGACCGGCTTGTCGTTCGACACGAGCCCCTCGGCGTAGACGGACGCCAGCTGGTACGAGGTCGACACCGTGATCGGCGCCGCCACCGACAACCGACCCACCTGGTAGGCGGTGAAGGTGAACGTGAAGGGCGCCGCCGGGCCGGCCGGGGCCGCGGCCGGTGCGGCCGGGGCATCCGGCGTGCTCACGCCGGTCCCATCGGGTCCTGCCGACAGTGACGGGACCACCACCGCGGCCGCGACACCGAGCGCGACCACGACGGACGCCGCGCCCGCCCCCGCGCGGACGAACCGCCGGCGCCGCTGCGCCCGCTCGCCCGACGCGACTATGTCGTCAACGCCGTACCGCAGCGGCGGTGGGTCTTGCGTCACCGTGTCCACCACGTCCCGCATCCGCATTGATCGCTCCTCCAAGTTCCTGCTCATCCAGCACCACACCTCCCGCGGCCAGTGCCGCCCGAAGACTGTCCAGACCGCGGCTGGTCTGGCTCCTGACGGTCGCCGCGCGCACACCCAGGGCCTCGGCGGCCTCCTCACCCGACATGCCGAGGTAGTACCGCAGCACCAGCACCGCGCGTTGGCGGGCCGGCACGGACTGCAGCGCGGCCCGCACCCGCAGCCGCTCGTCGGTGGCGCCGCTCGGGTCGGCCAGCTCGACGTCGGGCATGGTGTCGCCGGCCGACCGTTCCCGCCGCCACCACGGCCGGCGGGTCTCGTCGATCGCCGCGCGCACGACCATCGTCTGCGCGTACAGGTCGGGCCGGTCGAGCTTGTGCCACCGCGGGTACAGCTTCGCCAGGGTGTTGGCCACCGCGTCCTCCGCGGCGTGCCAGTTTCCACAGGTCACGAACGCCAGGTTGCGCAACGACGCCATCCGCGACGCCACGAACTCCCGGAAGCGTTCCTGGTCATCTGGTGTCAAACCGGGCTCCCTCCGCTCCGCCGGGGATAGGACGGTGCAGCACCCCACAAACGATGCACCGGTCCTCCTGTACGTTTGTACATGTACGCAAGTACATTAAGAGCGTGAGAGCGCGACGGGACCCGGAGGGGCGGCGGCGCCGCATCGCCGAGGCGGCGGCAGAGCTGATCATGGAGACCGGAACGAGCACGGTGACCCATCGGCAGGTGGCCCGGCGGGCGGAGGTGCCGCTCGGGTCGACCACGCAGTACTACGCGACGTTGGACGACCTCCGCGAGGCGGCGCTGGCCATCCTCGTCGAGGGGTACGACGCCGAACTGGGCCGGATCGGGCTCGCGCTGGACACGGCCGACTCGCCGGCGGAGATGATCGCCCGGCTGGTGCACGAGTGGATGTCCACCGGCGACCTCGTGCGGCTGGAGACCGTCCTCTACACCGCCGCCATCCGCGACCCGGCGCTGCGACCGCTGGTCCGGCGCTGGTTCGACGGCTTCGTGGCGATGCTGTCGCGGCACACCGACCCCGCCACCGCGCGCGCGGTCGCCGTGTTCCTCGACGGCGCGACCCTGCACGCGGTGCTCGACGGCGCACCGATGGACCTCGACCGGCTCACCGCGACGGTCACCCTTCTGTGGGGACCGGCGTGAGCGCGGCCCTCGCGGGGAGCGCGCCACGGGGACGCGCGTGAGCGCGGCCCGGCGGTGGGGCGCGCTGGCCGTGCTGTCGGCGAGCCTGCTCGTCGTGGTCATGGACCTGACCATCCTCACCATCGCCCTGCCCGACCTGGCCGCCGACCTGCGGCCCTCCGCCACACAGCAGCTGTGGATCATCGACAGCTACTCGCTCGTGCTCGCCGGACTGCTGGTGACGGTGAGCGCGCTCGCCGACCGCTGGGGCCGCCGGCGCATGCTGCTCGCCGGGTTCGTCGTGTTCGGCGGCGCGTCCGCGCTGGTGCTGGTCGCGCGATCGGCCGAGGTGGTGGTCGCCGTGCGGGCGCTGCTCGGCGTCGGCGGCGCGATGATCATGCCGACGACGCTGTCGCTGATCCGCAGCGTCTTCACCGACCCGCGCGAACGGGCGACCGCGCTCGGCGTGTGGTCGGCCGTCGCCGCCCTGGGCGCGGCTGTCGGACCGATCGTCGGCGGGCTGCTGCTCGAGCACTCGGGGTGGCGGGCGGCGTTCCTGGTCAACGTGCCGTGCATGGTGGTCGCGCTGGTCGCCGGGGCGCTGGTGCTGCCGGAGGCGCGCGATCCGCGTCCGGGTCGATGGGACCTCGTGGGCACCGCCCTGTCGATCGCCGGGATGGTGCTGGTGGTCTGGGCGGTCAAGCACATCGGCGACCCGGCCGGGGTGGCCGCTTTCGTGGCCGGGCTAGCGCTGCTCGGGCGGTTCGTGCTGCGGTGCCTGCGGCGCACCGACCCGCTCCTCGACGTCCGGCTGTTCCGGAACCGACCGTTCACCGCGGGCGTCGTCGCGGCGTTCGGGTCCACGGCCGCGCTCGCGGCGGCCCTGCTGCTGCTCGCCCAGTGGCTGCAACTCGTGCTGGGACAGTCGCCGCTGGAGTCGGGCGTGCACCTGCTGCCGGTGGCCGCGGGTGGGCTCGTCGGGTCGCCGCTGGCGCCGGCCCTCGCCGCCCGGATCGGCGCCCGCGCCGTGCTCGCCGGAGGGCTGGCCGTGGGCGGGGCCGGGCTGCTGCTGGTCCCGGTGTCGACGCGCTACCCGGTGGTGGCGGTCGCCATGTTCCTGGTCGGCGCCGGCACCGGCGCCCTGGCCATCGCCTCGGCGATGATCATGGGCGGGACACCCCCGGAACGCGCCGGCAACGCCGCCGCCGTCGAGGAGACCGCCTACGACCTGGGCAACGTGATCGGCGTCGCGGTGCTGGGCAGCGTGGCCGCCTCCCTCTACCGCGATGGACTCGGGGCCGCCGCCCCCGGTGCCGGCGAGTCCCTCGGCGCGGCGGTGGAGATCGCCGCACAGACCGGGCAACCGGCCCTGGCCGAGCGGGCCCGCGACGCCTTCGTGACGGCGATGGCCGACACCAGCCTGGTGGCGGGCCTCATCATGCTCGTCGTGGCCGTCGTGGTCTTCACCCTGGTCGACCGCGACCTCGACCCGACCCGCTAGACCGCCCACCCACACGCCCCACGCCCGGCACCCACGCACCGCGCACCCACGCCCACGCCCACCCGCCCCACGCCCACGCGCACCGCGCACGGGCACTGCCACAACCACTCCACGCACCACGGCGCTGGGCGGCGCTGGGCAAAGGCGAAGGTACGGGAGGTGCTACGCCGGGGCGCGGTGGGCGGCGACGTGCTCGGGCACCTGCCGCCGGCCGCCGCGGACGTCCCACAGGGCGGCCGCCAGCGCCACCACCACGAATGCCGTCGTCACCAGGAGGGCGGCGCGGAACGCGGCGGCGTAGTCGCCGCCGTTGGCGGTCAGGCGGTTGAAGAAGACCGCGCCCACCGCGGCGATGCCGGTCGCCGTGCCCACGCGTTGACCGGTCTGCAGGACGGCACCGGCGCTTCCGGCGCGGCGCACCGGCACCTCCGACAGCGTCAACGTCTGGTTCGGGCTCACGACCAGGCCGCTGCCGAGGCCGGCCACCAGCAGCGGGACCGCCGTGGCCCAGCCGGCGCGGTGACCGGGAACGAGCGTCACCGCCACGTACGTCGCGACGAAGCCGACCGTCACCGCGACCAGACCGGCCGCGACGAGCGACCGCCCCAACCGGCCGACGAAGCGGCCACTCACGGCGGCGGCGACCGCCGAGCCGGCCGCGAACGGCGTCACCGACACGCCCGCGGCCAGCGCCGAGTAGCCCAGTCCGCTCTGCAGGTACAGCGTGTAGACGAAGAACAGCGTGGTGAACCCGGCGAAGTAGAGCAGCCCGATCAACGCGCCCAGCCCGTAGGAGCGCACGGCGAGCAGGTTCAGGTCCACGAGCGCCGTGCCCCGCCACGCGAAGCGCCGCTCCCACGCGACGAAACCGGCCAGCACCACGGCCGCGGCCGGGACCAGCAGCCACTTGTCCGTACCGGGCCACTCCCGCTCCTGCACGAGCGGGAGAAGGAGCAGCAGCACGCCGGTCCCGAGAAGGAGGACCCCGACCGGATCGAGCGACTCCCGACGGTGACCGGCCGGCGCGGAGCCGCGGACCGCCGACTCCCGGGTGCGCGACGCCGGCATCCACCGGTACCCGAGGACGATCGCCGCGACCCCGATCGGCACGTTGATGTAGAACACCCAGCGCCACCCGTCCTCGGCGCCGAACACCGCGATGAGCAGACCTCCGAGCAACGGGCCCACGGCCGCGGACACGCCGATGGTCGCGCCCAGCAGACCGAACGGCCGGCCCCGCTCCTCGGGCCGGAACAGCTGCTGGATGAGGCCCGACACCTGCGGGTTGACGATGCCGGCCGCGGCTCCCTGCACGAGGCGCGCCACGACCAGCCACAGTGGGCCCGTCGCGAGGCCGGCGGCCGCGCTGGCGACCGTGAACGCGGCCACCCCGACCACGAACACGCCGCGCCGGCCGCGGGCGTCCCCGATCCGGCCGGCCGGCACCAGCAGCAGACCGAAGGTCAGCGCGTAGCCCGACAGCACCCACTGGATCTCGCCCGGGCTGAGGTCGAGGTCGGCGCGGATGGCCGGCAGCGCGATGTTCACGATGCTGACGTCCAGCAGCGTCGTGAACGCCGCGACGAGCGCGACCGACAACGCGTGCCACCGCCGTCTCACCCGGGCGTGGTGATCTCGAACGTCGTCGCGAGCGACGCCGTGGAGTCGCCGCCGACGTAGACGTCGAAGACGGAGTCGTCGAGGACCCGGTCGCGGACGGCGGCGTGCCAGTAGCTCCGGTGCTCCGGGGTCACGGCGAACTCCACGCGTTCGGAGGCGCCGCCGTCGAGAACGACGCGCCGGAAGCCCTTCAGCTCGCGGACCGGGCGTGACGCCCGGCCGTGGCGCTGGTGCAGGTACAGCTGCACGACCTCGGGCGCCGTGACGCCGGAGGTGTTGGTGACCGTCACCGACACCCGCACGTCGTCGCCGTCGACGGTGGCCGTCAGGTCGGAGTAGCCGAACCGGCCGTAGCTCAGCCCGTGGCCGAACGGGAACAACGGCGTGCTCTCCTCGTCCCAGTAGCGGCGCGCCTGGTTCTGCGGCTCGTGCGAGACCGTATGCGAGTACGTCATCGGAATCTGGCCGACGGTACGGGGCCAGCTGAACGGCAGCTTCCCGCCCGGGGACACGGCGCCGAACAGCAGGTCGGCGACGGCGTTGCCGCCCTGGGTGCCGGGGTACCAGATGTCGAGGATCGCCGGCACGTGCGCGGCGGCCCAGCGCAGGTCGAGCGGGCGTCCGTTCATCAGCAGCAGCACGGTGGGCGTGCCGGTCGCGACGACCGCCTTCAACAGGTCCAGCTGCCGGCCGGGCGGGTCGAGCGACGACCGCGACGCCGCCTCGCCGATCATGTTCTGCCACTCGCCGAGCACGACGACCGCGACGTCGGCCGCCGTGGCGACCTCGACCGCCTCGGCGAAGGCGGCGTCGGCGTCGAAGCCCTCCGGGTCCTCGGGCCGGTTGCCGCCGAACATGTCGAACATCGACGGGAAGACCCGTTGCGCGACCGGGATCCCGCGCGCGTACGTCACCCGGTCTCCGGCGACCCGCCGGATGCCGTCGAGAACGGTCACCGTCTCGTCGAGGTCGAAGTCGAAGACCCAGGGACCGAGGGTGTCGCGTTTCGAGTCCGCCAGCGGCCCGATCACCGCGACCGACCGGTCGGGCGCCAGCGGCAGGAGGCCGCCCTCGTTGCGCAGCAGCACGGCCGACCGTTGCGCGGCCTCGCGGGCCGCCTCGCGGTGTGCGGGGTCGGCGAGCGTCACGCGGGCGAGGTCCTCGTCGACGTACGGGTTGTCGAACAGGCCCAGGCGCTGCTTCGCCTCCAGGATCCGCCGGACGGCCGTGTCGATGACGTCGGCGGGCACGTCGGTGTCGGGCAGGTGGTCGTAGGCCGGGTCGGAGATCGCCATCTCCAGGTCGACGCCGGCGGTCACGGCCCGCGCGGCGGCGTCGGGCAGGTCCTTCGCGAAGCCGTGCGTCACCAGGTTGCGGACCGCGTTGGCGTCGCTGACCACGAAGCCCCGGAAACCCCACGTGTCCCGCAGCACGGTGGTGAACAGCCAGTGGCTGCCCGACGCGGGGACGCCGTTGAGGTCCATGTACGCGGTCATGATGTTCCCGGCGCCGGCCTCGACCGCCGCCCGGAACGGCTCGAAGTAGACGTTCCACAGCTCGTACTCGGAGATGTTCGCCTCGTCGTAGTCGCGGCCACCGACCGCGGCGCCGTAGCCGGCGAAGTGCTTGGGTCCCGCGATGAGGTCCCGCTGGAAACCGCGGACCTGAGCGGCCGCGACGGCCGCGCCCAGGAACGGGTCCTCCCCCGCGCCCTCGATGATGCGGCCCCACCGGGGGTCGCGGGCGATGTCGACCATCGGCGCGAACGTCAGGTGGATGCCGACCGCGCGGGCCTCGCGGGCGGCGACGGCCTGGCCGCGCTCGATGAGGTCGGTGTCCCACGACGCGGCCATCGCGATCGGCACCGGGAAGATGGTGCGCAGCCCGTGGATGACGTCGAACCCGAACAGCAGCGGCACCCCGCCGCCCTCCAGGGCCAGGCGCTGCAACCGGTTCGTCTCGGCCGGGTCGGTGACGAACAGGAGCGAGCCCGCCCCGCCGCGGGCGAGTGCCGCCTCCACCGCGTGCGGCTGCTCCTCGCGGTCGACGCCGGGCGCCGGCTCGGTGTCACCGGTGTCCGGGAGCGTGAAGTAGAAGTACTGCGTCAGCTGGCCGGCCTTCTCCGCTGGCGTCATCCGGCCGAGGAGCTCCTCGATGTCCACGCCGTCACCTCACCTTCCTGATCGGGAGCACGACGAGCGCGCCGATCAGCGCCGCCACGCCGGCGCTGTAGAGCAGAAGATCGTAATTCTGGTTGCCGGCGCTCGAAACCGCCAGCGGTGCCGTGCCGATCACGGGGGCCGACCCGGAACCCGACCAAGATCGAAAGTGGTGGCGACTTTTCGCGGTCCGCCCCTCGCCCGAAACAGCAGAAAGTCGCCAGCACTTTCGATCATCCGGTCATCAGCTGACCGCGCGGCCCGGCGATTCGGTCGATACGCCCTACTCCACCACCGTGGCGTTATCCGCCGGTGTCGCTGGGTATCGGGGTTGGCATGTCGACCCCGCGGTTCGTGGTGCAACGGCACCGGGCGCGTCGGTTGCACTACGACTTCCGGTTGGAGGTCGACGGTGTCCTCGTGAGCTGGGCGGTGCCGAAGGGCCCGACGCTCGACCCGTCGGTGCGGCGGGCCGCGTACAAGGTCGACGACCATCCCCTGGAGTACATCGACTTCGAGGGCGTCATCCCGGCCGGCACCTACGGCGGCGGCGACGTCATCGTCTGGGACGCCGGCACGTGGGAGCCGGCGAGACCGCCCACCGACGGCGAGTACCACGTGGACCTGTTCGGAGAGAAGCTGCGCGGCCGGTTCGTGCTCGTGCGCACCGGCCGCGGTTCATCCGGACGGTCGTCCCGTCGGGAGGACTGGCTGCTGCTGCACAAGAACGACGGATTCGCCGTCGACGGGTGGGACGCCGAGGACCATCCCCGCTCCGTCCTCAGTGGACGCACCAGCGACGAGGTCAAGGCCGACCCCGACCGTCTGTGGCGGTCGGACCTCCCGGCGGCGCGGGCGTCGGTTCCGCTCAAGCCGTCGCCGGTCGCGGCCTCGCCCGAGGAGCTGGGACACCTGGACGCGCTGCGCACGCGGGGCACGTGGCGGGTCTTCGGCCGCGAGCTGGCGGTGACCAACCTCGACAAGGTGCTGTTCCCCGGCGGCGTCACCAAGCGCGACCTCCTGCGGTACGCCGCGCGGATCGCGCCGACCGTGCTGCCGTACCTGACCCGGCGCGCGCTGAACATGCACCGGTTCCCGCAGGGCGCGCAGGCCAAGGGCTTCTGGCACCGGGAGGTGCCGACCCACGCGCCGGAGTGGCTGCCCCGGTGGACCGATCCCGACGGGACCCACACGTACCTCGTCGTCGACGAGCCGGCCGCACTGGTGTGGGCGGCCAACTTCGGGGCGCTGGAGTGGCACGCGTGGACGTCCCGGGTCGACGCGCCGGACCGTCCGACGTACGCGCTCATCGACCTGGACCCGGGCGGCGGCACCGACTGGCAGGACCTGCTGACCCTGGCGCGCCTGCACCGCACCGCGTTCGAACACCTCGGGCTGTGCGCCCGGGCCAAGGTGACCGGCCGCCGCGGCATCCAGATCTGGGTGCCGATCCGGCCCGGTCCGGACTTCGCCGCCACCCGGGCGTGGGTGGAGCAGCTCTCGCGTACCGTCGGCGCGGTGGTCCCCGAACTGGTGAGCTGGAAGTGGCAGGTGAACGAGCGCGGTGGCCGCGCGCGCCTGGACTACACGCAGAACGCCGTCAACAAGACCCTCGTCGCGCCCTACAGCCCGCGGGCTGCCGCCGGCGCGCCCGTCTCCGCGCCCATCGACTGGGACGAGCTCGACGACCCCGACCTGCGCCCCGACGCTTTCACCATCCGGACCCTCCCCGCGCGCGTCGCCGAGCGCGGCGACCTGTTCGCCGACCTCCTCACCCACCCGCAACGCCTGCCGGCCCTGACATGACCGCGCGCGTGTCCCTCGACGACCTCGGCGCCTGGCTGCTGAAGGCCAACGGCGACCACTCCGACGTCGCGGAGCGGGCCGCCCGCCGCGACGACGTGGCACGGTGGTGCGTCCAGCGCTCCTACCGCACCGCCCTCATGGCGCCCGGGCAGCCGGTGCTGCTGTGGGTCAGCGGCAGCCGCCGGGTCACACCGGGCGTCTGGGCCGTCGGGACGCTCACCGGTCGGGTGTCCACAGGGGACGGTCGGCGGCAGCACGTCCCGGTGGCCCTGCGGTGGCTCGAGGAACCCGTCCCCCGTGACGCGCTACGGACCGACCCGCGCCTGGGCGACCTCGAGGTGCTCCGCCAGCCGATGGCGGCCAACCCGTCCGTCGCCACCCGCGCGGAGTACGAGGCGATCCGCGCGCACCTGTCACCGTCTCCGTAGGGGCGCGACGACGACGGCGACGTGCGGCCACAGCACGAGCGCCGCGACCACCGCCGCGTACCAGAACGACGGTGCGCCGGGACCGGCCGCGAGACCGTCGAGCACGTACCGCACGACGACGGCCGCCGCCGGTACGTAGAAGCCGACGAGATAGGCGGCGGCCACGGCGAACCCGGCCAGCCACACCCACCGGAACCAGGCACCTACCGCCAGGTCGCGCGGGTTCGCGCGGTCGAGCTCGGCGCGCCCGTCGGCGTCCAAGCGGCGCAACGCGCGGCGCAGCAGCAGCGTCTTGACCCGCCACAGGTTCAGCGTTCCCGTGGCGATCACCAGCACCGCGTACAGGTCGGTGCGCAGGAACACCATCGCCTGCCAGCCGACGGTCAGCAGCTTGGCCAGCAGCAGTCCCCGGACGAGCGCGAGCACCCACGGCGAGGGTGCCCACAGGCCCGCGCCCGCGGCCGCCAGCGCGCCGGTCAACGCGGCGAGCACGACGCCGTCGACGGCGAGGCCGGCGAGCACCGGACCGTAGCGCCCGCGCCGGGGCAGGCGCCAGAGCTGACTGAGGTCGGTCTCGAACACCACGAAGTAGAGGCGGCGGTCGACGCCGAAGCGGGCGGGCACGCCGGCGGCGGCCGCGGCCAGCCAGTGCCAGCACTCGTGGACGGCGGTCGACAGCGTCGTCAGGGCCAGGAACACGACCAGGCTGAGACCCACGTCGTCGGACACGAAGGCGTCCGACGGCCGGGGCATCAGTCCCGGATCCCACGCGAACGCGACGGCGACGGCCACGTAGGACAGGCCGTAGCAGGTCCAGGCGACGCGCCCGAAGAGCGGGCGGAACAGCGGCCCGCTGCGCCACCCGGACAGGTGCACGGCCGCCGTACGGTGCCCCCCTTCCGGACTCTCGTCGTCGACGAAGCCGACCTTCCGCAGCGTCTCCACGAACGCGGCGACGTCGACCGGTTCGCCCGCGACGCGCTCGGCCGCGGCGGCGGCCTCGCCCACCGTCGCGCCGTCGCGGAGCGCGCGGATCACCACGGCGCCGACCGGTGGGACCGCGATGAACCGCCCGACGGCCGGGTCGCCGACGACGACGCGCCCGCCCTCCTCCAGGAAGCTCAGCTCCTTGAGCGCGACCGTCGAACTATCCATCGCCGAGCCCGCCGCAGACCGGGCATCCGGCGTCGCGGTCGAAGCGGTCCACGTGCGGCACGAGCCCGTCGTCGAGCCGGACGGTCACCCGGGCACCGGCCGCCTGCGGCGCCTGGAACCCGGTGAGCAACCGGACCACCTCCAGGCTCACCAGCGAACCCGCCAGCATCACCAGCGACGCCGTGGACGGGTTGGGCCGGTGCAGCCGCGCGGCGAGGTCGTACTCGGCCGACGCCCGGTCCGGTGGCTGGCGGCGGCGCAGTCCACTGTCGACACACGACAGGCACGCCGAGCGTCCCGGCAGCACCGACCCGTACCGGACGCCGAACGGACCGACACCCGCGTGCACCGACGGCACCCGGCGCGGCGTCGCTGCCTCGCCGACCCGCAGCCCCACGTCCGACGGCACGTCGATGGCGCAGACCACCACGTCGACGCCGTCGAGCAGGTCGGCGACGTCGTCGGCGCAGCGCACCCGGCGCATCACCCCGTTCGCCGTCGTGGTCGGGTGGACCTCGTCGATCCACTCCACGGCCCGCTCGACCTTGGGACGCCCGAGGTCCGCGCGCCGGTACAGGAACTGCCGGGCCAGGTTGCCGACGGCGACCGTGTCGTGGTCGACGATCGTGACGCCGCCCACTCCCATCCCGCACAGTGCCTGCACGACCGCCGACCCGATGCCGCCGGCACCCAGCTGCAGGACGTGCGCGCCGCGCAACCGTCGGACGAAGTCGGCCCGTCCCCGCTCCAGCGACGCGAACGACGAGAAGAACGCGAGCGTGCTGGCGTGGCGCTCGGGGTCCTCACCGGGCTCCAGCGACGCCGTCGCGCCGTCCTCCACGAGCCCGAGCCCGTCGAGCGTCGCGATCGCGGCGTCGATGCTCTCGTCGGCCGCGACATCCCCCCGTTCGACGAGCGCCGCGTGCACCGCGGAGAGCTGGCGCCGCCCGGCCGCCAGCTCCTCCAGCAGCCGCTCGACCCGGCCGTCCGGGTCGGCGAGGCGCACCGTGCGGGCAGGGTCGAACATCACCAGCAGCGACGTGCCGACCCGCCGCCAGGAGCACTCCTTGAGAACCACGGAGCGGCCGGTGGCGAGCGGCACGCCGGCGTGCCTGTTCATCCGGTGGCGCCGGTCAGCACCACACGATGTCGGTCGTCTTCACCGGCTCGATCTCTTCGACCTCGATCGTCATCTCGTGACTCCCCTCTGTCAGGACCGTCCGCCGGCACGTCCGCGCCGGCGGAGACGATCCTGCAGCAGCGACGCGGGTGGGTCGCGAATTCCAAACGATCCCATACGTCGATGTACGCTCGGGCCCCGACAGAGGACGGAGGGCCCGGTGGACGCGACAATTCCCGACCCGGGCACGGCTGTCACCGTCGACGAGCTCACCGGTCACCTGCGGGCCCTGAAGGTCTGGGCCGGCGACCCCTCGTTCACGGTGATCTGCGCCCGGATCAACCGGGCCGCCGGCGTGACGGTGCGGCGGGGAACGGTCGTGGACTGCTTCAAGGCCGGCCGGCGCCGCCTGGACGCCGAACTGCTGACGTCCATCGTCCGCGCGCTGCACGACGACCCCGGCTATGTCGCGCAGTGGCAGCAGGCGCTGCGCGTCGTCGGCCGCCGGGCCACGGCGGCCTCACAGGTCCGGGTGATGGACGCGCTGCCGCGCGACCTCGCCGAGTTCACCGGCCGGCACGCCCAGATCGAGCGGGTGGTCGCCGCGTCCGAGGGCGCGGCGGGCCTCGTGGTGGCGATCGAGGGCATGGCCGGTGCCGGCAAGACCCAGTTCGCCGTCCACCTGGGGCACCTCCTGGCCCGGCGGCAGCCGTTCGCCACCGTGCTGTTCGTCAACCTGCGCGGGTTCCATCCCGACCCGCACCAGCCACCGGCCGATCCGGGCGCTGTGCTCGAGGGTTTCCTGCGGCTGCTCGGCGTGCCCGCGCACCGGATCCCGCTCGGTCTCGCCGAGCGGTCGGTCGCGTTCCGGACCCGGCTGGCCGGCACCCGCGCGCTGGTCGTGCTCGACGACGCGGCCGACCTCGAGCAGGTCCGGCCGCTGGTGGCCGCCGTGCCGGGCGTGGTCACCCTCGTCACCGGCCGGCGCCGGCTGGCGGGTCTGCCGGCGGTGAACGTCGCCGTCGACGTCTTCACCGTCGACGAGGCGCGGGAGTACCTGGCCCGCGCGAACCCCGACGTCGCGGCCGGCGCCGACCCGGCCGCCGTGGCGCGGATCGTCCAGCGGTGCGGCGGGCTGGCGCTGGCCCTCAGCCTGGTCACCGGACACATGCGACGCGCGCCCGAGTGGACGCTGACCGACCACGCCGACCGGCTCGACCGCCGACACGACACGCGCCGGCTGGACTCCGACGTGGAGACCGCGCTGGCCCTGTCGTACCAGCACCTGTCGCCGGAACGGCGGCGCCTGCTGCGGCTGCTGGCGCTGCACCCCGGACCCGACATCGACCGCTACGCCGCGGCCGCCATGGCCGGCACCGACCCCGACACGGCGGGGACGATCCTCGACCACCTGGTCCACGACCATCTCCTGCGGCCGGCGGCGCCCGACCGGTTCCTGCTGCACGACCTCGTCCGCGCGTTCGTCCTCGAACGCGGCGTCGACGAGGACAGCGAGACGGCGCGGCACGACGCGTCCACCCGGCTGTTCGACTACTACCTCCGCGCGGGCACCGCCGCGATGCGGCACCTGCACCCGACCGACGTCCATCTCCGCCCGCCGCTCGACCCGCCCGTGATGCCGACGCCGCCCTTCGACGACGTGCTGGCGGCCCGGGCGTGGCTCGACGTCGAACGGCCGGCGATCGTGGCGGCGACGGGGGTCGCCGCGGGTCACGGGTGGCCGCGGCACGCTGTCGACCTGTCGACCGTGTTCTACCGCTACCTGGTCGACTTCCCCTCCGACGCGCTCGAGGCGCACACGGCGGCCCGCGAGGCGGCCCGGCACGCCGGCGACGCGGTCGGCGAGGCGTACGCGCTCCTCGGATCGGGCGCCGCGCGGTGCGAGCAGGGGCACGACGCCGAGGGCGCCACCGACGTCCGCCGGGCGCTGACCCTCTTCCAGGCGTACGGCGACCGGCTGGGCCAGGCACGGGCGCAGGCCAACCTCGGCATCATCGCCTGCTGGCGCGAGGACTTCGCCACGGGCCTGACGTACATGAAGCGGGCGCTGACGGTGTTCGAGCGGGCCGGCAACGAGCCCGGCGCGACCAACACGCTGAACAGCATCGGGTACATCAACATCCGGCTCGGCCGTCCCGCCGACGCGCTCGCGCCCCTGGAGGAGGCCCTGCGCCGGTACCGCGACACCCGGCACGTCTCCGGCGAGACCCGGTCGCTGACCAACCTCGGCGCCGCCGAGTGCGACCTCGGGCGGTACGACAGCGCCGCCCGCCACCTCGAGCGCGCCGTCGACCTCAGCGGCCGGACCGGCAACCCGATCATCGAGGCCAACGCCCTGGAGGGCCTGGGTGTCCTGCACGCCAGGCTCGGCCGGTACGAGCGGGCGGTCGCCGCGCTCGACCGGGCCCTTCACCTGTTCCGCGCCGTCGCCAACCAGCCCGGCGAGGCCCGGACGCTGAACTCCCTGGGCGACATCGCGCTCGCCCAGGGCACCCCGGAGACGGCCATCGTCAGGTTCACCGCGGCCCTCGACACCGCGACGGACGTCCACTGCCGCGACCAGAACACCCGCGCCCGGGCCGGTCTGGACGCCGCGGTCACCGCGGCCGGACGGCCGTAGGGCCCTTTTATTCATTCTGGCAAAAGTTTGCATTCGTCGTTCGAAAGGTCTAGCGCCGCGGACGAATGTCATCGATGATTTGCGCACTGCCGTCACCGGGCTACCACCCCTCCAGCACCGGCCCGACAGCGGTTCCCGCGCGCCCCCACCCGCGGACACGCCCAGACAGCGCACCGTCCAAGGAGGACCGGATGTCCCCCCGCCCGTTACGAACGCGCCGCCTCGCGGCCCTGATCGGCGCCACGCTCCTCGGCCCGCTCGCCGCCGTCGTCTCCGCACCGGCCACGGCGCACGCCGCCGAGCTTCCGCCCCAGGAACCCGGCGTCACGTTGCGCACGTACGACACCCGCGTGCCGCTCGAAGCGATCTGCACCCTCAAGCCCGGCCAGACGCCCAACGTCGACAAGCTGATGCCGACGATCGACTGGTCCAACGCCGACTTCGGGCTCGAGGACAACTTCCTCACCCACGCGATCGCCAACCTCGACGTTCCCGCCGACGGCACCTACACGTTCCGGCTCACCAGTGACGACGGCTCCCGCCTGTACATCGACGACACGCTCGTCGTCGACCACGACGGGCTGCACGGCGCCACCTCCAAGGACGGCTCCGCCACGCTGACCGCCGGCTACCACGCGGTCCGCGTGGAGATGTTCGAGGCCGGCGGCGGCCAGCAGCTCACGTTGGCGTGGCAGCCGCCGGGCGCGGCCGACTTCGTCGTGGTCCCGAACTCGGTCCTCAGCACCGACGCCGGCGTCGTCCGCGTGACCGCGCCCGGCTACAAGCAGTGCCAGGGTGTGAACGACGCCCCCGGCGACGGCCTTCCGCTCGACGCGGTGAACCCCGGCTACACGCTGACCGACCTGCGCCCCGACGGGTTCGAGCCGAAGGTGTCGGCGATGGACTGGACCCGCGACGGCCGGCTCGTCATCGCCACGTGGGGCGCCAGCAACAAGAGCGAGGGCGAGGTCTACATCGTCGACCGCGTCACCGGGAAGACCAACGCCGGCCGCGTGCGGTCTAAGAAGGTCGCCAGCGGGCTCAAGGAGCCGATGGGGCTGGCGGTCGTCGACGGCACCATCTTCGTCTCGCAGAAGCACGAGCTGACCGAGCTGCGCGACACCAACCGCGACGAGGTCGCCGACGAGTACCGCACGGTCGCCACGTGGCCGTTCGGCGGCAACTTCCACGAGTTCGCGTTCGGCCTGCTGTACCGCGACGGCGACTTCCACCTGAACCTGTCGGTGTCGATCAACTACGGTGGCGCCACCACCGACCCGCAGCCGGCGGAGAACCGCGGCACGAGCGTCGTGGTGAACAGGCGCACGGGCAAGGTGACCTACGTCGCGGGCGGGCTGCGCACGCCGAACGGCCTCGGTTGGGGTCCCGACAGAGAGCTCTTCGTGACCGACAACCAGGGCGGCTGGCTGCCCTCGTCGAAGTTGGTGCACATCAAGCAGAACCGGTTCTTCAACCACTACACCAACCCGACCGGTCCGTTCGACGCCAACCCGGTGACGAAGCCCGTGCTGTGGCTGCCGCAGAACGAGATCGCGAACTCGCCGAGCACGCCCGTCCTGCTGAAGGAGGGGCCGTTCAAGGGGCAGATGCTCATCGGTGACGTCACCTACGGCGGGCTCCAGCGCGCGTACCTGGAGAAGGTCGACGGCGAGTACCAGGGCGCGGTGTTCCGGCACACGCAGGGCCTGGAGGCCGGCGTCAACCGGGTCACGATCGGGCCGGACGGCGCGATCTACATCGGCGGCCTCGGCGCGGAAGGCAACTGGGGACAGGCCGGCAAGCTCTGGCACGGGCTGCAGAAGCTGACGCCCAACGGCACCACCGCGTTCGACATGAAGTCGATGAGCGCCACGAGGGACGGCTTCCGGGTCGAGTACACCAAGCCGTTGTCCGACGCGACGATCGAGAACCTGGTGCAGAAGTACCGCCTCACCCAGTGGCGGTACGTCGCGACCCCGCAGTACGGCGGGCCGAAGGTCGACGAGGAGAAGCTGACGGTCACGAAGGCGAGCGTCTCGCGCGACCGGAAGACCGTGGAGCTGAAGGTGGACGGGCTGCGGCCCGGGTTCGTGGTGCATCTGCGCTCGCCGCGTCCCTTCGCCGCCCGCGGCGGTGAGGAACTGTGGAGCACCGAGGCCTGGTACACGCTCAACGCCATCCCCGGCCAGCACGGGGACGAGGTCTTCTACGAGGCCGAGGCCGGCCAGCGGGAGAACGGCGCCACCATCGCGACCGACCACCGCGGCTACGGCGGCGTCGGGTTCGTCGCCGGGTACTGGAACCCGAACGCGTCCACGACGATCAAGGTCGATGTCCGCCACGGCGGCGAGTACGACGTGGGTCTGCGGTACAGCAACGGCCCCAACCCGTTCCAGGGCACCAAGACGGTGAGCGTCTACGTCAACGGCGCGAAGGTGACGCAGAGCGCGCTGCCCTCGACGATCACCTGGGACGAGTGGGCCACGAAGAACGAACGGCTGCGCCTGAAGGCGGGCCACAACACCATCCAGTACCGGTTCGACGCCGAGGACACCGGAAACGTCAACCTCGACCTCGTCACCGTCCGGAGACCGGGCCAGCGCATCGACCTGTTCGACGGCGGCGACCTCGCGGAGTGGCAGCACACCGACGGGCGTCCGGCGAGCTGGCAGCGCAGGCCGGGCAACGCCATGGAGGTCTTCGGCGGGGACCTGCGCACGAAGCAGGCGTTCGGCGACTTCCGGCTGCACGTGGAGTTCAAGGTTCCGTTGCTGCCACCGGAGGTCACCGGCCAGAACCGCGGCAACAGCGGTGTCTACCTCCAGGAGCGCTACGAGATCCAGATCCTGGACTCCTACGGCGATCCCACCAACGACACCAACGAGGCCGGCGCCATCTACACGCTGAAGGCGCCCGACATCAACGCCTCCCGGCCGCCGGAGACCTGGCAGACCTACGACATCTGGTATCGCGCGGCCCGGTACGACGCCGCGGGCAACAAGACCGAGAACGCCCAGGTGACCCTGGTGTGGAACGGCAAGCGGGTGCACGACCGGTTCGCCATCACCGGCCCGACCGGTGGCAACATCCCGGAGGGCCCGGCGACGGGCTCGATCCGCCTGCAGGACCACGGAAACCCGGTCCAGTACCGCAACGTCTGGGTCGAGCCGCTGAACTGATGCGACCGTCGCGGGTCAGGCTGTCCGGACGCAGCCTGACCCGCGCGGCGCGTCGACGGCGCGGTCGCGCGGTGTTCAGCGGGTCGTGAACGTCGTGGCGTTGTCACCGCCGTCGGGGTCGGTGGCGGGTGAGCCGTCCGGCAGCAGGGCGGTCACCCGCACCGTCGACGTGAAGCCGGTGCCGTGGATGGTCCCGTGCCGGAGCTCGAACGTCAGCGTGCGCGACTGTCCCGGCGGCGGCACGGTCACCGGGCAGGTGGCCTTCGTGTTCTCGGAACCGACGGTGCAGCCGTTCCAGCCGTCGAGTTCGTGCAGGGTCTCCTGGTAGAGGTAGGTGTCGCCGCCCAGGGCGAACGACAGGGCCACCCGCGCCGGCGTGCCCGGCCCGTCGTTGCGGACCGTCACGGTGACGGTGCCGTACTGGACACCGCCGTCGTCGGGGCCCCACACGAGGTCGGTCGCCGACACCGACAGGTCGGCGACGTTCGGGTCGGGCGGGAACGACGTCGGCCCCTCCGCCTGCTGGAAGGCGCCGCCGGTCCAGTCGTAGCCGCGCCACTGCCGCTGCGGCGGCCGGGCCGCGTCGCCGACCTCCACCCGCACGCGGGAACCGGCCGCCACGACGCCGTACACCGCCCTGATGGCGCCGCCGGTGCGCACCACCTGGCCCACGGTCGTCACCGCACCGGCCGCGCCGCGGTCGAACACCACCACCTGGGCGTCGCCCTGGCAGGTGAGCACCGCGGCGGTCTCCGCGGCGCCGTCGCGGTCGACATCGACGTGTGCAAGTGCGCCGATGGTCACCGCGCCGCCGCCACCGATCGTGTGGCGGCCCGTCGGGCAGGCGCGCTGCGTCCACGCCGGAAGGTCGACGGTCGCCGCCGCCAGTTCCGCTCCGCTCATGGGCGCGGCCGCCGTCGGGCCCGGGCTCGAAGGCATATGTGACGCCGATGCGGTGGGCGCCCCGGTCGGAGTCGTCGCCGGTGTTTCCGCGGGAGTTCCCGTGTCGGGCGGTTGAACCGGCCCGCCGAGCAGGGCCACCGCCCCCGCGACGACGGCGACGGCGGCGGCCACAGCGGCGGCCGCGCGCACGCGGCGCCTTCGGCGCACGGTCCGGTGCACCTGCGCCGCCCCCGGGCGGACGATCCGCGGCGCGACCCGGGAGTGGAAGTCGTCCAGCGCGACCCGGAGGTGGCGCGGCTCATCGTGATCCGGCACCGTCGTCCTCCGTCCGTTTCTCCGCCAACTCGTCGGCCAGCACCAGCCGCGCGCGGCGCAGCCACGACTTGACGGTGTTCTCGGCCGCCTGCTCCTGCACGGCGATGTCCGCGATGGACATGTCGGCGATGTGGTACAGGATGAACACCCGCCGCGAACGCGCCGGCACCTTCGACAGGGCGCGCACGAGGTCGACCCGGTCGGCGGTCGGTGCGTCCACTGTGGCCGGACGCATCCGTGCGGCGGCCGCGAGCGCGCGCCGCGCCTGCCGGAACCGGTTCTTGGCCAGGTTCCAGGCGACGCGGCGCACCCACGCGGTCGGGTTGTCGTACATCGAGATCGTCTGCCACCGCGGCAGCGCCCGGCAGAACGCCTCCTGCACCAGGTCCTGCGCGAACGCGAGGTCGCCGGTGTACGCGCACAGCTGCAGCGTGAGGCTGTCGAAGGTCGCGGCGTAGAACTCGTCGAAACCGGCGGACGCCGTCGTGCCGGTCGCCGGCACGGGTTCGAGCGTCCCCCGGTCTCTCAGCGGCGGTGACACGTCAGCACTACCTTCCCCCGTAAGGCATCGGACGCCGCAGCGGCGACGGGCAGACGCCCGCCGCCGCTCCGACGTATCGGTTCAGCTGATGGTGACGGTGGTCGTGGTGGTGTTGTCCACCGGGTTCACGTCGGCGACCGGCTGGAGGGCGCGCACCGGAACGACCGCGACCGTGAGCGGCGAGCCCGTGAGCGGCGGCTCGGTGGTCCACACCAGGAGGGTCGAGGTGCGCCGGGCACCCTGCGCGACGGCGTCGAGCCGGCACGCCCACTCGCCGTACATGCAGCCGATCGGCTGGCCCTCCACCTTGACGCCACTGCCCGCCGGCAGCCCGGTGACCGTCAGCCCCACCTCGTCGTGCTCGGCGTCGGTGGCGGCGTTCAGCGTCACCGGCAGTCGCCCGCTCCACGTGCCGTCGCCGTTGTCGACGAACGCGGCCGGGCCGGCCGTCACGGCGAGGTCGGGCTCGGTCGCCGGCCGGTACGGCGCCGGGTCGACGCCGGGACCGGTGCCGACCAGCAGCGCCCGGAACCGCGCGGTGGCCGTCGCGGACCCGGACCCGACCGTGACCGCCCCCTCCTCGCTGAACCGCGAGCGCCGCTGCGGCCCGGCCAACGAGGTGAGGGTGATGGACAGGTCGTGGTGACGTCCGGCGGCGATCGTCACCGGCAGGTAGCACTCCAGCGCCCGCGGCGCCACGGCCGGAGCCGGGACGCACGTGTGCAACTGGCCGTTCCGTTCGCCCGCGAACCGCAGCCCGGCGGGCTGCACGATCGTGACCGACACCCCGGACACGTCGCCGCCGGTGGCCCGGATCCGGACCGCGAGCTGGCCCGCGTACCCACCCCCGGCCGCCGGCGTCAGGACCGCGGTGCCGGTACCGACCGACAGCGAAGGCTGGTCGGCGACGGCCGGTGCCGCCCCCGCGAGCGTGAGTGCCGCGACGGCACCGCCGACCGCGATCACCCTGCTGACTCGGATCACTGTTTCCTCCCCGTTCGTCGATGGACGCGCCCTACACACCGCAGCGCCCGACGGGGTTGCACGGGAGGTCGAGATTCTTTCCGGTGGATGGCCAGGCCGTGTTTCACAAGTGGTGTCTGTCGATCGTT
>NZ_BOPH01000111.1 GCF_016863655.1 Virgisporangium ochraceum
TTCGACAAGGGCGCGAGCGCGAGCGGTGCGGCCGGTCGACAGACCTGACGAAGCACTACTGGCGCCGGTGGACGGCCGCGAGCCTTCCGTCGGGGTCGAGGCGGCCGAGGACCGCCTCCGCGATCGCGGACAGCTGGGTGACCTGCTCGGGGGTCAGCGCGTCGATCACGTTCGCGCGGACGGTCGCGACGTGACCGGGTGCGCTCGCCTCGACCTTCTCCCAGCCGGCCGGCGTGAGCCGGGCGTTGGTGGCGCGCCGGTCCTGCGGGCAGGGGAAGCGCTCGACGAGGCCGCGCCCCTCCAACCGCTGCACGACGTGGGACAGGCGGGCGAGGGTGGCGTTCGTGGTCTGCGCCAGCGTCGTCATCCGCAGCGTGCGCTCGGGCGCCTCCGACAGCATGGCCAGCACGTAGTACTCGAAGTGGGAGAGGTCGGCGTCGCGGCGGAGCTGGGACTCCAGCACTCCGGGCAGCAGCTCGACCACGGCGACCAGCCGTACCCAGGCGCCGAGCTCGTCGGGGGTGAGCCATCGCGTGTCCACGGTCACATCATCCCACACATTTAATTGTTGCTACAACCATTGGTAAATGAGATAGTTGTAGCAACAACAACTTGTGGAGGACGGCATGGCACACGTGAGCATCATCGGTACCGGCAACATGGGTTCGGCGCTCGCCGGCCTGGTCACCAAGGGCGGCCACACCGTCGAGTCGTTCAACAGCTCCGACGCCGACAAGCCGGTCACCGGCGAGGTCGTCGTGCTGGCCGTGCCGTACCCGGCCGTCGCCGAGGTGCTGGCGCAGCGCGGCGGGCAGCTGGCCGGCAAGGTCGTCGTCGACATCACCAACCCGCTGAACTTCGAGACGTTCGACGACCTGGTCGTCCCCGCCGACAGCTCGGCCGCCGCCGGGATCGCCGCGGCGCTGCCGACAGCGAAGGTCGTCAAGGCGTTCAACATCAACTTCGCGGCGACGCTGTCCTCGGCCGACATCGGCGGGCAGACCACCACCGTGCTGATCGCCGGCGACGACGCCGACGCCAAGGCGCTGCTGGCCGACATCGTCACCGCCGGCGGGCTGCGCGCCATCGACGCCGGCGCGCTCAAGCGGGCCCGCGAGCTCGAGTCGCTCGCCCTCCTGCAGATCGGGCTCGCCGCGGGTGAGAAGGTCTCGTGGACCGGCGGCTTCGCGGTCGTGCCGTAATGACCACCTCGACGTCCACGTCCACAGTCCGCGCCGACGCGCTGATCCCGGCCGGGCACCCGTTCCGGGGTCACCTCGACCGGGTCGCGCGGCTGGAGACGGCCGCTCCCCACCGGTCGTGGAACGACGGCGACGGAGCGCTACCGGCGCTCTACCTCAGCCACGGCGCACCCATGACCTTCGAGGACACCGCCTGGATGACCGAGCTGCACGACTGGGCGCGGGCCCTGCCGCGGCCGCGGGCGGTACTCATCGTGAGCGCGCACTGGGAGTCGGCGCCGGTGGCGCTCACGGGCAGCGCGACCGAGCTGGTGTACGACTTCGGTGGGTTCGCGCCGCTGTACTACCGGATGCGCTACGACACGCCCGACGCCGGCGAGCTGGCCCGCCAGGTGGCCGGTGCGGTGCCGGGCGTCGTGCACGCCGGGCGCGGCCTCGACCACGGTGCGTGGGTCCCATTGAAGATCATGTACCCGGAGGCGGACATCCCGGTGCTGCAACTGAGCCTGCCCACCGACGACAGCGCCGGCCTGATCGCGCTCGGCGAGCGCCTGCGCCCGCTGCGCGAGCAGGGGGTGCTGGTCGTCGGCTCGGGGTTCATGACGCACGGGCTGCCGTTCCTCACCCGCGAGATGTGGACCAGCGGCGCGGTGCCCGGCTGGTCGGCCGACTTCGACGCGTGGGCCGCGGAGGCACTCGCCGCCGGCGACGTGGACGAACTGGCGGCGTTCCGCGACCGCGCGCCGGGAATGCCGTACGCGCACCCGACGGTGGAGCACTTCACGCCCCTGTTCGTGACGCTCGGCGCGGCCACCGACCCGACCGGGCCGGTGACCACGGCGATCGAGGGGTTCTCGATCGGTCTGGCGAAGCGCTCGTTCCAGACGGCGTGACGGTCATCGCGCGGCCCCGTGACCGCGCGGTGCACCTCAGCGTCTTCAGCTCTTTCGGCGTCTTCAGGCCTGGAGGCCGTCGACGACGCGGTAGTTGCCACGCACGATCTTGAAGTCGGGCGTGGCCATGCCGTTCGGGCCGCAGCCGGGGTCGGTGGCCGTGCCCGGCGAGAAGTTCAGCCGGTCGGGCGTCTCGGACGTGCCGCCGTTGCCGTTGTCCTCGACGCCGACGACCAGGTAGCTGCCCCGGTTCCAGGCGTTGGTGGTTCGCCGCGGGCCGCCCGACAGGGCGATCTTCCCGGTGAGGTACGCGACCTTGCCGTCGACCACGAGACAGGTCGAGGCGCCGATCGCGTAGGTGCCGTCGGGGTAGGTGATCGTGAACGCGCCCGGCGCGCCCCAGCTCGTGCCGGCGGCGGCGAGGTAGGCGGTCGGGTTGCCGAAGTCGCCGAGCGTGCCGAGGCCGGCGAGCACGTCGCCCGGGGTCGCCTTCGGGGTCGCGGCGGACGACGTCGCGGACGAGCTGGTCGACGGGTCCGTGGTGGACGCCTGGCCGGCGGTCGCCGGCACGGTCGCCGAGAGGGCGGCGGCCACGGCCGCGACAACGAGTGCTCTGCGCATGGGATGTCCTCGGAAAGCGGGGATGGGCACGGGTCCCCGTCGCGATCGGGAACATCGGCTGAATTTCTACCGCGTCGAGACCGGGCGCCCCAATGGGTCGACCGGTCGCCGCCCCGGCCGGATCGCCCGACGTTCCGTTTCCCCGGTGCCTGGCGGGGTAGGTGGGCCGGATGAGCGACGGAGTCTGGCGTGACGAGGAAAAGCTCCCGGTCGACGAACTGAACCGGGCGATGGCGACCTACTCGGCCGACGGCCAGGTCGACGACGGGACCGGCAACGACGCGGGCGCGGAAGCCGCGTTCGGGGACGAGGAACTGTCCTCGCGGCCGTCGCCGGACGGCCGTACGGGTCCACACTGACGGAGGGCGGCGTCGGCCCGTGGCTTCCCGCACAGACGACGCTTTGTATAAACGACGCTCGATCCAGTGCACTTGTGGGGCCGAAGGCCGCACCGGATCGAGCGTCGTTTATGCGGCGCGCTGGGACTCGCGCGCAGGACTCGCGCGCAGTGCTCACTCGCGCAGGTGGAGAGCCAGTGGCCCGCGCACGTTGATCGACGCCTTGAGGGGAGCCGGGCCGTCGACGCGCAGCTCCGGGAAGCGGCCGGCCAGCAGCCCCAGGGCGATGCGCGCCTGCACCCGGGCCAGCGGCGCGCCGACGCAGGTGTGCGGGCCGGCGCCGAACCCGAAATGGCGGCTGGGGGTGCGGGTCACGTCGAAGCGGTCGGCGTCGGGGTAGCGGCCCTCGTCGCGATTGGCGGACGCGAACGCCAGCAGCACGTCGGCGCCCGCCGGCACGGTGACGCCCGCGACGGTGGCCGCCCGGGTGGCGCGGCGGAAGATGGTCGGCACCGGTGACTCGTACCGCAGCACCTCCTCGACCGCGTTCGGCAGCAGGTCCGGCCGCTGCCGCAGTAGCTGCCACTGCTCCGGGTGGTCGGCCAGCGTCCGCACGGCGTTGCCGATGGTGTCGGTCGTCGTGATGTGTCCGGCGCCGATGGTGCTGCAGATCGTCGAGACCAGTTCGGTCTCCCGCTCGAACGCGAGCGGGCCGTCGCCGGGTGCGAGCGCGGCGACCACGTCGCTGACGAGGTCGTCCTCCGGGTCGGCGCGCCGGGCCCGCACGTAGCCGGCCACCAGGTGCTGGAACGCGACGACCATCGTGGCGGCGCGCGCCTCCGCGGCCTCGTCGAGGTCGGCGCTGCCGAGCCGGAACAGCGAGTCGCTGCCCGAGCGGGCCGTCTCGACGTCGGCCGGCGCGATGCCGAACACGAGTGCGGCGGTGTGCACGGGCAGCGGCGAGGCGAACCGTCCCACCAGGTCACCCGATCGGAAGCCCTCGATGAGGGCGTCGGCGCGGGCCCGGATGGCCGGTTCGAGCGCCTTGGCGGTCGCGAGCATCAGGCGCTTCGCGTACGGGGCGCGCAGCCGCCGGTGGGCGTCGCCGTCGGAGGTGATGTGGTCGGGTGCGGGTGGGTAGCCGCCGGCGAGCGCGGCGAGCGTCGCCGGGTACAGCTCGCGGACCGGTCGGAGGCTGTTGACCGACGAGAAGGTCTCCGGATCCTTGAGGATCGCGTCGACGTCGTCGAAGCGGGTGACCACCCACGCGTCGAGCCGGGGTGAGTGGAAGACCGGCTCGTCCCGTCGGGCCCGGGCGTATAACGGGTACGGGTCGGCGAGGTGCGCGCCGAGCGGGTCGTAGCTTTCCGCGAACTGAGTGCCGGACATCGCGCTCCCTGGCGGTTCGGCTGTGCTCTGGCGGTTCGGCTGTGCTGACGGCACAGGTCCACCAGGATGGCCCAGCGGCGCGCGAAGAACAAGGCGGCCGGACCCGTGCGCACGGGCCCGGCCAACTTTCCGGGCGCGCTACGGAACCCCGCGGCGGCACCCGATCCGACGACTCACGCCGTCAGTAGATGCCGCGGAGCACGATGACCGACTGGGCCGGCGCGTCGATGGAGTCGCCGGCCTTGAAGCTGGTCTCGTGGTCCGGCGCGGCGAGCAGCGGGTCGGCCGTGTCGATGACGGTCTGCCACGAGCTGCCGTACCGCTCGTCGGGCAGGGTCACCGGCACCGTGTCCAGCGTCGGGTTGAACAGCAGCAGGAACGAGTCGTCGACGATGGGCTCGCCGAGCGCGTCGGCCTCCGGGATGCCGTGGCCGTTGAGGAACACGGTGAGCGTGCGCCCGTCGGCCCAGTCGCTGTCGGACATCGGGGCACCGTCGGCGCGGAACCACGCGACGTCGGTGGCGCCGGAGTCGCCGATGGGCCGGCCGTCGAAGAAGCGGCGCCGGCGGAACAGCGGGTGCTGCTTGCGCAGGCTGATCAGCTGGGCGGTGAAGCGGGTCAACGCGTCGTTCTCGCGCGCGCCGGTCCAGTCGACCCAGCTGAGCTCGTTGTCCTGGCAGTACACGTTGTTGTTGCCCTGCTGCGTGCGGCCGAGCTCGTCGCCGTGGCAGATCATCGGCACGCCCTGGCTCAACAGCAGCGTGGTGAGGAAGCTGCGGATGCGCCGTCCACGCATGGCGACGACCTCGGGGTCGTCGGTCGGGCCC
>NZ_BOPH01000112.1 GCF_016863655.1 Virgisporangium ochraceum
GGATCACCGGCGGCGGCGGGTCCGGTTCGCGGGAGGTGACGACCAGACCGCGGGCCACGTCGTCGGTGCAGTAACCGTGCGCGCGTCGCACGATCGCGTGCCGGGCGTGTTCGAACAGTCCGGTGTCGTCGGTCAACCGGCTCAGGTGGGCGAAGGTCGGCGCGGGAAAGCGGGACCCGCCGACCGCCGGGGCGATCGTCGGCCGGGCCGTCTGCGTGGTCACCGTGCGTCGAGGGTCGTCGACCGAGCGTGGACGAGCCGCCGGGCGAGCGTCTCGTAGCGGTGGGCGACCGCCGGCCACAGCAGGGCCGACGGGGTGGACGGACGGGCCGAGGGCCGGGTGAGGACGAGGCGGATCGCCTCGGCCAGCGCCGCCGAATCCTGATGCGGAACGACCACGCCGTCGCCGTCGCCGAGCAGTTCGACGGCGTGTGGGAAAGCCGTGGCGACGACCTGGACCCCGGCGGCGACGGCCTCGATCAGCACCCCCGACGTGACCTGCTCCCGGGAGTCGTAGGGCAGGACGACGACGTCCGCCGAGGCGACGAGTTGGCGCAGTGCCGCGGCGTCGAGGTAGTCGGCCCGGTAGGTCACCGCGTGGGCGACGCCGAGCAGGGAACCGAGACGGTGCAGGCGTTCCCGATACGTCTCACCCTCCCGGGCGATCACCTTCGGATGGGTCTGTCCGGCGATGGTGTAGTGCGGGGCCGGGTCGAGGTCACGGAGCCGGGCGAGCGCCCGCAACGACCACTCGATGCCCTTCCCCGGCCCGAGCAGACCCCACGTCAACAGGTGTGCCGGCGACCCGCGCTCAGGCCCGCGATCGACCCCGGCGTGCACGCCGTGGGGGATCACCGACACCTTGGCGGCGTCGACGTCGTAGCCGACGAGCAGCCGGTCGCGTCCCGACGAGGTCATCGTCACGACGGCGCCGGCGGCCGCGACGACCCGTTCCAGCACGTCCTTCTGACCGAGGCTCGGGTGGGCGAGCACGGTGTGCAGCACGACGATGGCGGGCACCGTCAGCCGGTCGAGCAGGCGCAGCACATCGGCACCGTCGGCTCCCGGGTAGATGCCGTACTCGTGCTGGATGACGGCCACGTCGAAGGAGTTGAGCGCGTCGGCGCCCCCTTGCCAGCCACCTGCGGCGCCACCCGACCAGGTGTGTATCACCCCCGGCGTGGGACGCTCGTCGTCACCGGGGCCGGTGACGCGGACGATGCCGCCGGCGTCCGGGCCGGCGACCAGTTCGGCGGCGAGGGCGGAGTTGAACGTCGCCAGACCGCACCGGGTGGGTGGATGGGTGCTGAGCATGCCGTATCTGATCGTCATGTGGGACCTTCCGGCTGTCGGCCTCCGACGGGTACGCCGGCGACCTCACGCGGTATGAACGTCCACGGGCCAGCGTGTATGGCGGGTGGAATGGCGTGCGGGTCAGGCGTCGATGAGCGTGGTGTAGAGGTCGACGTAGTCGTCGACCATGCGGCCGACGTCGAATCGGGCCGCGGCCCGGGCCCGGCAAGCGGCACGGTCGATCTCCGCGACCCGTCCGACGGCGGTGACGGCCTGCTCCACGGTCTCGACCAGCAGCCCGGTGACACCGTCGTCGACGATGTCCGGCATGGACCCGCGGCCGAAAGCGATGACTGGCGTGCCGCAGATCATCGACTCCACCACCGACAGGCCGAACGGCTCGTCGAAGTCGATCAGATGCAGCAGGGCGGTCGCGGTGCCGAGAACCTCGGCCCGCTGCTTCGGCCCGACCGGTCCGAGGAAGACGACCCGCTCGCCGTCGATGTGCGGCGCCACCCGCTCGGCGAAGTACCGCTCGTCCTGCACGATGCCGCAGATGGTCAACGGCAGGCCGGCCCGCAGGGCCGTCTCGATGGCCGTGTGGATGCCCTTGTCCGGGTGGATCCGGCCCAGGACGACGAGGTGACCCGCTCCGTTGCCGAAGGGCAGCTCGTCGGCGTCGACGCCGTGGTGCACCGTCGCGACGTAGTCGATTCCGGAACGGCGGTCCGAATCCGAGATGGACACGAACGACGAGCCGGTGGCCCTCGTGTACGCGGGGACGATGCCGGCCCCGGAGAAACCGTGGACGGTGGTGAGCAACGGCGCGCGCCAGTGGGCGGCGAACGCGAGCGGTAGCCAGTCGAGGTGGTTGTGGACGAGATCGAACTCCGCCGACCGGGCCAGGACGTGGGAGACGTGGAGCGCCTCCCACACCCGGCCGTCCATCGTGGGGTCTTCGGCGTAACCGTGCGGGCATACGCCGTCGAGGCTCGCCGTCGTCGTCGAGTCGAGAGTCGCGAACAGTGTCACGTCGAGACCACGCGCCACCAGCCCGTCGGCCAGGAGGCCCGCGATCCGTTCCCAGGGGCCGTAGGCATGTGGTGGTGTCCGCCACGCCACCGGCCCCAGCAGGGCTATCCGCACAACGGCGGGCGTTCTCGTCGTCCAGCGGCGATGCGTTCCAGAGTCGTCATGATGTCCTCTCCCGGTCCCCGCCGGGCCGACCTGGCGGCGGCGGTGACGAGGTTGGACGAGCCGCGATCGGTGGTTGCCCGACGGTCGACGATGATCGAAGTATCACCGCAAGCCGGTAGCCCGCGCCGCCACCATACGCCCGTCGGACCGCGCCCGCAGCGTCAGCGTGACCACCGCCCGCCGCTTGCTTTGCGGAACGATGGGTGTTGCACTGTGGTTAGCACTCCCACCCGGTGAGTGCCAACCGAATGGGATGGAACCCCCGGGAGGGGGACCGCCGTGGCGGTCATCGCAGGTCGGCCCGAGCAGGTGCTGCACGTGGGCACGACAGATGAGGACCATCCTGATGGCCAAGTTGATCGTTTTCGGTGAAGAGGCTCGTCGTGGCCTGGAGCGGGGCATGAACGTCCTCGCCGACACTGTGAAGGTGACGCTCGGCCCCAAGGGCCGCAACGTGGTGCTCGACGCGCAGTGGGGCGTTCCCACGATCACCAATGACGGGGTCAGCATCGCCAAGGCGATCGAGCTCGACGACCCGTACGAGAGGTTGGGCGCCGAGCTGGTCAAGGAGGTCGCGAAGAAGACCGACGACGTCGCCGGCGACGGCACGACGACGGCGACGGTGCTCGCGCAGGCGTTGGTCCGTGAAGGGCTACGCAACGTCGCCGCCGGAGCCAGCCCTCTCGCGCTCAAACGCGGGATCGAACTGGCCGTCGTGGCCGTCACCGAGGCGCTGGCGAACCACGCGCGGGAGGTTGACACCCGGGAGCAGATCGCCGCCACCGCGTCGATCTCCGCCGGCGACCCGGCGATCGGCGAGATGATCGCCGAGGCGATGGACAAGGTCGGCAAGGAGGGCGTCATCACCGTCGAGGAGGGCACCACCGTGGGTCTCGAACTCGAGCTCACCGAGGGCATGCGCTTCGACAAGGGCTACATCTCGCCGTACTTCGTCACCGACGCCGAGCGGATGGAGGCCGTGCTAGACGATCCGTACCTGCTCATCGTCGGCAACCGGATCTCCGCGTTGCACGACCTGCTGCCGATCCTGGAGAAGGTCCGGCAGGCGGGGCGGCCACTGGTCGTCGTCGCGGACGACGTCGACGGTGAGGCCCTGACGACGTTGGTCGTCAACATGCTGCGCGGCACCGTCAAGGTCGTCGCGGTCAAGGCGCCCGGGTTCGGGGACCGCCGTACGGCCATGCTGGCCGACCTCGCCGTCCTGACCGGTGGCCAGGTCATCAGCGAGACGCTCGGAGTCGCCCTCGACACGGTCGAGCTCGACCAGCTCGGCCAGGCCCGCACGGTCGTCGTCACGAGGGACGAGACGACCATTGTCGACGGCGCCGGTGACGTCGCGCTGATCTCCGGACGGGCCGCCCAGATCCGCGCCGAGATCGACGGCAGCGACTCCGATTACGACCGCGAGAAGCTCCAGGAACGGTTGGCCAAGCTCGCCGGCGGGGTCGCGGTGATCAAAGCGGGAGCTGCCACCGAGGTCGAGCTCAAGGAACGCAAACACCGGATCGAGGACGCCGTCCGCAACGCCCGGGCCGCCGTCGAGGAGGGCCTCCTGCCGGGCGGGGGAGTGGCCCTGGTCAACGCCGCGAACACGGCGTTCGGCAAGCTCGATCTTTCCGGTGACGAAGCCACCGGCGCCACCATCGTGCGGGTCGCACTCGCCGCACCGCTGCGTCAGATCGCGATCAATGCCGGGCTGGAGGGCGGTGTCGTGGTCGACCGGGTCGGCTCGTTGCCCGAGGGTCACGGCCTCGACGCCACCTCCGGCGAGTACGTCGACATGTTCGAGGCGGGCATCGTCGAGCCGGCCAAGGTCACCCGGTCGGCCCTGCAGAACGCCGCGTCGATCGCCGGGTTGTTCCTCACCACCGAGGTGCTGGTGGCCGACAACGGGTGACGGTCGGCGCCCCTCAACGCCGGACGTCGCCGGATCCTTCATGATCTGGATCGGCTGTCCCGACGGCAAGACGCTTGGCGACGCGCAGCAGGACCTGCCCGCGCGGCTCCGCACCGGTGGGCGCCACCGGTGCGGTGGAGGCCCGGGGTCAGTGTCGTGGATCTCGTCGAGCCCGACCCTGGCGTCCCGCGCCGGTTGGCGCCAGGCGCGTTGATCGGTCAAGATCGGTCCGCTGACGCGACGGGGGAACGATCATGGACGAGTTGCGACCGGTGTCCAGGACACCGTTGATTCCCGACGAACTGGCCCTGACCCTGTACCGGGGCCGGTTCGACGGTGGCGGGCGGTCGACGACGGTGTACTGCTACACCACCGAGGGGATGACCCGGCACCGGCAGCAGGAGCTGGTATTCGCGGTGCTGCCGACGCGGCCGGACGACCCGCCGCCTACCTTCCCGGCCGGCCACGCCGTGGCGGTGTACCGCAGCGCGGCGGCCGGCCAGCCGTACGGTCCCGGCGACGTTCTCCAGTTCGCCCAGTGGGGCGCGGACGCCGATCCGCGGCTCAGCGGGGTGGCCTGCACGCCGCCGCCTGCCGCGTTCCCCGCGCTCGCCGGGATGGCCGGGAACGCGTTGCTGGCCGTTCCGCTGGTGGCCGACGAGACCGCGGTGGCGGTGCGGTACGGCTCGGCGCGGGTGCTGGCCCTGCTCGGCGACCGGGCCCGGTACCACCCGTTCCCGTGGTGGTTCGAGCCCGGCCGCCCGCCGGTCCTGGACCGGGCGGCGTACGCCGCCGGCACGGCGCTGGCCGGGCTGACCGCCTGTCGGTTGCCGGACCTCCACGTCGTCCAGGCGGGCACCCGGCTGGTGGTGTCGGTCGGCGTCGGGCAGCTGGCCCTGCTGACGCGGGTGTTGAGCGAGGCGCCGGAGGTCTGTGCCTACCAGCCGGGGCCGGCCGCGGTGGACCGGACGCTGGTCTGGGAACCGGGCCAGCCGGGCCCGCGCGCGATCAACGCGCCGACGGCGACGGGCGGCGGCGTCGGCGGTAACTTCCTGCTCATCGGGCAGGTTCCCGACCGGTCCAGCGCCCGACAGCTCGAGGACGGGTTCGCCGTGTGGCTCACGGGGCGGACCTACGCCCAACTGGTCGCGGCGGTGGCCGCCGGCCGGCCGGCGGAGCTGCCGCTCGACGGCGACGAGCTGCGAACGCTGCTGTTCGTCCCGCGTGCCCGCGGCGCCCCGATCGGCGACGGCGTGGTCTTCGACGCGGACAGCGAGTCGGTCTCATACCGCACGGACCCGATCCGGCCGGCATCCGCCGCCCAGCCGCCGCTGGTGCGGGTCGGGCCGATCGAGCTGGTGCTGCACGGCGGGCACCGGGCCGCCGACGGGATCGACGCCGCCGACCTGGGCGCCTTCGTGAGCACCGCGCTGCGGGTGGTCGACGGGTTCCTCCAACGGGCGCCGACTGCGGCTACCGCGCTGACCGTCGCGTTCCACCTGGTGCCGGGACAGCCGGTCCGGGCGGAACCCCGGGAGTGGACCGGCGGCCCGCCACCGCCGGGCACCGCGGATCTCGCCGCCCTGCTGGCCACCGTGCCGGCACCCCCGACCGACCCGCCGGGCCTCTCGTTCGACCTGGTCGTCCAGCTCCGACCCTGAGCGACGTCTCGCACCTCGGTGCTGATCGGTCACGGTGCATCGGCGTCACACGGTTTCGACGGTGACGTAGGTCCGGCCGAAGTCGTTGCCGGCCCGGGTGCCCAGCCACATCCCCTGCAGGGAGTGCGGGTCGGCGACCAGCGTCGCGTCCGACAGGCGTGACATCGCCAGCACGTCGGTCGGTGCCGCCGCGTGCCAGGACCCGTCGTCGAACAGGACGCCCGCCCGGTCGTCGTAGAGGGCCACCGCACCCGCGCCCGGCCCGCCGCCCGCGCTGACCGCCCTGGTCCAGCTGAGGTCGACAGGCCGGTTCTCCACGACGGCGCGCCACCGGTCGGCGCCGCCGCGGTAGGCGGACAGGCGTGACGGCTCGGAGTGGCCGATCGCCGGCCACGGCTCGGTGTCGGCGGCGGTGGCCAGCTCCACCCGTCGCGGTGGAGAGCCCACGTCGAGGACGGGCAGCGACCGCCACGACGCTCCGCCGTCGGAGCTGACAGCAGTGTGCACCAGGTTCTTCACCGTCGTGACGACCCAGATCCGGCCGGTGGCGTCGGAGGTGACCTCGTCGGCACCGGCCCCGAGGCGGCCAGCGGGCTGTGCCGGTCACCCCTCGCCCAGGCGACCGACCGTTCCGCCGGGCCGCTGCCGTCGTCGTACGCCTCGAGCAGCGACGGGCCCAACCCCGACCGGGCGGCCTGCAGCGTGATCTCACCACCGCGCTGGTCCGGGCGGTGTCGGCGGTGCGTGCCGTGCATCCCGACGAGCGGGCTTCGCGGCCGCGCTGTGGATGCTGTACCGCGACGCCGCCGCGTCGTACGTGGTCGGTGCTGTGATCCCGACGCGCCAGCCGGTCGGGCCGGGCGGTACCCGAGATGGATACCATCGTCACCGTGACCGGCACGATGATCGTCAAGGGCCTGGCCGCAGGGTACGGCGACGAGGAACTTTTCGCCGGGTTGGATCTCGTGGTCGCGCCGGGCGATGTCATCGGGTTGGTCGGGGCCAACGGTGCGGGCAAGTCCACACTGTTGCGGATTCTCGCCGGTCTGCATGATCCGGAGGGTGGCACGATCGCCCTCAGCCCGCCGACAGCCACGGTCGGCTACCTGCCGCAGGAGCCTGAGCGGCGCCCGGGCGAGACCGTCGCGGGTTACCTGGCCCGGCGAACCGGGGTGGCCGCCGCCCGGATCGCGCTGGACGCGGCGGCCACGGCACTCGCCGTAGGCGAGCCTGACACGGACGACGCGTACTCGACCGCCCTGGAGCGCTGGCTCGATCTGGGCGGCGCGGACCTTGAGGAGCGCGCGGGTGCCGTCGGCGCGGACCTCGGACTCGGTGTGGCGCTGGACCACCCGATGACCGGGCTGTCCGGGGGGCAGGCGGCCCGGGCGGGTCTGGCAGCGCTGCTGCTGTCGCGGTACGACATCTTCCTGCTCGACGAGCCGACCAACGACCTCGACCTCGACGGCCTCGCCCGGTTGGAGTCGTTCGTCACGGACCTGCGGGCCGGCACGGTCCTGGTGAGCCACGACCGTGAGTTCCTGACCCGCACCGTCACCGGTGTGCTGGAACTGGACCGCCCGCAGCAGCAGATCCGGTACTACGGCGGCGGCTACGAGTCCTATCTGGAGGAACGGGAGATCGGACGCCGGCACGCCCGCGCGGAGTACGAGCAGTACGCCGAAACCAGGTCGAACCTCGAGGCGAGGGCCCGCACCCAGCGCAACTGGATGGAGAAGGGGGTCCGCAACGCGCGCCGCAAGGCCACCGACAACGACAAGATCGGTCGTAAGGTGCGGGCAGAGTCAACCGAGAAGCAGGCGGCCAAGGCCCGGCAGACCGAGCGTCTCATCGAACGGCTCGATGTCGTCGAGGAGCCACGCAAGGAGTGGCAGTTACGGATGGAGATCGCCGCCGCGCCCCGGGCCGGAGCGATCGTCGCGGCCCTGCGCGCAGTCGTGGTCAAGCGCGGCGGGTTCACTCTCGGACCGGTGGATTTGCAGGTCGACTGGGCCGACCGGATCGCGATCACCGGTCCGAATGGCGCCGGAAAGACCACCCTGCTCGCCGCGATACTGGGCCGGATACCGGTCACGTCCGGTACGGGAATCCTCGGGCCCGGCGTCGTCGTCGGTGAGGTCGACCAGGCCCGCGCCGTGTTGCTGGGTGACGAGTCGCTGCTCGACGCTTTCCGGGCCGCAGCCGGTGACTGGGCGCCCGAACGGGCCCGCACGCTACTCGCGAAGTTCGGGCTCCGCGGCGAGCATGTCCTACGGCCGGCGGCGACGCTGTCACCGGGCGAACGAACACGCGCCGCACTCGCACTGCTCCAGGCCCGCGGCGTCAACCTGCTGGTCCTCGACGAGCCGACCAATCACCTCGACCTACCCGCCATCGAGCAGCTCGAATCGGCCCTCGATACCTACCCGGGCACCCTGCTGCTGGTCACCCACGACCGCCGGATGCTCAAGGCGGTACGCACGAACCGTCGCATCGACATCGAGGCCGGGCGTATCACGGCCGCCTGAACCGCGACAGCACAGCAGGCCGCGAGGCTGCGTCGCAGCGGCCTCCAACTTCGCCGGGGATCGCTCATCTCTACCCGTGGGGCCGGCGCGCGCCAACACCGGCCCGCATATGTGTGGCGCGATTTGCGCTCCGATGACGATGCGGCTTCGATGCCTTGGTCGCCCCGACGGTGCCTTAGCGCGGCCGCTCGTGACGTCGCCACCAACCCCAGCCGGGCCGTCGCTTGGACGAGCTCGGACCGCCGCCGAGATCCCGGACGCCTGAACCATTTCACCGGGTCCCGGACAGCCGCGCCCGGGATCCGGTTCGGGGCCGACCGCCCCGGCGCCAGGCCGCGCCGATCGTGGGTTGTTCCGGGCCGCGCCGGGCGATCTCGTCCAAGGAGCGCCGGAGGGCGGCGACGCCGTCGCGGCCCAGGACGCCGTCGAGCCACTTCTCGTAGGCATCAACGACGATCCGGCAGGCACCGAGCAGGCGGCGTCCGTCGGCGGTCGGGACGTAGAGCTTCGCGCGTCGGTCGGTCGGGTCGGGGCCCAGGGTGAGGTAGCCGCGGTCGACGAGAAGACCGGCGAGTTCGGCGGTGGCCTGCTTGGTGCGCCCGCCGCGCTCGCGCAGCGTGGCCAGGCGGGTCCCGTCGACGTCGACGTTGGCCAGGACGGAGGCGTGAGCGGCCCCGACGTCGTCGTAGCCGGGAGTACGAGCGGGCGTTCGCCGGTCAACAGCGTGCCCAGCTGGCGCCCACGCTGCGTCGGCACGGCGTCCAGTTGTGGCTGCCGGAAACGTACGGGCCGGTCGACTTCGACAGCCCGCGTCAGCTCGCGGTGCTTGATCTGCTCGGGGTTCGGTCGCAGCGGGAGGTGTCGCGGGCGCGGTTTCGGACGATGGCGGCGATGCGGGTTCAGGCTGAGGTGCAGGGCCGGCATCTGGGTGGCCGTCCGCCGTACGGCTACCGGCTGGTCGACGCAGGTCCGCATCCGAACCGGGTCCATGCCGGACGGGGGAGGCGGCTGCACCGGTTGGACCCTGACCCCGTGACCGCACCGCACGTCCGGTGGATCTTCGAGCAGCGGTTGGCCGGGCAGAGCGTGGCCGGTACCGCGCGGGAGTTGAACGAGCGTCGGGTGCCATGTCCGTCGAGGGCGGACCCCGAGTCACTGCGGACTACCTGTTCCAGCAGGCCCGGATGGTGTGCCAGCTCGGCGTAGCCTCGACGTCATGCCTGTCCAGTTCAATCACACCATCGTCCATGTGCGTGACCGGGAACGCTCCGCCCAACGACTGGCGGAGTTGCTGGGTCTCGCGGCACCGGTCCCATATGGGCCGTTCCTGGTCATCGAGCTGTCCAACAACATCTCGCTCGACTTCATCCAGGACGACCGCACCATCCATCCCCAGCACTACGCGTTCCTCGTGTCGGACGCGGAGTTCGACGAGATCCTCGCCCGCATCAAGGACCACGGCTTGCCGTACTGGGCGGATCCGCTGCATCGGCAGCCGGGAAGGATCAACACCAACGACGGCGGACGCGGGCTGTACTGGGCGGACGACGACGGTCACAACCTCGAGATCATCACCGTGCCGTACGGCGGGTGGCCATCGCGGGATGAGACCTGATTGACGGCGGGAGCACTGCACCACTCTGCAGCACCGAGTAGCACGAAACGCCAGACGCGGCCGCGCTGGCAGGATCTGCGCGATGGAGATCTCAGAGTTGACGCCCGGCAGCGACGAGCCGCTCGCGTCGGCGCTGCTGTCGCTGCAGCACGCGGCCTACGCGGTGGAGGCCGCGGCGATCGGGGACGACCGCATCCCGCCGCTCCATGAGACCCTCGACGAGCTGCGTGCCGGGCCTCTGCGATGGCTCGGTGCGTTCCAGGATGATCGGGTGGTCGGCGCGATCGCCTGGACCGAGGACGGCTCGACGGTGGACATCGACCGGCTCGTGGTCGATCCGGGGCTGCTCGGACGGTAGCCGACGGTGCCCACCGTCAGGTCGGCAGCGCCGGCGGCAGCCCGAAGCCGGCGAAGTACGACGGGTCGAGGAACGAGGTCACTGCGCGGATCCGCGGTCCGCACATCGTGAAGACGTCGATCGACCACGGCCGGAACTCTTCGGCCGTCGCGTTCCACAGGTAGCTGGCGACGGCGGGCTGGCCGTTCGCGCTGATCATCCCCGAGTGCCGCCATTCGCCGCAGTTGTGCAACGGGACGGTCACGGCGAACTCGGTGACCACCGCCAGTCCTGTGTACCAGTGCGGCAGGGGCGGCATCGACCAGGTCACGTCCTCGGTCAGCAGGGAGACCAGCAGGTCGGCGTCACCGGACTCGAGGGCCCGCGCGTACGCCGTCACCGTCTTTCGCAACCGTTCGTCTCCGACCTGCCGCAACGTCTGCTGCTGGCTGACCGGTGGCACCCGCCGCGAGACCACAGTGCGCGCCCGGGCCAGGGCGGAGTTCACCGAAGTCACCGACGTGTCCATCATGGTGGCGATCTCCGCGGCGGAGAAGCCGAGGACCTCGAACAGCACCAGCGCCGCCCGCTGGTTGCCCGGTAGGTGCTGCAGCATTGCCACGAACGCGAGCTCGACCGCCTCCCGTTGTTCGTACCGTGCGTCCGGCGCAGCGGCCGCGGTACCGAGGCCGAGATCGGCGTACGGCTCCAGCCAGGCCGTCTCCGTTGCCGGCACGTCTGCGATCACCGGTCGGGTGCTGGCCGGTCCGAGATCGACCGGCAACGCCCGCCGCGACCGCGACCCGGCCGCGTCCAGGCAGGCCCGGGTCGCCACCGTGTAGAGCCACGTCCGAAGCGAGCTGCGGCCCTCGAACCCGGACAGCCCTCGCCATGCCCGCAGCAGCGTCTCCTGCAACACGTCGTCGGCGTCGTGTGACGACCCCAGCATCCGGTAACAGTGCGCGTGCAGCTCGCGGCGCAGCGGTTCCACCAGACGGGCGAACGCCTCGTCGTCTCCCTCCCGGGCGAGGTCGAGGTCTTCGTCGTCCGAGCTGGGGGAAGAAACTTTGCTCACGAGCGACGATTCTGCCCGACGGTGGCCGTCTCCACTTCCGACGAACGACGACTACCAGGAGGAACGTCCCATGACCCGAACCGAGGTGCTCCACGTCGACGACGCCGGTCTCTACCACGAACTGCGTGGCGACGGCCCGCTGGTGGTGCTGGCCGGCGCGCCGATGGACGCGGACCCGTTCGCCGGGCTGGCCGAGCTGCTCGCCGTGGACCACACCGTGCTGACCACCGACCCGCGCGGCATCAGGCGCAGCTCGGTCGGTGACCGCGACGCGCCGTCGACCCCGCGACAGCGCGCCGCCGACCTGGCCCGCCTCATCGACCACGTCGGCCGTGGCCCGGCGGCCCTGGCGCTCGGCTCCAGCGGTGGCGCCGTGAGCGTCCTGGCGCTCGCCGAGGACCACCCGGACAGCGTGGCCGTCGTGATCGCGCACGAGCCTCCGCTCCTGGAGATCCTGCCCGACCGGGACGAACTGATGGCCGCCACGGAGGAGATGCTGGCCATCTTCGAGACCGGCGACCGCGTGGCGACCTTCCGCACGTTCATGGCCATCGCGAACCTGCAGCTGCCGGACGAGATCGTCGACATGATGACCAGCGCGGACGCCACCCCGCGGGAGCTCGCCGACGAGGCGTTCCAGTACCGGAACATGTACCGCGCAACGGTCGGCTTCCGGCCCGACATCGCGCGGCTGACGGCCGTCTCCACTCAGGTGCTGGTCGGACTGGGAGAGGACTCGGCCGGCGAGCTGTGCGATCGTTCGTCCCGGATCCTGGCCGACCTGCTGGGCACCGAACCGATGATGTTTCCCGGCGGCCATGTTGGTTTCGCCACCGACCCCGCGGCCTTCGAGTCCCGGCTCCGCAAGATCGACTTCTGAGAGTCCGCTTGACAAGCCCCGTCCCCGGGTGCAGCCCGGGTGCGCTTCACGATCGCGATCCGCGGAAGGAACGTGCGGCTGGACTCGAGGTTTCTTCCGCGGATCGTGATCATGGAGGCGGACCGGCCGCGTCGGTCGAGGATCGCCACCGGTTCCGCGTCGGGTTCGCCAGGCTGGACGACGCGAAGTCGCCGCAGGAGTTGGAGGCGATCCGGCCGCCGCTGGCACTGGATCTCGACACCCACGCCGACGCGGAGGAGGAGATCCTCTACCCGCATCTGCTCACGGACGCGGGTCCGGGATCGCGGTCGATCCGGCGCTACGGGCGCAGGTTCTCGACTCGCAAAATTTGCTCGGTGTCGCCTGGCAACTTCCGTCCGTGGTCGTGGAGCGTTGCCAGAGTCGCATGATCCCGAGGGGCTCGCCGACCGCGTAGGCGAGCCGGTCACCGCGGGCGGCGCGCAGGCTGTGCTCGTCGAGTCGGATGTAGTCGGGGCCGTTTGCGACGTACAGGTACTCGTCCGGCGCCGCCGGTGGACGGTTGCGCGCATCGAGTACCGATGGCCCAACTCAGCCCGAGTACCCGCGGTCGCCGGCATGGGTTGCACCGTGAGGCTCGCGGCGGTGAGAAACGATCACCGCAAATAGCTTCCCGTGATGTCGATGTGCGCTGGGAAGTGGCCGAGCGGCCATGTCCTCGGCGAAGCCGTCAGGGGTCGGGCGTACGCGGGCCGCGGCACGAGTCGACGTACCCGAGAAGGTCCGCATGGTGACCGGCGGTTGGGGAAGCTGTAGGTGCTGTCGTCAAACGGTTGTGGCGGTGTCCACGGCTCGCGATCTTGGCGTCCGCTCATGCACAGGTGACCGAGTTGTGTCGGAGGTTTCATCCATCGGCGTCTCCCGCCGTTGGCGGGATTGGCCGTCGGCGTACTCCTCGACGGTTCCTGGGATTGTCCGCTCGCGAGGAACAGGTCGGCCTGAGACCGGGTTGCGGAGTTGGGGGCAGGGGCAGCGGGCCGCGGCGCGCACCGGCCGGGCGCCGCACGGTAGCGGTGGACGGGATGACGGCCTGTCGCCGTCCACCGACAGCGTCCGTCGACTCGGGACGTCACCGGATCAGGCGGCGGTACGGCTCGGGATGGTCGGCGCGGTACAGGCGAATCTCGACCCGGGTGCCGCCCTCCACCGTGGGGAACACGCGCCGCTCACCGGGACGCAGCTCGAAACCGGCGCTGCGGCGCAGCGCGCCGTCGACGTATGTCTCGAGGCGGAACCGCGTCGGGGTCGACTCCGCGCTGTGCACCACCACGGCACCGGAGGCGTCCAGGCCGAACTCGGTGTAGTAGGAGTCCGCGGTGCGGTGACGGGTCGCGGTGACCACCTGCGTGAGGAGCAGCACTGTCAGGCCCAGCACCGGAACGGCCGCCCACCACACCCGCGCCACACCCGGCACGCCGCCGCGGGTGGGTTGCGGCGTGGCGGCACCGACGGCGGGGCCGGTCCGTGCGTGGCGCCGGCGCAGCATCGCGATCGCGCACATCACCACACACCCGACGGCGAGCAGCGTACCCACCACGTCGGGCCGGAAGCCCCAACCGAACCCGGCCACCGTCAACCCGGCGGCGGCTGTCAGCACGAACGACAGCGGGCCGACGAGCGTGGCGGCGAGTACCGGGTCGGGCCGGTGGCGACCGTACAGCGCCGCGATCGCCAACCAGCCGGGTAGGACCAGGGCGAGCAGCAGACCCGCGGCGAACCGCGCCGGACCGGGCGCGACGGCGACGACGACGGCACACGCCCACGCGAGGGCGACCGGGCCGACCAGCCGGCCCCGCCGCACCCACCGCGCCACGTGACCCAAACTACCGCCCGGGCCCCCTGGTCACAGCCGTTTGGCACGGGCGGTCTGAACCACTGCCAGGCCGGCGGTGACGCCCACGGCCACCGCCCAACCGGCGGACATCCCGGTACCGCTCCGGGTCACCAGTCCGACGGTCACCGGCAGCGCCAACGCCAGCCCGCAGAACACCGAGGTGAGCACCGTCAACTGGGTGAAGCGGTGCTCGGTGCGCAGGCGGGACTGGGACAGGATCACCACGGTCCACGGCATCACGCCGACCATCAGGATCCGCAGGGACGTGGCGGCTCCGTCCTCATAGTCGGCGCCGTACCACATGAGGACCAGGCCGGGCACCACCACACACACCACCAGCACCGGCGCCAGCAGGAGCGCCGAGAAGCGCCGGCTCCGGGCGACGAGCGTGCCGGCCGAGTCCGACGTTCCCTGGCTCAGCGAGATGTTCGAGACCACAGCGGGCACCAGATAGGCGATCTGGGCGATGCTCCACGCTACGTAGAAGAACGCGTTCTCGCGCGGTCCCAATACCGAGACCGCCACCAGCGGCAGCGCGAACTGCGGTGCCCCGCTGAGCAACGCACCGGGCCAGCCGCGGGCCGCGAACGCGGCGACCTGCGTCACCTGCGGATCGCGGCGGTCGGCCCACCCCGTGACCCGGTACCCCGGGACGAGCCGCGGGAGCGCCGCGAGCGTCACCACGACCGTCGCCGCCACCGGAAGCGTCGCGGCCAGGTAGAGCGCGCCGGGGTCGTCGGCCGGAAGCCACAGCAGCGGTGCGAGCCTGAGCCCGCCGGCCGCCGCGTTGCGCGCGAGCGCGGTTCCGGCGCGCCGCAGCGCGGTGAGCACGTTGTCGACGAGCACGCCGGCGCCGGCGCCGGCGCCGGCCACCGCGAACAGGACCACGTCGGGCCAGAACCTTTGCAGGTGCGGGGCGAGTTCCGGCGACACGACCGGCGCGAGCGCGGTGAACGCCAGGGCCGCAGCGAACGACGTCGCCACCGAGAACGCCAGCGCCGGGTTGACGGCGCGGACGTGGGTCGCGCCGAAGCGGAGCATCGCGTACGGCAGCCCGAAACCGGTGAGGTAGCTGAGGAACGAGTTCGCCGCGAACAGGCCGGCGGCGGTGCCGAGCACGGCCGGGTCGGCCCGGCGCGCGGCCACCACCCAGAACAGCAACCCCGTGCCGGCCGACACCCCGGTGCTCACCAGCATCAGGTACGACTGCCGGTAGAGCGGGTCGGCGTAGTGCCGGGCGACCCACCGGCGGCCGGCGGCGATCCGGGACGTCACCGGCGGACGGCGGCCGAGTCCATGGTGCCGGTGGCGACCCCGTAGACGCCGGTGGCCGGCATCGGGTCGGTCCGTCCCGGATCCGCGCCGACACCGTGCCGGAGGAAGATCCCGCTCGCGCTGGGGGCCTCCGGCCGGTACCCGTGCGTCGCCCGGTCCGGATAGTCCCTGGTACGGAAGAACGTCGGCGAGATGTAGCTCGGATGGAACACCACGGCCTCGTCGGCGACGAGGATGTCGGTGCCGTACCGGTCGTCGTCGAACGCGATCCCGTACCGCTCCTCGTCCGCGCGGGTCAGGAACGAGGCGGGTGCGTGCCGAAGGGCGTCGCGGATGCCGGCGCGGACCCGTTCGTCGGCGTACCAGAACCGGGCGAACGTGCTGTCGACGAACGCCAGGTAGTCGCGGCCGATCCGCCACGGTCGCAGCTCGGCGAACAGGTCGAAACCGCGCTCTACGTCGGTCATCCCGTGGTCGGAGAACAGCAGCATGTGCGCGTCGGTGCGCGCGCCGATGCGGTCCCACACCTCGGTGGTGAACGCGGCGATCCGGTCGAGGTCCGGCTTGAGGCGACGCACGTCGGCTCCGTACCGGTGACCGTGACCGTCGACGCTCGGATCGTAGTAGAAGGCGACGTCGTAGGTGTCGAGGACCCGGTCGAGGTCGCGCACCTGCCGGCCGAGGTCGTAGCCGTGGTCCAGGTAACGGAAGAAGAACCGCAGCCCGTGGTCGAGTGCTGCGTCGCCGAGGTTGGGCACCGGCAGGTCCGCCGGCGGGAACCGGCGGTAGTCCATGTCGTGGCGGGCGAAGTGGTGCGCGAACTGCAACGGGATGCGCAGCTTGTGGGCGGCCGGCAGGCCCGCCTTGCGGGCGAACCGGAACAGCACCAGCCGCGCCAGGTTCACCGGGGTCAGCAGCGGCGTGCCGACGACGGCCCTCGCGAGCGCCGACTGCGGCCGGTCGTGGCGGTAGTACTCCGTCCAGATGCCGGTCCGCTGCGGTGGCTGCCCGGTGACCAGGCACGGCAGGATGGTGGAGCTGTAGCCGAGAACCGTGGTGAGGGGCCGGCGTTCCGGCCAGTAGCCCGGCATGAACTCGGTCTCCTGGAGGTAGCGCCAGGCGAACGCGTCGGCGAAGTACAGCACGAGTTTCACGCCGTCACACCTTTCTACTCACGAGGATCTGCGGGCAGGCGCGCCAGTCCCGGAGGAGCCGATCGGCGTCCACTGTGGACGCCGGCCCGTCGAGGGCCAGTCGCCACACCCGCAGCACGGGGTCCACCCGCAGGTCGATCTCCCGGAACCGCCGCTGCGTGGCCAGGCGGGCGGCCCAGTAGAGGCGGTGCTTCCAGTGCGTCTCCCGCCGGGCCAGGCGCGCCAGCCCGGCGGCTGGTCCGTCCCGGACGCCGGTGCAGTGCGCGATCAACTGGCCCAGTCCGTCGACCAGGTGCCCCCGGGCGACGGCGACGTCGACCGGCGGCGGACCCGCGTGGCCCAGCCGCTGCCGCAGCACCGCGCACATCGCCTCCGTCACCTCGGGCCCGGCGGCGGCCGGCGGGTCACGTTCGATCTCCGCAAGGCGTTCGCTGTAGCTCGGTCGGTACCGCTTCTCCACCGCCAGGTGGGCCTCGGCGAGCGCCTCGTACGACTTCGCGACCACCCGCTCGGCGGTGATGGCTCCCACCGAGTGCTTCACGTGCTCCAGCAGCCGGTTGCCCAGCACCCGGACCCCTTCCCACGGTGGAAGGTCGGCCGCTGCGATCGGTGGCACCAACCGGTCCAGGTCGACCGACCCGGCCATCACCACGCCGGTGGCGCGTGCCTCGTAGAACGAGAACGTCAGGTGGCGCCGTAGCGGGCCGACCGGTACCGCGCCCCCGTCGACGCCGGTGTGGCGGTGCCGGTCCACGACGGCGCCGACCGCGGCGATCAGCCGCGGATCGGTCCGTCTCGTGAGGACCATCAGGTCGATGTCGCTGACCAGCCGATCGCCGTTCCAGATCTCCTCGCCACGCGCCGCCGAACCGCTCACGACCACGCCGAGGACGTGTCGGGCGACGGGTGCCCGGTACAGATCGACGATGAATGCGTCGACCCGCTCCTTGACAGCCGGATTCACCGCACGACCCGGTAGAGCACGATGTTTCCGTTGTCGTAGCGGCGTTCGAACGGGCCCTGGTCGAACTTCGACAGCGCGGCCCGGGTGAGGTTGGTGTCGACGTAGGCACCCGGCTCGGCGTCGTTGAAGTAGAACCCGGTCAGCGGGAACCGGTTCGCGGTGCGCAGGTCCACGGCGATCCACTCGATGCCGGCCCGTTGGACCTCGGTGAGCACCTGTCGCGTCACCTGGTCGGGGATGAAGATCAGCCAGACCGGGTAGCCGTCCTCCTCGTAGGTCACCGGTGTCTGCATCCCGATGGCGCCGAAGGTGACGCCGAGCGTGCGGTCGCCGGTGATGCGGTGGTCCGGGCCGTAGGCGCGCAGCATCCACCGGGCGGCGGCGACCACGTCGGGCGTCATCGAGCGCGGGTCGGCCGACGGGATGTACGGGCCGGGGAACCGGATGTGCTCACCCGATCGCGCCACACCGCCGCCGACGAACACGACGAACACCAGCGCCGCGGTGATCGGCAGCCCACGGCGCGGACGCAGGCGGACCACCAGAACCAGCGCGGCGGCACAGATCGGCGCCAGGCCGATGAACGCGAACTCCCACAACCGTTTGACGACCTGGTCACCGCGCAGCGCGACCAGCGGCAACGACAGGAAGTAGACCGTGCCGAGCGCGACCAGCAGCCACAGGTCCGGCCGCCGCCGGTGCGCCCGGAGCGTGACGGTTCCCCAGCAGAACAGCCCGAACAGGATCAGGACGGCCATGAAGCCCGCCACCCGCTCGTAGGCCGGCACCGGCAGGAAGCCGCCGAACAGCGCGCGGGGGCCCGTCCGTCCACCCAGGAAGTCGGGCACCGAGGTGAGGTTCGACACCACGTACGGGCCGATGTAGGTGAGGGTGTACCCGGCCGCCGCGAACAGCCAACCGAGCACCGCGGCGACGCCGAACCCGGCGAGGACGAGCAGCGGCGCACCGGGCGGCCGGCGGGTGACCAGCCGGCCCAGCACGAGCACCACCAGCAACCCGGCCAGCACGTAGGAGGAACCGTGGTGGGTGAGGACCACCAGCGTGGTGGTGGCGGCGGCGGCTCCGGCGGTGACCCACCGGGCCCGGCCCTCCTCGTCGCCCAGCCGGACGGCGAGCAGAACGGTGACGGCGACGAGCGGTGACGCCAGCGACTCGTAGGCGAACTGGGCGTCGAAGAACGCGAACGCGGGGTTCGACGCGAACACCACGACCGCGGCGAGCGCCGCACCCGGGGCCCGCACGAGCCGTTCGGCCAGCAGGAACACCGCCAGGCAACCCGCGACGCGGGCCACCAGGATCACGAGGTTCCCGGTGACGAACACCGGTCCGCCGGTCACCGAGGCGAGCGTCGCCGACACGGCGTGCAGCCCCGGATAGTCGGCGACCACGCGGTTGAGCGGGTTCTCGCCGAACAGCCGGTCGCCGTCGAGCAGCGCCCGCACCGCACGCACGTGGGCCTGCTCGTCGAAGAAGTTGAAGAAGGACGGCGAACGCAGCAGCTTCGGCAGCGACATGAGGGTCGCGAACACCACCACCAGCACGGCGCCGGCGCGGCGCCGGTTCGTGGCGAGGACGAACGTGGCCGCGGTGGTCGCGAGCGCGAGCCCCACCGACAACCAGAACATCTCGTGGACGCCCGGCGTGGTGCCGTCGACGTCCGTGCCGCCGAAGGCGGCCCGGTAGGTGGCGACGAACCCGAGACCCGACAACGGGAAACCGCTGGAGACGAGCAGCAGCAGCGCGGTGCGCCCCCGGCCGGCCGTCACGCCCGCACCGTCCGATCGGCCCCGCTAGTGGTGGTGTCGACGACCTCGTCGTACACGCGCACGATGCGGGCGACCACCGCCTCCGTGGTGAACCGGGCCGCGCGCTCGTGGGCGGCCCGGCCCATCGCCGCCAGCCCCGGCCGGTCGGATGCCAGGTCGGCGATCGCGGCCGCCAGCGCGTGCGGGTCGCCCGGCGGAACCAGCACACCGCTCGACCCGTCGACCAGGTCCGGGATCCCGCCGACGTTCGACCCGATCACCGGGCGGCCGAACGCGAACGCCTCCAGGACGACGGTCGGGCACGGCTCCGGCCAGATCGACGGAACCACGACGAGCGCGGCGGAGCGGTACCTGGCCCACAACGGGTCACCGCCGAGCCGGCCGGCGAAGGTGACCCGCGGCGGGACGACCCCGGCCGGCCGGTCGGCGCCGACCACGACCAGGTGCCCGGACGCAACGATCCTCCAGGCCTCCAGCAGGACGCTCAGCCCTTTGTGCCGGTCGGCCGGGCCGACGTACAGCACGTCGGTGCCGACGGGTCCGCCGGGGCTTCCGGCCGGTGGGTCGAGGAAGTTCGGGACCACGTCCACCCGCCCGCGGCACACCTCGCGGGCCCGCCGGGCGACGTGGTCGGAGACCGCGAGGAACCGGTCGGCGCGGGCGACCAACGCCGGCGTCGTGGCACCCAGCGCGGCGGCGAGGACGCACCGCTTGAGCGTTCCCTGCTCGTCACCCGGGCAGGTGGCGCAGCGCGGGCCCCGCCCGTGTGCGCACTCCCGGTCGCCGCGCAGCAGGGTCTTCTTCGGGCACCGCAGGCCGTGGTCGTGCAGTGTCACCACGACGGGCGTACCGTGGCGGCGCGCCTCGGCGGCGGCGGAGAACGCGCACCACCCGTGCGCGTGGACGACCTGGGGGTCGAACCGCGAGAACGCGGCGGCCAGCGCCCGCCGGAACGCCGCCTGCGGCCAGGGCGGATGGAACGCCCGCCCGGCCTTCTGATACGCGCCGGGAAGGCCGACGCCGCTCGGCGCCCGGTACACCGCGACGCCGTGATCGTCCACGATGGACGGTCGGCCCGGTCCGCCGCCGGCCACCACCGCGACGTCGTGCCCGGTCCGGCGCAGCTCGTGGGCGAGCCGCCGGACGTGGCCCTCCAGCCCGCCGGGCGCGGGCGGGTAGAAGTCGGCGACGAGGAGAACCCTCATCGCGCCGCCCGGTGCGGGATCCGGGCGACCCGCTCGTAGACGGTCTCGTAGCGGTCGAGCACCACCGGCAACGCGTACTCGCCGAGGTCGACCTCGGCCCGGCGACCGGCGAGCGACCGCACGGCACCGGCGACGTCGGCCGGACGGGCCGGATCGGCGGTGCGGACGACCGCCGGGAACCGGGTGCCCCACTCGGCGAGGGCCGTGTCGCCGCTCGTCACGACCGGTGTGCCGGCGGCCAGCGCCTCGAGAACCGTGTACGAGAACGCCTCCGCGGCAGACAGGTTGACGTGCACCGCGGCGTCCCGGAGGATCGCGCGTACCGCGTCGTCGGTGAGCCGTTCGGTGGTCAGCCGCATCCGGCCGGCGACGCCGAGACGGTCGGCGAGGGTGCGCAGATCGGCCCGCTGCGGGCCGTCGCCCACCACGTGCAGCCGGAAGCCGGGTAGGTCGGCGAGCGCGCGTACCACCGCGTCCACCCGCTTGTAGGGCACCAGGCGGGACACCACGACGATCGTCGGCGGAGCGTCCACAGTGGACCGGGCAGGTTGCGCCGGCGTGTCGACGCCGTTCGGGATCACCTCGGGCAGCACGCCGAAGTGCCGGTGGACCAGCCGCGCCTCGGCCTGCGACACCGCCGTCACCGCTGCGGCGTCGCGCACCACGCGCGCCGCGACGCGCCGGTACGCGGGGTGGACGAGCCGGGCCGCGAGGGTGTGCCCGCGCCCGTGGTAGTGGGCGGTGAGCACGTACGGGCGGCGTCGCGCCAGCCACACGGCCGGTGCGACGGTCGAGTGCAGGTTGTGGACGTGGCACACGTCGGGCCGCAGGCCGCGCAGCACGGGGACGATCCGGCGGGACCACTCGAACGTCGTGCCCCGGCTCGGCAGCGTCAGCACCCGGAACCCCGGCCCGGCGGGCGACGGCCGCTCTGCCTCGCCGCCGTAGGTCACCACGAGAACGTCGTGGCCGCGGGCCGTGAAGCCCTCGGCGAGTTGCCGGCACAGCGTCTCCACCCCACCGACCCGTGGCGGAAATCCCCGCGTGACGAGCAGGAGCCTCATACCCGCTGCCCCGTCCGTCCACGATGGACGTCGGGCCGGGCGGCCCGGCGCCGGTCCGCGACGAGCCGGCGACCGCCGGCGGTGAGCAACCGGCCGCCGAACCCCGCGGCGGTCACGAGCAGGCCACCGGCGGCGGCGACCGCTCTCGCGGCGGCGAGGTGGTCGCGGCGCAGCACACCACGGGCGGCGTACCGGGCGATCGCGGGCAGCAGCGTACGCCGCGCGTAGCTCTGGTCGAAGCCCAGCGCGGCGGGCCCGTAGCGCAGGCGGACATCGGCTTTGGAGACGCCCTCGGCGACGCACCGGTGCCACAGGTACCGCCAGGTGGTGCGGTCGGCCGGCACGAAGTGGTTCACGACCGCGCCGGGGGTGTACCGGATGCTGTCGCGTCCGTGGCGGCGCCGCAGCGTCACCGCGAGCGCGATCTCCTCGTTCGAGTGGTTCTTGGGCTTCGGCCCGCTCGGACCGAACTCGACCGGGAACCCGCCGGCGTCGACGAGCGCGTCGCGGCGGACGGCCATGTTGCACGCGATCGGCCGCGTGATCGGTTGGGCGACGGTCGGATGGCCGGCGTAGGTGCAGCCGACCACCCAGTACAACTCGGCCGGCAGCCGCTTCGCGCCGGGGTGCTCCCACATCGGGACGATGCGTCCGCCGGTGGCGACGACGTCCGCGTCGGCGAACGGCGCGGTGAGGTGCTCCAACCAGTCGGGTTCGGCGACCGCGTCGTCGTCGATGAACGCGAGCACGTCGCCGGTGGCGGCCGCCGTCCCGGTGTTGCGGGCGGCCGACACCCCCCGGCCGTCGCTGGCGAGAACGGGGACGCCGGTGGGCAGGAGCCCGTCGAGCCGTTCGCGCAGCGGCTCGTTCGTGTCGACCACCACGATCACCTCGTGCGGAGCGTTGGCACGCACGCTCCGCACGCAGTCGACGAGGAGAGGCAGCCGGCGGTCGGTGTGCGTGCACACCACGACGGACACTCCGGCCACACCGGCCACGACAACACCCCCGCGCTGCGTTCCAACCCCGTGCAGCGACCACGCTACCGGCCACGGGCGGCGCTCCGTGTTGCCATAAACGACGCTCGATCCGGTGCGGTTTCCTGGCTGGGAACCACACCGGATCGAGCGTCGTTTGTCCGGAACCCGCGGCTACGACACCCGGAAGCAGCCCACGCAGCTCGCCTTGCCGCTGTCCGGGTTCGTCACCAGCACCGTCCGGTTGCCCGTACCCGTCGTCGCGGCGGCACCCACCGTCGCGGTGATGGTGGTGGAGTCGACCACCGTGACATCCGTGACGGTCACGCCGGTGCTCAGGCTGACGGCCGCACCGGGTACGAAGTTCGTGCCGGTGATGGTGACCCGCGCGGTGCCGCCCCGGGCCACCACGTTCGGCGTGATGCCGGTGACCGTCGGCGCGCCGCTCACCGCGAACACGGTCGAGTTCGAGCCCTTGCCACCGTCGGCGTTGACCACGCTGACCACCCGGTCACCGGCGACGGCCGCACCGGCGACGGACAGCGTCGCGGTGATCGTGTTCGCGTCCACCCGGCTCTGGCTCATGACCGCGACACCGGTGCCCGCGAACGACAGCCGGGCGCCCTCGCTGAAGTTCGACCCGCTCACCGTGACGGTGGTGAGCGCTCCGCCGCCGAGCACGCCGGGCGTGACCGACTCGATCACGGGCGCGGCCGTCACCACGAAGCACCCTCCACATTGGACGCTGCCGGCGTCACCGGGGTTGGTCAGGATCAGGTCGCGCGGACCCGGCGCCGCGGCACCCGCCGTCGACAGCGTGAGGGTGAGGTTGCCGGCGTCGACGACGGTCACCGAGGTGACCGCGACGCCGCTCGCCGGAACGGTCACCTTCATGCCCGACGTGAAGCCGGAACCCTCGACCGTCACCGTGCGCACCGCGCCCGGGCCGATCGCGTTCGGCGTAACGGCGGACACCTGCGGACCCGGCGCCACCGTGAAGCAGGCGGCACAGGTCACCGTGCGACCGTCGAGCAGGGTCACCGTCAGCGGACGCGAACCGACCGCGGCGTTGCCGGCGACGACGACGTGCGCGGTCAGCGTGGTGGCCGACACGAACGTCGTGAACTTCACGGTGACGCCGGGCCCGAGGTCCACCTGTGCGCCGGGCGTGAAACCCTTGCCCGTCACAGTGACGCTCTGGCCGAACGCCCCACCGTTGGCGCCCTGGCCCAGGGTGGCCGGAGCGGTCGACGTGGCGGCGAGCGGCGCCAGCTCGGTGAGCGTCGAGGTAGCGGTCAGCGCGCCGTCGGTCGCGGTGATCACCTCGGCGCCGGCGGTGGTCGACGCGGTGACGGTCGCGACGTAGATGCCGAAGCCCTGGTCGGTCACCGGCGAAATGTCGACGTCTCCGTCGGTCGACAGGGCGACCGGCTCACCGGTCTTCGGGTTGCCGTGCCTGTCGGTGACGGTCACCGTGGCGTTCACGGTCGAGGTGCCGTCCGCGGTCACGCTCGGCGCCGACAGCACCAGCGTCACGGTCGCCGCCGGCCCGGCGGTCTGGGTCAGCACGGCGCTTCCGGTGGCGCCACCGGTGGTTGCGGCGATCGTCTGGGTCCCGGCCATCGTGGACGCCGTGAGCACCGCCGAGTACGTCCCGTCGCCGTGGTTGGTGACCGCGCCGAACGTCGCGCCACCGTCACTGGTGAGGGCGACGGTGTCGCCGGTGCGGGCGTTGCCGAACCGGTCGGCCACGGTCACATTGACGGTCGACGTGGCGGTGCCGTCGGCGACGATCGTCGGGTCGGACAGCGCCACGGTCACCACCGGGGCGGCCGGGTTCACCTGGAGGGTCGCGGTACCCGTTGCCGTGCCGGAGGTCGCGGTGACGGTGTGCGGACCGGCGACGGTCGCCGTACAGGTGCTGCCGGCGCACGACCCGTCGGGCGCGATGGTGAACGTGCTTGCCGCGGTGCGGTCACCGAGGTTGTTCCCGCTCGCGTCGCGGCCCTGCGCGGTGAACGAGCGGCTCGCGCCGGCGTCCATCGTGGACGTTCCCGGCGAGACCGCGAGGCTCGCGAGTGCGCCCGGCTGCACGGAGATCGGGCCCTGGCTGCTCGCCAGCGACCCGTCGGAGACGCTCACGGTGTGGTTCCCCGCGGTCCGCAGGGTGACGCCACCGGTGAAGGTGTGCGTGCCGCCGTCGGCCGCGGTAAAGGTGTACACCGGCGGCAGGGCCGCCGCGGGGTCCGTCGAGGTGAACGTGACGGCGCCGCGGTAGCCGGTGGCGACGTTGCCGTACGCGTCGCGCAGGGTCACCGTCGCGGTGCCGGCCGACCCGGCGGCGGCCGGGCTCGTGATACCGGTCAGGGCCATGGCCGTCGCGGCACCGGCGACGACGGTCGTCGAGCCGCTGCCGGCGATCGACGACGTGGCCCTGTCGGAGGCGATCAGGTTCCGGGCGCCGGCGGTCTTGAACACCACGCCGGTGAAGGTGTGCGTGCCGTTGTCGACGGCGGTGAACGTGTAGTCCGCCGGCTTCACGACCGCCGGGTCCGACGACGAGAACGTCACCGTGCCGCGGTAGCCGGTGGCCACGTTCCCGTACTGGTCGCGGGCCGTGACCGTGACCGACTGGCCGGCACCCGCGGTGACGGTCGCGGGCACGCCCACCGACAGCTGCGACGCGGCCGCCGGCGCCTCGGTCAGCGTTCCGAAGTTGGTGCCGCCGACGCCGCGCGTGACACCGGAGACGGTGACCGCGCCGGTGGAGCCGTCGAGGTACATGGTGCCGCTGGCGACCGGTGTGCTGGCGGTCGGACGCACGCCGAGCCGGCCCGTCGTGCCGGAGTTGGCCCCGATGGTGACGACACTGGCGGTGGACGACCGGTCGCAGACGAAGAACGTCAGCGCGGTGGCCGTCGGGGTGACGTTGAGCGTTGCCCGCGTCGCGTTGGTGCACGACGACGAGGCCGAGATCTGCGGCCGCGCCGCGGTGCCCGGGCCGGAGAGGGCGACGCTCACGGTCGCGCCGGTACGGAACTCGAAGCCGGCCGGCGCCATGACGGCGAACCGCCCGAGGGAGATCTCCTGCGCGGCGGCCTCGTCGACGACGATCGCGCCGAGGTTCGTGTAGGTGGCCGTCGGACCGGCGTTGGTGGCGGTCATGGTGGTGCCGCCACTCGCCGGGGTCACGGTGGAGGCGGCGAGAGCCGGCGTCGCGACCGCGCCGGCCGCGAGGGCTCCGGCTGCGGCCGCGACCAGCGCCCGCCAGAAGGTGGACCGTTTCTGCACTGAAGAGGTTCCTCTCGGTTCGCTGAGGGTCGGTCGTGGCATCAGAGGGACGCCGCGGCCACGGCGTGGGCGTGCTGGTGCGTCGGGCGGTGCGCGGACGGCCGGCGCAGCCGCTCGCGGGCGAGCGTCCGCAGCACCCGCAGGCCGTCCCGGACGGCGTTCAGGTTGCTTTCGCCGTGGATCCGGTCATGTTCGAAGCTCGGCACCTCGGCGACCGTGAGCCCGGCCCGGGCGACGCGGACGTTGATGATCGTCTCGATCTCGAACCCGTCACCCCAGCACATCGCCCCGGCGGCGTCCTCGTGCCCCGCGTCCAGGTTCAGCGTCGGCAGGCAGTGCCGCCAGAACGCGTTGTAGCCGTAGCAGAGGTCGGTGAACCGCGTCCCGTTGAGCACGTTCGCGATCAGGTTGAGCGCATGGTTGCCGGTGCGCCGGATACCCGTGATGTCTGTGCTACCGCCGCCGGCGACGAACCGGGAACCCTTGGCGTAGTCGGCGCCGGCCCGCAGCGCGGCGACGAAGGCCGGGATCTCGCGGGGGTCGGTCGACCCGTCGGCGTCGAGCATGACGATGATGTCGCCGCGGCAGGCGGCGAAGCCGCACGCGAGCGCGTTGCCCTTACCCCGGCGCGTCTGCCGCACGATCCGCACGTCGGGCCGCAACCGCCGCGCCACCGCGATCGTGTCGTCGGTCGAGTTGCCGTCGACCACGACCACCTCGTAGATGTCCGCCGGCAGCAGTGCGAACACGTGGGGCAGGTTGCGAGCCTCGTTGAGCGTGGGAATGACCACGCTCACCCGGGGGAGCGCGGACGCGGTGGAGCCGATCGGCGCGGCGGGCGTACGCGGGCAGGGGGGAACCACGACGGGTGCGAGCACGGGCCTTCTCCGAAGTCAGTGGATCGGGCTCGGTTTCGCCACTGACTCCCCGCCGGACCGAGGGCGACCATGAACGCCCGGCGGATCTACGCATCCCGGCGGCCCGGGTGGGCCGCTGCTAACACTGTGGAACCTGAACGGCAACCGCGTTGTCCGGTGTTTGGACGGTTACCCGCGCCGGCCAGTCGGTCGTCGCGCGTCAAACGCGCCATTGTCGCCTGGCCCGGCCCGGCCCGGAACCACCATGTGGGATCAGCTCCCTGAACAAGGTTAAGATTCGTCACAATCGATATCTGACGGCGACCGCCGTGTGATTCTGGCGACGTGCGACTGCTCCTTGTAGAGGACGACCACGAACTGTCCGACTTGCTCGCGGCCGCCTTGAGCGACGAAGGCTACACAGTCGAGGTGGCCAGCGACGGTCAGCGCGGGCTGCATCTCGGCCTCACGCGGCGCTACGACGTCGTGGTCATCGACCGAAGGATCCCGGCTATCGACGGCCTGGACCTGTTACGGCGGCTGCGCGGGCGGGAGGTGCGGGCGCGGGCGATGATGCTCACCGCGCTCGGATCCGTGCACGAAAGGATCCAGGGTCTCGACGCCGGCGCCGACGACTACATGGTGAAGCCGTTCGACCTGAACGAGTTGCTGGCCCGGTTGCGGGCGCTGTGCCGGCATACCTCCGAGACCGGTGAGACATTGCCCATCGGCGCGGCGCACCTCGATCTGAACCTGCGCGACGTCGCCCTGTCCGACGGCCGGCGGGTCGCACTTTCGGCCCGCGAGTTCGATCTGCTGCGTGTCCTGGCGGCCCGGCCGATGTCCGTACACACGCGATCGGAATTGTGCCGCACCATCTTTCAGCGGGAACACACAGAGTCCACTGTGGATACATACGTCTATTACCTGCGTCGAAAGCTCGGCCGTGACGCGGTGCGCACGGTGTACGGCATCGGATACCGCCTCGGCACGTTGTCGTGACCGGTCTGACAGTTCTCTGAGATTGCGTCCCTAGCCTCATCGGAACCGTACGTACCCAACCGAGGAGGCGCAATGTCGTTCGAACGGTTCTCCGGCCCGGTGTGGTCACTGTTCCGGATCGTGGTCGGGCTCCTATTCCTGTGTCATGGCGCAGCCGGTGTCCTGGGTGTCTTCGGCGGGCACCGCGGAAGCGGGCACGCCATCGAGTTCGGCACCTGGCCCAACTGGTGGGCGGCCCTCATCCAGCTCGTCGGCGGCGCGCTGGTCCTGACCGGCCTCCTGACCCGGCCCGCAGCGCTGCTGTCGTCGGGATCGATGGCCTACGCGTACTTCGTTGTTCACCAGCCGGAAGGCCTGCTGCCCCTCAACAACGGCGGCGTGACCGCGGCCCTGTACGCCTGGGCGCTGCTCACGATCGCGGTTCTCGGCGCCGGCCCGTGGTCGGTTGACGCCCTGATCGAGGCCCGGCGCACCGGCGTACACCGGTCACCGGCGCCGGCCGGGGCATAGCGGGTCTCGGCCGGCGGCCCAGCACGAGACGGTACCCGGCCGCGGCGGTTCCGCACCGCCGCGGTCGGCCGCCGACGGCCCCGGTCGTGCAGCGCCCGGGAAGGACATCGATGGGCACCCACGGACGCGATTGTGAAGATCACCACCAGCGCGATCCGCGGTACGGACCTGTACCTGGTCCGTGGCACGATGCCCGGCCTGCAGGAGGATTGATCGATGTGACGGGCGATGGTGCCGGCCGACCCGGTGTGACCGGACGAGCGTCGTCGAGGTGTGGCGCGACGTGCCCCCGGAGGCGGGTCAGTCGGTGAACAACGACGTCCTCTGACTCATCGGGAATCCCACCCCGCCGGGTGTGGGGGAGCTGCCGGTGGATGACCCGGTCATGACGCGGCCGATTCAGCTCATCGGCGTGCATCTATTGACAGGAAAACGTCATACGAATTATGTTCCGCAGACCTCCCCATGTGTCCCTCGGACGCCGTGCGCGCCCGTACCACCCCCATTCCCGGGAGCTCTGCGTGAAGCGAATCCTGGCCGCGGCGGCCGCGGCCGTGCTGACGTCGTTCGGCCTGGCCGTGGTGACGCCCCAGTCGGCGTCGGCCGCGACGCTGACACAGGTCTCCGGTTTCGGTGCCAACCCCACCAACCTCGGGATGTACGTTTACGCGCCCGACCGGTTGGCTGCGCGGCCGGCCCTGCTCCTGCTGGTCCACTACTGCTCGGGTTCGGCCGCGGGAATTTTCAACGGCAACGGGCGCGACTTCGTCACCGCCGCGGACCGGTACGGCTATGTGATCGTCCTGCCGGAGGCCACGCGCAGCGGGCACTGCTTCGACGTGTCGACGCCGCCGGCACTGCGGCGCGACGGCGGCGGCGACTCGACCGGCATCATGTCGATGGTCAGCTGGGCCCGGGCCCGCTACGACGTCGACCCGGCGCGGATCGTGGTCAGCGGGTTCTCCTCGGGCGCCATGATGACGAACGTCCTGGCCGCCCAGTACCCGGACGTCTTCAGCGCCGCCTCGGCGTACTCGGGTGTGCCGGCCGGCTGCTTCGCCACCACCGACGGCTCGCTGTGGAACGGCCAGTGTTCCGGGGGCTCGGTCATCCGGACGGCGCAGCAGTGGGGCGACTTGGCCCGCGCGATGAATCCGGGCTACACCGGCCGCTACCCGCGCATGCAGGTATGGCACGGCACTACCGACACCACGCTGCACTACAACAACTTCGGCGAACAGATCAAGCAGTGGACGAACCTGGCCGGCCTGGGCCAGACGCCGTCCTCATCGGACAGTCCACGGTCGGGCTGGACCCGGACCCGCTACGGCTCCGCGGTCGAGGCGATCAGCATCGCTGGCACCGGGCACACGCTGCCGCAGAACGGGATGCTGGCCTACGCCATCACCTTCCTGGGCCTCGACGGTGGCACACCGACGAACCCGTCGGGTGGCACGGTCACGGGGGTCGCGTCCGGGCGGTGCCTCGACGTCCCGGGGACCGGAGCCAACGGCGCTCAGGTGCGGTTGTACGACTGCCACAGCGGCACCAACCAGGCCTGGACCTACACGGCGAACCGGGAGTTGCGGATCTTCGGCACCAAGTGCCTGGACGCCAGCGGACGCGGCACCGCCAACGGTACCGCGGTGATCATCTGGGACTGCAGCGGACAGACCAACCAGCAGTGGACCGTCGGCAGCACCGGGGCCCTGACCGGCGTCCAGTCCGGCCTGTGCGTCGACGCGGCGGCCGCCGGCACGGCCAACGGCACCAGGATCCAGCTGTGGGCCTGCCACGGCGGCACCAACCAGCAGTGGCGGCTCGCCACGGCCTGACCGCGTGGCCCTACTACGACCGGAGGAGCGTCGACGATGCCCACGACCCTGCGGGGCCGCACGGTTCTGGCCACCGTGGCCGTCGTCCTGTCCGCAATGCTCGTCGCCGTCGGGAGCCGGCCGGCGTCGGCGGCCGACGAGTCGATCAGCGTCGACTTCTCCGTGACGACCGGCGTGCCGACCTACCGGGCGTCCGGCTGGATCTACGGCATGACGGAGAACGGGGCGAGTCCGCCCGACCGCTACTTCACCGATGTGCGGTTCCGGTACATGCGGGCCGGCGGCGCCCAACTCGACAGCCCGGGCGGATGGGTGTCGGGCCGCTATGACCGCCGGTGGAACGCGACCCGGGCCCAGCTCCAGCGCACCCGGTCCCTGGGCGGGCAGTTCGTGCTGCTGGTGCACGACCTGTGGGGCGCCGACGGATACCCCATCTCGCGGTTTCCCGGCGACAACGGCAACTGGAGCGACTACGACGCCTTCCTGACCCGCCTCGTCGCCGACGTGCGGGCGACAGGAGCGCCTGTGCAGTGGGACATCTGGAACGAGCCGAACATCACGCTGTTCTGGAACCGCCCGCAGGCGCAGTACTTCGAGTTGTGGCGGCGCACCTACCAGCGCCTGCGGGCCGAGTTCCCGGACCAGCTGATCGTCGGGCCGAGCTGTGCGTGTGTTCCCTCGACAGGTGGCTGGTGGGTCCAGTACCTCGACTTCGTCAAGGCCAACAACGTCGTGCCGGATATCGTCAGCTGGCACAGCCTTCCGGGCGATCCCGTCGCGAACGTCGCCCTGGCCAACGCGACGCTGGACGCGCGGGGCATCGCGCATCCGCGGCCGTATCAGATCAACGAGTACGGCGCCTCCAACGAGCAGAACCCGGCCGACGGCGCCTGGTACATCGCCCGGCTGGAGCGCGCCGGCGCCGACGGTCTGCGCGCCAACTGGGCCGGCGGGTCGAACCTCCACAACGATCTGGGCAACCTGCTCGTCCACGACAGCTCCGGCCAGTACCGGCCGAAGGGGGAGTGGTGGGCCTACAACTTCTACGGCGGGCAGACCGGCCAGATCGTCGCGGTCACGCCCAGCTCCCACTACGACGCCTTCGCGACGCGCGACAGCGGGGTGGCGAAGGTGCTCGTAGGTGGGGGTACCACGACCGGCAACATCGCGGTCGGCCTGCGGCGCCTCGACGCCACGACCGGGGTCGTGCGCGACAACCAGGTGCGGGTCGTGGTCCACCGGATCCCGCACAATGGCGGTGGCGCGGTGACCGGCCCGGTCACGGTGCAGGACTCGGTGGTCGCTCTGGCGAACAACGCCGTGACGGTGAACGTGCCGCACTCGACCGTCGACGACGCGTTCACGATCACGGTGACGTCGCCGTCGGACGCGCCGGCGCCCACCGCGCAGCAGATCGTGGGCAGTCAGTCCGCGCGGTGCGTCGACGTGCCGAACTCGACCACCACCAACGGCACCCAGGTCCAGCTGTGGGACTGTGGGACCGCCACCGGGCAGCGGTGGACGTACACGGCGGGCCGGCAGCTGACTGTCCACGGCGGCACCAGGTGCCTCGACGCCAGCGGCGCCGGAACCACGAACGGCACCCAGGCCATCATCTGGGACTGCAACGGCCAGCCCAACCAGCAGTGGAACGTCAACGCCGACGGCACCATCAGGGGCCAGCAGTCGGGGCTGTGCCTGGACGCCACCGGCGCCTCCACCGCCAACGGCACGAAGATCGTCCTGTGGTCGTGCAACGGGCAGCCCAACCAGCGGTGGAGCCTGCGGACCTGACGCACAGTCATCAGATGACCGGCCGGATCGCGCGGGAGTAATCGGCGTGCCGGTTGGGCGTCCACTGTGGACCGCTGCCTTTCCTGATCCCCTGGATGCCTTTGACCGTAGGCTTAGCGATCGTGATGTCCATGGTCTTCCGGCGACCGGCCCCTGGACAGGCGCTCCGGAGTGCCCTATAAAGGGCGAGGAAACATATGATGTTTGCGCCGCCCTCGGGCTCCGCCGCCCCATCCCGTCGACACCGCCCGGCGCCGCGTCGATCGACCGTGCGCGCCGCCACGAAAAGGAGACCCGGTGAACCGCAAAGCCTTACTCGGACTGTGTCTCACGGCGGTCCTGAGCGCCGCCGTCTCGACCGCCGGCTGCAACCGGGACTCGGACTCCGGCGCCGGTGGCGCCTCGACCCCGGTGGTCGGGGTCGACTACCCCCGGTCGGACACCGACTTCTGGAACTCCTACATCAAGTACGTCCCGCCGTCGGCCAAGGAACTGGGCATCGAGCTGAAGACCAGCAACTCACAGAACGACATCGCCAACCTCATCTCCAACACCCAGGCGTTCATGAGCCAAGGGGTCAAGGGCGTGGTGATGGCCCCGCAGGACACCGCCGCGATCGCACCCACGCTCGACCAACTGGCCGACCGGAAGATCCCGGTGGTCACCATCGACACCCGACCGGACACGGGCAAGGTGTTCATGGTCGTGCGGGCCGACAACCGCGCCTACGGAACCAAGGCGTGCCAGTTCCTCGGCACCAAACTCGGCGGCAAGGGCAAGGTCGTCATGCTGCAGGGTGACCTCGCGTCGGTCAACGGCCGCGACCGGACCGAGGCGTTCAACGAGTGCATGAAGAAGGACTTCCCCGGTATCCAGGTGTTCGGTGAGGCCACCGACTGGAAGGGCGACGTGGCCGCCACCAAGCTGCAGACCCGGTTCACGTCGGACCCCGACATCAAGGGCATCTACATGCAGTCGTCGTTCGCCCTGTCCGGCACGCTGCAGATCCTCAAGCAGCGCGGGCTCCAGGTTCCACCGACCGACCCGAAGCACGTCTTCGTCGTCTCCAACGACGGGATCCCCGAGGAGCTCAAGAACATCCAGGGTGGCCTGATCGACGCCACGGTGAGCCAGCCGGCCGACCTCTACGCCAAGTACGGCCTCCTCTACGCCAAGGCGGCCATCGACGGTAAGACGTTCCAGCCCGGGCCGACCGACCACGGCAGCACCATCATCCAGGTCCGCGACGGTGTGCTCGAAGACCAGCTCGCGGCGCCGCTGGTGACACTGGACGGCGCGGCCATCGGCGGGCAGCCGACCACGAAGTTCGACGACAAGTCGTTGTGGGGCAACAACGTATGAGCCCCACGGGCACGGACCCGGCGGACGGGCCGGCCGGTTCCGGCCGGCCCGTCGTCGAGGCGGTCGACATCACCAAACGGTTCGGTTCGACGGTGGCCCTCGCCGGCGCCGGCATCCTCATCCGGCCGGGCGAAACGCACGCGCTGGTGGGCCGCAACGGGGCGGGGAAGTCGACACTGGTGAGCATCCTCACCGGCCTGCAGGCGGCCGACGCCGGCACCGTCGAGTTCGACGGCCGGCCCGCGCCACCGCTGTCGGACCGCGACGCCTGGCGCCAGCGGGTGGCCTGCGTCTACCAGAAGTCGACGATCATCCCCGAACTGACGGTGGGGGAGAACCTCTTCCTCAACCGGCACGCCCGCGGACCGGGCCGGCTCATCCGGTGGAACAGCCTGCGCCGGGACGCCGAACGGCTGCTCGCCGAGTGGTCGGTCGACGTCGACGCGCGCAGCCCGGCGTCGGACCTCACGGTCGAACAGCGGCAGTTCGTCGAGATCGCCCGGGCGCTGTCGTTCGGGGCCCGGTTCATCATCCTCGACGAGCCGACCGCCCAGCTCGACGCGGCCGGGATCGCCCGGTTGTTCGAGCGGATCCGCGGGCTGCGGGCGCAGGGCGTCACGTTCCTGTACATCAGCCACCACCTGCAGGAGATCTACGAGATCTGCGACCGGGTGACGGTCTTCCGCGACGCCCGGCACATCGTCACCGCGCCGGTCGCCGACCTCGGGCACCAGGAGGTGGTCGCGGCGATGACGGGCGAAGACGTCCACCTGCCCGAAGCCGCCGACCGGCAACTGCCCGCCGGCGCACCGGTCCGGTTGATCGTCGAGGCGCTGGTGACGCGGGGCGGCGCCGAGCTGTCGATGGTCGCCAAGGCCGGGGAGGTCGTCGGCCTCGCCGGCGGCGGCAGCAGCGGCAAGACCGAGATCGGCGAGGCGATCGCGGGCCTGGCCCGGCCGGTCTCCGGCCGCGTGCGGGTCGACGGACGGGTGCTGCGTCCCGGCAGCGTCCCCGACGCCCTCGCCGCCGGCGTCGGGCTGGTTCCCCAGGACCGCAACCGGGAGGGACTGGTGCCGCTGCTGTCGATCGCGGAGAACGTCACGATGACGGTGCCGGGCCGCATCCGTCGCCGGGGCCTGCTCTCGCCGCGCCGCCGGGATGCCGTCGCCCGGCACGCCATCACCGACCTGGCGATCAAGGCACCGGGCCCGGAGGTCCCGGTCGTCGACCTGTCAGGAGGCAACCAGCAGAAGGTCGTCATGGCCCGGGCGCTCGCCAACGACCCGAAACTGCTGGTCCTGCTGACCCCTACCGCCGGGGTCGACGTGCGTTCCAAGCAGACGCTGCTGGGCGTCGTGCACGACGTCCGCCGGCGCGGCACCACCGTGCTCGTGGTGTCCGACGAACTCGACGACCTCCGAATCTGTGACCGCATCCTGGTGATGTTCCGGGGGCGGGTCGTCGCCGAGAAACCCGACGGGTGGAGCGACAACGAACTGGTCGCCGCCATGGAAGGGGTCGATCTCGACCATGTCTGACACGCTGTCCACCGGCGACGCGCCGCCGACCTCGTCACCACAGTCACCGTCGACACCACAACGCCGGCTGCCGGCCATCGCCCGCCTGCGCGACCTCGCGCTGGTGCCGGCGATCATCGCGGTGGCGATCGTCGGGTTCATCGTCAGCCCGGTGTTCCTCACCGCCGACAACATGATCAACGTGCTGCAGAGCATGTCGGAGATCTCGATCGTGGTTCTCGCCGAGACCATCGTGCTGATCACCGGGAAGATGGACCTGTCGCTCGAGTCGATCTTCGGGTTGGCGCCGGGGATAGCGGCCTGGCTGATCGTAGACCCGGCCATCACCCACGGGCTGGGCCTCAACGCACTGCCCGCCGGCCTGGCGGTGCCGATCGTGCTGCTCGTCGGTGCGGCCGTCGGGGCGTTCAACGGCCTGCTCATCGTGCGCTTCAAACTCAATGGGTTCATCGTGACCCTGGGCATGCTGATCGTGCTGCGGGGCCTGCTGACCGGCATCTCGGGCGGCAAGACCTTCTTCGCCCTGCCGCCGTCGATGACCTACCTCGGGTCGGCCCAGTGGGTGGGTGTCCCGGCTTCGGTGTGGATCTCGTTGCTGCTGTTCGCGGCCGGGATCGTGGTGCTGGGCTTCACCCGTCCCGGCCGGGCCCTGTACGCGATCGGCGGCAACGTCGACGCGGCGCGCGCGGCGGGCATCCGCACCGACCGCATCCTGTGGCTCGCGCTGATCGTGGCCGGCACGCTCGCGGCGCTGGCGGGGCTGCTCATCAGCGGGCGGCTGGCCGCGGTGCCGGCGGCACAGGGCGACGGCGCCATCTTCCAGGTGTTCGCCGCGGCGGTCATCGGCGGGGTCAGCCTCAACGGGGGCAAGGGCACCGTGTTCGGCGCGTTCACCGGCGTCCTCCTACTTTTTATGATCATAAATGTCCTGACCCTTGCCGGCGTGCCCGCGCAATGGACCAACTTCCTCAACGGCGCCGTCATCCTGGTGGCTCTCGTGGTGTCCCGCGTAACGGGCGGAAAGGCGCAGACATGACCGAGCACTCATGCGGGGACATCATCAAGCAGAGTCCTGCCGGTCCGGGCGGGTCACCACGGAGCGGGGACCCGGCATGACGGAGCGCATTCATGCTGTGGAGACCGTCGACGTCCGGTTCCCGACCTCCCGCCACCGCGACGGCTCCGACGCGATGAACCCGTTTCCGGACTACTCCGCGGCCTACGTCGTGCTCCGCACCACCGACGGCGCGGAGGGGCACGGCCTGGTGTTCACCGTCGGTCGGGGCACTGAGATCGAGGTGGCCGCGTTGCGGTCGTTGGGCGCGATGGTGGTGGGGCTGGCGGTCGACGACCTCGTCGCCGACCCGGGCGCGCTGGTGCAGCGGCTCGTCGGCGACAGCCAGATCCGGTGGTTGGGCCCGGCCAAGGGCGTGGTCCACATGGCGGCCGGCGGTCTCGTCAACGCCGTGTGGGACCTGGCCGCCCGGCGCGCCGGGCAACCGTTGTGGAAGCTGCTGTCGGATCTGTCGCCGGAGCAACTGGTAGCCCAGATCGACTTCCGGTACCTGCGCGACGCGCTCACCGAACAGGAGGCGCTCGCCCTGCTGCGCGCGGCCGGGCCCGGCCGGGCCGACCGGGAGCGGCGGCTGCGGGCCGGCGGATTCCCCGCCTACACCACGACTCCGGGCTGGTACGGCTACGACGACGAGAAGCTGGTGCGGCTGTGCCGCGAAGCCGTCTCGGACGGATACCGGCTGATCAAGATCAAAGTTGGCGGGAACCTCGCCGACGACGTCCGCCGCGTGCGGCTGGCCCGCGAGGCGGTCGGGCCGGAGATCCATATCGCTGTCGACGCCAACCAGATCTGGGGCGTGCCCGAGGCGATCAGCTGGATGCGCGAACTCAGCGCGTTCGACCCGTACTGGATCGAGGAGCCGACCTCGCCCGACGACGTGCTCGGTCACGCCGCCGTGCGCCGGGCGCTCGCGCCGATGAAGGTGGCGACGGGCGAGCACGTCCACAACGCCGTGATGTTCAAGCAACTGCTGCAGGCCGACGCGGTCGACGTGGTGCAGATCGACGCCTGCCGGGTCGGCGGGGTCAACGAGAACCTCGCGATCCTGCTGCTGGCGGCCAAGTTCGGCGTGCCGGTGTGCCCGCACGCGGGTGGCGTCGGGCTGTGCGAGATGGTCCAGCACCTGGCCATGTTCGACTTCGTCGCGGTCAGCGGCACCGTCGAGGACCGGTACATCGAGTACGTCGACCACCTGCACGAGCACTTCGCCGATCCGGTCCGCATCCGCGACGGGCACTACCTGGCGCCGACCGCGCCGGGGATGAGCGCCGAGATCTTCCCGGCGACGCTGGCCGCGTACCGGTACCCGGACGGCCCGGAATGGGCGGCGGCGTGATCGTCGACGCCCACCACCATCTGTGGCGGCCGGAACGCGGGTACACGTGGCTCGACGCGCCCGGTCTGGAGGCGATCCGCCGGCCGTTCACGCCCGCCGACCTCGTCGCCGAAACGGCCGCGGCCGGGGTCACCGCCACCGTGCTGGTCGAGGGAGGCCGGTGCCATCCGGACGAGGCCGCGGAGTTCCTCGGCCACGCCGCCGACACCCCGGCCATCGCGGGCGTGGTGGCCTGGGCCGACCCCGCCGATCCCGACCTCGCCGCGACGCTGGCCGGGTACCGGTCCCTGCGCGGCGGTGACCGGCTGGTCGGCGTGCGGTCGCAGGTGCAGGGCGATCCCGACCCCGACCACCTCGACCGGCCCGACGTCCGGCGCGGCCTGGCCACGATCGCCGCCGCGGGTCTGGTGTTCGACCTCGTGATCCGGGCCGACCAGTTGCCGTCCGCGGCCCGGGCGGCCCGGGCCCTCCCGGAGCTGAGCCTGGTGCTCGACCACTGTGGCAAGCCGCGCATCGACGCGGGGGAGGCCGGGCTGCGGAGCTGGCGCGGACCGTTCGCCGACCTGGCCGCACAGGCCAACGTCACGTGCAAGCTGTCCGGACTGGTCACCGAGGCCGGGCCGGGCTGGACCGCGGCCGACCTGCGCCCGTTCGTCGCCGTCGCGGTCGCCGAGTTCGGCGCCTCCCGGCTGATGTTCGGCTCGGACTGGCCGGTGTGTCTGCTCGCCGCCGACTACCGCGGCGTACTGCGGGCACTGGACGAGGCGTTGCCGCCGTTGCCCGGACCGGACCGGCACGAGATCCTCGCCGGCACCGCGACGCGCGTGTACCGGCTGGCCGACCGGATCGGCCCGGAAGGCGCGGCCGCGTGACGCCGTCGCGGGCCTGTCGGACGGGCACTCGGGGACGCGGTCGTCATCGGGGTGGCTCAAGCCTTCGCCGACCTCGGCCGCATCCTGCTCTGCTACCGCCGCCTACTCAAAAACACAATCTGGGATGAGCCCTCAGTAGGGCAGCCCACACCACACGCAGGTGGCCTGAGGGGTGCCACTCCAGGGTGACGGCTCTGACCTGCGCCGATGCTGGCTGGCAGGCTGGGCGTCGTGGTGGTCCGTACGGTGGCGTTGATGATCGTCCGGCGGGTTCTCGGCGTGCTCGGGTGCGGTCCGACGCCGGATGCCAACGAGGTCGAGATCGCGGTGTTGCGTCATCAGCTGGCGGTGTTGCGTCGGCAGGTGGGCCGGCCTCGGAATACGCCGGCGGATCGGATGCTGCTGGCCACCATGGCGAAGCTGCTGCCGCGCGAGCGGTGGCCGGTCTTTCTGGTGACCCCGTCGACGTTGCTGCGGTGGCACCGGGAGCTGGTGGTCCGCCGTTGGACCTACCCGTACACCGGTCGCGGCGTCCGCGGCCTGGATCAGCACGTCGTTGATCTGGTGTTGCGGCTGGCTCGGGAGAACCCGCGGTGGGGCTATATGAGGATCGTGGGGGAGTGCCGCAGCCTCGGCGTGCGGGTGTCCGCGTCGTCGGCACGGCGGATCCTGCGCCGGCACCGGATCGGCCCGGCGCCCCGCCGGGGCGGTCCGACCTGGACCCAGTTCCTGCGCGCTCAGGCCGGCGGGCTGCTTGCCTGCGACTTCTTCACCATCGAGACCATCGGCCTGACCCGGCTGTACGTGCTGTTCGTCGTCGAGGTCGAGCGGCGGCGGGTCCATCTGGCGGGTATCACCGCTCACCCCACCGGGGCCTGGGTCACGCAGCAGGCCCGCAACCTGGTGATGGACCTTGACGAACGCGTTCACCGCTTCCGGTACCTTATCCGCTACCGCGATACCAAGTTCACCGCCGCGTTCGACGCCGTGTTCGCATCGGCGGGTGTGGAGGTGGTACGGACTCCGCCGCGCACACCGCAGGCGAACGCCTTCGCCGAACGGTGGGTGCGCACGGTACGCAGCGACTGTCTGGACTGGACGCTGGTCTGGAATGAGCGGCAGCTGCACCAGGTCTTGACCGAATACCTGCGGCACTACAACACCGCCCGACCACACCGTGCCCTCGACCTGCAACCACCCGCTGCGGCTGGTGCGTTGACCGCCGTCGGACCGGGGACCGCACTGGCGGCTGTGGAACGTGTCGATGTCCTCGGCGGCCTGATCCATGAGTACCGCCGCGCCGCCTGAGACCAACGAACCACCGCCGCTACCCGGTCCGCCACAGCCGAGCTGGCCGCGAAACGGTCGGCGCCGGCGCCCCGTTGCGCATCGACAGACGGCCTCGGCCGCTGCCAGATGAGCCGCGAAACGCGAGGCCGGTTCCGGTGAACTTCATTGCCGGGCCGAAGCGATGAAGTGGCACCCTTCACCCTGAAGACCCGACCGCAGCGGTCGAGCTCACCCGAGCGGACATCGAACGGCTGGTCAGCAGCTTCGACGCGGTCCGAGCAGCCATCCGGGACGCCGACCCGACACACAAGGCCGACCTGTACCGACAGCTGCGGCTGACCATGACCTACGACCCCGGAAACCAGAAAATCCGCGTCCTGGCCGAGCCAGACGCGGATGATCGTGGGGTTTTGGTGTGTGTCCGAGGCCAAACACGAACCATTCGCCAACCAAGATCGGTGTTGTCGGCGGATCTCGTTGTGGCGTGAGGCTTGGTGTTCGTCACAGCTGCCTCCTCGGCCTCGGCGTGGCTGCGCAGCGTCTCGCCGCTCAGACCGAGCTTGTGGCCTCCGAAGTGATCACAACCCACTCGGTCTCGTGCTTCGGCCTTCCACACTCCCGGAGTTGACCCGAATCGAATGCCAGATGCTGCAAGCGCCGGTGTGCAGTTATGAGGCGTTCAGGATGGCGGGTTCTGGCGGTCGATGAGCCGCCGGACGCTCGCTGCTTCTTCCCGGGTGTTCTCATGGACGTTGGGGTCGTTGGCCAGTTGATCGAAGTACGCCCGTTGTTGCGGGCCGCCGAGGTCCAGGATGGCGGGGATGGTCACGACCGCGAGGCGCCACTGCAGCCGTGGGGTGGCTTCCTTTAGCAGGTCGACCACGCGTGTTCGCTGGTCATCGGTGAGGTGGTCACGGGCAACCTGGCGTAGCCATCTGATGAGATGCTCGCAGGCTCCGATGATGGTCGAGGAGACCCACATGCGGCCGACGCTGTCGATGAAGTCGTCTGGTGGTGTGGTCCACTCGGCCCGGAACATCGTCTTCGGATTGACGTTGTTGTGTGCCCAGTCGCGGATTGAAGGCCGGGACACGTCGGCCAGCGTGGGCATCGATCGGTGGAGTGTGTTGAGCAGCGGGAAGTAGTAGTCGTCGAAGAACTGCGGCGGCAGTCCCCAGTCCGGGTCGTGGCCGTACCGGGCGCGTACCTCCATGGCGTGCGCCAGGGACGTTTCGAGGGCGGATACTGCCACCGTCCGCTCGTGTGGGGTTGGTGGGAGTGCGCGGGTTGCGTCGCCGCGTTCGAGTAGGCCGGTGAGCCGCCAGGGATACGGGAGTGCGGCCAGCAGGTCGGGTGAGACGAGGGGGTCGGTCACAGAAAGTCAACTCCGTAAGGTGCGAGGAATTCTCGTGCTGCGTCGAGGCTCGGTAGATGCTGGGCGAACCAGTCGGCGGGCGCCATGTTTGCGATCGGGTGCGCTGGATCGTTCGACGCCGCGTCGGTGGCCTGGTGTAAACGTCTCATCTGGTCCGGGGTCAAGGTATGTCCACTCAGCACGACAGGCACGTTCTCATCGGCAAGCCGTAGTATGACCGGCCGTGATGAGCTGCGGCCGGTTCTGAACAGATCGGTCCAGCGCTGGTCGGTGTCGATCCGGATGGCGATGTCTCGTCCGGGGGCGGCGTCGCGCCAGTCGAGCATGCGTTGGAACTGGTTCGCGCGGTCGAGTTTGTTGACGGCGGCGCTCGCAGTCGTCTTGACCTCTTCCAGGTGGACGCGGCCGTCAGTGGTCTGGTAGATCAGGTCCGTTTGGGGGACGCGGCCGGTGTCGACGACGGTGCCGTTGCCCAGGTCGACCTATTCGCCCTCACGGACGTTGAATCCGATGCGGCTGCCGGGGGCGAGGTCGGGGCGGTGGAGGACTTCGTTGGCGGCGCGGAGTTCGGCGGCCATGCCGGCGGCGTTGTCGGCGCTGCCGTCGAGGGTGCCGAGGATGTTGCGGAAGATGTCGATCTGGTGGGTGGGGGTGCCGGCGATGCGTCCGGAGTTGTGCAGGTCGACAAAGTCGCGGATGGCCTGATTGGCCATCCCATCGGGGAGGTCGTGGCGGCCGAGGAGTGTGCGGGCTCGTGCTTCGGCGTGTGGGCCGAGTCGCTCGGCCGTGTCGAGGAACTGCTGACGTTCGGCCGGTGACAGGTCGCGAGTTCCGTTGTCGGGCGTGTTGCCGGTCTGGGTTCTGTCGTCGGGTGTCCGGCCGGTGGGTGAGTGGTCGCTGGTTGGTGGGCCGCTCGGAGCGCCGTCGCCGGGTGTCGGGCCGTCGAGGGCATTGCCGTCTGGGGCGTTGACCCCCGGCGTGCGGTCGCCGGGGAGGCCACCCGCGGTGCCGTCCGGCAGACCACGGCCGGATGGGGCAGGTCCGCTGTTCATGTGCATCGGGTCGGTGCCGCGGGTGTTCGGCGGGTCGAGGTCGATGCCGCGGCTGTTGACGGGTGCGTCGCCGGCGATGGCCGGGATGGGGCCGAGGTGGGGGATGTCGAGGTGGAGTTTGTGGGCGACGTTGGTGGCGATCTGGCCGGCGGTGGGTAGGTTGTCGATCCAGCCTGCGGCGCGGATGAGTCCGGCGCCGATGCGGGTGGCGGTGGCGCTGCCGTGGACGGCGCCGACGGCTGCGCCGGTGCCGAGTAGGCCGGCGCTGGCTCCTTTGGTGCCGACGATGCTGGAGACGACGTTGAATGTGGTCTGCCCGGCGGCGCGGGATTTGTCGTGGCCCCAGGTGTCGTAGGCGATCATGGTCTTGCCGGCGTTGAGGAGCAGGTTGCCGGCCTTGGTCCGTTGGGCGTCGGGGTCGTCTGAGATCAGGTCGGGTAGGAACATCGAGGCGCTGGTGTAGATCGCTCCGGCGTAGGCGAACTCGCCCAGACCTTTCCACGCGGCCCCGGCGGCACCCCAGCTCCATTCCCCGGGTGGCCGGGTCGCGGCCGATCAACGCGCCGAGGTCCTTGACCATGTTCATGAAGCCTTCCCCGACCCCGGCGAAGAACGCACCGACATCGCCGACAACTCCGCGGTCGTGGTCGGCGGTGCTGCCCCAGGGCAGCAGTCCCTTCTCCCCGGCCGCAGTGTTGAGCAGGTCGGCGGTGAAGCCGTACTCGCCGTCCTCGGCCTTGCCGTCGCCGTCGTCGGCCCGGTACTGCCGGCCGTAGTACAACGCGCTGATGGTGTTCGCGCACCGGCGTTGCGCCTCGAAGAACGCGGCCACCTGCGTGTTGACCGCCGAGATCAGACCGTTGTGCCGGTCGACGGTCTTGTCGTTGTCACGCCAGTCCTGGTCGCCGTCGACCGAGGCGACGAACTGCTCGGCGTCGGTCTTCAGGGCGGCGAGCCGGGCTTTGATCTCATTCACCTCGGCGGCGTAGACGGCAAGTGCGGCACCCACGGCCCGCATGTCCTCACCGACCGACGCCGACACCGTCCGGACCGGACCGGTCGCGGCGAACAGCTGCTCAGCCTCCGGCGCCTGATAGACCGCAGCCAGCCCCTGCCACGTGGTATCGATCGCCTGCCCGGTGCTGGCGAACCCTGATCCGACGGCTGTCCGCGCCTCGGCGTGGGCGGCCAACGCGTCCATGTCTCCAGGGATCTGCGGGATCTCACCCGGATTGATCATTGGTGTTCCGGCCCAGCACCACTGCGCTACTCCCCGTTTATTGAAGATGCACTTTATGTAGTGGAGTACGAAGTCGTGGCTGTCGCGGTTCGCAGTTGAACAAACACGCAAATCGGCCCGCGCAAAGCTCGATCGAGGAAGTCGGGCCCGGTTCACGCCGGACTGGCGGTGCGCGATGGCGCCAGGTACTTGTCTCCGTTCGCTCACGCCGGACCTCACCGTGCGCACGTTCCCCGACTGCCCAGGTGCCGCACGTCAAGCCGCAGTGCGGCGAGCTACCGGCGCCCTTCAACGCTGTCGGTGCGCCGCTTTGCACCGCATTGCGGCTGGCGGTCGGGTCGGACTGGACATCCTCGGGCTGGGCGGTGCCCACGTGCTGCAGAGCCGGACGAAGCGGCAGTGGCGCACCCTCACCCCGCCGCCCCGACGAGCAGGCGGCCTGACGCGTCGGCATCCTGGCGCCAAGAAGAACCCGATCGACCGACACCACGTGCTCGCGATCGGCTACGACGATCCGAAAACGGCACCACGGATCAGACGACCCGGGACAACCACTGCGGCAACCGGGAACACGTCCTCGGCTGCGCGGTGACGAGAGGCAGGTGTGCAACTTACGACGGTGACGTGAAGGGCGTCATCGCCGAACGGTATGAGGGCCCAGATATCGCCGGCGTACGTATGAGGAATGCGGCCACGATCTGAGGTCGCACTGCGTCCAATTCCGTGACACGAAGTGGTGAACATGTCCGCCGACTGGCTCGCTCCTTCGCCAGGGGGTAGGTGACCGGCGAAGGTCAGACTTCGGAGGTCACCATGACGCAGCTGCTCCACCACCGTCCTGGCAGCAACTCGTTGGTGGCCTGGGCAGCCAGGCGCGGGAGGGTCACGCCGCACCGGTTCGTCAGCGAGCCGGGTGGGTTGCGGTTTGCGTTCTATGGTCGGATGTCGACGGTTGATCATCAGGATCGGTTGTCGTCGTGGAGTTGGCAGCGGGAGGCAGCGCGGGAGCTGGTGGCCGGGCACGGTCGGATCGTGGTGGAGTTCTTCGACGCGGGGGTGCCGCGGCGGGTGGCATGGTCGGATCGGCCGCAGGCGTCGCGGTTGCTGGTCGAGATGGCCGCCGACGATCGCCGGTTCGATGCGGTGGTGGTGGGGGAGTACGAGCGGGCGTTCGCCGGTCAACAGCGTGCCCAGCTGGCGCCCACGCTGCGTCGGCACGGCGTCCAGTTGTGGCTGCCGGAAACGTACGGGCCGGTCGACTTCGACAGCCCGCGTCAGCTCGCGGTGCTTGATCTGCTCGGGGTTCGGTCGCAGCGGGAGGTGTCGCGGGCGCGGTTTCGGACGATGGCGGCGATGCGGGTTCAGGCTGAGGTGCAGGGCCGGCATCTGGGTGGCCGTCCGCCGTACGGCTACCGGCTGGTCGACGCAGGTCCGCATCCGAACCGGGTCCATGCCGGACGGGGGAGGCGGCTGCACCGGTTGGACCCTGACCCCGTGACCGCACCGCACGTCCGGTGGATCTTCGAGCAGCGGTTGGCCGGGCGCAGTGTGACCGGTACCGCGCGGGAGTTGAACGAGCGTCGGGTGCCATGTCCGTCGAGGGCGGACCCCGACCGCAACCAGCATCGCAGCGGCGAGGCTTGGATGATCACCACGGTGGCGGCGATTCTGTCGAATCCGCGCTACACCGGTCGGCATGTGTGGAACCGGCAACCGTCCAACCGGGGCTCGCCGGACCGGCCGGAGGTGCCGATCCCGGGTTGGAGGTGCGGTCGCGGGCCACGTCGGCGCAGTGGGCGATCTCGCGTGAGGTGGTGCATCCGCCGTTGGTCACCGAGGCACAGTTCGTCCGCGTCCAAGCCGTGCACACCGCGCCGATGCCGGCCGACGGTGCGCGGCGGACGTATCTGTTGGCTGGGGTGGTGGTGTGCGGGATCTGCGGCCGCGCGTTGGATTCGCACTGGCTGCATGATCGCGCCTGCTACCGGTGCCGGCACGGCCGGACCAGCGGGCAGCCGCCGTCGACGAGTGGGGCGAAGCGGGTGTACGTGCGGGAGGACCACCTGCTCGCCCGGGTCCTGGGTGACCGGCGCCTGCGCAGGCTGCTTCCGGAGCTGACCGAGGCGGCTGAGGTGGCGGCGGTCCTACGGGCCAACGAGATGGTCATCGTCTGTGACCACGACGCGTGGGCGGCCGAGTCCGCCACGATCAGAATCGACCTGGCGTTGGTGAGCGACCTCGGATTTCCCATGCCGTTCGCTGCAGGTTCGGGGAGACCCGGCCGCTGAATCCGAACGACGATCGCGTTCGGTGGGGAAATGATGTGTCCGAGGGGGGACTTGAACCCCCACACCCTATACGGGCACTAGCACCTCAAGCTAGCGCGTCTGCCATTCCGCCACTCGGACCTGCGTGACCGTCCGGGTCACGCCGCGCGATTACTGTACATCGCCCCCCGCACTCCTCGCACAGGGGTTACCCCCTCCGCGGGGAGGGGCGCGAAGGGACCCGGATGCGCAGCGGCCCCGACCGGCGGGTCGGGGCCACTGTCTCTGAGAGACGCCGTCAAGAGGGGGATTGGGCGGCGCCTGCGTGGCTACGTGAAGATGCTGACCCCGCCGGGCCCCACCAGCAGCCCGACGACGATGAGCACGATGCCCCAGAGGAGCTGGCCGCGGACGATCGAGACGATGCCGGCGACCACGAGGACAACTGCGAGGATCCACAGCAGAAAGGTCATGGTGCGGAGGTACCCATGCGATTTATTTGATAAACGGGAGGTGCCGGTCGCCACACGATATTTGGGAGCGGTTCCAGATCGGCGCAGGTCGGCGCAGGGCACGGGCGTATACGCCAGGGCGCAGGGCAGGGCGGAGAGGCCAGGGGCGCAGGGCCAGGGCGAGGGCGCAGAGGCCAGGACACAGGGCAAGGACACAGCGACCAGGGCGCAGGGCCGCGGCGCAGGGCACAGGGTGTGGAGGCCAGGGCGCAGGATCAAGACACGGGTCGGCCCTGCGAACGGGGCGACAGCCTCACCCATAGAGTGAGGGCATGACCGGCACCGACGAGGTCGTTCGCATCTGTCGCGACCTGCTGCGTATCGACACCACCAACACCGGTGACCCGAAAACCACGGTCGGTGAGCGGGTGGCGGCCGAGTATGTGGCGGCGCAGCTCGACGAGGTCGGCATCGAGTCGCAGATCAGGGAGGCGGCGCCGGGGCGGACCAGTCTCGTGGCCCGGATCGAGGGGACCGACAGCAGCCGGCCCGCCCTGCTCGTCCACGGTCACCTGGACGTGGTGCCGGCCGACCCCGGTGAATGGTCGGTGCACCCGTTCGCGGGGGAGGAGAAGGACGGCTTCCTCTGGGGCCGGGGCGCGATCGACATGAAGGACTTCGACGCGATGATGATCGCGGTCGTCCGGCAGTGGGCCCGGGAGGGCCGGCGGCCCCCGCGCGACATCGTGCTCGCGTTCCTCGCCGACGAGGAGGCGGGCGGCGACTACGGCGCGGGCTGGCTGGTCGACACCGAGCCGGAGCTGTTCGAGGGCTGCACCGAGGCGATCGGCGAGGTCGGCGGGTTCTCCTACGACGTCGGCAACGACCGGCGTCTCTACCTCATCGAGACCGCCGAGAAGGGCATCGACTGGCTCAAGCTCAAGGCGAAAGGCCGCCCCGGGCACGGGTCGATGATCCACGACGACAACGCGATCACCGCCCTCAGCGAGGCCGTCGGGCGGCTCGGCCGCCATCGGTTCCCCGTCGTGCTGACGCCGACGGTCCGGGCCTTCCTGGACGAGGTGGGCGAGGCCCTCGGCATCGAGATCGACCCGGACGACCCGGAGACGGCGATCAACAAGCTGGGATCGCTGGCCGCGATCATCGGAGCCACGATCCGCAACACCGCGAACCCGACCCGCCTCGACGCGGGCTACAAGGACAACGTGATCCCGAGTACGGCGACCGCGGTGGTCGACTGTCGCACGCTTCCCGGCCAGGCCGACATCTTCCGGGAGCAGCTGCGGGCCGTCATCGGCCCGGACATCGAGATCGAGACCGGCCACCTGCACCCGGCTGTGGAGACCACGTTCGACGGTCCGCTGGTGGAGGCGATGAAAGCCGCGTTGCGCGCGGAGGACCCCGGAGCGCACGCGGTGCCGTACATGTTGTCGGGTGGCACCGACGCCAAGTCGTTCAGCCGGCTGGGCATCCGCTGCTTCGGGTTCTCCCCGCTGCGGCTGCCCGCCGATCTCAATTTCAGCGCGCTGTTTCACGGCATTGACGAGCGCGTACCCGTCAGCGGACTACAGTTCGGCGTGCGCGTACTCGACCGCTTCCTGACGGCGAGCTGAACAGACCAAGCGAGAGCGAGAGGAAGCTCAGATATGACCGACCGGCACGCCGAACTGGATGCCGCACTGGAGCGCATGATCACGGCTGCCCGGGATCACCTGGCCGCGGTGCGCGCCGCCGACGGCCGCGCCGACGACGACGAGGTCTGGCGGGCCTACGTCGAGCTCAACAACGCCTCGTTCGAGTACGACGAGCAGCTGCTCGATGCGTTCGGCGAGGTCACGCCGTGGGACGTCCAGCCGATCGACCCGAACGAGGCCGACAAGCAGTTCGGCTTCGGGGTGGGCGCCGGCGCCGGCGAGGACGAGTACGAGCACGTCATCTCGGTGCGCCAGCGGCGCGACTACCGGGTGCCGAGCGTCGCCGCGCTGCTGCGGGCCGCGGAGAGCGCGCGGCGCACCAGCCAGCAGGGCAACGAGGAGCCGGTCGCGGCGGTGGAGACCGTCGGCGAGGCCGTCCTGGAGCTCATGCAGGCCTCCGACGTGTCGCTGGGCGCGCTCGACATTCCCGAGCTCGAGTCGCTCGACGGGGTCGTCGTGGTTGCCGAGGTCGGTCAGCCGCTCGACCCGGAGGCCTTCGACGAGACCGACGGCACCGGCCCGTTCGCGCTGGAGACCGGCGACCGCCTCGTCGACCGGCTCGACGAGCACGCGAGCATCGGCTTCGACGACGAGGACGAGGAAGACGACGAAGACGACGAGGACGACGAAGAAGAAGACGAAGAGGAAGAGGAAGAGGACGAGGCCGCGTCGAACGCGACCCGCTGACAGTCGCGCGCTCACGCGCGTCCCATAGAAGCTTTCAAGGCCGCCGGCGCCACCGGCGGCCTTTCCCATTGACCCCCGTGGACTATATGGAAAGTCGTTCCATGTATGCCACACTTCCTGGACATCGATCCCCATCGAGACGGATCTGTGGAAATCGGGGTGCTGGGATGGGTCGGATCACGCTGCGCCATGCCCTCGTGGCGATGGCACTCACCGCAACTGTCGTCGCCACCGCGGCGCCCGCGAACGCGGCCGTCACGCGGATCGGACGGGTCGTGCAGGAGCCGTCGCCGTACGAGGCGCGCTTCCCCGACCTGCTCACGCTCGACGACGGCCGCATCATGGCCGTCTGGCACCGCGCGGCCGAACACCAGAACGCCGTCGGGAAGGTCCAGGTCGCGTTCGACAACCGCGACAACGGACGCACCTGGCCCGAACGCCACGACGCCCTCGCCGACATGACGCCCATGGCGGGCCGGGACATGCGCGACCCGAAGCTCGGGAAGATGCACGACGGCAGCGTGCTGCTGACCTGGTTCGTGCCCAACGACGGCGTCTACTACGCGGTGTGGCGGCCCGGCTGGAGCTACTTCGCCACCCCGCAGAAGCTGTCGGTGCCGGGAATCTCCGGCACGCTGGCCGAACACGGCGGGATCCTCGCGGTCGAGGGGTCCGACCAGGTGCTGATCCCGGTGTACACCGGCAGCGGCAACTCCTACGTCGCGAAGGCCACCTACCAGGGGACCGCGTCGTACGTGCTGCCGGTGAGCACGTTCCACACGCTGCAGACCACCTCGCAGGCCGCCGACGGCCGCGACGAGATGTGGTTCGAACCCAGCCTCGCGCAGTTCGACGACACGATCGTCGCCGTCGTGCGGCACGAACGCTGGCTGCGCACGAACAGCAGCGACCGCCTCGGCGCGCCCGCCCGGGTCGTCACCTGGAACGTGAACGCGGCGACGCCGACGTTCACCCGCGCCGACTGGAACGTGCAGGCCAGCTCGCACCACCTGCTGAAGACCGCCGACGACCGGCTGCTGTTCACCTTCGGCGACCGGGGTGTGACCTACCGGCCCACGTACGGCACGCTGATCAGCAACCCGGCCCAGCTGCCGTGGCGGCAGCCGTCGGCGGGACAGAAGGTGGTGCCGATCTACAACTCCGGCTTCGGCGACCAGGCCAACCCCTCGAGCGTGGAGACCACGCCCGGCACGTTCGTCACCGCGGGGTACAACGCCAAGAAGTGGGCGTCGTCGGAGGGTAACGGCACCTCACCCAGCGGCGGCAGCCTGTGGCTGCTGGAGACCCTGGACGACGACTATCTCTAGGAGCAGAAAGGGCTCATGGGCGCGTCGGGAGCGATCACGGCGCGCCCCGCGTACTGCCGGCGCAGGTCGCTGACCTGGGCGTCGGTCAGTTCGGCCAGCAGCAGGTGGGGCTCGATGCGGCGGGCGTGCCGCTGGGCGACGACCTCCGCGAGCACGGTGTCGTCGCGGGAGGCGATCACATACGCCAGGGTTCTGGCGTGCTCGGAGGCGTAGGCGTCGAGCAGGGGTTGGCGCCACGTCATGGTTACGCAAGATATTCTCGCGCTCACCCGTTGTAAATAGGAGTGGCGCGGTCAACCCGGAAAACTTCAGATGGACGGGCCGGGAGGCGGCTGCTGATGCCCGGGCGCGACGCGGCGCCGGAGCATCACCTGGCGGGTGCCGTCGCGGTAGAGCTGGACCCGGGCCAGCTCCCATCCCGCGTACTCGGCCTGGATGGTCAGCTGCGCCGTGGCGGTCATCCGGTCGACATTCGCGGGTAACCGCAGCGGCGCGTACTCGTAATCCATTTTCCGATATTGCCGCGCCCCGAGCCTTTGCACCAGAGGCGGAACTACAGGTCACGCTCCGGGTAGCCGCCGTAGGGCAGCGACACGTCGTCGAGCGCGACGCGGATCTCCTCCGGCAGGTCCAGCCGCTCCGACGCGAGCGACCCGACGAGCTGCGCGGCCGTGCGGGCGCCGAGGATCACCGAGCTGACGCCGGGCCGGTCACGCACCCAGGCCAGCGCGACCGCGAGCGGGGCCGCGGACAGGCCGTCGGCGGCCGTGGAGACCGCCTCGACGATCCCGCCGCAACGCGCGTCGAGGTAGGGCGCGGTGAACCGTTCGAAGTGCGCCGACGCGGCGCGCGAGTCGGCCGGGACGCCGTAGCGGTACTTGCCGGTCAGCACGCCACGCCCGAGCGGCGACCAGGCAAGCACGCCCAACCCGAGATCGGCGCACGCGGGCACCACCTCCCGCTCGATCTCGCGCTCGACGAGCGAGTACTCCACCTGGCTGGAGATCAGCGGGGTCCGGCCGGCGCACGCCTGCATCGTGGCGGCGCGGGCGGTCTGCCAGCCGGAGTAGTTCGACACGCCGACGTACCGGGCCCGCCCGGACGTGACGGCGAAGTCCAGAGCGGACAAAGTTTCCTCAAGCGGCGTGTCCGGGTCAAAACCGTGCACCTGCCACAAATCGACGTGGTCGGTGTCGAGCCGGGCCAGCGACGCGTCCAGCGCGCGCAGCAGATGCCCGCGCGACGCGTCACGGCGGCGCCGGTGCCCCGGCCGCAGCCCGGCCTTGGTGGCGATCACGACCTCGTCGCGGGGGAGCAGCCGGTGCAACAGGCTGCCGAGCACCGCCTCGGCGTCACCGTCGGCATAGACGTCGGCCGTGTCGATCAAGGTGCCACCAGCGTCGGCGAACGTCTTGAGCTGCTCGGCCGCGTCGTCGGTGTCGGTGTCGCGGCCCCAGGTCATCGTGCCCAGCGCGAGCCGGGAGACCGCCAGCCCGCTTCGGCCGAGCGGTCGCTGTTGCATGTGCCACAGGATAGGGCCACCCACGCTCCGGACCACGTACCACACATAAGGTGAGTCGACCTTCAGACGTTGATGAATCAGGGGGGTCGCCGTGCGCCTCGCGCTCAGCCTCGGATACCTGTCCAACCGCAACACCCCGGCCGACCGGCTCGCCCTGGCGCGGGAGGCCGACCGCCTCGGCCTGTCGGCCGTCTGGGTCGCCGAGGCCTACGGGTCCGACGCCGCCACGCTGCTGGCCTGGATCGGCGCGCAGACCGAGCGCATCGACGTCGGCTCGGCGATCTTCCAGATCCCCGCCCGCACGCCCACCATGACCGCGATGACCGCAGCCACCCTCGACCTGCTCACCGGCGGCCGGTTCCGGCTCGGCCTCGGCGTGTCGGGCCCGCAGGTGTCGGAGGGCTGGTACGGCGTCCCGTTCGCCAAGCCCCTCGCCCGCACCCGCGAGTACCTCGAGGTCATCGCGAAGGCGCTCGGCCGGGAGACGGTCGAGTACGCCGGCGAGCACCACACGCTGCCCGTGCCCGACGGTCCCGGCAAGCCGCTGAAGCTGATGCTGCACCCGCACCGCGAGCGCATCCCCACCTACCTGGCCGCGATCGGCCCGAAGAACCTCGAGCTCGCCGGCGAGCTCACCGACGGCCTGCTCGCCGTGTTCTGGGCACCGGAGTTCGCCGACGAGCAGCTCGCGTCGATCCGCGCCGGCCGCGAGCGCGGCGGCCGCGCCGACGAGCCGTTCGACGTCGTGCCGAGCGTCCCGCTGGTGATCGGCGATGACCTGGAGAAGGCCGCCGAGCCGGTCCGCCCGTACGCGGCCCTGTACGTGGGCGGCATGGGCAGCCGCGAGAAGAACTTCTACAACGCGCTGGCCACCCGCATGGGCTACGGCGACGCCGCCCGCGAGGTCCAGGACCTGTACCTGTCCAGGCGCCAGCGCGACGCGGCCGCCGCGGTGCCGCTGGAGTTCATCGACCGCACGTCGCTGCTGGGGCCGGTCGACCGCGTGGCCGACCGGATGCGCGAGTTCGCCGCGTCGGGCGTCACCACGCTGTCGCTGGCCATCCACGCGAACACCCTTGAGGAGAGCGTGAACCAGCTGCGGCTGGCCGCGGAGGCCTACGAGAAGTCCGGCACCGCGTAGCTACTTGGGCTCGATGACGTTCGTCGCGAGGAGGACGACCAGGAGGAGGCCCAGCGCCACCCGGTACACGATGAAGATGGTGTACGAGTGGCGGGCGATGTAGCGCAGCAGCCAGTTCACCGACAGGTAGGCCACCACGAAGCTCACCACCGTCGCCACGATGGTGTTGGTCCAGCCGACCCCGCTGGAGATGTTGTCGAACTCCTCCACGCCCTGCAACGCCGAGGCACCGGTGAGCGCCGGGATCGACAGGAAGAACGACAGCTTGGTGACCGTGACCCGGTCGAGGTCGCGCAGCAGGCCGGCCGACATCGTGGCACCCGAGCGGGAGATGCCCGGGATCAGCGCCATGCACTGCACCACGCCGATGATCAGCGTGTCCTTCCAGGTGACGTCCTTCTCGCTGCGTTGCTGGGTGGCGGCGTGGTCGGCGAAGGCCATCACCCCGCTCCACAGGATCAGCGCGCCGGCGACGAACCACAGGCTGCGCAGCGTCGTCTCGACCTGGTCCTTGAACAGCAGCGCCGCGACGACGATCGGCAGCGACCCGAGCAGCACCGCCACCGCGAACCGGAAGTCCAGCCCTTTGCGGACCTCGGCGTCGAACAGGCCCTTGAAGAACGCCGGCACGATCCGCGCGATGTCCTTGCGCAGGAACAGGATCGTCGCGGCCACCGCGCCGGACTGGATGATGACCGTGAACGCGGTGATGTCGGGGTCGTCGATGCGGTAGCCGAGCAGCTTCTCCAGGATGGTCAGGTGACCGGTGCTGGAGATCGGCAGGAACTCGGTGACGCCCTCGACCGCACCGAGCAGTACCGCTTCGAAGATGTTCACACACGCCCCCTGCTGTTCATGGCCGCTGGAGAGCATAGGCGAGAGCAACCACTAGTAATCTTGCGGCCGTGGCAACCGTCCTCCTTCTCCGCCACGGCCGCACGACCAGCAACGCAGCCGGCATCCTCGCCGGCCACCAACCCACCGAGCTGGACGACGTCGGCCGTGCACAGGCCCGCAGAGCCGGCGAGCGGCTCGCCGGCATCCCGCTCGCCGCGGTCGTCTCCAGCCCGCTGATCCGGTGCCGCCAGACCCTCGCCGAGGCGCTTCCCGCGGTCACCCCCGCGGTCGACGAGCGCTTCACGGAGTGTGGCTACGGCGATTGGACCGGGAAGGAGCTGGCCAAGCTCGCGAAGGACCCGTTGTGGAAGGTGGTGCAGGCGCATCCGAGCGCGGTCACGTTCCCCGGTGGCGAGTCGATGGCCGCGATGGCCGCCCGCGCCGTGGCCGCCGTACGCGAGTGGGACGCCACCGTCAACGCCGAACGCGGCCCCGACGCGCTGTGGGTGGCGTGCAGCCACGGAGATGTGATCAAGGCCATCGTCGCCGACGCGCTGGGGCTGCATCTCGACCAGTTCCAGCGCCTCATGGCCGACCCGGCGTCCATCACCGCGATCCGGTACACCGCCACCCGCCCGTTCGTGGTGCGGCTCAACGACTCGGGCGCCGACCTCACGTCCCTGATCCCCCCGAAGAAGACCCGCAAGCGCCGCACGGCCGCGACCAGCGACAGCGACGCCGCGGTTGGTGGCGGTGACACCGGAGGAAAGATCTGACACGGCTGTGACGCGACCCAGTCGGCGTGGGCGTACCGATACGGATATCGTCGTGGGTATGGCCCACCAGGTGTACGCGTTCGAACCGCCGGAGCGGTTCGTGGCCGGTACCGTCGGGCCGCCCGGTGAGCGCGCGTTCTTCCTGCAGGCCCGCGGCGGCGGTCGGCTGGTCAGCGTCGCCCTGGAGAAGGTCCAGGTGCAGCTGCTCGCCGAGAAGCTCGACGAGCTGCTCGCCGAGGCCAACCGGCGGTTCGGCATCGACCTGCCCACGATGGAGCTGGCCGCCGACAACGAGCCCCTCGACACCCCGCTCGACGAGGAGTTCCGGGTCGGCACCCTCGGGCTGGCCTTCGACGTCGACACGGCCACCGTCGTCATCGAGGCGATCGCGGCCGGCGAGGGCGAGATCGAGGCCGAGGAAGAGACCGACGACGACGAGGACGACGCCGACGACGACCGCGACCGCCTGCGGGTGCGGCTGACCCCGCAGGAGACCCGGGCGTTCATCGAGCGCGCCAAGCGGGTCCTGGCGTCGGGACGCCCACCGTGCCCGCTCTGCGGCCAGCCGCTCGACCCGAAGGGGCACCTGTGCCCCCGGCACAACGGGTACCACCGGTAGCTCGTGGCTTCTGAGCACACCGATCTGCTCACGCGGGGCAGCCTGGAGATCGAGGGCCGGCTCGTCGACGCGTCCAACACGACCCTGCGCGCCGAGATCACCCTCGACGACGTGACCGCCCGGTGCGTCTACAAGCCGGTGCGCGGCGAACGCCCGCTGTGGGACTTCCCCGACGGCACGCTCGCCGGCCGGGAGTACGCCGCCTTCCTGGTGTCGGAGCTCACCGGCTGGGGGATCGTGCCGCCGACGGTGCTGCGCGACGGGCCGCTGGGTCCCGGCATGTGCCAGCTGTGGATCGACGAGGACCGCCAGCGGGAGGAGCCGCTGGTCGACTTCGTGCCCGGCCGGCGCATCCCGACCGGCTGGCACCGGGTCGCCGCCGCCCGCGACGAGGACGGGCGCCCGTTCGTGCTCGCCCACGCCGACGAGCCGCAGCTGGCCCGCATGGCCGTCTTCGACGCCGTGATCAACAACGCCGACCGCAAGGGCAGCCACATCCTGTCCACCGTCGACGGCGAGGTCCACGGGGTCGACCACGGGGTCAGCTTCCACGTGGAGAACAAGCTGCGCACGGTGCTGTGGGGCTGGTCGGAGTCGCCGGTGCCCGACGACGCGCTCGACGTGCTGCGCAAGCTGCGCTCCGCGCTCGACGCCGACCTCGGCGAGACGCTCGCCGAGCACCTGACGATCCGCGAGCTGCGGGCGCTGTGCCGGCGCGTCGACACGCTGCTGCGCACGAAGGTGTTCCCGACGCCGCCGGAGGACTGGCCGGCGCTGCCGTGGCCGCCTATCTGAGGGCCGCGAGCCGTTCCAGGCGGTCGACCTCGACCCGGCCGGCGCGACGATGTCGGCCCGCTGGGAGCGGCGCACCGACGGTGGCTGGGCCCACTGGATGGACATGCGCTTCACGCGATGATCGGCGGTTAAGGTTGCGGGCATGGACCCCTGGACCTCGCACGACGTACCCGAACTGCCCGGTCGGGGCGTCCCCTTGCGGCTGTACGACACCGCGCGCGCCGCGGTGGCGGCGACCGGCACGCCCACGATGTACGTGTGCGGCATCACCCCGTACGACGCCACCCACCTCGGCCACGCCGCGACGATGATCACGTTCGATCTGGTCAACCGGGTCTGGCGCGACAACGGCCACGACGTGCGGTACGTCCAGAACGTCACCGACATCGACGACCCGCTGCTCGAGCGCGCCGAGCGCGACGGCGAGGACTGGGTGGTCCTCGCGATGCGTGAGACGGCGCTGTTCCGCGAGGACATGGAGGCGCTGCGGATCATCCCGCCGGCGTACTACGTCGGCGCGGTGGAGTCGATCCCGCGGATCGCCGCCGCGGTGGTCGACCTGATGGAGAAGGGCGCCGCCTACCGCCTCGACGACGGCACCGGCGACGTGTACTTCCCGATCTCGGCCGCGGCGGGCTTCGGCAGCGAGTCCCACTACGACCGGGAGACCATGCTGGCGCTCGCCGCCGAGCGCGGGGGTGATCCGGGACGCGCGGGCAAGCGCGACCCGCTGGACCCGCTGCTCTGGCGCGGTGCCCGCGACGGCGAACCGGCGTGGGAGGGTGGGCCGCTCGGCCCGGGCCGGCCCGGCTGGCACGTCGAGTGCGCGGTGATCGCGCTGCGGCTGCTCGGCGACCGGATCGGCGTGCAGGGCGGCGGCAACGACCTGATCTTCCCGCACCACGAGTGCTCCGCCGCGCACGCCGAGGTGCTCACCGGCACCGCGCCGTTCGCCGAGCACTACGCGCACGCCGGCATGATCGGGCTGGCCGGCGAGAAGATGTCCAAGAGCCGCGGCAACCTGGTGTTCGTCTCCCGGCTGCGCGCCGACGGCGTCGACCCGATGGCGCTGCGGCTGGCGCTGGTCGCCGAGCACTACCGCACCGACCGCCAGTGGACCGACGACGTGCTCAAGACCGGTCAGCAGCGGCTGGCCCGCTGGCGCGAGGCCGCCGCCCGCGGCGCCGGCCCCGACCCCGGTCCCGTGGTGGCCGCGCTGCGGGAGCGACTGTCCGACGACCTCGACACGCCGGGCGCCCTCGCCGTGGTCGACGGGTGGGCGGAGGCGACGCTGTCCGGCACCGGAGACGCCCCGGTCGGCGAGGTCGTGGCAGCGGTCGACGCGCTGCTGGGAGTGCGCCTCTAGGGCCTCAGGCCGCGACGGTGTCGTAGTGGCGGACCCGCTCGTCGAAGGTCAGGAGGGCCGCCCGCGCCGCGTCCTCGACGACGGCGGTGTCGGGCGGGCCGCCGGCGAACGCGGTGACGGCGGCCATCGACTCCCACAGCGTCAGCACGTGGAGGTCGACCGTGGCGCCCCTCGCGCGGCGCATCAGGTAGGCGGTCAGGAACCCGGGCACGGCCCGCAGTTCGGGGAGTACGGCGGTCCGGAAGTGCAGGTCGTACCGTTCGGCGCCCGCGGTGGTGGCGGTGGCGCGCCAGCTTCGCGCGATCATTCGGTCCCCTTTCGTCGAGACGGGCTCCAGCCTCGCCGCCGGCCGACGTTAAGTACAGTTCACGTTCGTGACGGTCGCCGAAAGCTGCGTTTACTGATGGAGCGCTGATGGACGCCCCCCGGCTGCACGTGCTCCGCATGGTCGCGCTGTCGGGCAGCCTCGCCGGTGCCGCCCGCGCGCTGCACGTGTCCGCGCCGGCCGCGGTGCCGCGATCGTCCCGAGGCTCGCCCTCACCGACCCGCACGCCGTGACGTGCACCGGCCTCGACGTGGGCAGCCGGGACATCCTGGTCGCCCACCGCCGCTCCGGCGGCCGCACGGATCCGGCGCTCGGCGCTCTGGTGTCCGCACTCGTCGGGGCGGCCAGGGCGGCCGGGTCCGTCGGAGCCTAGAGTGGCCGGGATGGCGACGCGGGTGATCGTGCTCAACGGGGGGTCGAGCTCGGGGAAGTCGGGCATCGTGCGGTGCCTGCAGGCGGTGCTGCCGCAGCCGTGGCTGGCGCTGGGGGTCGACACGCTCGTCGACGCGCTGCCGCCGTCGGCCGGGATCCAGGTCGCCGGCGACGGCACGGTGAGCGTCGGGCCGCAGTTCCGCCAGCTGCAGGAGGCATGGCGGGCGGGCGTGGCGGCGATGGCGCTTGCCGGCGCCCACGTGGTCATCGACGATGTGTTCCTCGGCGGGGCGCACTCGCAGGGGGAGTGGCGGGCGGCGCTCGCCGGGCTCGAGGTGCTGTGGGTCGGGGTCCGCTGCGACCGCGCGGTCGCCGCCGGGCGCGAGATCGCGCGGGGGGACCGGGAGCGCGGAATGGCCGAGTCGCAGGCTGACCTGGTCCACCGGGGCGTCGTCTACGACGTGGAGGTCGACACCACGCACACCGAGGCGCTGCAGTGCGCCCGGACGATCGCGGGTCAGCTGCGCAGCTGACGCAGGTGCGCAGCGACCGCACTCATGTCGCGGTCGCCGAAACCCGCCGCGGACGCAGCCGCGACCGCCGCGCGGTTCACCTCCGCCTGCCGCACCGGTACCCCGCCGCGGCCGGCGAGGGCCAGCAGCAGGTCGAGGTCCTTGCCGACCAGGTCGAGCGTGAACGCCGCCGACGCGTTCTCCGGGTCGACGAACGCGGCCCGCTTGTACTGGACGAACGGCCCGCCGACGACGCTCGCGGCGAACACGTCGTACGCGGTGGCCCGGTCGACCCCGGACGCCTCGGCCAGCACCAGCGCCTCCGACAGCGCCTGGTTGAGCGCGTGCACGATCCCGTTCACCGCGAGCTTGATGGTCGCGCCGGCGCCGGCCGGGCCGACGTGCACGACGCGGGCGGCGAGGCGGTCGAGCACGGGCCGTGCCCGGTCGAGGTCGGCCGCGTCGCCGCCGGCTAGCACGGTCAGCTCGCCGCGTTCGACGACCGGCACGCTGCCCGACACCGGCGCGTCGAGGTGCGCGCCGCCGGCGTCGCGCACGAGGTCGCCGAGGCGCAGCGCCGTGCGCGGGTCGACGGTGCTGGTGTCGGCGACGACGGTTCCGGCGCGCAGGCCCGCCACCAGGCCGTCGTCGCCGGTGTAGGCGGCCTCGACCGCGGCGTCGTCGGCGAGCGACACGAGCACCACCTCGGCGGCCGTCGCGGCCGCGCGGGCACTCGGCGCGAGGTCCGCGCCGGTGCGGGCGGCCACGGCGGCCGCCCGCTCGGCGGTGCGGTTGAAGACCGTCACCGGGACCCCCTGAGCCCGCAGCCGGCCGGCCATTGCCGCACCCATGCGCCCGGTGCCGACGACCGCGACGCGCACGCTCACGTCAGCATCCAGCCGCCGTCGACGGCGAGGTGGACCCCGTTCACGCCACCGTTGAACAACAGGAACTCGGTGGCGCCGACGACCTCGTCGGTGGTCGCCGTGCGGCCGATCGGGGTGCGGTTGACGACGTGGTCGAGCGGCTTGCCCTCCCAGAACGGGGTGTCGGCGATGATGCCCGGGTGCACGGCGTTGACCCGGATCGGCGCCAGCTCGACGGCGAGCGTGTGCACCAGGCCGGTGACGCCACCGTTCACCGTCGACACCGTCGTGGAGCCGGGGTACGGCCGGTCCTTGGCCAGCCCACCGAACAGCACGATCGAGCCGCTCTTCGCGATGCGCGGCAGCAGCGTGTGGATGACCTCGGTGTAGCCGACCAGCTTCAGCGTCACCAGCCGGATCGCCCGCGCGACGTCGTAGTTCGTCGCGGTGTTCTGGTCGCGCTCGATCGCCGCGACGACGAGGTGGTCGACGTGGTCGACGTCGGCGAGGGCGGCACCGATCGTGGTGGGGTCGGAGATGTCCAGCGCGATGCCGCGGGCCGATCCGGGAACGTCGGCGGCGATCTCCTCCGCGATCGCCTTCGTGCGGTCGGGGTCGCGCCCGGTGACAACGACCTCGTCGCCGCGGCCGGCCGCGCGTTGGGCGATCGCCCGCCCGATGCCGGCCGTGCCGCCGATGACCACCAACGAGCTCACGCCTGTTCCCCTTCCAAGGTGTCGCGCAGGTACTGCCAGTCGCGGACGAACCGGTACGAGTGCCGGCCCGGTGGCTGCGGCGACTGGGTCTCCAGCCACCGCAGCGGTCCGCCGCCGAGGTTGCCGAACCCGTGCACGCAGCCCACACCGGCCCACGCGATGTCGCCCGGTCCGAGCGTGTGGACCTCGCCGTCGAACTCCGCCCGCGCCGTGCCCTCCAGGAAGAGGTAGGTCTCCTCGAACGGGTGGTCGTGCGGGCCGGCGGCGCCGTCGGGGTCGTAGTGCACCATGAACATCGTGGTCAGGCGGGCGCCGAGATCGCTGTCGACCATCATCTTCACGGTGATGCCGCTGTAGACCAGCAGCGCGGTACGCATGCTCGCCGACACCGCGAGCACACCCTGCTGCTGCTTGGCGACGTCCATGTGGGCCGGTGTGATGTTGCCCAGCCGGCGGGTGCGCGGGTCGCGGACATCGACGGCGAGCGGCTCGTGCTCCGTCAGCGGCGGCACGAGCACGGTGTCGCCGCCGAACCGGTCACGGGGCACCGGTCCCTGCATCTCCGCCCACCGCACCGGTTGCGCGCCGTCGTTGCGCCAGGCGTGCGGGACCCCCACCGGCAGCAGCGCGTAGTCGCCCGGCGAGAGCCGGAACGCGCCCTCGGCGGTGTCGAGGATCCCGTGCCCGTCGAGGATGTAGACGCTCTCCTCGAACGAGTGCACGTGCGCCGGCACGGTGCCACCGGGGTCGAGCACGCCGACGTTGAAACCGGTGTGCACGCTGCCGGCGGCCTCGGTGACGACGTCCCAGCGGCGGTAGCCGGTGGCGCCGGCCGCCCAGCCGCCGGGGACGTCGTAGGACGCCTCGGCGGCCAGGGCCACGATGTACGACGTCACCTACGCCGCCGCCGTCTCTCGCGCCTTGCGTGCGGCCTCCGCCAGGAGGTGGTCGCGGGAGTTCTCGACCAGGGTGCGCGCGTTCGCGACGTCGGCGACGAGCTTGAAGTCGCGCTTGCGCCACTGCCCGTCGACGAGCACGGCCTCCACATTGGACACGTCGGCGCACAGCACCACGGCCGCGACCGGGTCGTGGATCGGCGCCATGTTGATCGCGGTGGCGTCGATGAGCACCACGTCGGCCCGCTTGCCCGGGGTCAGCGACCCGGTGCGGCTCTCCAGCCCGGCGACGTGAGCGCCGTTGATGGTGGCCGCCTCGAGCATCTGCCGGTGGGTCAGCAGACCCTGCGCCGGCTCGTTCTTCTCCCACCAGATCGCGTTGGTACGGGCCCGGTCGGCGCCGAACGCGGCGCGCATCTGGGTGAACATGTCACCCGGCACCGTCGTGACGACGTCGATCGAGAAGCTCGGCCGCAGCCCGTACTCCAGCGTCTTGGCGGTGGGCGGCCAGCCGTGCCCCATCTGGACCTCGACCTGCGGGGCGATCGACACCGTGCCGCCGGAGTCGGCGAGCAGCTGCCACTCCTCCTCGTTGAGGTAGCAGCAGTGGATGAACGTGGTGTCCGGCCCCAGCAGGTCCATGGTGGACAGTGCCTTGACCATGCCGAAGCGCCCGGCCATGCGTCCCATCGCGACGTGCACGGTGATCGGGATGTTCAGCTCGCGGGCCAGCGCCCACTCGGTCTTCACCACCTCGTCCTGGCAGAAGCCGGTGCCGCGGGTGGCCAGCCCCATCGTGAGCAGCTGGTCGTCGGAGGAGAAGTGCGCGTTCCGGATGCGGCGCACGTCGTCGCCGGGGATCGCGATGGAGCTGTCGAACCAGTAGGCGGCCAGCGAGGTGTTCGCGCTGCCGTACGCGTACTGGGCCCGGATCCCGGTCTCCTGCAACGCCTTCACGCCGGCGTCGGGGTGGTCGGGGGTGTTGTTGATGTGCGACCAGTCCACGAGCGTGGTGATGCCGGCGTTGAGGCACTCCAGTGACCCGGCCAGGTTGCTGGAGTAGACGTCCTCGGGCCGGTACAGCGGCGCGAACGTGTCGAGGATCTCGACGAAGTAGTCGTCGAGGGTGGCGTTCGGCGCCACGCCGCGGATCGCGGTCTCCCACGTGTGCCGGTGGGTGTCGACGAAGCCGGGGATGACGATCCGGCCGGTGGCGTCTACGACCTCGGCGTCGGCCTCGATGGTCGGCTCGACGGCGACGATCTTGCCGTCCTCGATGAGGACGTCGCCGGTGTCGAGGTCTCCGATGGCCGGGTCCATGGTGATGACCCGGCCGCCGCGGAGCAGGATGCGGTGGCTCATGGACGATCACTCCTTTGCGATCGCGTGGGTGGTGGGAGGGGTTAGTACTCGGCGGTCTTTCTCACGACGGTGACCACCTTGTCGACGGTGGGGATCACCCGGTCTTCGAGCGTGTCGGCGAACGGCAGCGGAACGTTCTCGGCGGCGACGCGGCGGATCGGCGCGTCGAGGGTCTCGAAGCCCTCGTCGGCCACGATCGACACGACGGTGCCGCCCCAGCCGCCCTGGTACGGGTTCTCCTCGACCACCACGAGCCGCGACGTCTTCGCCACCGAGGCGAGCACGGTCGCCATGTCGAGCGGGATGAGGCAGCGCAGGTCGATCACCTCGACGCTGATGCCGTCCTTCGCGAGGGCCTCCGCGGCCGTGAGGGCCAGCGGGACGGTGGAGGCCAGCGCGCACAGCGTCACGTCGGACCCCTCGCGCACGACGGCGGCCTCGCCGAGCGGAACCACATGGTCCGGCGGCGCCGGTGCGCCCTTCGCGGCGAACAGGCCCTTGTGTTCGAAGAACACCACGGGATCGTCGCTGCGGATCGCGGACGCCATCAGGCCGACCACGTCGGCCGGCGTCGACGGTGCCACGATCTTCAGGCCGGGCACCGTGAGCGCCCAGTTCTCCACCGCCTGCGAGTGCTGGGCGCCGAAGCCGAGCCCGCCCCCGTTGGCGGTGCGCACGACCAGCGGCACGGTCACCTGGCCGCCGGTCATGTAGCGCACCTTGGGGATCTCGTTGGCGAGGTAGTCCCAGCAGCACGCGAGGAAGTCGGAGAACATGATCTCGGCGACGGGGCGCATGCCGGTCATCGCCGCACCCATCGCCGCGCCGACGATGGCCTGCTCCGAGATCGGGGTGTCCCACACGCGCGTCGGGCCGAACTCCTCGAACAGTCCGACGGTCGTCTTGAACACGCCGCCCGCGGCACCGATGTCCTCGCCGAGACACACGACGGTGCCGTCGCGGCGCATCTCGCGGGCGATGCCCTCGGCGACCGCCTCGCGGTAGGTGGTCAGGTCCGCCATGTCGCGCTCCCGTCGGCCCACACGTCGGTGAACGCCTCCTCCGGATCGGCGTCCGGTGCGTTCCTCGCGGCCTCGACCGCGTCGGCCACATGCCGGTCGGCGCGGTCGTCGACCGCGCGGATGTCGTCGGGGGTGACGCCCTGCGCCTCCAGCCGGGCCCGGGCGATGTCGAGCGGGTCGTGCTTCATCCACCGCTCCACCTCCTCGGCCGGGCGGTACTTCGCCGGGTCGGTGCGGCTGTGCCCGTGGTGGCGGTAGGTCTCCGCCTCGATGACGGTCGGCCCGTCGCCCGCTCTCGCGCGTCCCACCGCCTTCGACACGGCCTCGCGCACGACGACGACGTCGTTGCCGTCGATGACCTCGGCCGGGATCCGGTACGCCGGCGCGCGGTCGGCCGCCGGATGCTCCACCGCCGTGACCGCGCCGATCGGCGTGTACTCCATGTAGAAGTTGTTCTCGCAGATGAACAGCACCGGCAGCTTCCACACCGCGGCGAGGTTGAGCGCCTCGTGGAACGCGCCGATGTTCGTGGCGCCGTCACCGAAGAACGCGACGGCGACCTGCTCGGTGCCGCGCAGTTTCGCCGACCACGCCGCGCCGACCGCCATCGGCAGGTGCGCCCCGACGATCGCGTACGAGCCGAGCATCCCGTTGGCGGCCTTGGTGAGGTGCATCGAGCCGCCCTTGGCCTTGCAGATGCCGGTGGCCTTGCTCATCAGCTCGGCCAGGCACTCCTCGGCGGTGGCGCCCATCGCCATCGCGTGGTGGTGGCCGCGGTAGGTGGCGAACACGTAGTCGTCGTCACCGAGCGCGGCGGCCGTACCGACGGCGACCGCCTCGTGGCCGGACGCGAGGTGCGTGGTCCCCTTGACCAGGCCGCGCATGAACAGGTCGAACGCGGCCTTCTCGGTGCGGCGGATGACGGCCATCCGCTCGTACATCTCCAGGAGTCCGGTCATTCCGCGTGCCCGTTGTTCAGGTGCGACTGGGACTCGCGCGTGCTGTTCAGCACGCCGCCCGCGGTGAAGTAGCGCTTGCCGGCGACGAGCAGTTCCTCGGCGGGGAACTTGGTGATGACCTCGCACCCGTCGGCGGTGACCACCACCTCCTCCTCGATGCGCGCGGCCGACCAGCCGTCCTTGCCGGGCCAGTACGTCTCGAGCGCGAAGACCATGCCCTCCTCGAGCACCTCCGGATGGTCCAGCGACACCAGCCGGCTGAAGATGGGCTTCTCCCAGATCGACAGCCCCACGCCGTGTCCGTACTGGAGGGCGAACGCCGCCTCCTCGTCGGGGAAGCCGAACTCCTGCGCCGTCGGCCACACGCTGACGATGTCGGCGGTGGTCGCGCCGGGCTTCACGAGGGCGATCGCGTTGTCCATGTACTCGCGGCATCTGGTGTAGGCGTCGCGTTGGGCCGGTGACGCGCTGCCGACGGCGAAGCAGCGGTAGTAGCAGGTGCGGTAGCCCATGTGGCTGTGCAGGATGTCGAAGAACGCCGGATCGCCCGGCCGGATGAGGCGGTCGCTGTAGACGTGCGGGTGCGGCGAGCAGCGCTCACCGGAGATCGCGTTGACGCCCTCGACGTACTCGCTGCCGAGGTCGTACAGGACCTTGCTGACCAGTCCGACGCATTCGTTCTCCTTCACGCCGGGACGCAGGAACCGGTACAGCTCCTCGTACGCGGCGTCGACCATCGAGCACGCCTGTGCCAGCAGGCCGATCTCGTCCTGCGTCTTGATGCGCCGGGCGTCGAGGAAGACCTGCTGCCCGTCGACGACCTGAAGTCCCTCCCGCTGCAGCGCCGCGAGGATCGGCATCTCGATGAGGTCGACGCCGACCGGCTCGTTCTCCAGGCCGTGCTCGCGCAGCACGGTGGCGACCTTGCGCGCCACCTCCTCGGCGATGCCGGCGTCGGGGTGGAACGCCCCGCGCAGCGTCGAGATGCCGGCGCGGGCGCGTTCGGTGCCGTCGAGCCACGGGTTGTAGAGCTGGTGGTGCTTGGCCGCCGACCCGAAGTCCCACAGGACCGGCTCGCCGCCGCGGGGCAGCACGGCGAACCGGATGAGCTTGTCCATCGCCCACGTACCGATGTGCGTGGCGGTCATGTAGCGGATGTTCGCGAAGTCGAACGTGAGCAGCGCGCCGAGCTCTGAGGCTTCCAGCTTCGTGCGCAGGCGGGCGAGCCGGTCGGCGCGCAGGCGGTCGAGGTCGAGTCGCTGTTCCCAGTCGACGGAGTTGGTGCCGAACGTGCGAACGGTCATCGCCGCGCTCCCTTGGCCGCACCTGTTAAATCGCCATTACGGGCAACTTACGAAGGTGGGAGCGGTCGCGTCAAGCAATACTTTACGCTTTCGGAGCGCCGGTCATTGCGTCGCGAACCGATGGGTAACCTACACTCGACACCGGCTGAAGGAGTTGATCGTCGTGGCGTCGTCAGCGGTGCCCCCCATCGGCGCGCGGTTACGCGCCGAGCGTCGCCGCCGCGACATCAGCGTGCGGGGACTGGCCCGCGAGATCGGCGTGTCGGCGTCGCTCATCTCCCAGATCGAGACCGAGAAGAGCAGCCCGTCGGTGAGCACGCTGTACGCGATCACCACGGCGCTGGGCATCTCCATCGAGGACCTGTTCGGCGACCAGCCCGCCGCCGCCGACGACGGGCTCGACGAGCCGTCGGACCCCGGCCCGGGCGAGGACGCCGTGCAGGCCAACGGCTCCGACCACCGCGGGCCCGCGCGGGTGCCGGCCCTGGCGGCCGTCGGGGACCCGGCCATTGACGCGGTGGGGGGCCCGGTCGTCACCTCGCTCGGCGCCGGCGGCGGGGTGCTGCTGTCCGCCCTGGCCGCCGCCGGCGCGGGTGGTTCCGTCGACGTCGGTGCGTCGGGGCCCGACAAGCGGCTCGGACCGGTGGTGCCGCCGGAGCTGCGCGAGGTGCTGACCCTCGACTCCGGCGTCACCTGGGAGCTGCTCGGCCGCATCCCGCACAAGCACGTCGACTTCCTGCTCATCACCTACGAGCCGGGCGGCACGTCGTCGAGCTCGGGGCTGCTGATGCGCCACTCCGGCGCCGAGTTCGGGTTCGTGGTCAGCGGCGAGCTGGTACTGACCCTCGGCTTCGACACCCACCGGCTGCGCGCCGGCGACGCGGTCTCGTTCGACTCCTCGACGCCGCACTCCTACCGCAACGAGACCACCGAACCCGCCGTCGGCGTGTGGTTCGTTCTCGAACGCTCCACCTGACCCCCTTGCCCCGGGCCGCCGCCCCGCCGCCCCGGGCCGCCCGGGATCTTGGACGCTGGTGCATCGATTCCGATGGAGAAGTGTCCAAGATCGGGTGGGGTGTGTGTGGGCGGCGGACCAACGGCGTGTGCGCGCAGGTGAACGGTTGGCGGCGGAAGCCACCGCTGCTGCACAGTTCTATTGCACGCGTGTGAATCATCAGCTTACACTCCGGCCCTAGGTTCCCCTTGGAACCTCCGCCCGCACCACGTCGGATCCCCTCTCCGACCGCAGCATTCCACCCCACTCTGCCGCCTGCACCGCGTCACACCCCATCGAGGGCGGTCTCAGCGATGACCCACGCTGAACAGCAGAACGAGCACCTCGCACCTCCGATGTCCCTGTCCCGCCGGACCGTCGTCGGTACCGGAGCCGCCGCCGCGATCGCCGGCGCCGTCGCCGGTCCGCTGGCCGGCCCCGCGCCGGCCCGGTCCCACGGCTCCGGCCGGCCGTCGACCGACGGCCGCGACCTGGTCCTGAAGAACGGCCGCATCCACACGACGAACGGCCGGCACGACATCGTCCGGGTGCTCGCCATCCGCGACGGCCGGGTCGTCTACGCCGGCGACACCCTCTCCGCCGCGCTGCGCGCGGTTCCCGACCGCACGCGCGTGCTCGACCTCCGGGGCCGCACGGCGATCCCCGGAATCATCGACAACCACAACCACCTCGTCCTGATGGGCAACCGACCCGGCCGGCACACGCCGCTGGAGAACGCGTACTCCGTCGCCGACGTCCAGCGCACGTACCGCGCGCGGGCCCGCGGCGTCCCATCGGGGGAGTTCATCACGACGATCGGTGGCTTCCACTTCAACCAGTTCACCGAGGTGCGCCTGCCGACGCTCGCCGAACTCGACGCGGCCGTACCCGACCACCCCGCGTACATCTCCGTCGGGTTCAGCGGCCCGTCGGTGACCAACAGCCGCGGCAGGGCGTTCTTCGAGACCGCCGCGCAGCCGGTGGCCGTCGGCGCCGACGGGTCGATCGCCGGCGGACAGGAGACCGGCAGGGCGACACTCGCCCTGCGCCGCACGCTGACCTTCGAGCAGCGGCGCCGCGGCGCGCTCGACGCGATGGCGTACGCGCTCGGCCTCGGCGTCACCACGCACCTCGACCAGGGCGCGTTCCAGGCCACGGGTACGCCGTCCGACGGCGCCGCCCACGAGGACAACTACACGATGCACCTGCCGTTCCTGTCGCTGTACGCGCAAGGCAAGGCGACGGTGCGGCTGCGCATCAACTTCCTGCACATGGACACCGACCCGGCCCTGCCGACGCTCACCGACCGGCTGAACAACCAGTTCCCGTTCTTCGGCGACGACATGGTGCGCACCGGCGGCATCGGCGAGTTCGTCGCCGCCGGCATCGGCGCCACCTGGCTGGAGGCGGCGAAGAAGGTGGCCCGCGCCGGCTGGCGGGCCGAGGTGCACTCCCTGTCCCAGACCGACTTCCGCACCGAGATCGAGGGCTTCGAGGCGGTCGACGCCGAGACACCGATCACCGGCCTGCGGTGGGTGGTCGCGCACGTCCCGTTCATCACCCGGGACTACGTCGACCGGCTCAAGGCGCTCGGCGGCGGCCTCAGCCTCACCGGCTGGCGCTACCTCACCGGCACGGCGACGGCGGCCGGCCCGCCGTTCCGCATGATCGTCGACAGCGGCATCCCGGCCGGGATGAGCTCCGACGGCATGCAGATCGCACCGATGAACCCGTTCATCCACGCCTACTACGCGACGACCGGACGCAACGCGCTCGGCGCCGTCATCAACGACGGGCAGCAGATCTCCCGCCGGGAACTGCTGGACCTCTACACCCGCGACAACGCCTGGTTCCTGGGCGGCCCCGACGACGACCAGCTCGGCACCCTCGAGGTCGGCCGGCTCGGCGACGTGGCGGTGCTCGACCGGGACTACTTCACCGTGCCCGACGACCAGCTGCGTCAGGTCAGCTCCGTGCTGACCGTCGTCGGCGGCGCGATCGCGCACAGCACCGGAAGGGTGGACCTATGAGATTCCCAGCGCTGGCCGCGGTCGTCCTGTTGCTGGCCACCGCGGCCTGCGAGAGCAAGTCCGCGAGCGACGACGACGGCACGCCCGCCGCCGCCAGCGGTGAGCCGATCGTCGTCGGCTCGACGCTGTCGCTCAGCGGCGCGTTCGCCGCGACCGGCGCCATCCACAAGATCGCCGGCGAGGCGTTCGTGGAGCGCGTCAACAAGGAGGGCGGACTGCTGGGCCGGCCGATCCAGTGGGTGGTCCGCGACGACGAGTCCGACCAGGCGAAGGTGAGCACGCTCTACGAGCAGCTCATCACCCAGGACAAGGTCGACCTCATCATGGGCCCGTACGCCACGCCGAACATCCTCTCGGCGATGGCGGTCGCGGCCCGGCACAGGTACGTCCTGCCCCAGCACACCGCGGTCATCGCGCCGCAGCTGACCTACGATTGTCAGTTCCCGGCGTGGTCGATCGGCCCGACGCCGAACCAGTTCGTGCCCAACCAGCTCTTCGAGGCGGTGGCGACGCTGCCGACGCCGCCCAGGCGCATCGCGATCCTCACCAACCAGAACGGCTCCACCGACTTCGTCTCCTACGGCGCGGGCAACAACCGGTCCGGTGCGGTGTCCATCACCAAGGAGAAGGGCCTGGACCTGGTGCTGGAGGTCCGCTACCCGCCGACCACCACCGACTGGGCGCCGATCGCGGCACAGGTGCGTGACGCGAAGCCCGATCTGGTCATCAACAACGGCCTCGGCGTCGACCCGGTGAACCTGCTGCAGGCGATGGCGCAGCTGAACTACAAGCCGCCGGCGATGTTCAGCCTCTTCCCGGCACCCGGGCCGCCGCTCGGCCTCGGCGCCACCGCGGAGGGACTGCTGTCGGTGAGCATCTTCGAGCCCAACAAGCCGACGCTGGACAAGCTGGGCGCGAAGGCCACCGAGATCGTGACCGACTTCAAGAACCGGGCCACGGCGGCGAAGCTGCCCTACACGGTGTTCGAGACGCAGGCGGCCGCGTCCTGGAACGCCTGGGAGATCCTGACCGGCGGCGTGAAGTCGGCCGGCAAGCTCGACCAGCAGGCGATCTGCGACGCGCTGCACAAGGACGGCGCCGAGACGACGTTCAGCGGCAAGCTCGCGTTCGACCCGAAGCAGAACAACTTCTGGCCGACCACGCAGACCATCAAGCAGATCCAGGGCGGTGACTGGGTCACCGTGTGGCCCCGCGACCGCGCCGCCGGCCAGCTGAAGTAGCCGACCGGGTGCCGGCCCCGGGCCCGCGCGAGCGGAGCGAGCGCCGACAGCAGAGAGCGAGCGCCGACAGCAGAGAGCGAGCGCCGACAGCAGAGAGCGAGCGCCGACAGCAGAGGGGAGTGGCATGACCGTAGTTCAGGCGGCCCTCAGCGGGATCCTGCTCGGTGGGCTGTACGCGCTGATGGCCGCGGGCGTCTCGGTGACCTGGGGCGTCCTGCGCATCATCAACCTCGCCCACTTCGGGATGATCCTGCTGGGGTCCTACCTCACGTTCGAGCTGGCCTCGGCGTGGGAGGTCAATCCGTTGGTGACGCTCGTGGTGAGCGTGCCGGCGATGTTCGTGCTCGGCGGGGCGGCCCAGTGGGCGTTCGACCGGCTGGGCGTGTCGGAGCTCAACTCGCTGCTGATCACGTTCGGGCTGCTCATCATCATCGTCCAGTCGGTGAGCAACATCTGGAGCGCGGACTTCCAGCGGATGACCGCGGCGGTCAACCCGTACGCGACCGAGTCGGTGACCGTCGGGCGGTTCGTGTTCCCGGTCCCGACGCTGCTCGCCTTCGTCGTGGCGACCGTCGTGATCCTCGGCGCGCACCAGGTGCTGCGGCGCACGTTCCTCGGCCGGGCACTGCGGGCCTACTCCGAGGACCGGGCCATCGCCGCCGCGTTCGGCATCGACCACCGTCGTATCGGGGTGCTGCTCGCCGCCGCGTCCGGCGCCACCGCGGCGATCGCCGGAATGCTGTTCTCGTTGGCGAACGCGCTCACCCCGGCGACGGCGTTCGAGTGGTTCGGCACCGTGTTCGCCGTCGTGATCCTCGGCGGCATCGGGCAGCTGGTCGGCACGCTCGCCGCGGGCGTGCTCGTCGGCGCGGTGTCGGGCGTGGTCTCGGTGGCGCTGTCGCCGGCCGCGGCGCCGTTCGTGCTGTTCTCCGCGATCGTGCTGGCGCTGCTGCTGCGCCCGCAGGGCCTGTTCACCGTGGGGCGGACCCGGTGAGGCGCCGCGCCCTCATCGGGTTCCCGCTCGCGATCGCGCTGCTGGCGGTGCTGTCGCTGTACCGGGTCACGCTCGGGTTCCCGGTGGCGTACCTGGTGCTGATCACCAGCATCCTGTTCTGGGTCACCCAGGCGACGAGCTGGAACATCCTGTCCGGGTACAGCGGCTACTTCAGCTTCGGGCAGGCCGCCTACGTCGGCATCGGCGCGTACAGCACGGCCGTGCTGTTCGGCCGGCACGGCGTCAACTTCTACCTCACCGTCGTCGTCGCCGCGGCGCTCAGCGCGGTACTGGCACTGGCGGTCGGCGCCCTGGCGTTCCGGCTGCGGTCGCTGCGCGGGGAGATCTTCGCGTTGCTGACGCTCGCGGTGCCGTTCATCCTCGCGGCGCTGGCCCGCATCAACACGAGCATCGACGGCGGGCAGGGCATCATCGTCAGCGTCCCGGACTACCCGGAAGGCATCGGGCTGTTCCAGGACTTCCTGTACCTCATCAGCCTGCTGGTCGCCGGCGCGGCGGTCGCGGTGGCGTTCGTGATACGGCGCACGCGCATCGGCTGGGCGCTGTCGGCCGTGCACGACGCCGAGGACGTCGCCGAGGGTCTGGGCGTGGCGACGTTCCGGTACAAGCTGCAGGCGCTCGTCGCCAGTGCCGTCATCGGCGGCGTCGGTGGCGCGGTGTTCGCGCTGCAGATCGGGTTCGTCGCCGTCGACAGCATCTTCCACCTGACCATCCCGCTGTTCGTCATCGTCATCAGCGTGCTCGGCGGCCGCACCCACTGGATGGGACCGGTCGCCGGCGCGGTGCTCGTGGTGCTGCTGCAGGACCGGCTGACCGCGTCGGGGCTGGGGGAGTGGCAGCTGATCGTCCTCGGCGCGATCCTCGTCGCGCTGGTCATCGTGGCACCGGAGGGCATCTGGTCGGAGCTGCGGGCGCATCCGTTGGTGGCGGCCGGAACCGCCCTCGTGGTCATCGCCGTCGTCTGGTTCCTGCCCGCGGCGGAGCCATTGGACGCGGTGCTGGCCGGCCTACTGGCCGCGACCGTCGTCGCGATGGTGCGGGGGCGGTTGTCGAAGCCGCCGCCGCGGGTGCCGCCGGCGGAGACCGAGAACGTCGAGATCGCCGCGAAGGCCCAGCCCGCCGCGGTCGAGATCGGCGCGCCCCTCGTGGAATGCACCGACATCACCAGGCACTTCGGTGGCGTGCGCGCCCTCGACGGGGTGTCGCTGACCATCCACGAGGGGGAGATCGTCGGGCTCGTCGGCCCGAACGGCTCCGGCAAGTCGACGCTCGTGAGCATCCTGGCCGGCAGCCAACGACCCACCGGCGGCCGGCTCTCCATCGAGGGCCACGACGTCACCGGCCGGCCGCCGCACCGCATCGCCCACGCCGGCGTCGCCCGCACCTACCAGATCCCCAAGCCGTTCACGTCGATGACGGTGCGCGACAACGTGGCCATGGCGGTCATGTTCGGCCGCACCCCCAAGGGCCTGGACGCCGCGCGCGCCGACGCGCTCCGTCCACTGGAGACGGTCGGCCTCGCGCACCTGGCCGACGCCTACCCGGCCGCCCTGAACCTGCACCAGCGCCAGCTCCTGGAGATCGCGCGGGCGCTGGCCGCGAACCCGAAGGTGCTGCTGCTCGACGAGGCGCTCGCCGGCCTCAACCCGGTCGAGATCGACAACGCGGTCGCGGTGATCCGGCGGGTGCACGAGTCCGGTGTGGCGATCGTGATCGTGGAGCACCTGCTGCGCGTGGTGAACCAGCTCGCCACCCGGCTCGTGGTCCTCGACCGCGGCACCCGCCTCGCCGACGGCGATCCGAAGACGGTGCTCGCCGACCCGGCCGTCGTCCGGGCCTACCTCGGGAAGCGTGCCCATGCTTGAGATCAGCGACCTCGACGCGTACTACGGCGACGCGCAGGCACTCAGCGGCGTCACCATGACCGTCCACAGTGGGGAGACCGTCGCCGTCATCGGCCCGAACGGCGCGGGCAAGTCGACGCTCGTCAACGCCGTCGCGAGCCTGCACGTCAAGCGGTCCGGGCGGGTCACCGTCGACGGGACCGACCTCCTCGGCGTGCCCGCGCACCGGGTGTGCGAGCACGGTGTCGCCGTCGTCCCCGAGGGGCGGCGGGTGTTCGCGAAGATGTCCGTCCACGACAACCTGTGCCTCGGCGCCTACCGCCGCACGGCACGCGCCGAGCACAAGGCGGGCCTTTCGCGGGTGTTCGACATCTTCCCGCGGCTGCGCCAGCGCACCACCCAGCTCGCCGGCACCCTCAGCGGCGGCGAGCAGCAGATGCTCGCGATCGGACGGGCGCTGATGGCCCGGCCGACCGTCCTGCTGCTCGACGAGCCGTCGCTCGGGCTCGCACCCGTGATGACCGACGAGGTCTTCGAGGCCATCGAGGCGGTCAACGCGCAGGGCGTCAGCGTCCTGCTGGTGGAGCAGGACGTCGACCGCGCCCTCGACGTGGCCGTCCGCTCCTACCTGCTCTCCGAGGGACGCGTCGCCCGCGAGGGCACGTCGGCCGACCTGCGCGGCAGCGACGACGTGCGCCGCAGCGTCCTCGGTCTCTGACCCCCACCACCCTGAGGAGCACCATCGTGAGTACCCCCATGCCCGGAAACGGCCTCGGACGACGCGGCCTGCTCAAGACCGGCGCCGCGGTCGGCGCGGCCACCGCCGTCAGCGTCGGGACCCCGGCCGAGGCCCACACCAGCGCGGACAGGAACGGGCGGCTGGCGCTGGTCAACGGGCGCGTCCACACCATGGACCGCCGCAACACCGTCGCCGAGGCCGTGCTCATCGAGGACGGCGTGTTCGTCGATGTCGGCCGCCGCGTCGACACCGGCGGCGCCCGGGTCGTCGACCTCCGCGGCCGGATGGTCGTTCCCGGCCTCGTCGAGCCGCACATCCACTCGGTGAGCCTGGCCAACCGTCCCGGCTACCACACGATCCTGGAGAACACGACGTCGATCCGCGAGGTCCAGGACGCGCTGCGCGCCCGCCGCCGCGCCGGTGTCCCCGGTGGACAGTGGGTCACCTCGATGGGCGGCTTCCACGTCAACCAGTGGGCCGAGCACCGCATGCCGACCCTCGCCGAACTCGACGCCGCCGTCCCCGACCGGCCGGTGCTGCTGTACACGCGCTTCACCGGTCCCTGCGCCACCAACACCCTCGGCAAGGCCCACTTCGACGCGGTCGACGCCGGCCCGAAGCCGCACCCCGCCTACGTTCCGGTCGACACCGCCGCCGACGGGGCCATCGCCGAGGGCGGGTTCGCCGGCGGCGCCTCGAACTCCGCGCTGTACCTGCTGCGCACCCTGCAGACCTACGCCGACAAGCTGCGCGGCGCGCAGGACATGATGGCGTACTCGGTGAGCGTCGGCCTCACCTCGCACCTCGACCAGGTGCTGTTCCCCACGCCCGGCCCGCTGTCCCCGACACAGGTCCTGTCCAACCTGGACCACTACCGGATGTACGACGCGCTGCTCGACCTGCACCGCCAGGGCAAGCTCGTCATCCGGCTGCAGACCAACTTCCTGCACAACCAGGCCGACCCGAACCTGCCGGAGCTGAAGGCGCGGCTGCGCAACAGCTTCCAGTTCTTCGGCGACGACATGATGATGACCGGCTCGATCGGCGAATGGGCCGCGCCGCTGTCGGCCGGTGCCGCCTGGGTCGAGGCGCAGCGGCTGGTGGCGCAGGCCGGCTGGCGCAACGAGAACAGCGTGCAGAACCTCGCCGGGCTCACCCAGGTGGTCGAGGAGTGGGAGCGGGTCGACGCGCAGTACGACATCACCGAGCTGCGGTGGATGGTGCACCATGTGCCCCAGGTGACCACCGACCTGCTGACCCGCCTGAGGAACATGGGCTGCGCGGTGCAGATGGCCGGCTACCGCTGGGTCGCCTCCGGTCCGGACGACACCAACGTCGGTCCGCAGTTCCGCACCATCGTCGACCACGGCATCCAGGTCGGCCTGCACGGCGACGGCGTGCACATCGCGCCGCTGAACCCGTGGCCGCACATCTACTACGCCGTCACCGGACGCAACTCGTTCGGCGCGCAGGTCAACGCCGGCCAGCAGCTGACCCGCCAGGAGGCGCTGCGGCTGTTCACGATCGGCAACAGCTGGTTCCTGCGGATGGAGGACCGCATCGGCTCCATCGAGAAGGGCAAGCTCGCCGACGCCGTGGTGCTCGACCGCGACTACTTCCGCGTCCGCGACGAGGACATCCGGAAGATACGCGCCGACCTGACCATTGTGGACGGTCGCGTCGTGCACGAGGGAGGCCGGAAGTGAACGGGTTCTCGCGCCGGGGCGTGCTGCGGGCCACGGCCGTCGCGGGTGGCGGTGCCGTCGCCGCGCTCCCGGCCGCAACGGCCGCCGCACATGGCCGTCGCCGGGGCCGGCTCGCGCTCGTCGGCGGGCGGATCCATACGATGGACGCGCGCGGCAGCGTCGCCGCCGAGGTGCTCATCGAGGACGGCCGGTTCGTCGACGTCGGCCGGCGGGTCGACACCCGCGACGCGCGGGTCGTGAACCTGCGCGGGCGCACGGTCGTGCCCGGTCTCATCGAGGGGCACGTGCACTTCGTGAGCCTCGCCAACCGGCCCGGCTGGCACGTGGTCATCGAGAACGCCCGCGACATCGCCGGCGTCCAGCGGATGCTCGCCGACCGGCGGGCCGGGCGCGGCACGGGTTTCGTCGCCGGCACGCCGGTGCCCGAGGGGCAGTTCATCACCGCGATGGGCGGCTGGCACCCCAACCTGTTCGCCGAGCGCCGCCTGCCGACCCGGGCCGAGCTCGACGCCGCCGTGTCCGACCGGCCGGTGCTGCTGTTCCAGGGCGGCACCGGTCCCTGCGCGACGAACAGCCCCGGCAAGGCGTTCCTCGAGACGGTCTCCGACGCGCTGGCCGGGCCGGTGGTCGTCGGCGACGACGGGTCGATCGCCTCGGGCGCCCAGTCGCGGGCGGCGCTGTACCACCTGCGGGCCCGGCAGACGTTCGAGGACAGGAAGCGCAGCGCCCTCGACGCGATGACGTACTCCGGCAGCCTCGGGCTCACCGCGCTGCTCGACCAGGTGCTGCCGCCGTCACCCGGCCCGATCAACCCGTCGCAGGGGCTGCCGAACCTCGACCACTTCCGCATGTACGACCCGCTGCTCGCGCTGCACCGGGAGGGCCGCACGTTCGTCCGCCTGCAGACGAACTTCCTCCACAACGAGACCGACCCGGCGCTGCCCGAACTGCGCGACCGGCTGAACAACCAGTTCCCGCTCTTCGGCGACGACCTGATGATGACCGGCGCGATCGGGGAGTGGGGCGCGGCCGGCGACGGCACCGGCGCCGCCTGGACCGAGGCGCAGCGGCTGATCGCGCGGGCCCGCTGGCGCAACACCAACCGGACGCTGACCCTGGCGGCGCTGGAGGCGCAGGTCGCCGGCTACGAGGCGGTGCACGCCGAGTTCGGCATCGCCGGCCTGCGCTGGACGATCCACCACGTGCAGGTGGCCACCGACGCGCTGCTGACCCGGCTCAAGGCGATGGACGTCGGTGTGCAGACCGGTACGTGGCGGTACGTGTCCGGCACGCCGACCGCGGCCGGGTCGCCGTTCCGGCTGGTCGTCGACAACGGCATCAAGGCCGGCATCCACATGGACGGGGTGCACATCGCGCCGCTGACGCCGTGGCTGTCGCTGTACTACGCGGTGACCGGCGTCAACGCGCTCGGCGTGCTGATCAACGACGGTCAGCAGCTCACCCGCCAGGAGGCCATGCGCCTGTACACCCGCGAGAACGCCTGGCACCTGAACATGGAGGACCGCATCGGCTCGATCGAGAAGGGCAAGCTCGCCGACCTCGTGGTCCTCGACCGGGACTACTTCACCGTGCCGGACGAGGAGCTGAAGCTCGTCTCGCCGGTTCTCACGCTGGTGGGCGGCGAGGTCGTGCACGATTCGGGCGCTGTGCGGGTCCCATAGACGCCTTTCACCCCAGCGCGAGATCGGGGTCGTCGACGGGCAGGGCCGGTCGCTCACCGGCGATCGGGTACTTCTCCGTGAGCTGCGTGACCGGCCCGGGCCAGACGGCCTGGGCCACCTCGATGGCCTTGCCGCGCTGGTCGAACGCGACGTGCAGGAGCACCAGCACGGGCGTGTCGGCGCGGATCTGCAGCAGCTCGGCCTCGTCGCGGCTGGGCAGCCGGGCGGTGATCTGGTCGGTCGCGCTCGTGTAGGTGCGCCCGGTCGCCTCCTCGACCTCCTGGTACAGGGGGCGGTCGAACACCTCGGGCCGCGCCAACGCCGTGCCGTCGGCGTCGGAGGGCCGCAACCACGACGCGCCCACCTCCACCGGCACGTCCTGCGTGCGTACCAGGTGCCGGCGCACCACCAGGGTGCTGCCGGCCGGGACACCGAACGCCTCGGCGACGTCGTGCGGCGCCGGGCTGTGCCCGACCTCCATGAGGTGCTGGCGGTACCGCGCGGCGAGGTCGGCGTGGTAGCCGCGCTGGCCGCCGTAGCGTCCGCGCGAGAGGCGGTTGAGGCGGCGCTTGGTGCCGCGGACAAAGGTCCCGGAGCCGGGACGCGTGATCAGCACCCCTTCGACGCGCAGCTGGTCGATGGTGCGCTGGATCGTCTGCTTCGCCACCCCGTACTCGACGGCGATGGCGGGGATCGCGGGCAGCCGCTCACCGGGCGCCCACTCACCGCGGCGGATCCGCTCGCGGAGCAACATCGCGATCTGACGGTGCGGCGCCTCGGCGGCACCGGGATTGATCGACATGGGATCAGCCTAGCCTCCTAGGACGGCGGAGGGGGTGTGGCGCGCCGGCCATACGGCACCGAATCCTGTACGCCAGGGTATGGCGGAGCTATCGGGCCGCTAGATGCCGGCGGTCCCGTGGGCTCCGGGGGACGTGAGTTCCGGGGACGTAAGTGCCGGAGAGCGTGGGTTTCCGGGACGTCGGTCCGGGGGCGTGGGTTCCGGAGCCTGGAGTGTGGGGGGCGAGGTTTCGCCGGGACCCTCGGTGCGCGGGTTCTGGTAGCGCCTTGCCGGTTCCGGTATGCGCTGTGGTGCAACCGTTCCGGTACCGGGTGGTGCCGCGCCTGTCGAGTTCCAGCGCGGTCATCCGCCCGCCGATCTTGCAGTTGTGGCCCCTCCTAAAACACGACATGTCACCACATAGGTGCGGCCACAAGTGCAAGATCGGCGCGCCAGCGGCGGGCGGCGGGCGGTCCGGGGCCCCGGCGCAGTGTTACTGGTCGTTCAGGGACCGGGGGTCGATGCCCCAGCGGTCGAGGAACTCGCCCAGCGGCAGGGTGTCGAGCTGGTTCTGGACGTGGGTCAGCAGGGCCTCGTCGGCGGTGCCGTTGGTGTCGGCGTCCACCCTCAGGAGCTCGGCACCGGTGTCGCGGCGGGTGATGAGGACGTCGCGGCGGGCGGCGGCGTCCTCGGGGTTCGCCGTGTCGGTGGCCACACGGACCAGCGCACCCACGAACCGGCCCGCGCCGGACCATCTGCCGGCCGGCGGGGGAGTGACCAGGTCTGCGGCCAGCACCTGGCCGGCCGGGGAGGTGAGGTCAGCGGCCATGGGACACCCCGTGCGTGAAGATCATGGAGCGGAACTATAGGACAGGCGCCGGGAACCAGAACCTCCGGATTGGCAGCCACGGCGTGGTCCACCCTTCGGACAAATGATGGGGCGCCGTGGGTGCCGCCTTCTAAGGTGGCGGGATGCAGGTCAGCCAGTCGAGCAAGCTCGCCAACGTCTGTTACGACATCCGTGGTCCGGTGCTGCAGGAGGCCAAGCGCCTGGAGGCCGAGGGGCACCAGGTCCTCAAGCTGAACATCGGCAACCCGGCCCCGTTCGGCTTCGCGGCACCCGAGGAGATGCTCCAGGACGTCATCCTGAACCTCCCGGCCGCACACGGGTACGGCGACTCGAAGGGCCTGCTGTCCGCCCGCCGCGCGGTCGTGCAGTACTACCAGACCAAGGGCGTGGGCGGCGTCGACGTCGAGGACGTGTACCTCGGCAACGGTGTCAGCGAGCTCATCGTGATGGCGCTGCAGGCGCTGCTCGACAACGGCGACGAGGTGCTCATCCCGTCCCCTGACTATCCACTGTGGACGGCGGCGACCAGCCTCTGCGGCGGCACCGCGGTGCACTACCTCTGCGATGAGCAGGCGGACTGGTACCCCGACATCAGCGACATCGAGTCGAAGATCACCGACCGGACGCGCGCGATCGTCGTCATCAACCCGAACAACCCGACCGGCGCGGTGTACCCCGACGCGCTGCTGGAGCAGATCGTCGAGCTGGCCCGCCGGCACCACCTGCTGGTCCTGTCCGACGAGATCTACGACAAGATCCTCTACGACGACGCGACGCACACCTCGACGGCCGCGCTCGCGCCCGACCTGCTGTGCCTGACGTTCAACGGGCTGTCGAAGGCCTACCGGGTGGCGGGCTTCCGCACCGGCTGGATGGTGGTCTCCGGCCCGAAGCAGCACGCCGAGAGCTACATCGAGGGCCTGGAGATCCTGTCCAACATGCGGCTGTGCCCGAACGTGCCCACCCAGCACGCCGTGCAGACCGCGCTCGGCGGCTACCAGAGCATCAACGACCTCGTGCTGCCCGGGGGCCGGCTGCTCGAACAGCGCGACGTCGCCCACGAGATGCTGACGTCGATCCCGGGAATCAGCTGCGTCAAGCCGAAGGGCGCGCTGTACATGTTCCCGCGCATCGACCCGAAGGTGCACCCGATCCACGACGACGAGAAGTTCGTGCTCGACCTGCTGCTCAACGAGCGGCTGCTCGTGGTGCAGGGCACCGGGTTCAACTGGGCGAAGCCCGACCACTTCCGGGTGGTCACGCTGCCCCGGGTCGCCGACCTCAAGGACGCCATCGGCCGGATCGGACGCTTCCTCAGCACGTACCGGCAGTAGTGGGCGTCGTCCGGCAGGCGGTCGCGCTGTTCGGGGCGACGTTCCTGCCCGAGGAGGCGGTCCCGTACCTCGGGCTGCTGCCCCTCGCGCTCGGGATCAAGGCCGGCGTGCGGGCCTGGCGCCACCGCAACGACCCGGAGGACGAGGCCGGGGAGAAGATCGGCGGCCCGGCGACCCTGGAGGGCGCCGCCGTCACGTTCGTCAACGGCGGCCGCTCCTTCGCCACCCGTCCGGTGGTGGCGAAGGAGCTCAGCCGCTGGGGGCACGTGCTCCTGCCGCCGTGCTGATCGGCCCGGGCCTGCTCAACCTCGCTGAGGGGCTGTGACGCGTCCCCGCAGGACGACCAGGCGGGGGTGTCGGAGGACCCCGGGTTCCAGGCGCGGGTCGACGTCGTAGCCGACCAGGTCGGCCAGCCCGCCCTCGACCAGGCCGGGCAGGCCGAGGTAGTCGCGGGCGGTCCAGCTGGCCGCGCCGATCGCGACCGTTGGCGACAGCCCCGCGGCGAGCAGGAACTCCACCTCGGACACCACGTTGCCGAACGGGGCCGAGTCGGTGCCGGCCAGCACCGCGACCCCGGCCTCATGGGCGACCGCGGCCGCCCGGGGCAGCCCGGCGATCCCGCCGAGGAAGTAGTCCTTGCGCGGCCCTTCGGGCTTGGTGCGCACGTCGTCGACCATCGGAAGGAACGCGGTCGCGGTCGGCACGAAGGCGCCGCCGCGGGCGGCCAGGCGCTCGATCAGGTCGTCGGTGAGGTACCAGCCGTGCTCGATGGAGTCGACGCCGCACTCCACCGCGACCCGGGTGCCGGCCGCGGTCTGGCAGTGCGCCGCCACCCGGAACCCGTGGGCGTGTACCGCGTCGACCACCGCCCGCACCAGCGCCGACGGCAGCGCCGGCCGGTCGTGCTCCCAGTCTGCGACGATCTTGCACCAGCCGTCGTTGGCGGTGGCCTCCGCGAGGGCGGCGGCCACCAGGTCGTCGGTCGGCGTGTGCATCGGGTGGCCGGTCGCCAGTCCCGTATGGGCCAGCAGGCGTCCGGCGGTCACCAGCCGCGGCAGCGTTGGGTCGGCGCGCAGCGCCGCGGGCACCGGCGCGGTGTGACCGGGGACGCGCAGCGCCGTCGTCCCGGCCGCGACGTGCTGGGCGCACTCCTCGACGAACCGTCCGTCGGTGAAGACCCCGGCGTCGTCGTGGCCGGGGTGGGTGTGCACGTCGACCAGCCCGGGCGTCAGGAACAGGTCGGTGGCGGCCGTGTCCACGGAACCGCGCGGACGGGTGAACGTGACGCGGTCACCGAGCAGCCACAGCTCCGTGCGCTCCCCGGAGGGCAGCAGCGTGCCGGTGACCCGCATCCGGCGCGGTCAGTAGCTGGCGGTCGGACCGGCCTGCCCGCCGCGGCGGCGCAGGTACTTCTCGAACTCCTGGGCGATCTCGTCGCCGCTCAGCGGCTGGATGCCCTCGTCGCCCGAGCGCTCCTCGAGCTCGCGGACGTACTCGGCCAGCTCGGCGTCCTGCTCGGCGGCCTGCCGCAGCCGGTTCTCCCAGTCACCGGACTCCTCGGCCAGGTCGGCGGTGGGCACCGGCATGTCGAGGACCTCCTCGATGCGGTGCAGCAGGGCCAGCGTCGCCTTCGGGCACGGCGGGTTGTTCGCGTAGTGGGGCACGTGCACCCAGAACGACATCGCCTCCAGCTCGGCGCGCTGCGCCGCGTCCTGAAGGATGCTCACGATGCCGACGGGCCCCTCGTACCTCGACAGGGTGAGGCCGTACCGCGCGGCCACCGTCTTGTCGCTCGCGCTGCCGGAGATCGGCAGCGGCCGGGTGAAGGGGACGTCGGCCAGCAGCGCGCCGAGGAGCACGACGCGTGACACGTCGAGGCTGTGGCAGACCTCGAGCAGCTCCTGGCAGAACGTACGCCACCGCATGCTCGGCTCGATGCCGCGGATGAGGACCACGTCGCGTTCGGCGCCGGGCGGCGACGCGACCGCGAACCGCGTGGTCGGCCACTCGATCTTGCGGACCTCGCCGTCGGTGAGCGTGACGGTGGGCCGGTTCACCTGGAAGTCGTAGAACTCCTCCGGGTCGAGCGTGGCGACCGTCTTGGCCTCCCAGATCTCCTCCAGGTGCTCCACCACGGCGGTGGAGGCGTCGGCCGCGTCGTTCCACCCCTCGAACGCGGCGATGGCGACAGGGGAGCGGAGCACGGGTAAGCCGTCGAACTCGGTCACCGACCCAGCCTACGCGGGTGCGGTCGGCACTGCTCAGGACCGCACCGTCAGCGCGTGTCGCCCGCCCGTCACGCGCGTCACGGCGGGCCCGGCACCGGCGGCACGGTCCGCCCGTCACGGGCGTCACAGCCGACTCTGTCACGGTCCGCATACGGGTTGGCGTAGATTCAAACGATGCGCCGAAGTGCCGACATCTTCTCCGACGCTGGCCGGATCCTGGTCGCCGACGGGGCGATGGGAACCATGCTGCAGGCCTTCGACCTCGGTCTTGACGACTTCGAGGGGTACGAGGGCTGCAACGAGGTCCTCAACGTCACCCGTCCCGACGTGGTCCGCCGGGTCCACGAGGCGTACCTCGAGGCCGGTGCCGACCTGGTCGAGACCAACAGCTTCGGCGCGAACCTCAGCGCGCTGGCCGAGTACAACATCGCCGAACGGGTGTACGAGCTGGCCGAGGCGTCGGCCCGCATCGCCCGCGAGGCGGCCGACCGGTTCAGCACCGCCGGGCGGCCCCGCTACGTGCTCGGTTCGATCGGACCGGGAACGAAGCTGCCCACGCTCGGTCACATCTCCTACGCCGCGCTGCGCGACGCCTACCGCGACAACGCGGCCGGCCTGATCGCCGGCGGCGCCGACGCGCTCATCGTGGAGACGTGCCAGGACCTGCTGCAGACCAAGGCGGCGATCGTCGGCGCGAAGCGGGCGATGCGCGCGCACGGCGACGTGCCGATCGTCTGCCACGTCACCGTCGAGACCACCGGCACCATGCTGGTGGGCAGCGAGATCGGCGCGGCGCTCACCGCGCTGGAGCCGCTGGGCGTCGACCTCATCGGGCTCAACTGCGCCACCGGACCGGCGGAGATGGGCGAGCACCTGCGCTACCTGAGCCAGCACTCGCGGGTCCCGTTGTCGGTGATGCCGAACGCCGGCCTGCCCCAGCTGACGCCGCAGGGCGCGGTGTACCCGCTGACCCCCGACGAGCTGGCCGAGGCGCTGCACCGGTTCGCCACCGAGTACGGCGCGGTGCTGGTCGGCGGCTGCTGCGGCACCACGCCGGCGCACATCACCGCGGTGGCCGAGCGGGTCGCGGGCGTCGACACCGCCGATCGGCGGCCGAAGGTCGACGCCGGCGTCTCCTCGATGTACCACCACGTGCCGTTCGCGCAGGACGCGGGCGTGCTCATGGTCGGCGAGCGCACCAACGCCAACGGCTCCAAGGCCTTCCGCGAGGCGATGCTCGCCGGCGACTTCCACGCCTGCGTCGAGATCGCCCGCGAACAGGCCCGCGACGGGTCGCACCTGCTCGACCTGTGCGTCGACTACGTCGGCCGCGACGGCGCCGACGACATGCGCCAGCTCGCCGGCCGCTTCGCCACCGCCTCGACGCTGCCGATCATGCTCGACTCCACCGAGCCGAACGTGATCGAGGCCGGCCTGGAGGCGCTGGGCGGGCGGTGCGTGGTCAACTCGGTCAACTACGAGGACGGCGACGGCCCGAACTCGCGGTATCAGCGCATCATGCCGATCGTGCGCGAGCACGGCGCCGCCGTGGTCGCGCTGACCATCGACGAGGAGGGCCAGGCCCGCACCGCCGAGTGGAAGGTGCGCGTCGCCGCCCGGCTCATCGAGGACCTCACCACCAACTGGGGCCTGCGGGTGCAGGACATCCTCGTCGACTGCCTCACGTTCCCGATCTCCACCGGTCAGGAGGAGACCCGCCGCGACGCGATCGAGACGATCGACGCGATCCGCGAGATCGCCCGCCGCTTCCCGGGGATCAACTTCACGCTGGGCATCTCGAACATCTCCTTCGGCCTCAACCCGGCCGCCCGGCAGGTGCTCAACTCCGTCTTCCTGCACGAGTGCCAGGAGGCCGGCCTGACCTCCGCGATCGTGCACGCCAGCAAGATCCTGCCGATGAACCGCATCGCCGACGAGCAGCGCGAGGTCGCGCTCGACATGGTCTACGACCGGCGGCGGGAGGGCTACGACCCGCTGCAGCGGTTCATCGAGCTGTTCGAGGGCGTCGACATGGCCGCCGCGCGGGCCGGCCGGGCCGAGGAGCTGGCCGCGTTGCCGCTGGAGGAGCGGCTCAAGCGCCGGATCATCGACGGCGAGCGCACCAACCTCGAGACCGACCTGGAAGCCGCGCTGGAGACGAAGAGCGCGCTGGCGATCATCAACGACACCCTCCTCGACGGCATGAAGGTCGTCGGCGAGCTGTTCGGCTCCGGCCAGATGCAGCTGCCGTTCGTGCTGCAGTCGGCCGAGGTGATGAAGCAGGCGGTCGCCTACCTCGAGCCGCACATCGAGAAGTCCGACGACGGCGGCAAGGGACGCATCGTGCTGGCGACCGTGCGCGGCGACGTGCACGACATCGGCAAGAACCTCGTCGACATCATCCTCACGAACAACGGCTACGAGGTCGTCAACATCGGCATCAAGCAGCCGATCTCGGCGATCCTCGACGCCGCCGAGGACTCCAAGGCCGACGCGATCGGCATGTCGGGGCTGCTCGTCAAGTCCACGGTGATCATGAAGGAGAACCTGGAGGAGATGAACACCCGGGGCATCGCGACCCCGGTGCTCCTCGGCGGCGCCGCCCTCACCCGCGCCTACGTGGAGGACGACCTGCGTTCGCTGTACCAGGGCGAGGTCCACTACGCCCGCGACGCGTTCGAGGGCCTCGCGCTCATGGAGCGGGTGATGACCGCCAAGCGCGGCGGCGCGCCGGTCGTCGACGCGTCCCGGGAGGCGGCCCTGGCCGCGCGTCGCGAGCGCCGCGCGAACCAGCGGGCGTCCGTCCACGAGGATCTTCCCCCGTTGGACGACGTGAGCGTGCGCTCGGACGTCGACCCCGACGCGGAGGTGCCGACGGCACCGTTCTACGGGACCCGCGTGATCAAGGGCATCCCGCTGGCCGACTACGCCACGCTGCTCGACGAGCGGGCCACGTTCCTCGGCCAGTGGGGCCTGCGCGGCACCCGCGGCGGCAACGGACCCACGTACGAGGAGCTGGTCGAGACCGAGGGACGCCCGCGGCTGCGCTACTGGCTCGACCGGTTCGCCACCGACAAGGTGCTCGAGGCCGCCGTCGTGTACGGCTACTTCCCCTGCTACTCCGAGGGCAACGACCTGGTCGTGCTCGACGAGAACGCCGCCGCCGAACGCGCCCGCTTCTCGTTCCCGCGGCAGCGCCGCGACCGGCGGCTGTGCATCGCCGACTTCTTCAAGCCCCGCTCCTCCGACGGCCTCGACGTGATCGCCTTCCAGCTGGTCACCGTGGGCCAGCCGGTGAGCGAGTACGCCGCGAAGCTGTTCGCCGCCAACGCCTACCGCGACTACCTGGAGGTCCACGGCCTGTCGGTGCAGCTGACCGAGGCGCTGGCCGAGTACTGGCACCGCCGCGTGCGCGACGAGCTGGTCCTGCCCGACGGCCGGCCGATGTCGGCCCAGGACCCCGCCGACCTCGACGGGATCCTGCGCACCGACTTCCGCGGCTGCCGCTACTCCTTCGGCTACCCGGCCTGCCCCGACCTGGAGGACCGCGGCAAGCTGGTCGGCCTCCTCGACGCGGGCCGCATCGGCGTGACGCTGAGCGAGGAGTTCCAGCTGGTCCCGGAGCAGGCCACCGACGCGCTGATCGTCCACCACCCGGACGCGAGCTACTTCAACGCCAAGTAGCTCAACGGGCCTACGAGGACAGGCCGAGGTCACCTTTTCGGAAGTCGGCCGCGGCCCGCACCGTGTCGGACAGGATGGCATCCACCAGCGAGACGGCGAACGCCGCCGCGTTCGCGGCGGCCACGGTCTGCCAGCCGGCGTGGTCGGTGGTGGCTTTGGCGCCGTCGGCCAGGTCGCTGATGCCCCGGATACTGAGCACGGGAAGCGAACCGTTCAAATGGCCGGCGCACGCCACTCCGACGCTCTCCATGTCGACCGCCACCGCGTCGTTGTAGTTCAACCGCAAATGCTCGGCGACGGTGCCCAGGCGTGTATTCACCAGAACCTCGCCGCCAGCGAGCGGTTTGAAGTGGACGGTCGGCGTCGGGTGGTCGTGGAGACGTTTCGCCCACGAACCGGTGCGGAATACATGGCCGGCCAACTGGTCGAGAATGTGGGGAGCCTGCCAGACCTGCGGACGCGGAAAGAACTCGACGCCCTCGACTTTTCCACCGTGGAATGCGTACACCTTACTGCTGACCACGATGTCACCGAGCCGGACATCGTCGTGAAGCGAACCGGCCACTCCCACGAACAACAGCGCCTTCGGCCGGAACGCCGCGATCGCGCGCTCGGCGATCAGCGCCGTCGTGGTGTTTCCCGGCCCCGTGCGGACGAGCGCGACCCTGTTTCCCGACGCCGTCGTCTCACCCGTTTCGAAGACGGTTCCCGCGGGATGCCGAAATACGCGGTCGATCCTCAGGTGCCGACGGACAGCCTCGTATTCGACATCGAGAGCGGTAAGTATCGCAACCCCGGCCCGGCGTCTGCGCCGATCGAGCCGTGCGTGGAACGGTCGCATCATGGTGACCCCCCAGGAAATCCGGCCGTATAGATCGTTGTGCCCCCCGACCGGGGTCATTAGTGTGTCAAGAGCAACTCCGCAATTGCAAGACGCGATTGCCTAATTGGCATTGCGTCACGAAAGTGCGATAGGTACTTTTGACAGATGGCCGACGGCCATATGGCCGGCTGGGGGTGGGCGCTCTATGGCTGCCAGTCCAACTGCCCAGAGGCGCCGGCTCGGGCGGATGCTGCGATCGCTCCGCGAGGCAGCGAACCTGAACGGCGAGGAGGCCGCGGCGGCGGCCGAGCGCTCGGCTTCCTGGCTGAGCCGGATCGAGTCCGGTCAAGCGGTTCTGCGGCTGCGGGAGCTGCGGGATCTTCTCAACCACTACCGCATGGACGATCCCGATCGGCGGGCCGCCCTGGAGCGGATGGCGACCGAGGGCCGGGAGCGCGACTGGTGGACCGGCTACACCGACAAGCTGGACCCCCTGTTCGGGCGGTTCGTCGGCCTGGAGGCGGTGGCGAGCGAGATCCTGACTTTCGAGGATCATGCGATCCCTGGCCTGTTGCAGAGCCCCAGGTACATGCAGACCCTGATTCGGCTCGCGGTCCCGAAGCCGCAACCGGAGGTCACCGAGGCGACCATCGAGTTCCGCACCCGGCGCCAGGGAATTCTTCATGACGAACAGCGTCCGCATTTCGTGGTCATTCTCGACGAGGCGGTTCTGCACCGGCGCATGGGCGGCCAGGAGGTCATGCGTGAGCAATTCGCGTTCCTGCTGGACGCCATCGACCGGGGACTGGTGGAGTTCCGCATTCTCGCCACCACTCAGGAACGGATGCCCCTGCACGCATTCACCATTCTGCGGTTCGAGGACGACCCGGCGGTGGCGCACCTCGACACCCTTTCGGGCGGCGTCCTGGAAGAGGGGCACACGGCGATCGAGACCTATGAGACGATCTTCGCCTACTTGCGGACGATCGCCCATGACCCACCGGCGTCCCGGCGGGTCATACAAGCCATGAAGGAAGCTCACGGATGACTGCTGGAGTCGGTACCGACGCGTCGGGCTCATTGACCTCGGGATCGCTGACCGAAGAGTGGCGCAAAGCAAGCCGGAGCATGGCCGGCGGCAACAACTGCGTCGAGGTCCGGCTCCACGGCGAAGACGTCCAGGTGCGCGACTCCAAGAATCCGACCGGCCCGTCGTTGAGGTTCACGGTCGCCCAGTGGGCCTCGTTGTTGATGATGATCAGGAACGGGTGACGTGACGTAGGAGAACGGCACCGGAGGCGACCGCGTCCCTGGTGCCGTTCTCCTGCCGGGTCAACGGATGCGGGCGACGTCCAGGAGGGACTCGCGATCGCCGGTGACGCCGAGCGGCACCAGGCCCTGCATCATGAGCTGCGAGTTCGTTCCCAGCGCCCCGACGGTGTTGCGGGTGAGGTCCCACACGAACGAGCGCGCGTCGCCGCCCGGGTGTTGGACGTCGGACACCCTCACCGCGGCGAAGCGGCCGGACCGGTCGAAGACCACCTCGACGTACGGGTCGCCCGGCCCGAGGCCGGTCACCCGGCGTTGGCGGGAGCCGTCGAAGCGGTAGCTGACCACGCCCTCGCGGGACTCGCCGACGCACGTCTCGACGCCGCACGCGATCAGGGTGACGCCGGCGGGCGTCCGCGGCGTGCGGCGCTCACCGGTGGCGACGTTGACGAACGTCGGCGCGGCCGCCGGGGCGGTGGACCGGCGGAGTTCCTCGCCGGTCTGCAGTCCGCGCGTGGTCTCGGGGCCCGCCCACGGGCTCCACGAGCGCATGCGGAACCCGTCGACGACCTTCTGCGTGCGCCCTCCGTCGAGGATGCGCACGATCGTGGCCGCTGGGCCGGTCTCCGGGGGCGGGAACCGTCTGAGCGACGCGTACACCGTGCCGCCGACCTCGTACGCGGTCACGTCCTGCGTGTCGAACACCGCGCGCCGCTGCGCCGGGCCACCGGCGCGTGGCGCGGTCCACACCTCCTTGGTGCTCTGCTGACCGTCGCCGGCGACGGCGGTGACCGCGACGATGCTCCGCTCGCCGACGCTCGCCCACACCCAGGTGCGCTCGCGGCTGCCGGGCGGGTCGCTGAACAGCTCACGCACGTCGCCGGTGCGCGTGTCGAGCACGACCGGCAGGTGGTACGGCAACGACGGGTCGCTCGGCACCATCAGGTAGCGGTCCTCGTCGACCCGGCCGGCCGGCCAGGCGGGGCGCCCGTCGGGGAGGTTGTCGGGGATGGAGACCACCGCCTGCGGCCACAGCTCCGCGGCCGGGCGGGCGGTGGCCAGGTCGACCGGCGGTACCGATGCCACCTCGAGCCGCCGGCCCACGTCGGCACGCAGCGCGACGCCCGCGGCCAGCCCGGCCACGACCAGCACCACCGCCGCCACCCGGCCGACGCCGCTGCCGCCGGGTGACACCGGCGGCGAAGTCGACACCGGGTGCGGGTGCGACGGTCGCCGCGGCGCCGAGGGTCCGGGCGAGGTCGTTCTCGAGTCGGGTCTGCATGCTCACCTCCGGGTCACCGGTTCCTGGGTCCGGACGCCGGTGTCGGCGCGGAGCTTGTCCAGGCCGCGGGCGGCCTGGCTGCGGACGGTGCCGCGGGTGATGCCGAGCCGGCGGGCGATCTCCTCGTCGCTCATCGACTCGTAGTAGCGCAGGACCAGCACGACCCGCTGCCGGGTCGGCAGCGCCCGCACGGCCCGCCACAGGCCGGCGTCGCCGTCGGCGCGGGCGATGCCCTCGTCCTCGTAACCGCGTTCGGGCACCGACCCGGTCGGGTGCTCCCGGCGACGCCGGCGCCACCAGCTGATGTGCAGACGGGCCATGGTCGTGCGGACGTACGCCTCCGGGTCACCCTTCGCGCTGACCCGCGCCCACCGCGCACCCAGCCGGGCCAGCGCCTCCTGGGCCAGGTCCGCCGCGTCGTGCCGGTCGCCCGACAGGACGAACTCGTAGCGGACCAGCGCCGGCGTGCGTGCCGTCACGAACGCCTCGAAGCTGTCGACCATCGCCACCTCCCGTGCAACCTTCACGCGGGTGGTGGTCGATCTGTTGCACCGGGGTTCGGTCAGTCGGTTGCCGGGTCGGGCGCGGTCCACCGGACGGTGACCGGGCGGTACTCCTCGACGACCGCGCCGGCCGCGTCCACCCGCACCAGCCGCACGGTGAACCGCGACCCGACCTCGGGCCGGACCGCGGAGCAGTGACCCCGCACGAAGGAGGTCGGCACGACCGGGTACTCCGAGCCGGCCGACCGGCACCGGAAATCGGACGCCGCGAAGGGCGCGGTCCGCACCGGAACGGGCCGGCCGAATCTCGATAACGATGCCGGATCGGATCCGGAATGGTCACCCGTCCGGGCGGTCAGGCCGGCGCGCGCTTTCCCGCGGTTTCGGAGCGGTTCAGCAGAAATCCGATCGTCGTGGAGACGATCCGGTACACGGGGCGCCTCTTGGCGACGTGCGACAGAATGACCCGCGATCGCGGTTTCGTCTCGCATTCCGACGCCGCGGCGGCGGCGGCCTCCAGTTCCGACGCGGCCGCGGCCAGCCGGCTCACCTGCTGCGACAGTGCCTGCCAGTCCTCGTGCTCGAAGCTTCGCGCGCAACGGCAGAACCAGTCGAGAGCGTTGGCGTAGGCATCGGCCAGATTCGCTTCCGCCGAACTGGCCGCGTCGATTTGTGACATGCCTTCTCCCGGGGTATTCGACGTGGACATGACATGAAGGGAAATCACGTATTCGGGCGGCATTCCCATGCCGGGAAAACCGTACCGCGCCGCTATTGACGCGTCGATGGTTGCGTCGTTTTGAGGGTGACGCCATTCGTCGCGAAAGCGCGTCGGAGATTTGGGCCGGGCGATACCCTGCCAGGGTGTTTCCGGTGCTGTTCCGGATCGGCGGGGTGCCGGTCGCGACCCACGACGTGCTGGTCGCGCTCGGCATCGCCCTCGGCGCGGTCGTGTTCTGGGGCGAGGTGCGTCGCCGCGGCGTGCGGGACGAACGGATCTGGTACGTGGTGGCGGGGGTCGTCGTCGGCGGGGCCCTACTGGCCCGGCTCGGCACGTGGGCGCAGCACCTCGACCCGCGCGACAACGCGAGCCTCGTCGAGCAGTGGCTCTACGGCAACCGCAGCATCCTGTCGGGCCTCGTGGGCGCCTACCTCGGCGGCACGCTGGCCCGCCGGCTGGTCCGCTACCCGGTGCCGACCGGTGACCTCTTCGCCCCCGCCGTCGCCCTGGGCATGGCGGTCGGGCGCATCGGCTGCCTGCTGACCGAGAACCCCGGAACGCCGACCGGCGGCGCGTGGGGCGTCGTGCTGTCGCCGGCACAGGCGGGCCGCATTCCCGGCGCGGTCGCCGACGTGCCACTGCACCCGTCGTTCGCCTACGAGATCGCGTTCCACCTCGCCGCGCTCGCCGCGCTGTGGTGGTTGCGCGACCGCATCGACACCCCGGGCGAACTGTTCAAGCTCTACCTGATCGGGTACGCGGCATTCCGGTTCGCGGTGGAGTTCGTCCGCGGCAACGAGGTCGTCGTCGCGGGCATGACCCGCCCGCAACTGTTCCTCCTCGCCGTCGCGCCCGCGCTGGTCTGGCACGTGGTGCGGCAGGCCCGACGCGGCACCTACCGGCCGCGGGTGACGTCGGTGACCCCGTGAGCGTCGATCCACAGTGGAGCACTCCGCCGACCCCACCCGGCGGGCCGTTCGGCGACGGACGCGAACCCATCCGGGCGGTCGACGTCTGGGTGGGCATCGGCATGGCGACGCTCGGCCACCTGCTGACCATCGTCATCACCGTGGTCTCCCTCGCCTTCCGAGGGGATCTGGGGCTGTTCGTCGGCTTCGGGTCGCAGGTGCTGCTGTTCGTCGCGTGCCTGACCCTCGGCATCGTGCAGCTGACCCGCCCGGTCCGGCGTGGGCTCGGCCTCGGCCTGCTGATCGGCTGGGGCGTCGGGGTCATCGTGCTTCCGGTGGTCGGCGTGGGAGCGTGCATCTACATGCTGAGCAGAATCGAGACCGGATGAGCGAGCACTTGTGCGAGCGAATCAGCAACTCGGTGCGCCGCGAATGCACCGCCACGCGAAGCGGGCCGATGGCATGAGCGCCGCCGTCGGCCCGGGCATGCCCCTGCGTGGGGACCGCATCCACCGCTACGTCAACGCGTTCTGTCCCCGCTGCCACGACGAACAGCCCGACCGTCCACTGGAGACGGTGCTCCGGCTCTCCGGGTGGCTGGCCGAGCGCGACGGCCGGATCTGGCTCGAACGGGGGTGCGCGGTACACGGCCTGGTACGCACCCTCTACGACGAGTCGGCGGAGATCCTGCGCTACCTGGAGCAGTGGACCGCACCCACCAAGACACATGTGCCCGACCTCGCCGGGAACTTCGCCCCGGTGCCCGCCGCCTACGCCCACGGGCTGCCGGAGATGCAGACCCAGCACACCTGCATCCTGCTGGCCGACCTCACCGACACGTGCAACCTGCGCTGCCCCACGTGCTTCACCGACTCGTCGCCGGACGTGGGCGGCGCCGTGCCGCTGGCCGACGTGCTGTCCAGTGTGGACGCCCGGTTGGCCCGCGAGAACGACCGGATCGACGTGCTCATGCTCTCCGGCGGTGAGCCCACGCTGTACCCGGACCTGCCGGCCCTGCTCGACGAGCTGTCCGCGCGACCGGTGGTGCGGGTGCTGCTGAACACCAACGGCGTGCGTGTCGCCCGCGACGACGCCCTGCTCGACCTGCTGACCGCCCACCGCGAGCGGGTCGAGGTCTACCTGCAGTTCGACGGCGCGTCCGCGTCGGCCCACCGCCACCACCGCGGCGCCGACCTCGGCCGGATCAAGGACGCCGCCATCGGGCGGCTGTCGTCGCGGGGCATCTTCACCACCCTCACGATGACGGCCGCGCTGGGCGTCAACGACGGTGAGATCGGCGCGGTCGTGCGCCGGGCCCTCGACACCCCGTACGTCGGCGGGGTGTCGATCCAGCCGCAGTTCGGCTCCGGGCGGTCCGGTCCGATCGACGCGACCGACCGGCTCACCCACACCGGGGTCCTGGCGCGGCTGGGGCCGCAGACCGAGGGCGTGGTCACCTGGCGCGACCTGACCGCGCTGCCGTGCTCACACCCGCACTGCTGCTCGGTGGGGTACATGCTGCGCGACGACGGCGGGTGCTGGGCCTCGCTCACCGGGCTCATCGGGCCCGAGCGGCTCCTGTCGTTCCTGGACCTCGCGCCCGAGGCGGTCGCCAACCGGATCGCCGACCCGCAGCTGCCGGTCGCCCTGCGCGGCGCCGTGCGGACGTCGCTGCTCGGGCTGCTGTCGGAGCAGTCGTCGCTCTCGCACCCCTCGGTGGGCGAGCTGTGGCGCGACATCTCCGCCAACTGCGACCTCGGCATCCCGACGCTGACGACGCTCGCCGCGGCGAAACTGCCCGGCGGGGCGGGCCGGCTGCGGCGGCTGCTCGGCGAGCGGGTCAAGCGGATCACCGTCAAACCGTTCATGGACATCGCCACGATGATCGAGGAACGGCTGCTGCAGTGCTGTGTCCATGTGGCGACGCGGTCGCCCGTCGACGACGGGGTCGCGCGTGAGCAGTGCGCGCCGTTCTGCGCGGTGCAGGCGTGGCCCGCGCTGTCGGCGCAGCGGCTGTCGTCCGGGCTGGGGTCGTCCGGGCTGGGGTCGCTTCCCCTCACGCCCGTTCAGACCGGTCGACGCACGCGGTAGCTGAGATGGAGGACCCGGTTGCCCCGGATCACCACGTCGGGGTCCTCCAGGAGGTGCTGCCCGTCGACGGACCCGAAGAAGCGTTTGCCTGACCCGAGCACGACGGGCACGACGTCCATGCGGACCTCGTCGACCAGGCCCGCGGCGAGGGCCTGGCCACCGACGTCGCCGGCGGCGACCTCGACCACGCGGTCGCCGGCCAGTTCGCGGGCCCGGGCCACGGCCGCCCCGACGCCGTCGACGAAGTGGAACGGCGCCGCGGGGTCCCAGCCCTCGGGCGGCGGCCGGTGCGTCACGACGACCACGTGGTCGACCCCGCTCGGCGGCGTGCCGTCCCAGCCGTCGGTCAGGTCGAAGACGTGCCGGCCGGCGACCGTCGCCCCGATCCGGTCCCAGTACGGCCGCGTGTGGTCGTAGGAGGTCTGCGACACCGTCAGCACGCCACCGTCGTCGAGCGGGACGTCACCGGCGGTCAGCCAGTCGAACAGCGGCCCGGGCAGGTCGTTGTCGTCGGCGATGAAGCCGTCGACCGACACCGTCGCGTACATGACCACTGTGCCCACGGGACTCTCCTCCGGTTCGGGAAGCCCTCAAGCTAGCCGGTCGCGGGCGGCGGCTCTTGTAGGAAATCAATCGGCTGTAGGAAATCAATCGGCCGGCAGCGGCCAGCCGTCCAGCACGTGCCCGGGATGTTCGAGCCGGAACCGCCGGCGGACCTCGAGGTAGCGGGTCGGCGTGAGCCCGGTGAACGCCCGGAACTCGTGGCCGAAGTGGGCCTGGTCGAAGTAGCCCGCGCCGTGGGCGAGGTCGCTCCAGTCGACCGGTCCGGCGGGGTCGATCCCGAGCACGGCGCCGGTCAGCCGGTGCGTGCGGGCCAGCCGCTTCGGCGTGACGCCGACGAGCTCCTTGAACCGCCGGGCCAGGTGGGTGCCGCTGACCCCGGCCGCCGCACCCAGGTCGCCGATCGCCACCGCACCGCTGGTCGCCGCGATGACGCCGCTGGTATGGCGGACCAGCCCCAGCCCGGCGGTCTCGCCCAGCCGTCGCACCAGCTCGTCCTCGAACAGCGTCAGCATCCCGTGCGGCCCGGCCGCGGCGGCCAGCCGGTCCCGCAGGTCGGCGACGGCGGGCCGGCCCCACACCTGCTCCACGGTCACCGGCCGGTCGCGCAGCTCGGCCGCGGGCATCGGCAGGAACGGGGCCAGCCCCCACGGCTTGACGTGCGCGCCGACGGACCGGGTACCGGGCGGGTAGCCGAACTCCCACGCGAGGGTGGGCACCGTGACCACGCACCCGTCGTCGTACGAGGCCGCCTCCAGGTCGGCGCCGCCGCGGACCCGGAACGGCGGCCCCAGGTTGACGATGAGCAGCGCCGCCGGCGCCGGCGGCAGCCTCAGCCGGGCGTACGGCGGCGGGCCCTCCAGGTAGTAGAGGTCGTCGATCAGCCCGTCCAGCGGCGGCCGCGGCACCCGGGACACGTACTCCACGTCCCCAGCATCGCCGACGGCGGCCGGGGGTCACCCGCAGGGTGGATTCGGGCGGCGGCGCGGCGCCGGCGCCGCGGCGACGGCCGGGTCCGGTGCGACCATGACCGGCGATGATGATCCTGACCGGGTCGGTCGTCGTGGCGCTCGCGGCCGTCGTCGGGGTGCTGTCGGCGCTGCTGACCGACCGCGTGCGCGCCGCCCGCGACCGGGCCCGCGGCCCGGACCGCGAGCTGCGGGCCCGCCGGCTCGACGCGTACGCGCCGCTGTACCGGCGCGTCGGCGCGCTGTCGCGGTACCGGGTGACCGCGTCGCCGCGGGCGGCGCTGCCGACCTGGTCGGACGGGCTGCACGCCTGGTACTTCGACGAGGCCGCCGGCCTGCTCCTGTCCGACGACGCCCACCGCCGCTTCCTGGACCTGCTCGACGTGCTCGCCGACACCGCGGCCGACGACACCCACGGCCCGCGGCTGGTCGAGGCGGAGGCGGACCGGCTGTGGCGGGCCGGGGAGGCGCTGCTGCGCCGGCTCGCCGCCGACGTGTCCGGCGGGCGGGCGGGTGACGCCGGTGCCGGCGGCCGGGGCGTCGCCGCGCCACAGCCGCCACTGCTGCCGGAGCCGCCGCGTCCGCCGGCCGCGCGGGGACCGGGGGAGCCCGTGCTCCCGGTGACCCCGCCGCGACCTCCGCGGCCCCGGGAGGAGTCCCGGCCGGCCCTCGCGCTGCAGGTCCGGGACATCACCTGACCCCGCCGGAAAGCCCCGAATGTCCGAACGGACAGCGCAACAGTCCCGGTGAGAAAAACCATTTGACGGCTCAGGTAGGTTCCCGGGCCGCGGCAGCGGCGGCGTAGCGGCGCGCGAGCACGGGGAACGCGGCGGCCAGCTCCGCCGGTCCGACGACCTCCAGGCCCGCGTCGAACCGGCCGAACGCCGCCGCGAGGGCCGTCCACGACCAGGAGCCGAGCACGACCGAGCACCGTCGCGGCCCGCGCTCCTCGACCAGACCGTCCCGCACGTACGGCAGCACCTCCGCGGCCGGCCGGTCCAGCAGCACCTCGCCCACGCACGGCCAGGCGGCCGAAGCCGACCCGTCGGCCCCGCGGAACCGGCCGGCGACGAACGTCGCCACGTCCGGGGCCGGCAGCGGCCGCGGCGTGAACCGGGGCCCCGACGGCGTCCACGGGCGGACCCGGTCGAGGCGGAAGGTGCGCCAGTCGGCCCGGTCGAGGTCCCACCCCACGAGGTACCAGCGGCCGGACCACGCCACCAGATGATGCGGCTCCACCCGGCGCGGCGGCCCGGAACCGGTCGCGTAGTCGAACCGGAGGACCTCCTGCGCGTGCACGGCCGCGCCGACCGCCACCAGCACCCCGGCGTCGACCGGCGGCTCCGGCCGCGCGACGGGCGGCTCCATCGCCGTGACCCGCAGTGCGTCGACCCGGTGCCGCAGCCGCGCCGGCATCACCTGCCGCACGGTGGTCAGCGCGCGCACCGCGTCGGCACCGATCGCCGCACCCGAGACGGCCGCGAGCTGCAGCGCCACCGCGACCGCGACGGCCTGCCCGTCGTCGAACAGCAGCGGCGGCAGCTGCGTGCCCGCGTCGAGCCGGTACCCGCCGTCGGGGCCCTTGACCGTCCGCACCGGGTAGCCGAGCTCGCGCAGCCGGTCGACGTCGCGGCGGACCGTGCGCGGGCTGACCGCCAGCCGTTCGGCGAGCAGCGCGCCCGGCCAGTCCCGGCGGGCCTGGAGGAGGGACAGCAGAGCGAGCAGCCGCGCCGACGTCTTGGGCATACCGCATTGTGCTTCAGGTAGCGGCCACACCCTGGCCACTACTCCTGCGAGGGTGGTCCCACCAACGCAAGGGAGCAGCAAATGAGCATCAGCACCACGGCCCACATCAACCTCCGCGGCACCGCCCGGGAGGCGCTGGAGTTCTACCGGTCGGTCTTCGGCGGCGACCTCGTCGCGGCGACCTACGCCGACGCCGGCGCCGCGCAGGACCCCGCCGAGGCCGACCAGATCATCTGGGGCCAGGTCACCTCGCCCGACGGGTTCCGGATCATGGCGTTCGACGTGCCGGCGGCGCGCCCGTGGAACCCGGGCGAGCACGCGTACTACGTCTCGGTGCGGGGCACCGACGCCGGCGAGGTCACCGCCTACTGGAAGAAGCTGAGCGACGGGTCGACCGTGCTGCAGGACCTCGCCCCGTCGGGCTGGTCGCCGCTGTACGGCATGCTCACCGACCGGTTCGGGGTCACCTGGGTGCTCGACGTGGCCGTCGGATACTCATGACCGGTGGATCGCCACGATCGCGATGTCGTCCTCGATCGGCTCGGTGACGAACGTGTCGAGCAGCCCGTCGCAGAGCGTCTCCAGGTCGGGCCCGGCGTCGGCGATGGCCAGGCGCAGCTGCTCCAGGCTCGTTCCCAGGTTCTCGTGGCGGCGCTCGATGAGCCCGTCGGTGACCATCACCAGCGTGCCGCCGACGGGCAGGTGGAACCCGGTGCCGGGCGGGCGGTCCACGCCGATCCCGAGCAGCGGCGTGTGGCCGGTGACGAACGTGGTCGCGCCGTCGGGGCCGCGCAGCACCGGCGGCAGATGCCCGGCGTTGGCCATGTACCCCTCGCCGGTGCGCGGGTCGATCCGCAGCAGGCACAGCGTCGCGGTCTCGTCGGGCAGCAGCCGCAGCATCATCGAGTTGAGCCGGCCGATCACCACGTCGGGCGGGTGGCCCTCGGCGACGTAGGCGCGCAGCACGTGGCGCAGCTCGGCCATCACGGTCGCGGCGTGCAGCGAGTGGCCGGCCACGTCGCCGAGCGCGGCGATGAGCGTGTGGTCGAGGTTCAGCAGCTCGTAGAAGTCGCCGCCGATCTCCGCGCGGGAGCTGGCCGGCACGTACCGCACGGCCAGCCGCACGCCGTCGACCGTGGGCATCTGCCGGGGAAGGAGGCTGCGTTGCAGGGTCAGCGCGATGCGGCGCTCCTCGTCGTAGGAGCGCATCGCGTCGATGGACAGGGCCACCGCCTGGCCGAGCTGCGTCAGGACGTTGGCGTCGTCGGCGGTGAGGCCCTCGCAGGGGACCACGATGTGCGCGGCCGGGCGCCCCGCCCGCGACCGCGACGCGTTGACCCACAGCGGGGCGTCGCCGTCGAGCGGCCAGTGGACCGCCGAGCCGACGTACAGCGACGACGTGTCGGCCGGCTCGACCGGCGGGTCGGCGGTCCACTCGCTGACCGACGGTTCCCGGCCCGGCCCGTCGCACCGGGCCACCAGCCGCTGGCCGTCGGGGGTCACGGCGGCGACGGCCGCCGGCCGCTGGAACACGTCGGCGGTGCCGGCGACCGCGGCCAGCAGCAGCGACGGGAACGTGGTGGCCCGGTTGACCCGCAGCGTCGTCTCGGCGAGCCGGGCCAGCCGGTCGGCGAGGTGCTCGGCCCGCTGCCGCGCGCGGAAGTACCGCAGCAGCGCCTGCACGGTCGCGGTCAGCTCGCCCGGGTCGATCGGCTCGGCGAGGTAGGCGTCGGCGCCGCGGGTCAGGCCCTGGGTCCGGTCGGCGACGTCGACGGCGGTCGCCGAGATGTGGATGACCGGCAGCGCGGCGGTCGCCGGCGTCCCCTTGATCCGTTCGGCGACCTCGAAGCCGCCGATGTCGGGCAGCCGCACGTCGAGCACGACCAGGTCGACGGCGGGCGTGGCGAGCAGGTGCAGCGCCTCGCCGCCGGTGGCCGCCTCCACGATGCGGTGACCGGCCCGGCGCAGCCAGCTGGAGATCACGTAGCGCTTGGTCGGATTGTCGTCCACGACCATGATCGTCGCGGGTCCGTCGGCGGTCTCGGCGCTCACCGGCACGGCGAGCGTCATTACCGGGCCACCGCGTGCAGCGTCTCGACCAGCCGGCGGTCGTCGAGCGTGGCCTTGTCGAGGATGCCGGCGGCGTGCGCGGTCGCCTCCCGGCCGACGTCGTCGAGTTCGGCGGCGGTGACCACGAGCACCGGGATCGGCCGGGCGGTGGTGTCGGCGGCGAGGACCCCGAGCAGCTCCAGCCCGCCCATCCCGGCCATCCGCAGGTCGAGGACGATCGCGTCGGGCCGGTCGGCGGCGATCGCGTCGAGCGCGGAGCGGCCGTCGGCGGCCTCGTCGACGGTCAGCCCGTCGTCCTCCAGCGCCTGCCGCAGCCGGTGCCGGAACGCACCGTCGTCGTCGACGACCAGCACCCGCGACAGCCCGACGGCCCGCGGGGCGGGCGGCCGGCCGGCGTCCGGCCGCGCCTCCGCGTCCGACGGCGTCCGCGGCACCGACAGCGTGAACGTGCTGCCGCGTCCGGGCTCGCTGACCAGCGTCAGGTCGATGCCGAGCAGCCCGCACAGCCGGCGGGCGTAGGGCAGGCCGAGCCCGGTTCCCGGCGTCGCCGGCCGCTGCGCGTCCCTGACCTGGTAGAACTCCTCGAAGATCCGGTCCTGGTCGGCGGGTGCGATGCCGATCCCGGTGTCGGTGACGGTGAGGACGGCGCGCCGGGCGTCCGGGTCGTACCGGGCCGACAGGGTCACTTCGCCGCGGTCGGTGAACTTCAGGCCGTTCGTGAGGAGGTTGCGCAGGATCTGGACCAGCATCGCCTCGTCGGACACCAGCGGCGGGACCCCGTCGGGGTCGTCGACGAGCAGCTCCACCGACGGCCGGGCCATCGGCCGCAGCGTCCCCCGCAGCTGGCCGAAGACCGCCGTGAGGTCGACCGGCGCCCACTGCGGCTCCAGCCGGTTCGACTCCGCCTTCGCGAGGTCGAGCAGCTGGTTGACCAGCTCCAGCAGGTCCCGCGCCGACGATTGGATCAGCGTGAGCTGGTAGGTCTGCTCGGCGGTCAGCGGCTCGGACTGCGGGTCGAGCACCAGCCGGGTCATGCCGAGCACCGCGGTCACCGGCGCCCGCAGCTCGTGGCTGACGTTGCGCAGGAACCGGCTCTTCGCGTCGCTGGCCTCGCGCAGCTGCGCCGACCGCTCGTCGAGCTCGGCGTAGAGCGCGACCACACCGCGGTTGGTCTGCTCCATCTCGTCGGACAGCTCGCTGTACAGAGCCATCACGCCCTGGTTGGTCTCCTCCAGCTCGGCGTTGAGCCGCAGCAGCTCGTCGCGGTGCGCCTGCGCCTCCTCCAGCGCCGCGATCAGCTGGGCGTTCTGCACCCCGAGCTCGTCGAGGACGTTCGTCGGCACGGTCCCGGCCAGGCCGGTCCGGATCCGGGCGAGGGTCTGCGGGTCGGGGTCGGGCCCGCCGTGCGGGAGGCGGCGGGCCAACCGGACCGTCACCGAACCGACGCCGGTCACCAGGTCGGCCGTGGTGACCAGCCGAGCGGCGGCCCGGACCCCGCCGGCCAGCCCCGACGCCGGTCCCGACGGCACCGCGCCGGCGGCGAACAACTCGGCCTCGACGCGCCCGTCGTCCACCGCGAAGCTGACGACGGTCGAGCGGGCCGACGTCAGCAGGTGCCGGCACACCTCGCTCAACGCGGTGGCGAAGCGCACCTGGTCGGCCTGCTCGAACCCGAGCGCCTCGGCGACCTCGCGGCCGCGTTGCCGCACCACGAACACGTCGCGCTCGCCGCGCGCCGTGAACCGCAGCAGCTCGGTCATGACGGCGCCGCGACCAGGATGCCCGCGTCGTCGCGGCGCACGCCGGCGTCGCGCAGCAGGGTGGCGGCGACGACGACCGCCCGGTGCCCCAGCAGCCCGGGGTAGTCCTCGACCCGCCACCGGTCGGCGAGCCCGTCGGTGTGCATGACGACCGCGGCACCGGGCGGCAGCGGGTACTCGAACTCGCGGACCGTGCGCCGCTGGTGGCCGGCGATCCCCGGCAGCGACACCATCGGCCGCCGCTCGCCGGGCCGCACCACGACCCCGGCGATGTTGCCCAGCCCGGCATACCGGACGGTGCCGGCCGCCCGGTCGACGGCCGCCACGGCGACCGCGGCGCCCCGGGTGTGGCTCATCCGCCGGTGCAGGTGCTCGACGACCGCGGCCGGCGACCCGTCGGGCGCGCCGTGGAACGCCTCGACCGCGGCCGCCGACGCCGTCGCCGCGAGCGGGCCGTGACCCAGGCCGTCGCTGACGAGCAGCAGCGCACCGGCGGCGGTGTGCCGGACGGCGAGCGCGTCGCCGGCGACCTTCTCCCCGGTGATCGGCCGGATGACCCCGTCGACGTCGGCGCCGCCCGGCGCCTTCGCCGGAGGCGCCGCCGGCCAGAACTCCGCCGCGATCACGGTGCCGCGGCCGGGCAGCGAGTAGCCGTCGCTGCGGGTGGCGAGCCGGCGCACGGCACCGAGGCCGATGCCGAGCGTGCCCGAGGTTGAGTGCCCGTCGCGGCCGCTGGCGTCGAGGTCGACCATCCCGGGACCGGAGTCGACCGCCACCAGCAGCACCCCGCCCGCGCCGTCGCGGCGCAGGTACCGCACCAGCAGCCGGCCGTCGACGGCGTGGCGGGCCAGGTTCGTGGCGAGCTCGGTGGCCGCGATCGACAGCTCACCGAGCCGCGTCTCGGAGAAGCCGAGCCGCCGGCCGGCCTCGGCCGCCGCCCGCCGGGCCGACCCGGCGGAGGTGACCTCCTCCACCCGGAACCAGCCGGCGTCCTCGAAGACCCCCGCCGACCCGCCACGGGTCGGCGTCCCGTCGGCGGGCGGGCCGGTCAGCGGGCCCACTTGGTCACCGTGATCCGGGTTCCCTCGCCGACGGCGGTGACGATGTCGAAGTCGTCGACGAGGCGGCGGGCGCCGGACAGGCCGAGCCCCATCCCGTTGCCGCTGGTGTAGCCGTCGGTGAGCGCGAGGTCGAGGTCGGCGATGCCGGGACCGGCGTCGGTGAACACCACGCGCACCCCGCGGCGCCGGTCGGAGGTGACCGGCTCGATCTCGGCCTGCCCGCCGCCGCCGTAGATCAGCGTGTTCCGGGCCAGTTCGCTGGCCGCGGTGACCAGCTTGGTCTGGTCGACCAGGGAGAGCTTCGCCGCCACCGCGGCGGTGCGGACGGCCTGCCGCACCCGCACGACATCGTCGTCCCGGGCGATCGGCAGTTCCGTCACCGGGTCAGCGCCGGGTCGTCGGTCTCGGTGTCGTCGGTGTCGTCGGCGTCGGCGATCGAGGACGCCCGGGGGGGCGCCGTCCGGGCGAGCAGTTCCATGCCCCGCTCCACGTTGAGCGCGGTGCGCACCCCGGTGAGCGACAGGCCCAGCTCGACGAGCGTGATCGCGACCGCGGGCCGCATGCCCACCACGACCGTCTCCGCGTCGAGGACCCGCGACACCGACGCGATCGTCGACAGCATCCGCCCGATGAACGAGTCGACGATGTCCAGCGCCGTGATGTCGATGATCACGCCGTGCGCGTGCGTCTCGACGATCCGCTCGGTGAGGTCGTCCTGCAGGCCGAGCGCCGTATGGTCGTCCATGTCGACCTGGATCGACACCAGCAGGATGTCGCCGATCTTGAGGACCGGGATCCGGTCCATCAGCGGCTCGCCCGGCGGCGGACCACGTCGGAGCCGCTCGCCCGCAGCGTGTGCAGCAGCGCGTCGGCGAGGCTGGCCTTGGTGACGATGTCGCCGAACTCGATGCCCAGCGACACCACCGTCTGGGCGATCTGCGGGCGGATGCCCGAGATGACGCACTCGGCGCCCATCAGGCGGGCGGCCATCACGGTCTTCAGCAGGTGCTGGGCGACCTGGGTGTCGACGGCCGACACCCCGGTGATGTCGATGATCGCGAACGCCGAGCCGGTGTCGACCAGCGTCTGCAGCAGGCTCTCCATGACCACCTGCGAGCGGGCCGAGTCGAGCGTGCCGACCAGCGGCACCGCCAGCACGCCGTCCCACAGCTTGATGACCGGCGTAGACAGCTCCATCAGCTGGTGGTTCTGCTCGACGATCAGCTCCTCGCGGGTCTGCGCGAAGGTCTCGAACGTGAACAGCGCCAGCTCGTCGACGAACCGGGAGAACGCGATGAAGTCGGCCAGCGCGACGGGGTCGCCCTGGTCGAGACCGTCGAGGACCGCGTCCTTCAACGAGAAGACCGTGGACGCCGTCTCGCTCGGGGTGAACCCGCGGCGGGCCTGGGTGCCCGACAGGTCGGCCAGCGCCGCCCGCACCTCGGCCGCGTCGTCGGCCCGCAGGTCGGACGTGTCGACCGTGCGCAGCGTCGCCGTCAGCGCCGTGAAGATGTCGGTGATCTGCGACGCGAGCTCGGCCTCGGTCGACCGGCCCCGGACGCCCTGCAGCGCCAACGCGGTCCACCGCTTGATCAGCGGGTCACGCTGATCAAGCAGCAGCTGCGCGAGCCGTGCGCTGGTTCCAGCGTTGAGCACCACCCATGACCTCCCAGAACTGCCCGGCCACCGGGCCGATCGGCGCGAACTGTACCAGCCGGCCGTCACACCCCGTAGAGGTCGATCCCTTGCATCACGGCAAGCATCATGCGCCCAGCCGCGCACCCGCCCTGACCGCCAGATCGCGCGCGGTGCCCCGCTGGAACGCGCCGCCGATCCGCAGGCGGGTGAGGGCGGCGGCCAGCGCGCGTCGCCCGCGGGAGAGCCGCGCCGCCACCGGCTGATCACGATGCGTCGCGCGACCGTGCGGACCCAGCCCTCCGGGTCGGCGTAGCCGGACACCCGCCCCCAGCGCTGCCACGCCCGCGCGTACGCGTCCTGGGTGACGTCCTGCGCCTCGCCGACGTCGCCGACCAGCGCGTAGACCATCGTGAACAGGCGTTGCCGGGTATTTCGGTAGAAGGTGTCGAACTCCTCGGTATCGGCCACGGCACTCCCGTCTCACGGACCGCTGTCGTCAACCGTCACGCCCGCGCGCCGGCGCGGGTTGCCGCCCGTTTCGTCTTCCGTCGATGGGCCGGGACACATCGGCCGTCCGCCGGGCATGTATCGTGGCCGGGCTGAAGCGGCCTCGTGTTGGTGTGGAGTCACGTCTGTGAAGCTTTCGATTCTGGTGCCGGTCTACAACGAGGAGGCGCGGCTGCACGCCGCGTTGAAGCGGGCGGTCGACGTCGAGTACCCCTGCGACGTCGAGATCGTCGTCGTCGACGACGGCAGCAAGGACGGCACCGGCGAGATCCTGCGGTCGTTCGACCACCCCGCGGTCAAGCCGTTCACGCACGAGAAGAACCAGGGCAAGGGCGCGGCGATCCGTACCGCGGTCGCCGAGGCCACCGGCGACTGCATGGTGATCCTCGACGCCGACCTCGAGTACGACCCGAGCGACATCCCGCGCCTGGTCGAGCCCGTGCTCGCCGGCCGCACCACGGTCGTCTACGGCAACCGCACGTTCGGTAGCCACTCGGCGTTCTCGTTCTGGTACGTGATGGGCAACAAGGCCGTAACGCTCGCCGCGAACATCCTGTTCAACTGCTACATCAGCGACCTCGAGACCGGCTTCAAGCTGATGCCGCTCGACCTGTACCGGGCCCTCGACGTGAAGTCGAAGGGCTTCGGCATGGAGGCCGAGCTCACCGGCAAGCTGCTGCGCAACGACTTCCGGCCGTTCGAGGTGCCGATCACCTACGCCGCCCGCTCCCGCGAAGAGGGCAAGAAGATCACCTGGCGAGACGGCGTGGAGGCGTTGTGGATCCTCGCCCGCGAGCGGGTCCGGCGGCGCCGCACGGGCCTTCCCGGGAAGTGACACAGGTCGAGGAGCAGGCCGCGGCCCCTGACACCGCGGCCCCGCTGCCCCGGTACCGGCGGCCGTCGACCTGGCTGCTGGTCGCCTGGTGCGTGCTCGTTCCCCTGACGATCCTCGCCGGAACGTTCGGCCTGCGCGGCTGCCCGGCCGGCCAGCACACCTGCAACCGCGCGCCCACGCTCGCCGACCCGTGGCGGTGGTGGCTCGTCGCGGCGGTCGGCGCGCTGGTGCTGCTCGCGCTGTGCGTGTTCGAGGCCCGCCGGCCCGCGACGGTCGACCCCACGCCGTCGCCGCGCCGGTACCGCCGCCGCTGGCTGGTGGCCGGCAGCGTCCTCGGCGTGCTCATCGGCGCGCACCTGGTGATGCTCGGCCCGATGGTCGACAAGCCGTTCTGCGCCACCCCGGTGTACGTCAACAGTGTCATGGCCTACCCGTACAACTGCGACAGCGTCGAGTTCACCCGGCTCGCGCACAACCCCCGCCGGATCCTCGAGTACCACAACGAGCGCCAGTCGCGCCCCGGGTACGTCGCGATCGCCGCCGTCGGCACCCGCACCGTCGGCCCGGTCGCCCACTGGCTGCACCTCGACCGGCTGTACGGGCAGAACGACAAGGCGTACATCCCGCTCGTCCTGATCAACCTCGTCGCCACGGCGATCGCCGTGCTGCTGCTGGCCTGGCTGCTGTCGCGGCTCGGAACCCCCACGATGGTCACGGTCGCGCTGAGCGCGCTGGTGGTGGTCAACGAGGTCACGAAGCCCTTCACCTGGACCGCGCACCAGCAGACGATCGCGCTCGTCGTGCCCGTGGCCACGATCGCCGCGGTCCGCTGGCTGCTGCTGGCGCGACCGTCGTGGCGCGGCGTCGGGCTGCTCGGGCTCGGGTTCGGCCTCGCGTCGCTGGTCTACGGCAGCTTCCTCATCACCGCCGGCGTGGTGCTCCTCGTGCTGGTCGCCCGGCCGGCGGGCGGCTGGTTCCGGTCGGGCTGGTGGCGGCAGGCGTTCCTGCCCGCCGTGGTGTTCGGCATCGGGTTCGCCGCCCCGCAGCTCA
>NZ_BOPH01000113.1 GCF_016863655.1 Virgisporangium ochraceum
ATCTGCCGCGTGGTGACCGGCAGCTACTACAACCACGAGGCCGAGGTCTACGACGAGTTCGTGTGGCCCTACATCGCGCTGCGCCGGCACGGCCTCGGCGGCCTGGTGTCGGCCACCCGCGACATGACCGTCACCACGATCCGCGAGCTCGAGGTCGCCACGGTGGCGATGCTGCTGGTCGGCGCGCTGGCGGCGCTGGCCGTGCTGCTGCGGGTCCGGCTCGCGGCCGACTCTCCCGAAGACCGTGCCATCGTCGTCGGCGCCGGCCTGACGGTGCTGTTCTCGGTGCTGTTCGCGTGGGGGATCGGCATCATCGCCTCGCGGCTGATGTTCCACGTCGTGCCGGCCCTGTTCGTCGTCGCGGGCTGGCTCGCCGCCCGGGTGACGGCGGGCTCCCGTCCCGCGTCCCGGCTCGTGGGCCCGGCGTTCCTCGCCCTGGCCGCGGCCGTGATGGTCGCCGACATCGCGGCACAGGGCCCCTACTCCTGACCGAGGAACTCCAGGAGGGCGTCGGCGACCGCGTCGGGGGCCTCCTCGGCCTGGTGGTGGCCGCTGTCGACGACCCGGTGGCGCAGCGGGTGGGCCAGCCACGGTGCCCAGATCGCGGCCGGGTCGCCGTGGATGTCGAGGTCGTCGCGGGAGGACTCCAGGAGCATCGTCGGGCAGCTGACCCGGCGGCCGGCGGCGCGGTCGGCCTCGTCGTGGGCGCGGTCGATGCCCAGGCCGGCCCGGTAGTCCTCGCACATGCCGTGCACGACCGCCGGGTCGCGCAGGGCCCGCCACAGGTCGTCGTGGTTGCCGGCGCCGAGCTCGTCGGGGCCGGGCGTGCGGTACCAGGCGTCGGGGTCGGCGCAGATGACGCGCTCGGCGGGCTTGTCGGTCTGGCCGAGGAACCACCAGTGCCACCACGCCCGGGCGAACACCGCGTCGGTGCGCTCCAGGTGCTCGACGACCGGCAGGCCGTCCATGACCACCAGGTGCGTCACCCGGTCGGCGTGGTCCATCGCCGTGCGGAACGCGACGAGCGCGCCCCGGTCGTGGCCGACCACGGCGAACCGCTCGTGACCCAGGTGGGTCATCAGCCGCGCGAGGTCGCCGGCCATCGCGCGCTTGCTCGACTGCGCGTGGTCGGGCGCGTCGGGTGGCAGCGTCGACCGGCCGTACCCGCGCAGGTCGGCCGCGACCACGGTGTGGTGCCCGGCCAGCCGGGCGGCGACCGCGTGCCACGTGGTGTGCGTCCGGGGATGACCGTGGACCAGCACCACGGGCGTGCCGGCGCCGCCGTGCCTCACCCGGAGGCTGACCTCGCCGACGTCGACCCGGTCGAGCGTGAAGCCGTCGAACACCGGCCCGAAACTACCGGACCGGCGGAGATCGGCAACTCGGGCCTCGACGGCGTCCAGCTGTCCGAAGCGGGCCTCGAGGTTCTCGATCGGCGACCTCGAGATACGTCGGCGGACGTACGCGGCCGCGCACCGCCGGCGGCCATCATGGACGGGTGACGAGCGGGAACCGGCGGGCGGCAGCGGCGGAGGTCGGCCTCGCGGCCGGGCTCATCGCGCTCGGCCTCGTCACCCTGCCCTTCGTCGACCGGTTGCGGACCGACGACAGGACACCCGACCTGCTCGCCGTCGCGCTGGTCGTCGTCGCGGCCGGGGTCACCGTGGCGCGGCGGCGCTGGCCGGTGCCGACGCTGGTCGTGGCGACCGCGGCCGTCTCGGCCTACCTCGTGATCGGGTACCCGTACGGGCCGGTGCTCGCGGCGGTGGCGGTCAGCGTCCACTCGGTGGCCCGCCGGCTGCGGCTGGTGCCGGCGGCGGTCGCGTGCGCGGTGGCGCTGCTGGTGCTGGTCCTGCACGTCTTCACGAACCCGGCGGCGCTCGACGGCGCGGCCGGCCTGATCCCGGCGTCGGCGTGGGTGGCGATCCCGTTCACCGTCGGCGTGGCCCGGCGGATGGTGCAGGAGGCCGTGGCGCGGGAACGGGCCGAGAGCGAGCGCCGGCTGGTCGATGCCGAGCGGCTGCGGCTGGCGCAGGAGGTGCACGACGTCGTCGGCCACGGGCTGGCCGCGATCCGCATGCAGGCCGACATCGCGCTGCACCTGCAGAAGACGAAGCCGGGGCAGGCGCACGTCGCGCTCGAGGCGATCAGCCGGGCCAGCTCCGACGCGCTCGCCGAGCTCCGCACGACCCTCGCGGCGATCTCGCCGGCGCAGGCCGGCGACCCCGACAGCCGCGCGCCCATGCCGGGGCTGGCCCGCGTCGAGGAGCTGCGGCGGCGCGTGGAGGACGCCGGGGTGACCGTCGACCTGGCGGTGCACGGCCCGCCGCGTGCCCTGCCGGCCGCCGCCGACCTGGCCGCGTACCGGATCCTGCAGGAGTCGCTGACCAACGTGGTCAAGCACTCGCCGCACCCGATGGCCACCGTGGAGATCGCGTACCGGGCCGACGCGGTGACGGTCACGGTCGCGAACCAGGACCTCGCCGCGGGCGACCACGTCGAGGGTTTCGGCATCGCGGGCATGCGGCGCCGCGCGTCCCATCTCGGCGGGACGCTCACCGCCGGACCCGCGCGGCCCGGCATCTTCGAGGTGCGGGCGACCCTACCGTGCGCCACCGTACGATAGGCCGGCGCCGTACGCCCCCGAACGTACGCCGGGATGCGTCGCCGAACAGACGCCGCTGACGCCGGTCCCGTAAAGCATGGACCCATGACAGAGACCGTCGTCCGCACGGACGACCTCACCAGGCGCTACGGCACCCGCGCCGCTGTCGACGGCGTGACGATCGAGGTGCGCCGCGGCGAGGTGTACGGCTTCCTCGGGCCCAACGGCGCGGGCAAGACCACGACGCTGCGGATGCTCCTCGGTCTCGTGCGGCCCACGGCGGGCACGGCGACCGTCCTCGGCCGCGCGCCGGGCAGCGCCGACGCGCTGCGCCGGGTCGGCGCCCTCGTCGAGGGTCCCGGCTTCCACCCGTACCTGTCCGGCCGCGACAACCTGCGGGTGCTGGCCCGCTACCGCGGCCTCGACGACCGGGCGGCCGACGCGGCCCTCGACCGGGTCGACCTCGCCGACCGCGGCGGCGACCGGTTCCGCGCGTACTCCCTCGGCATGAAGCAGCGCCTCGGCGTCGCGGCCGCTCTCCTCGGCGACCCCGACCTGCTGATCCTCGACGAGCCGACCAACGGCCTCGACCCGGCCGGCATGGCCGCGATGCGCACGCTCGTGGTCGACCTGGCCGCCGGCGGGCGGACCGTGCTGCTGTCGAGCCACCTGCTGGCCGAGGTGCAGCAGATCTGCCATCGCGTCGGCGTCGTCGCCGGTGGGCGGCTGCTCCACGAGGGCACCGTCGACGAGCTGCGCGGCGGGGCGGTGCTCGAGGTCCGCGCCACGCCGCTGCCCGCGGCGCTGCGGGTCGTCTCGCGCTTCGGTGACGTCGTGGAGGCCGCCGACGAACACGGCCGGCCGGTGCTGACCGTACCGGCGGACGGCGTCGACGTGCCCGAACTGGCCCGGCACCTGGTGACGGACGGCGTCGACCTGCACGCGCTGGTCGTACGGGAACGCGCCCTCGAAGACGTGTTCCTGGCGATGACGGGGGTGTCGTGATGCTCGCGACGACGCGCGCCGACCTGCTGCGGCTGCGGCGCTGGCCGACCCTGTGGGTGCTGGTCGGCGTCTGGACCGCGCTGCAGGTCACGTTCTCGTTCGTGTTCCCGTACCTGGCGTACCGGTCCGACGACCCGGCGACCGCGTTCGGCGGTGGAGGCACGGCGGAGGACCTGCTCGCGGGGATGCTGCCGCCGGCGGTCCCGTCGGTCCTTGTCGGCGGCACGCCGATGTTCGGTGGCGCGATCGTGCTGATCCTCGGGGCGCTCGCCGCCGGCAGCGGCTACGGCTGGGGCACCTGGAAGACCGCGTTCACGCAGGGTCCGTCGCGGGGCGCCGTCGTCGTCGGGACGGTCGCGGCCGTCTTCGCCGTCGTCGCCGGGATCGTCGTGTGGACCCTGTGCCTGGATCTCGCGTTGTCGGGTGTGGTCGCGCTCAGCGCGTCCGAAAGCCTTGTCCTTCCGGGCTTCGGTGAGACGGCGCGTGCGGTTGGCGGCGCCGCTCTGGTGCTCGGAATGTGGGCCGCCGCGGGCATCTTCCTGGGGACCGTGACGCGCGCGCCGGCGGTGAGCGTCGGCCTGGGTCTGGTGTGGACGTTCGTGGTCGAGAACCTGCTGCGCGGCGCGGCGAACCTGCTCGACGGCCTGTCCGCGGTGACCGACCGGCTCCCGGGTGCCGCGGCGGGTTCGGTGGCGGGTGCGCTCGGCGCGCCGGCCGACGGCCCCGACGCGACGCCCGGTGTACTGACCGTCCTCGGTGGACTCCCGGCCGCGCTGCTCTGCGGCGCGTACCTGGTGGCGTTCCTCGTGGCCACGGTGGTGCTGGTGCGCCGGCGGGACCTGTCGTGAGGCTCGGCACCCGGACGCGCAAGCTGGTACTGCTGCTGCACATCGTGTCGTCCGGTGCCTGGCTCGGCATCGACGTCGTGCTCGGGATCCTGGTGTTCACCGCGGTGCTCCCCGGCGACGCCGTCGGCGCCGCGGCGGCCCTCTCGGCCATCGGCGCGTTCGCGACCTGGCCGCTCGCCGTCGCCGGCCTGCTGTGCCTGTTCTCCGGCGTGGTACTGGGCCTGGGGTCGAAGTACGGGCTCGTGCGGTACTGGTGGGTGGCGGTGAAGCTGGTGCTGAACGTGGTGCTGGTGACGCTCGTACTGTTCCTTCTGATGCCGTCGCTGGACCCCCTGGCCGGCGACGCCCGCGACTCGCTGACCACCGGCGCCGCGCTGCCCGACGTGACGGACCTCGCGTTCCCGCCCGTCGTGTCGACCACGGCGGTGCTGGTCGCGATGACGCTGTCGGTGTTCAAGCCGTGGGGCCGCGTACGATCGGCGGGGCGATGATCTCAGTCTTGCTCGTCGACGACCAGGACCTCGTCCGGCTGGGCCTGCGCGCCCTGCTGGACAACGAGGGCGGCTTCGAGGTGGCCGGCGAGGCCGCCGACGGGCTGGCCGCCGTCGAGGTGGCGGCGCGGACCCGTCCCGACGTGGTGCTGATGGACATCCGCATGCCCGGCATCGACGGCCTCGAGGCCACCCGCCGCATCGTCGCCAACCCCGACCTGGCAGGCACGCGGGTCATCGTGCTGACCACCTTCGAACGCGACGAGTACGTCTTCGACGCGTTGCGCCTGGGAGCCAGCGGCTTCCTGTTGAAGGACACCCCGCCGGCCCGCCTGATCGAGGCGATGCGCACGGTCGTCGACGGCGGTGCCCTGCTGGCGCCGTCGGTCACCCGCACGCTGATCCGCGAGTTCGCCGGGCAGCGGCACCGCGCGGTCATCCCGCACCCGAACCTCGGCCAGCTGACCGAACGGGAGAAGGAGGTCGTGACCCTGGTCGCCCAGGGCATGACCAACGACGAGATCGCCCGGGACCTGGTGGTGAGCCCGGCGACCGCCCGAACCCACGTCAGCCGCGCGATGATCAAGCTGGGCGCCCGGGACCGGGCGCAGCTGGTGGTGTTCGCCTACCAGAGCGGCCTGGCCTAGCTGCTAGCGCCGCCGGTCGAGCTCGGCTCTGGCGTCGCGGATAGCGGTGACCGTCGCCCGCGTGTCCGGGTGGTCGCCGCCGAGCACCTGCCGCCGGACCGCGAGTGTCTGCTCGAACAGGGTGACCGCGTCCTCCACCCGACCGGCGGCCAGGTGGGCCCGGGCCGCCCTGTGCCAGGTCCGCAGCGTGTCCGGGTGGTGGTCGCCCAACACCCGTCGATAATCGTGGAGGACCCCGTCGAGTAGCGACACGGCGTCCTCCACGTGACCCGCGTCGAGGCGGGCACTGCCGAGCCCGTAGCGGGCGAAGAGCGTGGTCGGGTGGCAGCGTCCCAGCACCTGCCGGGAGGTGGCCACGGTCTGCTCGTACAGGGGGAGCGCCTCGTCCAGCCGTCCGGCCCGTTGATAGGCCAGGGCGAGGCTGTAGGCGGAGATGAGTGTATGGGGGTGTTCCGCGCCCAGCGTCCGGCGGCACTCGGACTGCACCTCGAGGAAGATGTCGATCGCAACGTCCAGTCGACCGGTTATCAGATACGCGTTCGCAAGACCGTGCCGGGTGCTCAACGTGCCCGGACCGAGTCCCGTTCCCCGCTCGTCGGCGAGAATCCGCCGGAAGAGGTCGATCGCCTCGTCGTAGCGGGCCGCGTGGTGATAGGCCGTCGCGAGGTCGAAACGTGCGGCCAGCGTGTGCCGGTGTCGTCTACCCAGCGTCCGTCGGCAGCCGGCGACCACCCGCTCCAGCATCGCGATCGCCTCGACCACCCGCCCCGCCTCCCGGTAGGCGTCGGCGAGTCTGCGTTCGGTCGACAGCGTGTCGCGATGGTCGGCGCCGCACACCCGCCGCGAGTCGACGAGCACCTGCTGCAGCGTCGTCGTCGCCGTGGCGAGCTGACCGTGGAACTGGCGGTAGGCGGCGGCCCGTCTCGCCAGTTCGAGCACCCGCGGATCCCGGCGGTCGGCGGTCATGGCCTCGTACGCGTTCTCGATGTGGACGAGGAGCCGGTTCCATCGCGGCCAGGTCGCGACGTCGTCGAGCGGATCGGCGGCGGGAATGGCGGCGGCCAGGAGGGTGACGGCCCGGGTGGCCGGCCCGGTGACGCGGTCGGTGGGGTCGGCGTGGGTGGCGCGGGTGACGGCCTGTACGAGCCGATGGACGCTCACCGCGTGGTCCTGCCACTTGATCATGTTGTGGTCGGCGAGGAGGGACACCGCGTCGAGGACGTCGTCGGGGTCGTCGGCCAGCGGGTAGAGCACGTCCTGCGGGAGCTCGTCAGGGGCGAGCCAGGCGAGTACGTCGAGGACCGTACGGGCGAGGGGCGACTGCCCGGTGATGGTGATCATGGTGACCTGCCACACCTGGGCGATGCTGCGCTCGCTGGTTCCGCCGCGCGCGCCATGACGGGCCACCTTGTCGAACCTCGTCGCCAGCGTGTCGCGGTAGGTGAGGTAGTCCATGCCCCGGTGGCGGCCGATGTAGGCGGCGGCCTGTTCCAACGCGAGGGGCAGATCGCCCAGGTCGGCGGCCAGCGCGTCGGCGCCGGCCCGGTCGTCGTTGCCGGTGATGCGCGTCAGCAGCTCGATGCTGGCGGCCCGTCCCAGGGGTTCGAGCTGCAACGGCGCCAGGCCGAGCGGCGCCCACCCGCCACCCTCCGGGTCGCGGCGGGTGGTGACCAGCACGTCGCCGCAGCCGCCGAGCTGGCCGAGCAGGGGCCGGATGTCGTCGATGTCCTCGACGTTGTCGAGGATCAGCAACCAGCCCGGGTGGGCCTGCAACCAGGCGATCGCCCACTCGTGGCCGTACGCGACGGTCGCGGTCGGCTGCAGGCGGCGGGCAAGGCGGACCAGACCCTGCGTGACGGTGTCGGCCTTGTCCGCGGTGATCCACCACACCACCGGGTAGCGGTCACGGACCGCGTGGGCGAAGTGGGTGACCAGCTCGGTCTTCCCGATCCCGCCCAACCCGTGAACGGCGACCTGGCCGACCACCACCCCGGTGCGGCTGGCGCCCATCAACCGGTCGAGGTGGTCCAGGTCGCGGCCCACGAAGACGGCGGACCGCGGCGGGAGGTTGTGCATCCGTTCCGGTGCGCTGACCTCCTGCGGCGCCTTGCCAGGCACAGCCTGGAAGGTGTTGTGCTGCGTGGTGTGGTCTCCGACCTGGGCGCCCTGACCGCCCTGGATCGGCACGTGCCACGTGGCCGCTGGGATCCGGCGGGGGTCCGACATGATCACGAGCGGGTCGTCGCGTCCATCCACCAGCGGTCACCTCTCCGTAGCCGTGGGCCATCGGCTTACCGGTGTACCACGGGTCACCGACACGTACGTACGGACGGACGGTGTACGGCCCTCGACGCAGCGATGGTGCCGTCGGTCGCCGGATGTGCCCGGTGCGGTCGGGCCGGCAGGGTTACCGGTATCGCGGTTCCGTCCCGGAACGCTCGTGAGCGGCGTCGGGCTGCGGGCCGGGCTCGCGGTGCTGGCCGGCTCGCTGGTCGGGATCCTGTCGCCGATGGTGCTTTTCGCCGGCGACCTGTTCCCCCTCGTCGGCGGCACCACGGGAGCAGCGTCCGGGGCGGTGAACCCGGGCGCGACCGGCCGGCCCGGGTCGACAGGATCAGCGGAGACGTTTGGTTGGATGGGTCCCCATGCGCTTCCTGATGACGATGAACGGCGGTGGCCCGGCCGCCGACGAGCGGCTCCACGCCGAGATGGGCCGCTTCATCGAGGAGCTCACCAGCGCCGGCGTGCTGCTCGCGACCGGTGGGCTCGCGATGGAGGGGACCCACGCGACGGCCAGCGGGGGACGGGTGACGTTCACCGACGGCCCGTACGCGGAGTCGAAGGAGACGATCGTCAGCTTCGCGCTCATCGAGGCGCGGTCGCTCGAGGAGGCGGCGGAGCTGAGCCGGCGGTTCTGGGAGATCGTCGGCGACGGGGAGGGCGACATCCGCCAGGTGTACGGGCCGGAATGAGCCACAAGGCCGTCGAGGCGGTGTGGCGGCTGGAGTCGGTCCGCATCGTGGCGGCGCTGACCCGGCTGGTCCGCGACGTGGGGCTGGCCGAGGAGCTGGCCCAGGACGCCCTCGTCGCGGCGCTGGAGGAGTGGCCGCTCACGGGCGTGCCGCCCAACCCCGGCGGCTGGCTCATGACCACCGCGAAGCACCGGGCGATCGACCGGCTGCGCCGCGACGACCGGCTCGCCGACAAGGTCGCCGAGCTCGGCCGCGACCTGGGCCGCGACCTGAAAAACCACGAGGACGAATACGGCGACGACCTGGACGACGACCTCCTGCGGCTGATCTTCATGGCGTGCCACCCGACGCTGCCGACGCGGTCGCGGGTGGCGCTGACGCTGCGGGTCCTCGGCGGGCTGTCCACCGAGGAGATCGCCCGCGCGTTCGTGGTGCCGGAGGCCACCGTCGCCCAGCGCATCGTGCGGGCCAAGCGCGCGCTGGTCGGGAAGAGCTTCGAACTCGACCAGAAGGAGGACCGGCTCGCGTCGGTGCTCGAGGTCGTCTACCTGATCTTCAACGAGGGGTACACCGCCACCGCCGGCGACGAGTGGATGCGCCCCGAGCTGACCCACGAGGCGCTGCGCCTGGGTCGGCTGCTGGCCGGGCTCGCCCCGCACGAGCCCGAGGTGCACGGGCTGGTCGCGCTGATGGAGCTCCAGGCCTCGCGCACCGCGGCGCGGGTCGACCGGGCGGGCGTCCCGGTGCCGCTGCTGGAGCAGAACCGCGGCCGGTGGGACCAGCTGCTGATCCGCCGCGGGTACGCGGCGCTGCTCCGGGCCGAGCGGCTCGGCCGCCCACCGGGCCCGTACGTGCTGCAGGCCGCGATCGCCGCCTGTCACGCCCGGGCCCGGCGGGCGGAGGACACCGACTGGGTGGCGATCGCCGCGCTGTACGGGTCGCTGCGCCGGCTCACGCCGACCCCGGTGGTGGAGCTGAACCGGGCGGTGGCGGTCGCGATGGCGTACGGGCCGGAGAAGGGCCTCGAGGTCCTCGACGCGATCGACGGGCTGCGCGGCTACCACCTGCTGCCGGCGGTCCGCGGCGACCTGCTCGCGCGGCTGGGCCGCACCGACGAGGCCCGCGCCGAGTTCGCCCGCGCCGCGGAGCTGACCCGAAACGAACGCGAACGCGCGGTGCTCCTGCGCCGGGCGGATCCCAGCATGCAGGACGACACGCCGAAGATCCAACAGCCGGTTCGTGAGCGACGCTGACGTTCCCAGGATGTGGGCATCGCGACGGACGCGGCCGGAGAACCGGCCATCCACGATCCGGGACACGCACCCATGACATCCGTCATGGCCGCACCGTGACGGTCCGCAGCCCGCAGACAGGCGTACCCGCTCCAGCATCGACTCATGCCCCAGAAGACCCGGAAGACAACGACAGCAGACGCGGTACGGCTGACCGGCCTGACCAAACGCTTCGGCGCGGTGACCGCCGTCGACGGCGTCGACCTCGGCATCGACAAGGGCGAGGTGGTGGCGCTCCTCGGCCCCAACGGCGCCGGCAAGTCCACCACCATCGACCTGCTCCTCGGCCTCGCCCGGCCCGACGCGGGCACCGTGACCGTCTACGACCTGCCACCCGACCGGGCCGTCGCCGCCGGCCGGGTCGGCGCGATGCTGCAGTCCGGTGGCCTGCTGCCCGACCTCACCGTCGGGGAGATGGTGACCCTGGCCGCGTCGCTCTACCGCACCCACCGGCCGGTGCCGGAGGTGCTCGAGCGCGCCGGCCTCGACGACCTGTCGAAGCGACGCGTCGGACGCCTGTCCGGCGGCCAGCGGCAGCGGGTCCGGTTCGCGATGGCGCTCGTCGCCGACCCGGACCTCATCGTGCTCGACGAACCGACCACCGGCCTCGACGTCGAGGCGAGGCGCGCGTTCTGGACCGCGATGCGCGCCGAGACCGCGAAGGGCCGCACGGTCCTGTTCGCCACCCACTACCTCGACGAGGCCGACGCCTACGCCGACCGGGTCGTACTCATGCGACAGGGACAGGTGATCGCCGACGGCTCGCCGGCACACGTCAAGTCGCTCGTGTCGGGACGCACGATCCGCGCCACCGTCCCCGGCGCGCACCTCGCCGAGCTCGCCGGCCTGCCCGGCGTCGACCGGGCCGAGACCCGCGGGTCCACGGTCCTGTTGACCTGCACCGACTCCGACGCCGCCCTGCGCGCGCTGCTCACGCGCACGCAGGCCCGCGACGTCGAGGTGTCGGCACACGGCCTGGAGGACGCATTCCTGGCATTGACCGCGGGAGGCACCCGATGAACCTCACCTACCTGCGCCTGGAGATCACCAGGGTGCTGCGCAACAAGCGGGTGCTGGTCTTCAGCGTCCTGCTGCCGTCGATCCTGCTGCTGGTGATCGGCTCGTCCCAGAAGAACGAGGCGTACCAGGGGACCACCGTCGCCGCCTACATCATGGTGAGCATGGGCATCTTCGGGGCGATGTCGTCGGCGACCGGCGCCGCCGGGTCGATCGCCGTCGAGCGTGGCGTCGGCTGGAACCGCCAGCTGCGGCTGACGCCGCTCAACCCGGTGAAATACGTGGTGAGCAAGGTGGTGCTGGCGTTGGTGCTCGTGCTGCCGCCGCTGGTCGTCGTGTACTCGTTGGGTGCGCTGGTGCTCGACGTTCGGTTGAGTGCCGGCACGTGGGCGCTGGTGTTCCTCGGCTCGTGGCTGTCGGCGCTGCCGTTCGCCGCGCTCGGGCTGATCATCGGGTACGTGGCCCGGCCCGAGAGCATGCAGCAGGTGAGCGGCCTCCTGTTCTTCCTGCTCGCGTTGTTCGGCGGGCTGTGGCTGCCGGTCGACCAGATGCCGCACGTCATGCGCGTCGTGTCGACGTGGACGCCGGCCTACTGGGCGGCCGACGTGGCGCGGGAGCCGCTGGCGCACGGCTCGCTCGACGCCAGGGCGGTGCTCGTGCTGCTCGCCTGGACGGTCGGCCTCGGGATCATCGGCGTCAACCGGTTCCGCGCCGACACCGCGAGAGCCTGAGCGACGGTCGGTAGCGTGACCGCCGTGACGCGTTTCCGCTTCATCTGGCTCTGGGTGGCGGTCTGGCTCGTCTACATGATCTACCCGATCGAGGCGGCCTGGCAGCACCCGGAGCCGTGGCGGCGCGTGGTCGGGATCGCCGCGGCGGTCCTGTACTCGGCGGTCTACCTGGCCGGGTTCCTGCGGCTGCGGCGCAGCCTGCGGGGGACCGCGCGCCGGCTCGCGCGTCCGGGCACGGTCGCGCTCCTCGGCTCGATGGCCGCGCTGGTCGTGGTGCTCGCGGTGGCGGTCGGGCAGCCGGCGCTGACCGCGCTGGTCTACCTGTCGGCGATGGCGGTGTTCGCGTTGCCGACCCGCGCGGCGTGGGCGCTGGTCGCGGTGCTCGCGACGGCGGCGCTGGTGCTGCCCCGTACGGTGCCGGGCTGGACCCGCAACGACGACCTCGCCTTCCAGGTCGGCATCGCGGCGCTGGCCGTATGGGGCGTGGTGCAGCTGGTGCGGCGCAACACCGAGCTCGCCGCGGCCCGGGAGGAGATCACCCGGCTGGCCGTCGCCGACGAACGCAACCGGTTCGCCCGCGACCTGCACGACCTGCTCGGCCACTCGCTCACCGTGGTGTCGGTCAAGGCCGAGCTCGCCGGCCGGCTGGTACGCCTCGCGCCCGACCGCGCCGAGACCGAGCTGGCCGACATCCAGCGGCTGGCCCGCGAGGCCCTCACCGACGTGCGCGCCGCGGTCGGCGGGTACCGGGAGGTGTCGCTGGACGTCGAGCTGGCCCGGGCCCGCAGCGCGCTGGTCGCCGCCGGCATCGAGGCCGACCTGCCCGACGACACCGCCGCCGTCCCGGACGAGCGGCAGGAGCTGTTCGGCTGGGTCGTGCGGGAGGGGGTCACGAACGTGGTGCGGCACAGCGGCGCCGGGCGCTGCCGCGTCCGGGTCGGCGCGGCGTCCGTCGTGGTCGAGGACGACGGCCGGGGTCCGGGTCCGTCCGCGCGGGGGTCGGGGCTGTCGGGACTGCGTGAGCGCGTGACGGCCGCCGGCGGCACGCTCGCGGTGGGACGCGCGGACAGCGGCGGCCTGGCCCTCGAGGTGACCCTGCCGTGAGCACGATCCGGCTGCTGCTCGCCGACGACCAGGCGCTCGTGCGGGGCGCCCTCGCCGCGCTGCTCGACCTGGAGTCCGACCTCGAGGTGGTGGCCGAGGTCGGCCGCGGCGACGAGGTCGTCGACGCCGCCCGCCGCACCCGCCCCGACGTCGCCCTCCTCGACGTCGAGATGCCCGGCCTCGACGGCATCGCCGCCACCGCCGCGCTGCGCGCGGCCCTGCCGTCGTGCCGCGTCCTGGTGGTGACGACGTTCGGCCGTCCCGGATACCTGCGGCGGGCCATGGAGGCCGGTGCCGGCGGCTTCGTCGTCAAGGACACCCCGGCCCGCCAGCTCGCCGACGCGGTCCGCCGCGTCGCCGCCGGGCTGCGGGTGGTGGACCCGACGCTGGCGGCCGAGACCCTGGCGAGCGGCGACAGCCCGCTGACCCCGCGGGAGGCCGGGGTGCTGCGCGCCGCCCGCGACGGCGGGACCGTCGCCGACGTCGCCGCCCAGCTCGGCCTGTCGGAGGGGACGGTGCGCAACCACCTGTCGGCGGCCATCGGCAAGACCGGTGCCCGCACGCGGGCGGAAGCTGTCCGGCTCGCTGACGAGCGCGGCTGGCTCTGACGCCCGTCACCTATGGTCTTGTTCGACCAGACCGCCCACGACGGCCTGACCGGTCCGGGCGGCCGCGGCGAAGAACGCGGCCAGCCCGCCGCCGCGCGGAACGATCGTCGGCACCGCGACCGCGACGTGCACCCGTTCCGTGGTCTCCTCGCTCCACCCGCCGGCCGCGCCGACCGCCCGCACCAGCCGGTGCAGGAAGTCGGGTGACCACGAACCGGCCAGCATCGGGCCGTAGGTGGCGAACTCGTCGGGGTCCCAGCCGGCGGCCGCGCCGAGGGTGCGGGCCGTCGCGTCGACGTCGGCGTCGGCGTCGTCGTGGTGACCGGGCCCCGGCGCCCACCCCTCGTCGACCAGCCCGACCGCGACGGCGCGCACGTCGTCGACGCCGAGCGCGAAAGCCGGCCCGTCGGTGACCGCGTCGTACCCGAGCGGCTCGGTGCCGTTGACCGCCGTGTCGAACCACGCCCGCGACGCCTTCTCCGCGGCGGTGGCCTCGAGCTCCGCGAACCCGGCGACGAACCGCTCCCCACCGTCGACGGTGAGGATGCCCGCGACGAGCTCCGGGCGTTCCCTGATCGCGTCGAGCACGGTGGTACTGACCCGGGCCAGCACGAGGTGCAACGCTGTGTCCGACACATCGACACGTTAAGGCCGTTCCGGGCATCCGGCCACCGCTAGGGTGCGGGGCATGACGGTTCTGGTACGTGCGGCACTGTTCGGGGCGGCCACCGGCGGCCGCAGCGCGACGGGCCTGGCCGCCCTGGCGTTGCGGCGGCCGTCCCCGTCCGATGGCTGGGCGGGTCGGCTGGCCGGCACCTGGCCCCGCCGCATCGCCACCGGCTTCGCCCTCGCCGAACTGGTGGCCGACAAGGCCCCGTTCACCCCGAGCCGGCTGTCGCCGCCGGCCCTGGCCGGCCGGGTGGTCGCCGGGCTCGCCGGGGGAGCGGCCCTGGCCCGCCGTTCCGGCGTGTCGCCGCTGGTGCCGGCGCTCGTAGCCGCCGGCGCGGTGGTGGCCGGCAGCGTGGCGGGGGCGAGGTGGCGCTCGTACGCCGCGGCCCGCGGAGTGCCACCGGTGGCCGCCGCCCTCGCCGAGGACGCCGTGGTCCTCGCCCTGGCCACGGCCGCCACCCGCCGCTGACCCCACCCACCACGCCAGGGGACGTGCCCCCGGCGCCGCACCCCGCCCCGCGCCGATCTTGCAGTTGTGGCCCTCGACAAAGGCGGATATCACCGGACATAGGGGCGGCCAGAACTGCAAGATCGGCGCGTGCGGGGGTCGTGCGGTGCCCGGCGGGCCAGCCAGGGAAGCCCCGGCGACCGGACGATCGCAGGCGCAGGCCCCACAGGGCGGGCCGCGGCGCGCACGGGGGACCCGTAGCCGACCTCCGCGGCGCGTCCCAGGTCGGTTCCCGCCGGACGGGTCACGCCCGTCGCCCGTTCCGGCGGGCAACCGACCTAGCCTCCTAGGATGCCTAACGGGGTGTGGCACGCTACCTCCATGTCGCGGCCGTCGGTGTTCGAGTTTGCCGGCGGGGCCGACGCGTTCCGGGCACTGGCCGAGGCCCACCACGCGCGGTGCCTCGCCGATCCGGTGCTGGACCACCCGTTCTCTCGGGGTGTACACCCCGAGCACGTGCAGCGTCTGGCCGACTACTGGGGAGAGGTCTTCGGCGGACCGGCGCGGTACCGGCCCGGGCACTCGGGGATGCTCGCCGTCCACAGTGGGGCGGAGCCGGGCGACGGCATGGGCGAGCGCTTCGTCGCGTGCTTCGTCGCCGCGGCCGACGACGCGGGGTTGCCCGCCGACCCGGAGTTCCGGGCGGTGCTGCGGGCGTACATGGAGGACGCCGTGGCGGAGGTGTTCGCACACGGGCTGCACCGGCCGCCGGCCGCGGACGGGCTTCCGACACCGCGCTGGGACTGGACGGGCCGGCGGGCCTGACCGGCCCGCTCTATCCTCGGCCCGTGGCCGGGGGCGGAACACAAAAAGCAGTGCAGAAGGTGGTCATTGCGGGGGCCGGTGGACTGATCGGCACCGCGCTGTGCGCGTCGTACCGGTACGGCGGGCACGACGTCACGAGGCTGGTCCGGCGCGAGCCGTCCACCGCCGACGAGCGGCGGTGGGACCCGGCGGACCCCGACCCGGCACTCGTCGACGGGGCCGACGTGCTCGTCAACCTGGCCGGGTCGCCGCTCACCGGGCGCTGGACCGCCGCCCGCACCGAGCTCGTCCGCTCCAGCCGGGTCACCACGGCCCGCGCGCTGCGGACGATGGCCGACGGGGCGGGCACCCCGGTGTTCCTCAGCGCGTCGGGGATCCGCTGGTACGGCATCGACCGCGGCGACGAGGAGCTCACCGAGGCCAGCGACCCCGGACCGTACGAGGGCGTCCTGCCGCGGGTGGCGCGTGACTGGGAGGACGCGGCCGGCCCCGGCGCGGTGCACCTGCGGCTCGGGCTGGTGCTCAGCCGGCGCGGCGGCCTTCTGAAAGCGCTGCTTCCGCTGTACCGCGCCGGGCTCGGCATGCGGTTCGGGAAGGGACAGGAGTTCTGGAGCCACGTCTCGCTCGCCGACGCGGTCGGTGCGATCCGGTTCCTCGCGAAGCTGCCCGGCGCCGGCGGTCCCTACAACGTCACCGCGCCGCACCCCGCGCGAAACCGTGACTTCGCGGCGGCGCTCGGCCGGGCGCTGCGCCGGCCGGTGGCCCTCGGCGTTCCGTTCGCGGTGCTGCGGCCGGCGCTGGGCGGGGTCGCGGCGGAGGTCTTCGGCGGCCTGAACGTGCTACCGGCGCGGCTGGAGGAGGCCGGCTTCGGGTTCCGCCACCCCGACGTCGACACCGCGATCCGCGCCGCGCTCACCGACGGGTAGAGTTCCGACCCGGAACGGTGAGGTGGGGCCAGGGGGCAGGAGTTCATGGAGTCAGCGCGTGGTCGGGTGCTGACCGCGGCCAACGTCATCAGCTTCGCGCGCCTGCTCGGCGTCCCGCTGTTCCTGATCCTGCTGTTCGTGGCCGACCAGAAGGCCGCGGCGGTCGTGGTGCTGGCCGTCGGTGGCACCACCGACTGGGTAGACGGGTGGGTCGCCAGGCGCTTCGGACAGGTCAGCCGGCTCGGTGAGCTGCTCGACCCGGCCGTCGACCGGCTCTACATCGCGGCCACGGTCGTGGCGCTGACCATCGAGGGTGTGCTGCCGCTGGCGTTCACGCTGGCGCTGGTGCTGCGCGAGCTGGTGATGGCCGGCTGCCTGGCGGTCCTGCGCCGGCACGGGTTCGGGCCGCCGCCGGTGCACTACGTCGGCAAGACCGCCACGTTCCTGCTGCTCGCCGCGTTCCCGGTGCTGCTGCTCGCGTACGCGAGCAGCGCCGCGCACCCGTACGCCCACCCGATCGGCTGGGGCCTGGCCTGGTGGGGGCTCGGGCTCTACTGGGTCGCGGCGGCGCTGTACATCGGGCAGGCGTTCAGCGCGACAAGGAAGACAAGGAAGCAGCCGGCATGAGCAGGCCGCACCGCGAGGCCAGCGACCTGCTCGCCGACCTGTTCCGCACACCCCTCGACTCCGGGTACGTCGACGCCGCCCGCCGCCGCGAGGAGCGGGGCCCGCGGCCGCCGTGGCAGCGGCGCGGCGGGAAGGCGGCCCGCGCGGTGGCGCTGGCCATGCTGGGGTTCCTGCTCGCCGTCGCCTACGACCAGGTGGTCGCAGACAAGGCCGGCACCAACCAGACCCAGGCGGACCTCGCCAAGGAGGTCGCCGACCGGCGGGCCGAGGCCGACCAGCTGGCCCGCGACGCCGAGGCCCTGCGCGGCGAGGTGTCGCAGCGCCGCCAGGACGCCCTGGCCGCCGACCCGGAGCTGCTGCGGCTGCAGGACCTCGAGGCGCGTACCGGCCTCGGCCGGGTCGCCGGCGACGGCGTGGTGGTGACGGTGTCCGACGCGCCGGCGGCGGTCGACCCGGTCACCGGCGACGTCGACCCGGAGAACCCGGGCCGCGTCATCGACCGTGACCTGCAGGACCTCGCCAACGCGCTGTGGGAGTCCGGTGCGGAGGCCGTGGCGATCAACGGGCAGCGGCTGACCGCGATCACCACGATCCGGGCGGCCGGCGGCGCCATCCTCGTCGACTTCAAGCCGGTCACCCGGCCCTACCAGCTGTCGGCGATCGGGCCCGACGGCATCGAGAAGCGGATGGCCGACTCGGCCACCGGCAAGCGGTTCAAACGTTTCGCGGAGACCTACCGGATGCAGTTCGACATCGAGGCCAGGGACCGGCTCACCCTCCCGGCGGGCGACGACCCCGGCCTCCAGTACGCCCGTCCACCCGGTACGCCGCCGTCGGTGGCGCCGAGCGTGTCGGGGAGTCCCCGATGATCGCGGGCCTGGCCCTGATCGCGGGCGTCGTGCTGGGCCTGGTGCTGCAGCCGACCGTGCCGGCCGTCCTGGAGCCGTACCTGCCGATCGCGGTGATCGCGGCCCTCGACGCCCTGTTCGGCGGGCTGCGCGCCAAGCTCGACGGCATCTTCGACGACAAGCAGTTCGTGGTGTCGTTCGTGTCCAACGTCGTGGTGGCCGCGTTCATCGTGTTCCTCGGCGACCAGCTCGGCGTGGGCAGCCAGCTGTCGGTCAGCGTCGTGGTCGTCCTCGGCGTGCGCATCTTCGGCAACGTCGCCGCCATCCGCCGCCACCTCTTCCGGGCGTGACCCGTGCCCGACGACGCCGCAGAACCCCAAGAGCGTGAAGAGCGTGAAGAGCGCGATGAGACGGCCACCGCACCGTCCGCGGAGGCAGAAGTGGCCGAGGAGGTGGCCGGCCGGGGTGACGAGGCGCCTGCGGCGCCAGAAGAGCCCGCCGGAACACCACCTCCGGAGAGAAGGCAGAGACGCGCGTCCGGTGCCGGTGCCCTGATCGGCGTGCTCCTCGTGGTGCTCGGGTTCGCGATCGCCGCCCAGGTGCGCAGCACCAACGCCGACGACGCGTACGCGAACGCCCGTCCCGAGGACCTGGTGCGGATCCTGTCCGACCTCGACGCCCGGCAGGAGCGGCTGCGCCGGGAGCTCGCCGAGCTCGAGGACTCCAAGCGGCAGCTGGAGTCGGGCGCCGAGGGCCGGGAGGCGGCGCTGGCCGAGGCGCGCCGGCGGGCCGAGGTGCTCGGGATCCTCGCCGGCACGTTGCCGGCCGAGGGCCCCGGCGTGCAGGTGGTGTTCGCCCCGCGCGACCAGCGCATCCGCGCCGACAGCGTCCTCGACGCGGTCGAGGAGCTGCGCGGCGCCGGCGCCGAGGCGATGCAGATCCAGGGCGGGTCGGGTGAGCCGGTGCGCATCGTCGCCGGCACCTGGTTCGTCGACTCGGGCGAGGGCATCACCGTCGACGGGGTGCCGATGTCGAGCCCGTACACGATCGACGTGATCGGCGACCCGCAGACGATGCAGACCGCGTTGAACATTCCTGGTGGGGTGGTCGACGCGGTGCGGCAGCGCGGCGGTAACGTGACCATGCACCAGCCGGGGCTGATCAAGGTGACGGCGTTGCACGACGGTGAGCCGTTGCGGTACGCGCGCCCCGTGAACTAGCACGGTCAACCAGTACCGTGAACCGAAAGGACAGCAGTGACTCCGGAAGAACTGCGCTACACCGCGGAGCACGAGTGGGTCTCCCCGGTGGCCGGTGGTGACTCGAGCGGGGTGCGTGTCGGCATCACCGACTTCGCGCAGGACTCGCTCGGTGACATCGTGTTCGTCCAGTTGCCCGAGCCCGGCACCGAGGTGCAGGCGGGTGACTCGCTGGGCGAGGTCGAGTCGACCAAGAGCGTGTCGGAGATCTACGCGCCGGTGTCCGGCCGGGTGGTGGCCCGCAACGAGGCGCTCGACGCCGATCCGGCGGCGGTCAACTCCGACCCGTACGGCGCCGGCTGGCTGGTGGAGATCGAACCGTCCGACCCGGCGGCCGTGGCGGGCCTGCTCGACGCCGCCGCGTACCGGGCGTTGACGGAAAGCTAGGACCAGAAAGCCAGGAACAGTCGGGCGCGCTCCGCGCGTCTGGTTGACCCTGAAAACCGGCCATCGCTAGGGTTGCCCAGGCAACCGTGCGACCGGTGTCGTATGCGAGGCTACGCGGGGCTGGTCGTACAACAGGTGCGGCCTCTCCGCACATGTTGTACGACCAGATGTACGACCAGCCGCCGTGTCTGGTTTCATCTGCTGTCTGCTTGTGCACCACCTGTTCTCTGCGGTTGCCCGACCTTTGACCCGTGAGGTGATCCATGACGCGCCAGGACGACGAGTTTCCCCCACTCGACGTCACGTCCACGCTGAACCTTGGCGCGCTCGACGACGGCGTCGACCAGGATCCGCCGGACACTACGGCCGGCCGGGTCTCCGGCTCGCTGCCCCCGGGTACCGCCCTGCTGGCCGTGCGTCGCGGGCCGAACGCCGGCGCCCGCTTCCTGCTCGACCACGACGTCACCACGAGCGGTCGCCATCCCGACAGCGACATCTTCCTCGACGACGTCACGGTGTCGCGTCGGCACGCGGAGTTCCACCGCGAGAGCGGCATCTTCACCGTGCGTGACGTGGGCAGCCTCAACGGCACCTATGTCAACCGCGAGCGGGTCGAGTCGGCCACGCTGAGCAACGGCGACGAGGTGCAGATCGGCAAGTTCCGGCTGGTGTTCATCGCGGGTCCGCGCCCCGACGACCGCTAGGGTTGTCCGGATGACGTCCGGATCGGGTGGTTCCGCCGCGGCCCGGTCCGCGCGTGCGTGGGGTCGGAACGGCCAGGATCGGGGCCGGCCCGATGAGCCGGTGCTCCTGAGTATCGGCCAGGTGCTGGCCGAGCTGCGGGGAGACTTCCCCGACGCGTCCATCTCGAAGCTGCGCTTCCTCGAGGCCGAGGGGCTCGTCGAACCGCGCCGGACGGCGTCGGGGTACCGGAAGTACACCCCGGCCGACGTGGCGCGGCTGCGCTACGTGCTGGTGGCCCAGCGCGACCACTACCTGCCGCTGCGGGTCATCCGCGAGCAGCTGGCCGCGATCGACCGCGGGGAGACCCCGGCCGGCACGCCGGTGCTCGTCGCCGTTCCCCCCGCGTCCCCCGACCGGGAGGCACCGACGACGGCGCCCGCCGCCGACGAGACGGTGACCCGGGCGGACCTCCTCGACCGCGCCGGCGTGGCGGTGGCGGTGCTCGAGGACCTGGAGAAGCACGGCGTGGTGACGCCCGGTGCCGGTGGGAGGTACGCGGCCGACGCGGTGGAGGTGCTGCGGGTGGCCGGTGCGCTGGCGGAGTTCGGGCTCACCGCGCGGCACCTGCGGGCGTACCGGACCGCCGCCGACCGGGAGGTGGGGCTGCTGATGCAGCTGATCTCGCCGATGGCCCGCGGTACCGGTCCGGCGGCGCGTGACCGGGCGGCCGAGACGGTGCGGGAGCTGTCGGGACTCACCGGGCGGTTGCACGCGGCGTTGGTGCGCGTCGGCCTCGGCCAGACACTGCGGTAGATGTGACACTCGTGCCCCTCGCGCCGCTGCACGGACCATGGCCGCTGCGTGTACCGTGCAGGGGAAGGTCGGCGAACCGAAAGGCGCTGGGGTGCGTGAGCTGAACGTGGTTGGGGTGCGGGTCGAGCTGCCTAGCAACCAACCGATCGTGCTGCTCAAGGAGGTCGACGGCGACCGCTACCTGCCGATCTGGATCGGTGCGGTGGAGGCGACGGCGATCGCGTACGAGCAGCAGGGCGTCAAACCCGCCCGCCCGCTCACCCACGATCTCCTGCGCGACATCCTGCTGGCGTTGAAGCAGCCCCTGCGCGCGGTCGAGATCGTCGAGATGCGCGACAACATCTTCTACGCCGAGCTGATCATCGGCGAGGGCGTGCGCGTGTCGGCCCGGCCGAGCGACTCGATCGCGTTGGCGCTACGCGTCGGTGCCCCGATCCGCTGCGCCGACCAGGTGCTCACCGAGGCGGCCATCGTCATTCCTGACGAGCAGGAGGACGAGGTCGAGAAGTTCCGGGAGTTCCTGGAGCAGGTGCGCCCCGAGGACTTCGCCGGCTGATCCGCCGAACTGATTCGGCGAACTGATCCGGCGAGCGCAGTACAAATCGCCCCAAACGGGTGACAACCGTTGCGCCACAAAGGATTTCGGCGTGTCGACACGGCGTGTCGGGCGCGTTACCTGGCGGGAATCCGTCGATACAGGCGGTAGGGTTTGGCAGTCTGTAACGGGCGCCGGCTCTACGCGCTAAGCCGGGGGAGAACGGTGGTGGGTCACATGGATGGGTCGGCGGAGTTGGGTCCCGCTTCGGCGGACGACACCGTCGGATACCGCGGTGTGACCGCCTGCCACGCGGCCGGCATCAGCTACCGGCAGCTCGACTACTGGGCGCGCACGGCGCTGGTCGTGCCGAGCGTCCGTGACGCGTCGGGCTCCGGAACCCAGCGGCTCTACTCGTTCCGCGACATCGTGGTGCTGAAGGTCGTCAAGCGGCTGCTCGACGCCGGGGTGTCGCTGCAGAACATCCGCAAGGCGATCGACACACTGCGCTCGCGCGGGGTCTCCGACCTCGCCGGCATCACGCTGATCTCCGACGGCACCACGGTGTACGAGTGCCGCTCGCCGGAGGAGGTCGTCGACCTGCTGCAGGGCGGTCAGGGCGTGTTCGGCATCGCGATCGGCGGGGCGTTCAAGGAGATCGAGGGCACGCTGTCGAGCCTCGCGGCCGAGCCGGGGGAGCCGGCCGAGGTCGAACCCGCCTCGCCGCCGGCGACCGACGAGCTCGCCGCCCGCCGGGCCCGCCGCCGCGCCGGCTGAGAGTTCTCCCGCCGCGCCGTCGGACATCGCCGCGCGGGGTCTGTCGAGATCCGGGTGCCGGCTGCGTCCGGGTGCATGCGAACCACTGAGATCAGCGAGATTCTCGACCGTCCCGTACAGCCGCGAGCTGCTGAACCGAGACCTGCGCCGCCTCGCCTACGTCGCCACCGACGCGCGAACCCCATGGTGGCCCTGACCATCGACACCGAGGTGCACCCGCCGAAGATCCTGCTCGTCCGGGGCCGGGCCGAGCTCGACACCGTCGCCGGCATCCCCGACGAGTCCCTCCGGATGAGACGGCACGGTCCGCATCGTGGTGACCCCGACGTGGCCCAAGCTCATCGACTTCGAGACGACCCTGCCCAGCGCGGTCGAGGAACTGGTGAGACAGCGCGGACAAATTCTTGCCGGGGGCATGTCGAGAACGCCGCCCCGGCTCCGTCCCCGCACTCGACACGCCCACGACGAACGAGGAGAACCCCGATGGCGAAGTACCTGTTGCTCAAGCACTACCGCGGCGCGCCGGAAGCCGTCAACGACGTCCCGATGGACAAGTGGACCCCGGAGGAGGTCACCGCGCACGTCCAGTTCATGACGGACTGGGCGGCCCGGCTGGAGAAGACGGGCGAGTTCGTCGACGGTCAGGCGCTCAAGCCGGAGGGCGTGTGGGTCCGCTCCGACGGCGAGGGCCGCCCGCCGGTCACCGACGGCCCGTTCGCCGAGACCAAGGACCTGATCGCCGGCTGGATGATCATCGACGTCGACTCGTACGAGCGCGCGATCGAGGTCGCCGGCGAGCTGTCCGCGGCGCCGGGACACGGCGGGAAGCCGATCCACGAGTGGCTCGAGTTGCGCCCGTTCTACGCCGAGCCGCCCACGGTCATCGAGTGAACGAGGCGCTGCTGCGGGAGCTCGTGCCCGCGGTGATCGGGATCCTCGTCCGCCGCGGAGCCGACTTCGCGGCGGCCGAGGACGCCGTCCAGGACGCGCTGCTCGAGGCGGTGCGTTCCTGGCCCGGCGACCCGCCCCGCGACCCGAAGGGCTGGCTGATCACGGTCTCGTGGCGCAAGTTCCTCGACGCGGCGCGGGCCGAGACCTCGCGGCGGCGGCGCGAGGCCGTCGTCGACGACCAGCCCGTCGGAGCCGACGTTCCGGACGTCGACGACACGCTGCGGCTGTACTTCCTGTGCGCGCACCCGTCGCTGACGCCGGCCTCGGCGGTCGCGCTGACGTTGCGGGCGGTCGGCGGCCTCACCACGCGGCAGATCGCGCAGGCGTACCTGGTCCCGGAGGCGACGATGGCCCAGCGGATCAGCCGGGCCAAGCGCACCGTGTCGGGGGTGCGGTTCACCCGGCCCGGAGACGTGGCGACCGTGCTGCGCGTGCTGTACCTGGTGTTCAACGAGGGCTACTCCGGCGACGTGGACCTGGCGGCCGAGGCGATCCGGCTGACCCGTCAGCTGGCGGAGCTCACGCGCAGCGAGGAGGCGGCCGGGCTGCTCGCGCTGATGCTGCTCCACCATGCGCGACGGGCGGCGCGCAAGCGTGCCGACGGGAGCCTGGTGCCGCTGGCCGACCAGGACCGGTCGCGCTGGGACACCGACCTGATCGCCGAGGGGGTGGCGATCCTGCAGGCGGCGCTGGCGAACGACCGGCTGGGGGAGTTCCAGGCCCAGGCGGCCATCGCCGCCCTGCACGCCGACGCGCGGAAGGCCGAGGAGACCGACTGGGTGCAGATCGTCGAGTGGTACGACGAGCTGGTGCGCCTGACCGACAACCCGGTGGCCCGCCTGAACCGGGCGGTGGCCGTGGGCGAGGCCGACGGGGCCCGGGCCGGCCTGGCGGCGCTGGCCGACCTGGACCCGGAGCTGCCGAGGTACACGGCGGTGGCGGCCTACCTGCACGAGCGCGACGGCGACCCCGCGACGGCGGCCCGCCTGTACGCCGAAGCCGCGGCGAAGGCCCCGAACCTGGCCGAACGCGCCCACCTGACAAAGCAGGCCGCCCGCCTGAACGCGCGCCGCCGCTGACCATCCGCGGCTCCAGCCCGCGGCCCCTCCGACCCGACCCACCAGCCTAGTATCCTAGGATGCCCTAGCGGGTGTGGCGCCGCCCGCGAGGTGGGCAAGGCCTGCCGTGGCGCAACGCCCGCCGCGCCGAACCGGGCCAGCTTCGTGGATCTTGGACACTCCTGCATCGGAATCGATGCACATGCGTCCAAGATCGCCGGGGGTGCGGGGTCAGGACAGGCGGGCTTGCACCACCAGGTGGTGGAGGGCTTCGCCGCTGCCGGGGCGGTCGGGCAGCTTGGTCTCGTCGCGGGCCTGTTCCAGGGTCCGCTGGAGGCGTTGGACGTCGGACTCGAGCTGGCGGCGTAGGGCCGTGTCGCTGCCCAGCGGCTCCTTCTCGGCCCGGGCCTTGCGCTCGATGAGGTCGGGCACGTACGGCAGGTCCATGCCGGGAGCCAGCGTCGGCAGGTCGCACTCCAGCTCGCCGGTGCGCATCAGGTGGATGCCGGTCAGCAGCACCCGCAGCGTGTAGAGGGCGGGCTTCACGCTGCCCTCGCGCTCGAAGAGCTGCCACTGCCCCTTGGCGAAGCCGAGGTAGTGGTGGGAGTGGTAGCGCGTCACGCAGCCCGGCGCCAGGGCGACCAGCTCGGCGTGCAGGTCGGACGTGGTGACCACCAGCGGCGAGAGCACCTGCTCGAGGATGTGCCCGTTGGGGCGCAGCAGCAGGCGGCAGAACTTGGCCAGCTCCTGCGACACCACGTCGAGCTCGACGCCGTCGCGGGTGCGGCTGGACTGCAGCGTCTCCGGACCGGTGCGCAGCCCGATGACCTCCTCCAGCGGCAGCCGGTGGACCGCGCGGATGTCGAGGTCGGAGTCGGCCGAGGCGAAGCCGTACATGTGGGAGCCGCTGATGGTGGCGAACACCGCGGGATAGGGCAGGGCGGCCACGGCGTCGGCGGCCACCGGCGGAATCTGGTAGATCACGGGCACGGGCTCGCCCTCCGGACGTCGATCAGGAACCCGTTCACGGTGGCGCGGTCGGGCTCGGCGGGCAACGGGGTTTCGGCGAGGGCGCGGTCGAGGTCGGCGTGCAGGTCGTCGGCTTCGGCGACGACCGAGGACCAGGGAACGGCGCCGGAGCGCACGGCCAGCAGCGGCTCGCGCCACGCGGTCACGTCGACCAGCACCTCACCGGTGCGCAGCACGTGGGCGCCGGCCCGCAGCAGGCGCAGCATGTGCATCGCCTGCTTCCACTTGACCGGCTCGCCGCGGGCTCTGGTGGCGGCGAGCTTGCCCATCTGGGCCTTGGCGTACCGGCCGTACGTCTCGTAGACGCGCCGCGACAGGAGCGCGCTGCGCCGGTCCAACAGTTGTTGACCGACCGGGGTGAGCGTCTCGACCAACGGTGACCACAGAACTTCGAGCACGGTGGGGTTGGCGGCCAGGCCGAGCTGCAGGCAGCGGGCCAGCTCCCAGTGCAGCTCCTCGGGGCGGGGCCCGTCGCGGTGGGTCGGGGGCGGGTCGAGGCTCCAGAACGCGTCGGCGGGGGCGAGGAACACGCCGCGGCGGTCGGTGTCGGAGTCGGGTCCGTCGAGGCCGTAGGCGCGCGACCCGACGACGACCGAATAGATCACGTCGTGCGTCACACCGCAGCAGGGTACCGGTCCTGGTAGCGTCGGATGGGCCACGATCACCCGCGTGGGAGAGACCGCCAGCGCAGGAACAGGCGGCGCCGAAGGGGCAACTCCTCCCGGAACCTCTCAGGCAGAAGGACCACGCGGGCAGGCGCCTGGAGGGAACCACGTTTCCGACAGTGGGGAGGGGGTTACGACAACGCTGTCCCCTCCGCACGGTTTGGAGCGTTCCCATGGATGTCCCGTTCTCCCGTCGGCACATCGGCGCCTCGCCCGAGGAGCAGCGGCGGATGCTCGACGCGATCGGGTACGGCTCGGTCGACGAGCTGATGGACGCCGCGATCCCGGGCGTGATCCGCGACAACGAGAAGTCGAAGCTTCCGGCGGCGCGCAGCGAGGCGGAGGTCCTCGACGAGCTGCGCGGGCTGGCGGGCCGCAACACGCCGATGGTGTCGATGATCGGCCTGGGCTACCACGGCACGCACACGCCGCCGGTGATCCGCCGCAGCGTCCTGGAGAACCCGGCCTGGTACACCGCGTACACGCCGTACCAGCCGGAGATCAGCCAGGGCCGTCTGGAGGCGCTGCTGAACTTCCAGACGATGGTCTCCGACCTGACCGGCCTGCCGACGGCGAACGCGAGCCTGCTCGACGAGGCCACCGCCGCCGGTGAGGCGATGACGCTGGCCCGCCGGTCGTCGAAGGCCACGTCGAACGTGTACCTGGTCGACGCCGACACGCTGCCGCAGACGGTCACCATCCTGCGCACGCGGGCGGAGCCGCTGGGCATCGAGATCCGGCTGCACGACCTCGACGCCGACCTGCCCGGGGAGTTCTTCGGGCTGCACCTGCAGTACCCGGGCGCGTCGGGCGCGGTCCGCGACCACGAGGCGGTCGTGGCCGCCGCCCATGGGAAGGGTGCGATCGTCACCGTCGCGGCCGACCTGTTGGCGCTGTGCCTGCTGCGCGAGCCGGGCGCGATCGGCGCCGACGTCGCGGTCGGCTCCGCGCAGCGGTTCGGCGTGCCGATGGGCTACGGCGGTCCGCACGCCGCGTACATCGCGGTGCGCCGGGGGCTGGAGCGGACGCTGCCGGGCCGCCTGGTCGGTGTGTCGAAGGACGCCGACGGCAAGGTCGCCTACCGGCTGGCGCTGCAGACGCGCGAGCAGCACATCCGCCGGGAGAAGGCCACGAGCAACATCTGCACGGCGCAGGTGCTGCTGGCGGTGATCGCGAGCATGTACGCGGTCTACCACGGGCCGGAGGGCCTGCACGGCATCGCGGCGCGCACCCACCGGCACGCCACGATGCTGGCGACCGCGCTGCGCAAGGCCGGGGTGGAGCTGGCGAACGAGCACTTCTTCGACACGGTCACCGCCGTCGTGCCGGGCCGGGCGTCCGCCGTGGTCGGGGCCGCGGCGGCGGGCGGGGTCAACCTGCGGCAGATCGACGGTGACCGCGTGAGCGCGGCCTGCGACGAGACGACCACCGCGGAGCACGTCCGTACGGTGCTCGACGCGTTCGGCGTCTCCTCCGACGGGGTCGGTGACGCGCTGGCGGCGCTGCCGGAGGGGCTGCGCCGCACCACGGACTACCTGACCCACGAGGTGTTCCACTCGTACCGGTCCGAGCACGCGATGCTGCGGTACCTGCGGCGCCTGTCCGACCGCGACTACGCCCTCGACCGGGGCATGATCCCGCTCGGATCCTGCACGATGAAGCTCAACGCGGCCGCGGAGATGGAGCCGATCAGCTGGCCCGGCTTCGCGGACATGCACCCGTACGCCCCCGCCGACCAGGCGCGGGGCTACAAGGTGCTCACCGACCAGCTGGAGGAGTGGCTGGCCGACCTCACCGGCTACGACGCGGTGAGCCTGCAGCCGAACGCCGGGTCGCAGGGTGAGCTCGCGGGCCTGCTGGCGATCCGCGGCTACCACCGCGCCAACGGGCACGGTGAGCGCGATGTCTGCCTGATCCCGCAGTCGGCGCACGGCACCAACGCGGCCAGTGCCGTGATGGCCGGGATGCGGGTGGTGGTCGTGGCGACCGACAGCGACGGCAACGTCGACCCGGCCGATCTCGACGCCAAGATCGACCAGCACCGCGACCGGCTGGCCGCGATCATGGTGACCTACCCGTCGACGCACGGCGTGTACGAGGCGGGCATCGCGGAGCTGTGCGCGAAGGTCCACGACGCCGGCGGTCAGGTGTACGTCGACGGGGCGAACCTGAACGCGCTGGTCGGGTACGCGCGGCCGGGGAGGTTCGGCGCCGACGTGTCGCACCTGAACCTGCACAAGACGTTCTGCATCCCGCACGGCGGCGGCGGTCCGGGCGTGGGCCCGGTGGCGGTGCGCGCGCACCTGGCGGACCACCTGCCGACGGTGTCGGCGGCGCCGCAGGGGTCGGCGGGGATCCTGCCGATCTCGTGGGCCTACATCCGGCTCATGGGCCCGGACGGGCTGGCGAAGGCGACGGGTGCGGCGGTGCTGGCGGCGAACTACGTCGCGGCGCGGCTGCGCGAGCACTTCCCGGTGCTGTACTCGGGGGCGAAGGGCCTGGTCGCGCACGAGTGCATCCTCGACCTGCGGCCGCTGACGAAGCAGACCGGCGTCACGGTCGACGACGTGGCGAAGCGGCTGATCGACTACGGCTTCCACGCGCCGACGATGTCGTTCCCCGTGGCGGGGACGCTGATGGTGGAGCCGACCGAGTCGGAGGACCTGGCCGAGATCGACCGGTTCTGCGAGGCGATGATCGCGATCCGGGCCGAGATCGACCGGGTGGGCGGCGGGATCTGGCCGAAGGCCGACAACCCGCTGCGCAACGCGCCGCACACGGCGGCGGCGGTGACGGCGGACGAGTGGGAGCACCCGTACCCGCGGTCGCTGGCCGCCTACCCGCCGGGGGTGGACCGCACGGCGAAGTACTGGCCACCGGTACGCCGCATCGACGGTGCGTACGGCGACAGGAACCTCGTGTGTTCCTGCCCGGCGCCTGAGGCCTTCGAAGAGGTGTAGGGCTGTCTCAAGGCCGCGGCATCACGCCGCGGCCTTCAGGCGGCCGCGAGGGTCGGGCGGGTGACGTGCGGCGCGGGGCCGCGGCACGGTGCGACGGAACGGCCGTCGGGGAGCAGCTCACCGGTGTCGTCGAACACGATCACGCCGTTGCAGAGCAGGCTCCAGCCCTGCTCGGGGAACGACGCAAGCACCTTTGCGGCGTCGTGGTCGGGTGCCTCAGCGGGCGGGCATTCAGGTAGGTGGCTGCACATGGTGGTTCTCCGGGTGGACTGTGAGGGGTGGTGCGTGTGGGTGCTGCTGCGCTGGTGTGTGGTCCTGGTCATATGAACAGTGACGCACGCTACTCCCCTGGACAACGGCAATTCGAGCGTGGCACGGCACGTTCTCGGGATAATCGCCCCTTCGTATGAGGAGAGCCGACCCACTCGTCGCTGATACGTCATTGACCGTTCCGACGGCCTTACCCGGCGTATCGGAGGGTTGCCGTGCCCACCTTTCGGAGGTTGCGCGGGTCGAGTGGCGGGCCACGCACGCGGGGTGGGCGGGCGACCTCGAAGCGTTCCTGGCCGGGTACGGGCTGGGCCTCACCGGGACCCTCCGTCCCGACCACACGGTGTGCGGCGCGGCGGTGCTCCTGTCGGCCGCCGCCGGGGCCGTGCTCGCCGGCGCGCCGGCCCGACAGTCGCCCGCTCACGTGGTCCCGGATGTGGTGGCCGTGGTGTACGGACCCGGCGCCGCCCGGGCGGAGGCCGCCCCGCGCGGACCGTGGCGGGTCGGGGCGTGGGAGCCGAGCTGGTCGGTGGCCGGGCACTCGGCGGCGGTGTCGGCCGTGCGGGAGGCGATCGGACGCGGGGACGTGTACCAGGTGAACGTCGTCGGCCACCGGTCGGCGCCGTACCTGGGTGACCCGGTGGCGGCGCTGCGCCGGCTCGGGTCGGTGCCCGGCGCCCGCTACGGCGGGGTGCTGCGCGGCGACGGCTGGGCGGTGGGGTGCGCGTCGCCGGAGACGTTGGTGCAGGTCAGCGGCGGAACCGTACGCACCCGTCCGATCAAGGGCACGAGGCCGGCGACCGTACGCGGCCGTACGGAACTGCTCTCGTCGCCGAAGGAGCGGGCCGAGCACGTGATGATCGTGGACCTGTCCCGCAACGACCTCGGGCGGGTGGCCCGGGTCGGCAGCGTGCGGGTCGCGGAGCTGTTCGGGGTGCGCGAGTGGGCCGGCCTGTGGCAGGCCGAGTCGGACGTCGTGGCCGACCTGCGCCCGGACGTGGGACTGGCCGAGCTGCTGGCGGCGGTGTTCCCCGGCGGGTCGGTGACGGGCGCGCCGAAGCTGGCGGCGCTCGACATCGTGCACGCGGTGGAGCCGGTGGGGCGGGGTCCGTCGATGGGCGCGTTCGGCTGGGTCGGCCCCGACGGGCTGGACCTGGGCCTGACCATCCGCACCGCGGCCGCGGACGCCGAGCGCCTGCACGTGTGGGCGGGTGGCGGCATCACCTGGGGCAGCGACCCCGACGAGGAGGTGGCGGAAGCGGCCAGCAAGGCCGCTCCGATTGCGGCCGCCCTGAGCGGAGCTCGGGGCGGCCGCAATCGCCACTAGATGATCTATTCCGAGGGCTCGGACGTCCGTCCGCCTGTTTCGTGATGAATGTCGGGAGCTCCGCCATACCGATACGTCGATGATCGTGAGCGGGTGGGAGGCTATGAACATCAACAAGCGTTTGTGATGTTCGTAGCCTCCCACCCATCGGCATCGGTTGATGGCCGATGGTCCCGTGCGGGTCGCGGAACAGCCATCAAACAGGCAAAACGCCTAGTCATCCCGTGTCAGGCCTTGGAATCAATCATCTAGGTGCGCCGGGCAACTAGGTCGTCATCGGCTCTTGAGCTTGCCCGCCACCGTCACCACGCGCTGGGCGAGGTGGTCGAGCGCTGCGTACTGGGCCTCGCCGAGCGGCGCGTCGTTGTTGCCGCCCGTGACGTGCGAGACGCCGTACGGGTTGCCGTCGGCGTACTTCAGCGGGTCGGTGTAGCCGGGCGCCACGAGGATGCCGCCGAAGTGGTGGATCGTGTTGTACAGGGCGAGCAGCGTGCTCTCCTGCCCGCCGTGGGCGGTCATCGACGCGGTGAACCCGGAGTACACCTTGTCCTGCAGCAGGCCCTGCCCCCATTGCGGGCCGAGCGTGTCGATGAACTGCTTGAGCTGGCTGGCGATGTTGCCGTACCGGGTCGGGCTGCCGAAGATCACCACGTCGGCCCAGACGACGTCGTCGGCCGTGGCCACCGGGTCGTTCTCCACGGCCCGGCGGTGGGCGGCCCAGCCGGCGTTCGAGGCGATCGCCTCCTCCGGCGCCAGTTCGGCGACGTGGCGGCGGCGGACCTCGGCGCCGGCCTTCTGCCCGGCCTCCTCCAGGCGCTCGGCCATGCTCTGCAGCGTGCCGGTCGACGAGTAGTAGACGATCGCAAGGCGAGTATCAGACATGGGTGTCGCCTACCCGTTGCTTGCGCAACTAATCATCGGTGCTGGCGTCGACGCCGGCGTGGGCGGCCGGGATCTGGCCGAGGCGGCCCTTCTGGTAGTCCTCGAAGGCCTGCACGATCTCGGCGCGGGTGTTCATCACGAACGGGCCGTAGGCCACCACCGGCTCGCGGATCGGCTGCCCGCCGAGGAGGAACACGTCGAGGTCGCTCGACGGTGAAGCCTCCAGGGTCACGCTGTCGCCGGTCCCGAAGACAGCGAGCTGACCGCTACCGAACGGACGGCCCTTGGGCCCGACGAAGCCCTTGCCGCTGAGCGCGTAGGCCAGGGCGTTGAAGTCCGGTCGCCACGGCAGCGTGAGCTTCGCGCCGGCCGCGAGGGTGGCGTGCACCAGGGTGATCGGCGTGTGCGTCGAGCCGGGGCCCTGTCCGATGCGCCCGCCTCCGCGGGCGCGGACGCCTTCGAGGCGACGCCTTCCCTCGTCGCTCCGGTCGCTGCGCTCCCTCCGCTCCTCAGTCCAGGCGTCGCCGGCCCCGGCGTCGTGACCGTCGACCTCGCCGGCGATCACGCGCAGCAGCGCGCCGCCGTCGGGGGAGCTGAGCAGCGCGACCCGCTTGCCGGTGATGTCCTGGTAGCGCGGGGTGGCGAGCTTGAGCGCCTTCGGCAGGTTCACCCACAGTTGGACGCCGTGGAACAGGCCGCCGGCCATCACCACGTGCTCCGGCGGGGTCTCGATGTGCAGGATGCCGGAGCCGGCGGTCATCCACTGGGTGTCGCCGTCGCTGATGAGCCCGCCGCCGCCATGGGAGTCGGAATGGGCCATCTGGCCGTCGAGCATGTAGGTGACCGTCTCGAAGCCGCGGTGCGGGTGCCACGGGGTCCCCTTGGGCTCGCCGGGGGCGTACTCGACCTCGCCCATCTGGTCCATGTGGATGAACGGGTCGAGGGCGCGCAGGTCGACGCCGGCGAACGCGCGGCGCACGGGGAAGCCCTCGCCCTCGTAGCCCTTCGGCGCGGTGGTCACCGACACCACCGGGCGCGCCGTGGCGTCGGCCGCCGGCGGGGTGACGCGCGGCAGGGTGATCGGGTCGGCGGTGACGGCTGGCATGGCGTCCTCCTCGGTCCTCAACAAGATTGTTGCTTGCGCAACTACCCGCGTCAAGCCGTTCCGTGCCGGAGATATTCCACGTAAGGACCCCTGGTACCTTGCGGCCATGACGATCCGCGAGATCCGGTTGCTCGGCGACGCGGTGCTGCGCACCGAGACCGACCCGGTGACCTCGTTCGACGCCGAGCTGCGCGAGCTGGTGACCGACCTGCTCGACACCGTGACCGGGCGGCCCGGCCGCGCCGGCGTGGCGGCACCGCAGATCGGCGTCAGTGCCCGGGTGTTCAGCTACGCCGTCGGCGAGCAGGTCGGGTACGTCGTCAACCCGGTGCTCACCGTCGACTGGACCGAGGAGCAGGACGACGAGGAGGGCTGCCTGTCGATCCCCGGCCTGTACTTCCCCCGCCGGCGGGCCAACTCCGCCTCCGTCACCGGCGTCGACCAGCACGGCGAGCCCATCACGGTCAGCGGCACCGGGATGCTGGCCCGGGCGCTGCAGCACGAGACCGACCACCTCAACGGCGAGCTGTACATCGACAAGCTCACCGGCGACGTGCGCCGGCAGGCGCTGCGCGCGGTCCGCTCCGCGCCGTGGGCCCAGCGCGGCTGACCTGGTCCCGCGTGTCTGGTCCCGCGTGTCTGGTCCCGCGTGGCTAACGGTTGCCGCCCGGAACGACCACTCCGCTCTCGTAGGCGAACACCACCGCCTGGGTGCGGCTGACCACGCCGAGCTTGGTCAGCAGCCGCGACACGTGCGTCTTCACCGTCGCCTCGCCGATATGCAGCGCGCCGGCGATGTCGTCGTTGCTGGCGCCGCGCGCGACGTGCACCAGCACCTCCCGCTCGCGCGCGGTCAGCTGGTCGAGCAGCGGCTGCGGCGGCGGCGCGGGACGCGGTGCGAACGCCTCGACCATGCGCAGCGTCACCGCCGGGTCGAGGAGGGCGGCGCCGGTGTGGACCGTGCGCAGCGCGGCCAGCAGCCGCTCCTCGGGCGCGTCCTTGAGCAGGAAGCCGCTGGCGCCGGCCCGCAGCGCCCCGTGCACGTACTGGTCGAGGTCGAACGTGGTGACCACCAGCACGGCCGGCGCCGGCTGACGGGCGCAGATGCGTCGGGTCGCCTCCACACCGTCCATGCGGGGCATCCGCACGTCGACGATCACGACGTCCGGTCGGAGCCGCTCCACCGCCGCGACGGCCTCGACCCCGTCGGCGGCCTCGCCCACGACGGCCATGTCGTCGGCGCTGGCGAGCACCATGCGCAGCCCGGCCCGCACGAGCCGCTCGTCGTCGGCGATGAGCACCCGCAGCGTCACGTCCCACCCACCGCCGTCACGTCTCGCCCACCGGCAGCCGTGCCCGGACCGCGTAGCCGCCGGCGGGCTGGGGTCCCGCGGACAGGGAGCCGCCGAGCACCTCGACCCGTTCGCGCATCCCCAGCAGCCCGCGCCCGTTGCCGGTGTCCGGCGCCGGTGACCCGTCGTCGCGCACCTCGAGCTCCACCTCCGTGTCGGTCCAGCGGACGGTCACCTCGGCCCGCCGCGCGTTCGCGTGGCGCAGCACGTTGGTCAGCGCCTCCTGGACGATGCGGTAGGCCGACACGTCCACGCCCGGGGTCAGCGGCCGCGCCGCGCCCTCGCTGCGCACCTCCACCCGCAGGCCCGTGCCGCGGACCGGTTCGACGAGGTCGTCGAGGCGGCGCAGGCCCGGCAGCGGGCGCAGGCCGCCGTCGGGGTCGGGCTCCTCGCGCAGGACGCCGAGCATGTGCCGCATGTCGACCAGCGCGCGCCGGGCGACGTCCTCGACCTCGCGCATCGCCTTGACCGCCTCGTCGACGTCGCGGCCCACGGTGTGCCGGGCGCCGCGGGCCTGCAGCACGACGATCGACAGCGCGTGGGCGACCACGTCGTGCAGCTCCCGGGCGACGCGGGCCCGTTCCCGCGAGACCGCCTCGGCGGCCCGGTCGGCGGCCAGTCGTTCGCGGCTGTCGATGGCCGCCCGCGCCTCGGCCAGCGACCGGGCCGCCCGGTCGGCCTGCACCCGCACCGCTGCCGCCACGGCCCACACGACGACCACGTACAGCGCGTTGGACACGCCGGCACCGTCGTCGTACACGGGATCCCAGACCCCTTGCGCACCCAGGATCACGCACGACGCCAGTCCACAGTGGACGCTGGTGCGCCACGTCCGGGCACCGACCGCCGCCGTGTACGGCGCCACCAGAAACACCGCCACGCCGTCGCAGAACAGCTCGCCGACCGGGAACAGCAGCGTCGCGACCGCGTACACCGCCTGCACGCCCAGCCCGATCGCGACCGGGTGGCGCCGCCGCCAGGCCAGCGGAACGGTGACCGCGAGGCCCAGCAGCACGTTCCAGCCCGTGACGCCGCCCGGTACCGGGTCGGCCAGCAACAGCTCCGCCTGCACCCCGATCGCCAGTCCGGCGGCCAGCGCGGCGTCGCGTGCCGGCGGCAGAAGGTCGCGCCGCATGACGGCAGGGTAGGCGCACCCGCCGGGTCCGGACCATCCGTCGCGGGCCGGACCCGCGCCCACCGGCGTCCATCGAAAGGTGGACCCGGGTCAGTGCCGGGCCGGACGACGGCGGCCCGCCGCGCTCGTAGCGTTCCGGGCCATCCGACTGTTCTGGAGGTTCACCATGGTCGCTACGACCGTCGTTCCACCGGCCACCCGGTCGCCGGCCCGCACCCGCGCCGCCGGCGTCGGGCTCGTCGTGGGCGCGGCCGCGCTGGCCGTCGCCGAGTCGATCCATCCGCAGAGCGCCGGTTCGGGACCGGAGGGGCTGCTGGAGTCCTTCGCCGCGCACCCGGGCCGCTGGACGCTGTGGTCGCTGCTCATCATGGCGATGGCGATGGCGTGTCTGCCCGGCGTGGTCGCCTGGCACGGCCGGGCCCGCGGGCGCGGCGCCCGCCTGACCACCGCCGGCGCGATCGTCTTCGGCGCCGCGCTCGTCGCGATGTTCTCGTTCGGCGAGTCCAACGGCGAGGGCGTCGGGCTCGCCGGCGGCCTCGACCCGGTGCCGGCCGACGTCGTGGCGGCGTACACCCGCCTCGACAGCACCGGGGTCACGCTGTTCGTGATGTTCCTGATCGCGGTGCCGGGCTTCCACCTCGGCCTGCCGCTGCTGCTCGCCGGCCTGGCGCGGGCCGGGCTGGTTCCGGTGTGGCTGGCGGTCGTCGGCGGGGTGGCGGCGCTGGCGTCCATCGGGGTCGGCGGGATCCACCCGCTGCTCGGGGTCGCCGCGTTCCTCGTGGTGGCCGGGACGCTGGCGTTCCTGGGGGTCCGGCTGATCCGGACTGTCGGGTAGCTGACAGCAGGTACGTTCCGGCCCGCCGTGAAGATCCGTACCGATGGATCTTCGGCTGGGAACGGATCGTCCGGGAAGGGAGACGGGTGGGCGAGCAGATAGGTGTCGACTTCGGCACTTCGCACACCGTGGCGGTGATCGGGCAGACCCCGCTGCTGTTCGACGCCTCGCCGCTGCTGCCCTCGGCGGTGTTCGCCGACGGCGACGGGCGGCTGCTGACCGGTCGCGACGCCTACCGCAGCGGCCAGCTCGACCCCGCCCGCTGGGAGCCGAACCCGAAACGCCGCATCGACGAGGGCACGCTGCTGCTCGGTGCGCACGAGGTCCCGGTGCGGATGGCGGTCGCGGCGGTGCTCGCCCGCGTCGGCGCGGAGGCCGGGCGGGCGTTGGGCGGCCGGGCCGGCGGCGCGGTGCTCACCCATCCGGCCGGCTGGGCCGGCGTGCGTCGCGGGGTGCTGGTCGAAGCGGCAACGGCGGCGGGACTGGGCGAGGTGCGGCTGGTCGCCGAGCCGGTGGCGGCGGCGTCGTACTTCACGACGGTGGTGGGGCACCGGGTGCCGTCCGGGTCTGCGGTGGTGGTCTACGACTTCGGTGCCGGCACGTTCGATGTGAGCGTGCTGCGCCGCACTGACACCGGCGGCTGGGACGTGGTCGCGTCCGACGGGCTGGCCGACGTCGGCGGCCTGGACCTCGACGCGGCGATCGTCGAGTTCGTCGGCTCCCGGATCGCCGACCGGGAGGTGTGGGCCCGCCTGACCGCGCCGGCGACGACGGTCGACAAGCGCCACCGCAGGCTGCTGTGGGAGGACGCGCGGGCGGTGAAGGAGCAGCTGAGCCGCGAGTCCAGCGCCACGCTGGTCGTCCCCCTGCTCGACCGCGACGTGATCGTCACCCGCGACGAGTTCGACGCGCTGGCCCGGCCGTGGCTGGAGCGCACCGTCAACCTGACGACGTCGACGCTGTTCCGCAGCGGCGTCACCGCCGACCGCGTGGTGGGCCTGTTCCTGGTCGGCGGGTCGAGCCGGATCCCGCTGGTCGCCACGATGCTGCACCGGGCGCTGGGGATGCCGCCGGTGGTGCTGGAGCAGCCGGAGCTGGTGGTGGCGCAGGGCAGCCTGGTACCGACCAACGGGGCCGCCGTCGACGCGGTGGCGCCGGTGTCGCCGGCGGTCGCGGCGGCCTGGCCGGTGTCGGGACCGCCGGCGGTCGGGTCGGCGAGGGTCGCTTCGGTGCCCTTTCCCGCCCCGCACTCCGCCGGGGCCGCAGCGCCTGCAGGGGGCGGAGCCTCCACCGTCGGCGGTCCGGCGGGGGCGTCGCGTCCGTGGTGGGCGCGGCCGGCGCTGTACGGCGGGGCTGGGCTGCTCGTCCTGGTGGTGCTCGCCGCGTCGGAGACGGTCCGGTACTCGGCGTTCGCCGGCGCGGCGATGGTGTTCCGGCCGGCGACGGTGCTGCCGTTCCTGGCGACGGTGCTCCTCGTGGCGGGTGCCCGCCGGGCGGCCGGGTTTCCTCCGGCGGCCGGGTCCGCACCGGAGGCCGCGTCGCCTCCGGTGCGCACCGTACGGACGGGCGTGATCGCCGGGCTCGGCGCCGCCGGGGTTCTCGTGACCATCCTGAAGGTCGTGGAGACGATCCGGCCGGAGCTCGACGAGTACACGGTCCGGTCGCGGTTCGACCACGGCTCCTGGATCGTCAGCGTCATCGGGGTCGCCGCGATCGTGCTCGGCCTGGTGCTGGTCCTGCTCCGCGGCCTCCCGGACCCGGACGCGGCCGGGCGATGGCGGGCCGTCGCCTACGGGGTCGCCTACGGCGTCGTTCCGGGAGCCAGCGCCTACACGGCCATCTGGTGGACGTGGTTCGGCGACCGGGGCGACGGCCGCGACACGCCGACGTTCCTGATCCTGTCCGCGCTGCCGCAATGGCGGGAGGCGCCGACCGCCGGCATGGTGCTCGGCCTGGCGGCCGGCTGGGTGGTCGCGATGGTGGCGGCGGCGTTCGGCGGTCGGGCGCTGGGTGAGGCGGTGCCGCCGCCCGCGCGCCCGGTGCTGCACCGGGCCGGAGCGGTGACGCTGGCCGCCGCCGGTGCGGTGCTCGTCTACTTCATGCAGGTCGAGCGCGGCTTCATGATGGACCGGACCAGCACCCCCGACGACCCGACCCTGATGCGCTCGGCGACCCGGCTGTGGGCGAACACCGTCGGTGACGTGCATCCGGGCATGCTGACGTTCCTGCTCCTCGGCGCGGGCGCGGCCGCGGCGGCGCTGGTGGTGGTCAGGTCGCGCAGCGGTGGGAGCCAACCACTACGGTAGCGACGGTGGTGGATCGGATCGGTGCCGACGTCGGCACCTCGCACCGGATCGGCGTCGACTTCGGCACCTCGCACACGGTCGCGGTGAGCGGGGCGACGCCGCTGCTGTTCGACGCCTCGCCGCTGCTGCCCTCGGCGGTGTTCGCCGACGGCGACGGGCGGCTGCTGACCGGTCGCGACGCCTACCGCAGCGGCCAGGTCGACCCGGCGCGCTGGGAGCCGAACCCGAAACGCCGGGTCGACGAGGGCACGCTGCTGCTCGGCGAGCGGGAGGTACCGGTGCGGGTGGCGGTCGCGGCGGTGCTGGCCCGCGTCGGCGAGGAGGCCAAGCGGACGCTCGGCGGCGCCGGCGCCGAGACCGTGCTGACCCATCCCGCCGGGTGGGCCGGTGCGCGCCGGTCGGTGCTCGTCGACGCCGCGGCGCTCGCCGGGTTCGGCCCTGTGCGGCTGGTGGCCGAGCCGGTGGCGGCGGCGTCGTACTTCACGACGGTGGTGGGGCACCGGGTGCCGTCCGGGTCTGCGGTGGTGGTCTACGACTTCGGTGCCGGCACGTTCGATGTGAGCGTGCTGCGCCGCACTGACACCGGCGGCTGGGACGTGGTCGCCACCGATGGGCTGCCCGAGGTCGGCGGTCTGGACCTCGACGCCGCGCTGGTCGGGTTCGTCGGCCGCAGCGTCGATGCCGACGTGTGGGCGCGCCTGACGGCGCCGGCGACGACGGTCGACCAGCGGCACCGGCGGCTGCTGTGGGAGGACGCGCGGGCGGTCAAGGAGCAGCTGAGCCGCGAGCCGAGCGCCACGCTCGTGGTGCCGGTCGTCGACCGGGACGTCCTGGTGACCCGCGACGAACTGGAGGAGCTGGCCCACCCGTGGATCGGGCGCACCGTCGACCTGACCGTCGCGACGATGCGCCGCGGCGGGGTGACCGTCGACCGGCTGGCGGGGGTGTTCCTGGTCGGCGGGTCGAGCCGCATCCCGCTGGTGGCCACGATGCTGCACCGGGCCCTCGGCGTCCCGCCCGTGGTGCTCGAACAGCCGGAGCTGGTGGTGGCGCAGGGCAGCCTGCACGCGGTCCCACCGCTGGCGGAACCCGCGGCGGAGCGGGAGCCCCCGACGGCCCAAACCCCGACGGAACCGGAGCCGGATCCGCCGCCCGGGCGGCCCCGGTCCGGGCCGGCCGCCCATGAGGGGGAGGCGACCCGGTCGTGGCTGCCCGCGACAGGGCTCGGCCTGACCATGCTGATCGTGCTGCTCGCCTTCGCCGACCCGGTGCGGCCGGGGCTGTTCGCCGGTGCGGGAACCGTGCTGCGGCCGGCGACGGTGCTGCCGTTCCTGGCGACGGTGCTGCTCGTCGCCGGTGCCCGGCGGACCCTGCCGGCGCGGCCCGGTGCCTCGCTGTGGTTCGGCGCGGTCGCCGGCGTGAGCGCGGTGACCGTACTGCACGGGATCATCACGGTGGCCCGGCTGATGCGGCCGGCGGGCAGCTGGGGCGTCTACGGGCGCACCGACCTCGGCACCCGCGCGGTGCTGCTGGTCAGCGTCGCCGCGCTGCTGGCGAGCCTGGCGCTGCTGGTGTCGCGGGGGGTGGCCGACCCGGAGCGGTTCGGGTGGCGGGGTGCGGTGGCCGCGGTCCTCGCCGGGGCGCTGCCGGGCGCGAGCGCGTACACCTCGGTGCGGTGGGACGAGTTCGCCCGGTTCACCGGTTCGGAGGGTCCGCTGGAGCCGACCCTGGCCAAGTCGTACATGGCGGTGACGGCGCCGGTGGTGTTCGGCCTGGCGGTCGGGTGGGCGGTCGTGATGGTCACGGCGGCGTTCGCCGGCCGCGCGGCCGGTGCGGTAGCGGGCCGGTCGGGGCGGCGGTGGCTGCACCGGGCCGGGGTCGTGCTGCTCGCGGTGGCCGGCGCGGTCCTGTTCAGGTTCATGATCGACGAGCGGGAGCACCTGAAGTACGAGCAGGTCCACATCGGCGACGACGAGGGGTGGCTCGGCCCGGCGACGGCGGTGTGGCGGAACACCGTCGCCGGCGTGCACCCGGCCGTCGTCCTCGGCGCGCTGCTCGTGCTGACCGCCGCGGCGTACGGGGTGGTGCGCGCGCGTCAGAGCCAGATCCGCTCCGGCGGGTCGTGACGCAGGAACGCGTGGTGGGAGATGTCCCAGCCGTAGGCGCCGGCGTTGCCGAACACCACGACGTCACCGACGCGCAGCCGGGTCACCGGGGTGTCGCGGGCCAGGACGTCGCGCGGGGTGCACAGTTCGCCGGTCACGGTCACCGCGGTGCCCCGGACCTCGGGACGCGGGTACGGGTGCGGCCAGTCGTCGACCGGCAGCACGGTGAACGGGTGGCTGTAGCCCCACGCGGCCGGTAGCCGGAAGTGGTGGGTGCCGCCGCGCAGCACCGCGAACCACGTGCCGTGCGCGGCCTTGAGGTCGAGCACCTCGGCGGCGTACCAGCCGGCCGGCGCGGCGAGGTACCGCCCGGGCTCGAACACCAGCCGCCCGTCGGCGGGCAGGGCTGCCAGCGCGGCGAGGTCGAACGCGCGGTCGCCGGTGTAGTCGACGCCGAACCCGCCGCCCACGTTGATCGTGCGCAGGGTGATCCCGTGGGTCCGGGCCGCGTCCACGCTCCAGCGGACCGCGTCGGTCACGAACGCCGCGTGCGCGGCGGCGTCGAGGTTGTTGGAGACCGCGTGCAGGTGGAACCCGGTGACGTCGAACCGGTGGTGACGCGCGAGCGCGACCGCGGCGGGCAGGTCGGCCCCGGTGAGCCCGAACGGGGTGGCGGTGCCGGTCATGCGGTGGCTGCCGCCGAGGTCGGCCCCGGCCCGGTTCACCCGCAGCGCCACCGTCGCGGGCCGGCCGACCTGGGCCAGGCGGTGCAGCTCGAGCAGGCTCTCGACGTTGATCTCGGCACCGGCGTCGACGGCGGCGGCCAGCTCGGCCGGGGTTTTGGCGGGCCCGGCGAAGGCGATGCGGCCCGGGTGGCGCCGGGCCAGGTCGAGCTCCCCGCCGGAGGCGACGTCGAACCCGTCGACGGTGCCGGCGAGCGCGGCGAGCGCACGCGGGTCCCCGTTCGCCTTGACCGCGTACAGCAGCGCGGCGCCCGACGGCAGCGCCGCTCTGACGGCCCTGGCGCGTTCGCGCAGGACGGAGCCGTCGTACACGTAGACGCAGCGGGGCCGCGCGGTGGCGAGGATCGCCTCCCGTACGGGGTCCGGAAGGTTCATCGGCTCAGGCGCCGTGCAGCGGGTTGGGGACGTCGACGTACAGGTCGCCGGCGCCGGCCAGGCGCATGCGCACCAGCGCCTTGTGCGGCATCCGCGGCGCGGTCCAGAAGGCGTGGTCGGCGGCTGCGTCGGCGGGGTCGACTGTCGGGTCGCGCCGCAGGTCGTCGTAGACCTCGTCGACGACGTCGCGGACGGCGTGCCAGGCGGCGGTCTCGTCGAGGCCGGCGGTGTCGGCGAGGTGGCGGACCAGTTCGCCGAGGTGGGCCTGCAGGGCGGTGTAGCCGAGCTTGGACCGCATCACGGTCAGGTCGTCGGTGCCGACGACGGAGCCGGGCCACAGGTCGGGGCGGTGGCCGCGGGCGGCCAGGCGCGGCAGGTGCACCCGCAGACCGGCGACGTCGCGGAGCACCATCCGTACCGGGTGGCCGCCGCGGAAGACCGGCAGGCAGTTCTGCAGGTGCGCCTCGAGGCCGATGCCGTGGCGGGTCGCCAGGCGCAGCAGCGGCGGCAGCAGCACCCGCGTGTAGGAGGCGAGGAACGGCAGCGCGCCCACGCGGTCGCGCCGCAGGAGCCCGCCCACGACGCTGCTGGTCTCCCCGGGTGGGGTGACGGTGAGCGCGGTCGCCGGCAGGGCGGTCTCGTCGGGTCGCAGCGTGCCGGACAGGCCGGTGCGCAGGATCGCGGTGACGTCGCGGGGGGCGTCGGCGCAGGCGGAGCCGCCGGTCTCGGCGAGCAGCAGCACCGGTTCGTCGGCGAGCAGGTCGGCGAGCAGCGCGCTGAGGACCGGGCCGTTGCGGCTGCTGGCGATGGAGATGGTGCGGCGGGTGGAGGTCACCTGGATGTCCAGCGACAGCTTGAGGTAGCCGTGGCCGGGCACGTGCAGGGTCCGCAGGGCGGCGGTGGGCGTGGCCGGCAGCGGCGCGACCGGCAGGTCGGTGAGCACGCCGGCGGCGAACAGGTCGGCGCGGGTGCGGCGCAGGTGGCCGAGCTGCCAGGCGTGCACGGGCTGGGCCAGGTGGGTGCGGGTGCCGCCGACGCCGAGGGCCCGGCCGAGATCGTCGCCGACGAGGCGGTCGCGGCGGACGCCGACGAATGCGACGTGGGTGTGGCCGGCCTCCAGGTCGTGGGCGAGGGTGTCGGCGACCGACCAGCCGAGGCGGGTGCGGGCGCACGGGTGCAGGTTGTGGCCCTCGGTGGCCAGGCGTTCGTAGCCGGCGGCGAGCGCGTCGGGATCGCCGGTCGCCGCGGGCGGTCCGGGCCGGCGGGTGTAGGCGAGGGCGAGGGTGGCGACGGCGCTGCCGAGCTCGGCGGGCAGGCCGCCGCCGAGGGCCGCGCCGAGGTCGGTGATGAGGTCCAGCGGCGGGGCGGGCAGCTCGCCGACGGGTTCGGCCCGGCCGAAGCCGTGCCAGCGGGCGGCGACCGGGCCCTTCGGGGTGTCGATGGCGTGCGTGGAGGCGGTGACGCCGGCCAGCCGTTCGCGGTGCAGCGCGCCGATCAGGCGGCGGGCGACGTGGTCGGCGGCGTGCGGCAGGGCAGCCAGGTAGGCCTCGTGGCGGGCGGGGTCGAGGGCGCGCAGCTCGCGGCCGGTGTCGTCGAGCCGTTCGAGGGTGGCCGACAGCGCTACCGCGGTCCCCGTCGGGTGCGGATGGGTGGCGCCGGTGCTGGTCACCGGTCGGCCAGGGGGTTGGGCACGTGGGTCCAGATGTCGTCGACGGTATCGGCCAGCCGCATCGCAGTCATCGCCTTCAATGGCAGGGTGGTCCGGGCGAGGAGGTGCTGCGGGGCGGGGACGGCCGCCCACAGCACGGCCGGTTCGGTGTGGAACCGCCGGGACAGGTGCGCGACCAGCCCGGCGAGCACCGTCGCGACGGCCGAGGCCAGCACCTTGGTCTCCAGGTCGGCGGGGTCGTCGGTGGGGACGTCGCCGAGCAGCGGCGGCACCTCGACCCCGTGCCGGGCCAGGGTGCGCGGGCGCACCCGGACGCCGCCGAAGTCGCGGTAGAGGAGGCGGTGCGGTGCGCCGTCACGCAGGACGAGGACGAGGTTCTGGCCGTGGGCCTCCAGCCCGACGCCGAGGTCGAGGAGCCGGAACAGCGGCGGCAGCAGCAGGCGGGCGAACGCGGCGAGGAACGTGACGGGGTCGTCGGTGAGGTCCTCGACGCGGGGGCGGCCGGCGGTCAGGGCCGCTACCGGCAGCGCGCGTTCGCCGGGGTGCAGCGCCGGCGCGTCGCGGACGACGACCGCGAGGTCGCGGCTAGGGACGCCGTCGACGAGGGCGGCGCCGGCGGCGCGTTCGGCGAGGATGCCGAATGTGGGTGTGGTCAGCGGCCGCAGGAGCCGCGACAGGGCCGGGCCGTTGTGGACGGCCGCCGCGGAGACGGTGCGGGTGGCGCTGGTCATGCCGACCCGCACGGCCGTCTTGAGGTGGGCGTCCGCGGTGGCCAGGGTCCGTAGGGACATCAGGGGACGCGCTGAGCGCCGCTCGCCCGTGTCGCGCAGCCAGGGGTGGGTGTCGCGGACGCGGTCCCACTGCCAGGGGTGCATCGGCAGGAGGGGCGGCAGGGTGCCGGTCCAGCGGTCGTCGGGGACGGCGATGACGGGCAGGTCGACGGTGGGGTGGTGCTCGGGGGCGTAGGCGAGCACCTCGGCGACGGTCATGCCGGTGCGGGTGCGGCAGCAGGGGTGCAGCGGGTGTCCGTCCACGATGGACTGTTCCGCGTCCGTCAGCCCGGCGGGGCCGGCGGAGTCGGGGGGCCGGGTGGTGCGGGCGAGGGCCAGGTTGGCGACGCTGTCGTCGAGTTCGGCGGCGAACGCGGGCCGGTGCGGCCACAGGGCGGCGGCCAGGGCGGCGGGGTGCCGGTGCCCGCCGACGGTGAGGTCGTCGGGTGGCGGTGCGAACGGTTCGGCGGCCGCGGGCGGCCCGGAGACGCCGTGGACGTGCAGCGGTTCGCGGACGATGGCGCCCCACAGCCGGCCCAGCACCGCGGCCCGGGCGCCCGGGAGGGCGGCGGCGAACCCGTCGGCGAGGTCGGGTCGGTGGGTGCGCAGCCAGCCGGCGTGCTCCCGTTCGCAGGGGGAAGTCGGTGGGGACAACGGTGGCTGATCCTCGCAATGGGCCGGAAGTTAGGCGAGCCTAACTCTAGCTCCGGGCCGATCTTTCACCGCACCGGGGCAACCCTCCTAGCATCCTAGGACGCCGTACGCGTTGTGATCTGCGCCCACCGACACAGCAACGACGGGGGAGGGCAGTTGATCTTGAGATGAGGGTAGGACTGGACCCATGACTCCTCCCTGGACCGGCATCGCCGTCGCCCTGGCCACCCTGTTCGACGACGAGAAGACCGTGGCGGTGGAGCAGACCGCCGAACACGCGGCCCGGCTGGTCGAGGCGGGCGTGCGGGCGGTGGTCGTCGCCGGGTCCACCGGTGAGGCGGCGGCGCTGACCGACACCGAACGCGTCGCGCTGCTCGCCGCCGTCCGGGCGGCGTGCCCCGACGTACCCGTGGTCGCCGGTGCCTCGGCCGAGTGGTGGCGTCCGGCGGCCGAGCGGGTCGTCGCCGCGGTGTCGGCGGGTGCCGACGCGGTGCTCGTCGCGCCACCGCGGTCCGGGGACCTCGACAGGTACTTCACCAACGTGGCGGCGGCCGCCGGTCAGGTGCCGGTGCTGGCGTACCACTTCCCGCCGAACGCCGGTGGGCCGGTTCCCGTCGAGGCGCTGGCCGGCCTGCCGGTACAGGGCATCAAGGACTCCACCGGCGACCCGGAGCGGATGCTGGCGCAGCTCGAGTCCTGGTCGGGCTGGATCTACTCGGGCGCGGCGGTGCTGACCAGCTACGCGGCGACGGTCGGTGCGGCCGGGTCGATCCTGGCGGCGGCGAACATCGCGCCGGAGGACTGTGTGGCGGCGTGGAGCGGCGACGGAAAGGCGCAGCGGCGGCTGCTCGCGGTGCACCGGGCGTGCCGGTCGCGGTTCCCGCACGGTCTGAAGGAGGCGATGGCGCAGCGCTGGTCGACGCCGGTGGGGTCCCGTCTGGGCTGACGCGCCGCCCCTGACGCCGCCCTCAGCCCAGGACGAGGCCGACGGCCAGGACGGCGATCACCACGCTGGACACGGTCGCGGTGGCGAACCGGCCCCGCGGGCCGGTGAGCACCCGGCCGAGCAGCCCGCCGCCGGCGGCGAGCAGAAGCTGCCAGCTGGCCGAGGCGAGGAACGCCGCCGCGACGAACACCACAGCGGTCACGGCGTCGCTGTCGCCCTGGCGGCCGAGCACCAGCGCGGTGAAGTACACGACCGTCGACGGGTTGAGCACGGTCAGGGCGAGCAGCCCGAGGAAGGCCCGGCCGGGGCTGGTGAGCCCCCGGACCGCCTTGACCGTCGGTGCGTCCGTGCGGGCCCGCCACGCGGTGTAGGCGGTGCGGGCGGCGAGCGCGAGCAGCACGACCATCGCGGCCCAGCGCAGCGGCCCCGATACCGGTTCGACGAGCCGGGCCACGGCGGCACCGCCGACGACGGCGAGGGCGCAGTAGAGCCCGTCGGCGGTGGCGACCCCGAGGGCGGCGGCCGACCCGATCCGCAGCGACGTGCGGGCGGTGAGGCTGATCAGGAGGGCGGCGATGGCTCCGACGGGTACGGCGACGGCGTAGCCGGCGACCATGCCGGCGAGGGCGGCCTCGCCGAGGCCGGCGGTCACCGCTGGGGGACGGGCGCCGTTCCGGTGGGGGAGCCGGGCTGCTGTCGCCGTGCGCCCGTCGCCGCGAGGGCCGGGGACACGCGATGCGCTCGGGCTCTGGTCACGGGCAGATGGTGCGCCGCCGGATCCGGTGACTTCAACGGGTTTTCCGGTGACCCAGGGTTGTGGTGACGCAGTCCACAGACGGCGCCGCACCGGGCTTCCTAGGGTGGGCCGGTGCGTCTCGGGCTGGTGCGGTACCTGACGGGTGCGACCCTCGCCCGCACCGCCGACGCGATGTCCGGGCCGGCGCTGCTGCTGCTCGGTCTGGCCGTCGTCGGGTCGACGGGTCCGGCGTCGCTGCTGTTCGCGGGTCTCACGGTGGCGTCGGCGGCCGGTGGGCCGGTGCTCGGGGTGCTGTTCGACCGGTCGGCGCGGCCGGGTCGGCTGCTGGCGCTCGCCCTGGCCGGCTTCGCCGCCGGCCTGACGGTCGCGGCGGTGACCCTGGGCCGGTGGCCGCTCGCCGTCGTGGTCGGGGTCGCGGTGGGGGCGGGCCTGCTCGTCCCGGCGCTGTCGGGTGGATGGACCGCGCAGCTCGGCGACGTCGTACCGGCGGCCTCGTTGCGGCGGGCCCAGTCGTTGGACGCGGCGACCTACAACGTGGGTGGGCTGGCCGGCCCGGGGGTCACCGCGGCGGTGGCGGGCCTGTGGGGTGCCGGCTGGGCGGTGGCGGCGTCGATCGTCCTGCTGGCCCTGGCCGTCCCGGTCGCGGCGACGCTGCCGCCGCCGTCGCGGGCGCCGTTAACGTCGTCGGTTCCGGCGGCGTTGCGGGCCGGGGTGACCGCGATCGTGTCCATCGCGGGGCTGCGGCGGATCACGGTCGCCTCGGTGGTGGCGTTCGTCGGGTTCGGGATGTTCATCGTGGCGTGCCCGCTGCTGGGGCTGCGGCACTTCGACAGCACCGCCCGGGGCGCGTCGCTGCTGTCGGTGATGGCCGTCGGGGCGCTGGTGGCGACGGTGCTGCTGGCCCGGTGGCCGCTGCCCGTGCGTCCCGACACGTTCTTCGTGATCGCGACGGTGGTCTCGACGGCCTCGCTCACCGCGCAGGCCCTCGCCCCGTCGGCCGTGCTGGTGGTGGTCGCGGTCGCGGTGCTGGGGATCGCCGACGGCCCGCAGCTGGCCGCGGTGATCGCGGTGCGGCACCGGGAGGCGCCGGAGCAGCTGCGGGCGCAGGTGTTCACGACCGGTGCGAGCCTGAAGGTGACCGCGGGTGCGCTGGGTGCGGCGCTGGCCGGCGTGCTGGCGGCGCATTCGGTGACGCTGGTGCTGCTCGTCGCGGCGGGTACGCAGGTGCTGGCGCTGGTGGCGTTCGCCGCGGTGCGGGTGCGGCGTGGTCAGCCGGCGGCGGCGGCGGCCGCCTGACGGTCCCAGGTGGTGACCATGACCCCGACGACGAACACCTGTGCGGGCAGGGACAGCGTGGGCAGCTCGGCCTGGATCCGGTTGCCCCAGAATCCCGTCTTGCGGATCGTGCCGACGACGTTGTCGCCGATGAGGAGCTCCTGCGTGCTGGCCCAGATGGAGGCGCGGCGGAACCGGTGCGGCTTGCCGTCGGCGACCACGGTCCAGTGCTTGCGGCCGGCCTTCTCGGCGGTGGCGACGGTGCCGCCGGCGGCGTCGGTCATCGTGAACCGGTTGGTCCAGGTGGTGGCGTCGACGCGGTAGCGCTGGCCGGCGAGGACGATGTCGCCGCCGCCGCGCCAGAACCTGGGGTTCCACTCGGCGACGGGCGTGCCGTTGACGCGGATGTCGTAGCGGTGCCCGAACACGCCCGACTTGGTGGCCTCCAGCATGGTCCTCAGGCTAGGGCGGGGCCGCCACCACCGCCGTCCGGAAGAACTCAACTTGACGTAATGTTCATTATCGAACCGGCGCGGGGATCGGTGGGGATCGTACGGTGACGGGCATGCAGATTCCCCGGCTCGGACCGGTCACCGAGGACGACGTGGAGCGGTACCGCACGGACGAGCCGGTCCCCGTGCCGGTGCTCGGCGGCGGCAGGTTCCACGTGTTCCTGGACGGTTACGACGACGATCCGGACCGTGACGAGACGCACGCGGTCATCGGCGCGTTCCTGGACCTCGACGCGTCGGTGCTGCGGGCGGCGGCTCCCGCGGTCTACGACTACTACCTCGACACCGTGGCGGACCTGCGCGCCGCCGGTCTGGAGGTTCCGGTGCGCATCGGCGGTCCCGACGAGGTCTTCGACCACGTGCGGTTCGGTGAGATCACCGTCGTTCGGGACGGCGCGGAGGGTGACGGACCGGTATATGTGTCGATCGAGTGCGAGTGTGCGTGGGAGCCGGAGCACGGGCTGCAGATCGTGTTCCGTGCGGGCCGGTCGGTGACGAAGGTGGGCCCGTACGACGGCGACCTGACCACCGACGGCGACACCCCGTCCGGCACCCCGTACGCGCGTCGGACGGGAAATGTCGGAGCGCTCTGATAAGAAGATCCGAACACATGTTCGTGAGAGGGGATGATGGTATGCCGACCCGTACCGCCCCCGGCCTGTCCGCCGATGAGCTGGCCCGTATCAGAGACACCCTGGCCGCCGGGCGTAAGCCCCGGGTGGTGTTTCGTCCCGGTGCCGGCGACCAGATGGCGGGTCAGGTCGGGCAGGTCGTCAAGTTGACCGATCCGGAGGCGTCCGACGACTGGGTGGTGGTGCGGTTCCGGGGTGATGACCTGCCCTTCTCCCCCGCCGACCTGGAGATCCCGTCGAAGTCCAAGCCGCCGGCCCCGCAGGCGCCGGCGGTCGCAGAGTCCGTGTCCGCAACCCTGCCCGGCCCTCGAGAGGAGCCTTCCGTGGCGACTTCCACCACCGTCAATGGCGCCGGTCGCCCCGTGAAGGGCGCCAAGGCGGCGCCTGCTCCGGTCGTCACCGACACGCCGGTCGACTCCGCGGCCGACCGGGCGGCGGAGAAGGCCGCCGCGGTGAAGAGGGCGACGGAACCGGCGGCCAGGCCGGAGCCGGTGGCCGAAGCGGCACCGGATGCCGCGCCGGTGCCGGCCGCCCAGAGCGCCAAGCCGGCCAGGAAGGCGGCCAAGCCGAAGGCGCCGCCGTCGTTGACGGTGACGCTCACCTACGCCGAGGGCGAGTGGATGGTGGGTGCGACGCAGGGGTCGAAGGCCCTGGCGAAGCCGTACGTCATCAAGCCGGCCGAGGCGCTGAAGATGGTGTCGATGCTCGACGTGCCGGGCGTGCACGACGCGGTCGACGAGATCGTGTCGGCGGCGCGGGCCGAGGCCGAGCAGCAGGCGGAGAAGCTGCGGGCCGAACTGGCCGAGATCGAGTCGCGGCTGGCGGAGCTCCGCGAGGCCGGCTGACAGCAGGGCCGCGGCCGCACACGGCAGACACGCCGCGGGTGTCGTCCCTGGTCGGACGGGCCCGTGGCGTGGCAGGATCTCGGCCTTGTGAGCGCCTTATGAGCAGCGCCCTATGAGCAGGGCCTTGTGAGCACCGTCGCCGGCGAGCACGGCGTCGGGCCGGGGCCGACGGGTACCGCGACCGTGCAGGCGTGGCGGGCGCCGCTGGTCTGGCGGGTGCTGATGGTCGCCGCTCGGGTCGTCGTCGGGTGTGTGGGGCGGCTGCGGGTCACCGGTGACGTGCCGGAGTCCCTGCGCGGTACGCCGGTCGTGGTGGCGGTCAACCACGTCGGGAACTTCGACCCGCTCGTGCTCGTGGCGGCGATGCGGGTCCGGCGGCTGGCGCCGCGGCTGCTGGCGACCGCCGGGCTGTTCCGGGCGCCGGTGATCGGGCGGGTGCTGCGGGCCTGCGGGCACATCCCGGTGAACCGCCGGTCGACGTCGGCGGCCGACGCGTTGCACGAGGCCGAGGCGGCGTTGGCGGCCGGGGCGTTGGTGGCGCTGTATCCGGAGGGCCGCATCGGGCTCGACCCGGGCATGTGGCCCGAGCGGGGCAAGACCGGCCTGGCGCGGCTGGCGCTGCGGTCCGGGGCGACGGTGCTGCCGGTGGCGCAGTGGGGCGCCCACGAGGTGGTGGCGTACCACGGTGCCGGCGCGATGGTGGCCCGGTTCCTCGGGTCGGTGGTGCGGCGTCCGGTGCTGCGGGTGCACTTCGGTCCGCCGGTCCCCCTCGACGACCTGCCCGCCGACGCGCCCGGGGTGGCGCTGCGGGCCACCGAGCGGATCATGTCTGCGGTCACCGACGCGTTGGAGCCGCTGCGCGTCGACGAGCCGCGCCTTCCCCGTCACATCGATGCGACCCGGCCGCTGTCGACGGCCCGCACCGCCGACCGGCGCCACCGCGGCCCCGTACCGGAGGAGCGGGGTTAGGAGCCGTCGCGGGTCTCGCGGCGGATGCGCAGGTACGCGAGCACCGCCTCACGTGTCGTGCGGACGCCGAGGACCTCGCGGGCCTCGGCGATGCGGCGGTTGGCGGTGCGCAGCGACAGGAATTCGGCGGCGGCCGCGGCGGCGATCGTCTCCCCGCCGGCCAGCCTCTCGAGCAGGGCCCGCTGCTCGGCGGCGAGCTGGGGTCCGCTGGCGGCGGGCTCGTCGGCCTCGCCGGCGACGGGTGCGTCGGGGTCCAGGCTCACCGGGCCGACGCGGGCCAGGTCGGCGTGCAGGGCGCGACCGACGTCGGAGCCGGCGTCGGTGATGGCGACGACGCCGGCACCGCGGGCGGCGGCGAGGACGGCGAGTTCGGCGGTGTCGGGGTCGGCGACGCGGCCGAAGAGCACCAGCCGGGATCCGGACACGTCCCAGGTGTTCTCGGGAAGGGCGAACCCCTCCCGGGTCGTCCAGCCGGCCCGGGCGAGCCTGCGCAGCACAGACGTGGCCTCCGCGCCGCCGTCGACGATGTAGCGGGGCGCGGCGGGGCTAGTGGTCATACGTCGCCTTCAAGCGATAACGCCTCCATCGCCAGTGCCGCCGCCTCGGTGCGGGTGCGGGCGCCCAGCTTACGCATTCCGGCGCGGATGTGCGTCTCCACCGTTTCGCGGGAGATGCCGAGCTGTCCGGCGATGCGGCGGGTCGGCTCGCCCTTGGCGACCAGACGCAGCACGTCACGTTCGCGGTCGGTGAGTTCGTCGCCGGCGCGGCGGCCGCGGGTGTCGCGGCGCACGGCGTGGCGGCGCAGGGCCCGGCGGGTGCGGCCGAGCAGGACGACGAGGCCGGCCTCCTCGGCGAGCTTCTCCGCCTGCAGGAGGGCGGGGACGGCCCGGTCGGGCTGGTCGTCGAACAGGCCGGCGGCCAGCAGCGAGCGGACCTCCTCGCGGCGGGCGACGTCGTGCCACTGCCCGGCGGCGTAGGTGAAGCCCTCGGCGGAGCGGTTGGCCCAGGCGGTGACGGTGGCCTCGACGACCGGCAGCGGTGGCGGGTCTGCGGCGACGGTGGCCGCTCCGATGTCGTGGGCGGCCCAGTTGGCGGTGATCTGCCGCAGGCCGTCGAGGAGTGGACCGGCGGAGCCCGTCCCGGGTGACAGGGCGACCTCGGGCTGCCCGTCGAGCCAGGCGGCTTCGCGGGCGACCCAGTCGACGACGGGGGCGGCGGGGCCGTGACCGGCGTCGGTGAGCCGGCCGCGGGCGGAGGCGAGCAGCCCGCCGTCGGCTTCGGTGAGGCTGACGGCGGCGGCGGCGTAGCCGCGGGCGATCGCCGGCAGGGTGCGGTCGGTGAGGTCGCCGGCGCGGCTGGTGACCTGGTCGAGGTCGGCGCCGCGCAGGGCGGTGCACCACAGCTGGGCGGCCAGGAACCGGGTCTGCCAGCTGTAGGCGAGGTCGGCGGCGCAGGCCGAGGCGGCGGTGGCGGCCGCGGAGGCGGCGTCGGCGAGGCGGCCGTCGGCGGTGAGGGTCTCCACCAGGAGCCAGGCGCTCCACCGGGCGGCGAGCGGGTCGCCGCCGGTGCCGGCGGCCGCGGCGGCGGTGGCCAGGCCGTACTCCCAGCCCGGTGACCGGTTCGCGGCCCGGACGGCGGCGAGGGCGGCGCGTAGGCCGAGGTGTGCCGGCTCGTCGCCGTGGACGGACCGGATGCGGGCCTCCTCGGCGGCGGCGTCGGCGAGCGCGCCGGTGCCGAGGACGCCGAGCAGCCGCAGCCGGTCACGGCCGCCGACGAGGTCGGGTGCGGCGTCGTCGGGGACGTCGGCGACGGCGGTGCGGGCCGCGGCGGCGGCCCCGGTCTGCAGCAGGGCCTCCCCCCGGAGGACGGCGGCGGTCGGGTCGCCGGGCAGCAGGTCGGGGCCGAGGACGCGCAGGCACGCCTGCGGGCGTCCGGCGACCAGCGCGGCGCGGGCGGCGGCGAGGCGGACCTCACCGCTGACCTCGACGCCCGGCAGGTCGCAGGCGAGCAGGAGCAGTTCGGCGCGTTCCCCGGACGAGGCGGTGCCCCCGGCGGCCTCGACGGCCATCGTGTACGCCTCGGCGGCGGCGCCGGCGGCGGCGAGGTGCCGGGCCGCTTCCCGTGCCGGTACGACGCCGGCGAGCCGGCGGTGCAGGGCGGCCCGTTCGGCGGGGTCGAGGAGCCCGGCGGCGATCTCGGCGACGAACGGTGAGACGGGGTTCGCGGTGGTGCCGGAGATCTCGATGAGACCGGCGGCGGCGAGCTCGGCCGCGCCCTCGCCCAGCATGGCGGCGGGTGCGGGCCGGCCGAGGAGACCCAGTGCGGCCATCGCGGTACGGGCGGGCCGGCCGAGGTCGGCCAGGGCGGTGGCGACGGCGTAGGCCAGGCCGCTGCCCTCGGTGTCGCCGTCGGGCGTGTCGGGGGTGGTGTCGGGGCGGCGGGCGGCCGCGCGGCGGGCCAGCGCGGTGATGGCCAGCGGGACCCCGCCGGCGCGGCGGACGATGTCGGCGACCGCGGCGGGTGACGCGGCCGGCGCGATCTGGCGGACCATGCCCTCGGCGACGGTGGCCGGCAGCGCCGGTGCGGGCAGCCACGCGGTCGCGGCGGCGCGCAGCGTCTGCTCGGCGTCGCCGGGGAGCCGGTGCGGTGTGCGCAACGTCACGGCGACGCGGCAGTGTGCGGCGATCGACGGCAGGGCGGCGACGGTGAGCGGGTCGGCCCACTGCAGGTCGTCGATGAGGAGCAGGCCGTGCCGCACGCGCGAGCGGACGGCCTCGGACAGCAGGGCCGGGTCGTGGACGGGCAGCCGCACCCGGACGGCGCGGGCCAGCGGCAGAGCGGCGACGCCGCGGAGCATGGCGAGGCCGCCGCCGGCGTAGACGGTGCCGCGGAAGCTTTCCTGCAGCCGGCGCAGCAGGGTCGACCGGCCGCTGCCGGGTGCGCCGGTGATGACGACGAGGCCGGGTTCGCGCAGGGCAGCGGCCGCGGCGGCGACCAGTTCCGCCGCCGGGTCGGACTGATCGAGCTGATCGACCGGGGCGGGTGTGCCCGAACCGGTGGAACCGGGTCCCCCGGCCGGTGGAGCGGCGCTGCCCGACGGCGGCGGAACAGGGACCGCACTGGGAACCCTGGCCCGGCCAACAGCCGGTGCCGGGCGCGCGGGCGCCCCGTCGGCAACCGAGCCGTCTGGTGCTTCGGGCACGTCGTCCTCCCCACGAGGTGGCACAAACATGGGATCCTGCCGCGGCAGGATATTCGTAGTCTGGTTGCCGACTGAGCCTGACATGGCAATCCGTGGGTGGTGGGGGACTATATGGGTGTAAACGACGCGGGCACGGAACGTTACGACAGCAGGAGCATGCCTGACTACGCGGATATTGTCGCCGACCGGACGCTCGGCGACCAAGGCGGTGTCGGACATGTGAACGATGTGAATCAAGAACGCCCGCCAGCCCTCACCCCCAGGAACGGCGCAGTCTGATCCCATGGCACCAGGACCGTTGAGCTCGCGGGTGGCCGACCTCTGTCAGGAGGTCGGCCACCGGCTCGGTGGTGGCACCCAGGCGCAGGTCTTCGACGTGCGCAGGCGGCTCGGTGAGCCGCTGCGGGTCGCCATCGCCGGCCGGTTGAAGGCCGGCAAGTCCACCCTCGTCAACGCCCTCATCGGGCGGCGGGTCGCACCGACCGAGGTCGGCGAATGCACCCGCATCGTCACCCAGTTCCGCTACGGCACCTCCGACCGCGTCGACGTCGTCCGCAAAAACGGCACCCGCGCCAGCCTGCCCCTCGACGAGGCCGGCATGATCCCGCAGAAGCTCGGGGTGCCCCGCAACGACATCGGCTACGTCGACGTCACCCTCACCAGCGACCACCTCCGCGACCTCACCGTCATCGACACACCCGGCCTCGCGTCGGCGAACCAGGCCGTCTCCGCGCAGGCACAGAAGTTCCTGTTCAACGAGGCCCCCATCGACGACGACCTCGACGAAGACTCCGCGCGGGCGCTGTCGGGCTCCGAAGCCATCATCTACGTCTTCACCCAGTCCGTACGCGAGGACGACGTGCAGGCCCTCGAAGCCTTCCGGTCGATGTCGGCCCGCCTGTCCAGCAACCCCATCAACTCCCTCGGACTGTTCAACAAGGTCGACAAGCTCGCCGGCAGCGGCGCCGACCCGTGGCCGGTCGCCGAGCCGCTCGCCTCCGACCAGGCCAAGGTGCTGCGCCGGGTCGTGTCCGACGTGGTGCCGATCGTCGGGCTGCTCGCCGAGACCACCGAGGCCGGCCGGCTGACCGCCGCCGACTGCGAGGCGCTGCGTCAGCTCGCCGCCCTGCCCCAGGGCGAACGGCAGGTGCTGCTCGCATCCGTCGACCTGTTCTGCAACCGCGAGTCGGCCGTGTCGCGGGAGGCCCGCGAACGGCTGCTGCGGCTGCTGGACCTGTACGGCATCAGCTTCGCCATCCACATGCTCGTGCGCCAGCCGCAGCTGGCCACCGGCGAGCTGGTACGGCTGCTCCTGCAGGCCTCCGGGTTCCTACGGCTGCGGCAGACCCTCGACCAGGCCTTCCGGTGGCGCAGCGACGCCATCAAAGCCGGCTGGGGCCTGTCCAGCCTGGAGAAGATCGCCAGCCACGCCGAACGTCCGCAGGACCGGGAGCTGCTGCGCGACGCGATCGAGCGGGTGCTGCAGCAGCCCGACTACCACCGGCTGCGGCTGCTGGAGGTGGCCCAGCTGGTCACCACCGGCGCCGTCGACCTGCCCGAGGACATGCAGGGCGAGCTGACCAAGCTCGCGCTGTCGACCGACCCGCAGTGGATCCTCAGCCTCCCCGGTGCGCCGGCCGACCACCTGGTCAAGGCGGCGCTGGAGGCGGCGACCCGGTGGCGGGCCTACGCCGTCGCCGGTGCCAGCCCCGCCCAGTCCCGGGTTGCGCTGGTGGCTCATCGTGGCTTCTATCTGTTGTCCCAGCGCGTGCGCGGCCAGGCTCATTTCAACTGAGCTCGTCTCACCTAGCAAAAACGGAGAAGCGTCGACATGTCCCCGAACAGCCTGCGGGTCCTCGCGGGCGCCGCAGCGGCGGTCATCGTTCTGCTGACCGGCATCGCCGTGGGCTTCATCGGCGCCGCGCCGGAGTGCCCCGCGCCGGCCGCGCCGCCGGCGCAGCAGACGACCCCCACCCCGGCGGCGACGTCGGCCGCGCCGACCGGCAACCCGAACAACCAGGGCGGGATCAACGACGGCGGCAACAACAACCAGGGCCAGGGTGACGGCACTCTCGGCGGCGGGGTCGGCCGTGACCGCACCGCCACCAACGGGGCCACCACCCCGCCCGACACCCGTCCGCAGGAGACGACCGCGGCCACCAACCAGGCCGCGCCCGCCCCGCAGGCCGCCACCGGGCCGGCGTGCGAGGGCGAGGAGTTCTCGCTGCTGGCCGCGGCCGCCGGGGTCGCCGGTGCCGGGCTCGCGTCGGTCACGCTGCTCGCGTTCCTCCTGGCCGCGCAGTCGCGCCGGCCGGTGGTCCCGGTGTCGGGTCCGCCGGCGGCCGCCGGGCCGTCGCGGGGTACCGACCCGCGCCTGGACGCCGACCGCGCGGCCCTGGTCCGCGCGTGCATCTACGTCCGGGACCGGGTCACCAGCCGCGCCCTGGCCGACCGGCTCGCCGCGGCCCTGCGCGACGCGGGCGTCAACGTGGTCGAACCCGTCGGTGAACGGTTCGACCCGGCCCGCCACGAGGCCGGTGGCGCCACCCCGGCCAAGGACCCGACCCAGACCGGCACCATCGCCGCCGTCGAGGTGCCCGGCTACGTCGACCGCAGCGGCCGCGTGCTGCGCGCCCCGGTCGTCACCGTCTACCAGGGCGGGCCCGGGGCACCGCAGGCGGCGCAGGGCGCCAACCCGGCGCTGAGCCAGCCGTCCGGGGCCTACCCGACGGTCAACCCGCCGTCCGGGGCGTACCCGACCGTGTCGCGCCGGACAGCGCCCGGCCCGAGCACCACACAGCAGCCGCGCCGCCGCGGCGAGGAGGACCGGTGACCCAGACCCAGCAACCCGCCGCGGCCGGGGGGCAGCGTCCGAACCCGGAACAGGCGATCGCGCAGCTGCTGAAGAAGGGCGTCGACGGCGGTCTGGCGTTCCTGCGCAAGATCGACCCCGACGCGGCCGCCGACCTCGACCAGGTCAAGCGCCGCGACGTCACCCGCCCCTCGATCGTGGTCGTCGGCGAGACCAAGCGCGGCAAGAGCTCGCTGACGAACATGCTCATCGGGGTGCCGAACCTGTCGCCGGTCGACGCGGCCGTGGCCACGTCGTCGTTCATCGAGTTCCGCTACTCGACCACGCTCGGCGCCCGCGCATGGGTGCCCGGCCGCGAGGACCCGGTGCCGCTGAGCCACGGCGACCTGCGTGACTGGGGCACCGTGCTCGGGCGGATGCCCGACGGGATGCGTCCGCCGCGGCGTATCGAGGTGCACCACAACGCGCCGCTGCTGCAGTACCTGACCGTCATCGACACCCCGGGTGTCGGCGGTCTGGACCCGCTGCACGCCGAGGTCGCCCTCGACGCCGTCGAGCGGGCCACCGCGCTGCTGTTCATCGTCGACGCGTCCTCGCCGTTCTCCAAGCCGGAGCTGGACTTCCTCATCGAGGCCAGCAAACGGGTCAACTTCGTCATCTTCGGGCTGACCAAGTGCGACGCCTACCCGGGCTGGCGGCGGATCCTGGAGGACAACAAGGGCCAGCTGCAGGCGCACGCCCCCCGGTTCGGCAGCGCGCCCTGGTACCCGGTGTCGGCGCGGCTGGCCGAGATGGCCATGTCGATGCCGCCGGAGCCGCAGGCCGAGCTGATCCGCGAGTCGCGGATCGCCGAGCTGCAGCACGCCCTGATCGACCTGGCCAAGAAGGGCCACGCGCTGCAGCTGTCGAACGTGCTGCGGTCGGTGCGCTCGGAGATCATCCGGCTCGACCAGGAGATCGGCGAGCGGATGAAGTCCACCGACCCCGACCCGGCCGACGTGCAGCGGGCCAAGGACGAGCGGGCCAAGGTCGCCGCCCGCAAGCGCACCGAGTCGCGGCAGTGGTCGCTCGCCCTGAACACGGAGACGCAGCGGGCCCGGGTCGAGGCGACCACGCGGCTGCGGATGTACGTGACGAAGCTGCAGGAGGACTACCTCAACAAGATCGACAAGGCGTCGGGCAGCGAGATGAAGAACCTCCCCCAGGAGGTCGACCGGTCGCTGCACGCCCTGTCGGTGCGCCTGTCGCACGACCTGGAGTTCCGGTTCCGCAAGGTCGGCGAGCGGGTCCTCGCCCAGGTGTTCCACCCGCACGAGCTGCAGTACGTGCTGCGTCAGCTCAACGCCCGGCTGCGGCACGCGCTGACCACCCGCCCCCGGCGTGAGGGTGGTGGCGGCGACGGCGCCATGGTCGCCATGTCCAGCGCCGGTATCGCGTTCATGGCCGGCCGCGGCGCGATGGCCGGTGCGTCCGCCGGTGCGGCCGCGATGGGACTGGGTGCGGCCGGTCTCGCGATCCCGGTCGTCGGTATCGCCATCGGTCTCGGCGCCGGCGCCTACATGATCTTCAAGCGGCGGTCGATGACCGACAAGCAGGCCACCCGGCAGTGGCTGCGCGAGGTCCTCAACGACGCCCGCGCCGCGCTGTCCGACGAGATCATGCACCGGTTCACCGACCTGCAGTACGCGCTGACGCTCGCCCTCGACGAGGCGATCGAGCGGCGACTCAAGCAGCTCGACGACCACATCGCCAACATCGACAAGTCGATGGCCGAGGACAAGGCCGAGCGGGCCAAGAAGCGGGCCGCGCTGGTGCAGGAGCGTGAGGGCCTGCGGGCCCGGATCAAACAGCTCGACGAGGTACTGGTCCGGGTCCGCCAGCTGCTGCCGGCCGCACCCGCCGAGAGTCAGGGGTAAGTCGTGGACCAGGACTGGAGCGACTGGGGCGGCGAGGACGGCGACTACCACGGCGACGCCGCGGAGACCGCCAACCTCGGTGACCCGGACGAGCCCCTCGCCGCCGGCGCCGGCGGCTACGGTGACCCCGACGCCGGCTTCCCCGGCGACGGCGGCGACTACCCGGCCGACCCCGGCGACCACGGTGACCCCGGCTCCGGCCCCGGCGCGGGCGGCCAGCCCGGCGGCGGGTTCCTGGAGGACGACCCGATGGGCGCCTTCGACACCGACGCCGACCCCGACGCCTACGGCGACAGCGGCGAGGGACCCGACGGTCTCGACCCCGACGGGACCGACGACGGCCCCGAGCCCCTCGCGTACGACGGGGACCCCGACACCGGCTCCGACACCGGCTCCGACACCACTGCCGACCCGGAGTCCGTCGTCGGCGCCGACCCGGACGTCGACCCCGACGCCGACTGGTCCCCGGCCGAGTTCCCCGCCCAGCTCGACTTCGCCGCCCCCGAACCCGTCGACGGCTACCCGTGGAGCGACCCGTCCGCGGTCGCCGCACCCGGCACCGGGGGCGACGACCCGGCCACCGGCCCCGACGGCTCCCCGCCGGCCTCGGACCTCCTCGACTACGCCGGCACCGAGGGCGGCACCGACCCGTGGGCGGCCCTGGTCGGCTCCGACGACCCCGCGGCCAGCTCCCTGGGCCGCTGGTGGTCCCCCGACTCCTGACCCCACCCGGGCCCGCCCGGGCGGGCCCTCACGCGCCGCGCCGTCCCCACGCGCCGATCTTGCAGTTGTGGCCGCCCTTATGTCGCGCTATGTCGCACTTTGATGGGGGCCACACGTGCAAGATCGGCGCGCAGGCATGCGGTTGGATGTGCCGGTGACGGTTCATGACGTAGCGGGCGCCCTGCCAGGGATCGCGGTGCTCCGCCAGCGGTGTCAGGCGTTGGCGATGTCGGACGCGATCATGAGTCCGGAGTGGGAGTCGCGGTACTACTCGTTCGACTCCCGGTGGGCGCCGGGCGAACAGATGGCGTCGATGCGAAACCGGATGGCGCTGACGGGCTGTTCCAGGTTCTCCTCGACGGTAGCCCGGTGGCGTACCAGCGCTTCGCTGAGGACTACGCGGAGGATCTCGCGCAGATCGGTTACCCGTCCCGGCCGGTGTAGCGGTTACAGCAGGAGGTTGCGGTGGATCGACAGCAACTCAGTGCCCTGGCGCACAGGCACCATCCCATCTACGCCCCGGTCAGTGACAGCAGGGTGGACGACCTGCTCGCTCGGACCGTCCGCCGCCCGGACGCGCACGTGCTCGACCTGGGCTGCGGCAAGGGCGAGTGGCTGCTGCGGGCGCTGCGGACGTACCCGGGAATCACCGCGGTGGGCGTCGACGTCTCGCCGGAAGGTTTCGACCCGACCCGCGAGTCGGCCACCCGGCTGGGTGTCGCCGACCGGTTGGAGCTCATCCCGCAGGACGTGACGGAGTACCGGTCGCCGCGCAAGGCCGACGTGGTGCTCAGCATCGGCGCCGCCTACGCCTTCGGCGAGCTGCTCCCCACCCTGCGGGCGGCCCGCGAACACCTCGGCGACGACGGGATGTTCCTGCTCGGTGACTGCTTCTGGGAACGCGATCCCAGCCCGGAGCTGATCGAGGAGATGGAGGGCGCCGGCCCGCAGAAGTTCACCGACCTGCCGACCCTCGTCGACAACGTGGTCGCCGACGGGTGGACCCCGGTCTTCCAGTACGTCAGCACCCAGACCGACTGGGACGACTACGAGTGGAGCTGGGTCGGCTCGCTGGCCGACTGGGCACTCGACCACCCCGACCATCCCGACCGCGACCAGGTTCTCCGGGTATCCGCCGAACACCGCCACAGCTACGTCCACGGCTACCGCGGCGTGCTGGGGTTCGTCTTCCTCCTGCTACGCCGGTCCTAGGCTCACCGGCGGGGTTTGCCGGTCGGGGTGCGTGGGAGGTGGTCGACCACCTCGATGTCCCTCGGGCGTTCGGCCCTCGACAGCCTCGGGCGTAGCCAGGCGGCCAGCCCGTCAGGGGTGAGGGTGCGGCCGCGCACCGGCTCGACCCGCGCGGCGAACCGCTGGCCGAACTCCGGGTCGTCGACCGGGGTGACCACCGCCCCGGCCACGTCCGGGTGCGCGGCCAGCGCCGCCAGCAATGGACCCGGATAGACGTTCTCGCCACCGGACACGATCATGTCGTCGACCCGGCCGGCGAGGAACAGCCGGCCCGCGAGGTCGAGCCGGCCCAGGTCACCGGTGCGCTGCCAGCGGGACCCGGCGCTGCCGTCCGGTGGCCGCCACCCCGCCACCTGCACCTCGCCGGTCTCGCCCGGCGGCAGCGGCACCCCGCGCCGGTCGACGACCCGCAGCGTCACCCCGCGCGGCGCCCGCCCGACCGTGCCCGGAGCCGCCCGCAGGTCCGCGGGTCCGGCGATCGCGGCCCAGCCGGCCTCCGTCGTGCCGTACAGGTTGTGGACGCGCTCACCGAACCGGTCCCGCAGCGTGTCGCAGAGGTCCGGGGTCAGGGGGGCCGCCCCGCTCACCACCGCCCGGAGAGCCGGCAGGGGCGGACCGGGCACCGCGGCGAGCCGGCGCAGCTGTACCGGCAGGGCGAACAGGGCCACCGCCCGGTACCGGGCCGCCAGGTCGAGCACCGCGTCGGCCGGCAGACCAGCGGCCAGGACCACCGGGCAGCCCAGCGCCAGCCCGGCGGCCAGGTACGTCAGGCCGTAGCCGTGGTGCGGCGGTGCCGCCACGACGATCGGCTCACCGGCACGCAGGGGGATGTGCGCGAGGTGGGTCACCACGGGGCCGAGGAGGCCGCGCAGCGGCAGGGTCCGCGTCACGCCGCTGGGGGTGCCGGTGGAGCCCGACGACAGGACGACCATCCGGCCGGGCCGCGCCGGGACCGGCGCGGGGCCGGCGGCAGAGAGCACCTCGGGCCACGCGCGCACCGGGACGTCGACGTCGACGCGCACGTCCGGATCGGTCACCACGGCCGTGATCCGCTCCCGGGCGACCACGGCCGGCCACCGGTCGGCCGGCAGGTCGGGTGGCACCAGCACCACGTCGGCGCCGAGCCGGGTCAGCGCGGCGGTCACGGCGACAAAGCCGCGGTGACCGGTGCAGCACACCGCCACCCGGTCACCCGGTCCGACGCCGAGGTGGTGGGTCGCGCCGCTCAGCGCGTCCCGGATCAGGCCCGTGAGGACGCGGCGGGTGACCGGCCCGACGGCATCGACCAGCGCCAGGCCGCCGCCCGGGCCGCCGGTGAGGCCGCCGCCCGGGCCCGCGGCGAACGCGGCCAGGAGCGTGGATCCGTGCCTGCGCCCCGCGGACACCGCGCGCACGACGCGGTCGGGGCGCAGCAGCCCGGTCGGCGCGAGGACCCGCAGCGGCACCGCCGCGTCCTGGACGCGCAGCCCCGCCGCCAGGATCCGCTCCACCGGCGCGGCGACGGCGGTGTCGACGACGGCGCCGGCCCGGGCCCACCACGGCCACGTGGTACGGGGCCGCTCCGCGACGGCCCGGCACACGACGGCGGCGGCCTCGTCGGCGGTCATCGCCGGCATCCGCCGGTAGTGGGCCGTCGGCGCGCTCATCCGGGTCCGGGTCAGTCCACAGTAGACGGTGCTGACGGTGACGCCGTCACGGCGCAGCTCCGGCGCGGCACACCGCAGCCACGTGTCGAACGCCGCCTTCGACGCCAGGTACGACGACCAGTGCGGCGCCGGTGCCGCCAGCCCGGCCGTCGACACGTTGACCACGTGACCGCCGCCGGCGGCCCGCATCGCCGGCAGCACCGCGAGCAGCAGCTGCACCGGCCCGAGGTAGTTCAGCGCGGCGGTGCGGGTGACGTCGTGGAATCGGTCGGCGGTGTCGGCGACCGCGCGGCGGATCGACCGGCCGGCGTTGCTGACCACGACGTCGACCCGCCGGTAGCGGCGCAGCACCGCCGCGGCGAGGTCGGCGGCCGCGGTCGGGTCGGACAGGTCAGCCGGGTGCACGTGCGCCGCCCCGCCGGCGGCGACGATGCCGGCCCGCACCTCCTCCAGCCGCTCGACGGTGCGGGAGACCAGCAGCACCGTCGCGCCGGCGGCGGCCAGGCGTCGCGCGGTCGCCGCGCCGATACCCTCCGAGGCGCCGGTGACCAGGACTATCCGCCCACCGACCGCGCGGCGCAGCCGCGTCTCGGCAACGCCGCGCCCGGCGACCCCGGACGCGACCCGCAGCCACCTCACGACGGTTCTTCGAAGGCGACCGTGTGCGCGCCGACGCGCTCGGCCTCGGCGGCCAGCGCCGTGCGGGCCTTCGCCAGCACCGGGGCGAACGGGTGGAACGTGACCGCACCCCTGTCCAGGCGCCAGATGCCGTGGACGAACCCGTCGACGGTGAACGTGCTGCGGATCTGGCCGTTGATCGTGAACACGCGGCGGCGCTGCTCGTCGGTGATGATCCGGGTGCGGTCGGCGTGCCCGAGCAGGATCGTGTCGAAGTCGGCGAGCAGCCGCGGCGGAGCCGGCACGTCGCCGTCGGGGCGGGGCGCGCCGGGCAGGTCGAACAGCTCCACACCGACCCCGTCGCGGAACACCACGAGCTCGTCGCGCAGGCCGCGAACGACCGGGCCGAGCCGGGTCATGCCCAGCCACGACTGGACGTCGCGGACGCTGGCCGGCCCGTACGCGGCCAGGTAGCGGCGGACCACCTCGGCCGGGTCGGAGTCACCGAGCGGTGCGCCGAGCCAGGCGCGGGCTGTGGTGAACGCAGGCGGCCCGCTGCGCCCCCACAGGCCGCGCGGCGGCACCTGCACCAGCGGCTCGCGGCACGACACCACCATCGACAGCGTGCCGGGCCCGAACGCCGGCCAGCGGGCGGCGAGGGCGGCGCCGAGGTCCTTCGCGGTCATCGCGGTGGCGTCGAGCAGGGCGGCGCCGGCGTCGGCGACCGCGGCGACGTCGAGGCCGTCGACGGGACGGTTGACCACGAGGAGCCGGTCGAGGACGGGCTGCAGCATCGGACGCACGAGCCGGAAGTCGGCGGCCGACATCAGGTGGATGGTGCCGCGCATCGTGGTGGCCCGCACCGCCGACCGGTCGACGACCAGCCGTGACAGGTCCTGCGGGTCGAAGCCCTCCAGCCGCGCCCACAGCGCGTAGTACGGCGGCATCGGCGCCTGCGCCTGCAGACCGAACAGGTGCGTGACCGCCGCCGGCACCGGCGTGTCCGACCGCGCCAGCAGGTACTGGCGGGCCAGCAACGCCCGGTTGAGCGCCCGGCGCGAGAGCACCGGCGCGGCGGTCACGACAGGGTGGAGATCAGCACGATGAACAGCACCGCCACCACGATCAGGACGCCGATGGTGCCGAGCACGGTCGGCTCGGCGTACCAGGGCCGCTGCTCGGGCTGGCGCGGCTGCACCGGCGGGCGCTGCTGCTGCGGGGGCGGCATCGGCGGCCGCTGCGGCTGGGCCACCGGACGCGCCATCGGCGGCGGCTGCTGGACCGGCGGACGCTGCATGGCCGGCTGCTGCATCGGCGGGCGCATCGGCCCGGGCGGCGGGCCCATCGGACGCTGCGGCGCCGCCGGCCCGAAGCCCGGCGGCCGCTGCAGCGACACCTGCGGCTGCATCGGGCCGGGTGGCATCGGGCCCGGCCGCATCGCCGGGTTCATGGCGGGGTTCATGGCCGGGTTCATCGCCGGCGGTGTCGAGACCGGCGGCGTCGACACCGGGCTGGTCGAGACCGGCTGGGCGGACACGGGATGGATCGGCGACCCGGGCATCGGGCCGGCCGGACGCTGCTGCGGCGGCGGCGGCTGCATCGGCATACCGGGCCGACCCTGCGGGCCGACGTGCGCGGGCGGGCGGCCCTGCGGCCCCGGACCCTGCGGCCCCGGACCGGACCCGGGCCGCACCGGCTGCTGCGGCTGCTGGGGTCCCTGAGGGCCCTGGCCCGGACGCACCGGCGGGGCGCCCTGCGGCCGGGCGGCGCCGATGCACAGCGCCCCCTCGACCACGACGGTCTCGGGCTGCTCCAGGGTCGTCGGCGCCACCCCGAGCGCGGTGTGGATCATGTGGGCGGCGAGCGGGATGCGCGACGACCCGCCGACGAGGAAGATGCCGGTGAGCTCCTGCGGCTGCACCCGGGCCGCGGCGATGGCCCGCTGCAGGCACTGCACGGTGCGGTCGAGGTAGGGCCGGACCAGCTCCTCGAACTCCGCGCGGGTCAGGTGGGCGTCGACCTCGAGTGCCGGCAGGTGGATGTCGGCGTTCGTGGTGCGCGAGAGCATCTCCTTGGCGCCGCGCACGTCCTCGTAGAGCATGCGGCGCAGCCGCCGGTCGTTGGCGTCCTGCGGGTTGACCAGCTTGCGCCACTGCTCGCCGTGGGTGCCGTCGTAGGACTGGCCCAGGTGCTCGACGACGGCGTGGTCGAAGTCGAGGCCGCCGACGTCCTGCAGGCCCTCCTCGGCCAGCACGTCGAAGCCGGTCGGGGTGCGGCGCACGACGGTGGCGTCGAACGTGCCGCCGCCGAGGTCGTAGATGGCCAGGCTGCGCCCGACGGGTACCTGGGTGCCGTGCACGGCGGTGAAGTAGGACGCGGCACCGACCGGCTCCGGGATCAGCCGGGGGCTGACCAGCCCGGCCAGGCGGGCGGCCTCGGTGAGGGCGGCCTTGCGCCGGTCGCCCCAGCGGGCCGGGTGGGTGATCCGCACCTCCTGCGGCGGGCCGCCGAGCTGACGCTTCGCCTCCGTCGCGACGTGGCCGATGACCAGCCCGAAGACCTCCGCGACGGGCATCTCGCGGTCGCCGAGGAAGATGTGGCCGTCGTCGACGGAGCGCTTCGGGTTCGGCTCGAAGCGGCTGGGGTCCAGACGGGCGTGGCGCTCGGCGTCACGGCCGATCAGCATCCGCCCGTCGGTGCCCAGGTACACCGCCGAGGGAAGCAGCGGCGAGCCGTCGAACAGCAGGGGGCGCAGCCGCCCGTCGGTGAGCCGCAGCATCCCGACCGTGTTCGACGTGCCGAAGTCGATACCCAGCACGCGCATGCCGCCACCCTACTGTGGACCCGCGCCCGCCGGTGTCGGGCCAACGTGTCGTAACCACGTGTTGGCGCGGTTTGGGGATACTGCGCGGGTGCACCAACCGGCTCGATCCACGTATCTGGCCCCGCCGCCGCTCGCGTTCGCCCACCGCGGCGGCGCGGAGCGTGGTGACGAGAACACGACAGCGGCGTTCGGGCGAGCCGTGTCGATGGGCTACCGCTACCTGGAGACCGACGTCCACGCGACCGCCGATGGTGTCGTCGTGGTCTTCCACGACGACACCACCGACCGGCTCCTCGGCCGCCCGGGCCGCATCCGCGACCTGCGCTGGGCGGACCTGGCCACGGAACGGGTCGGCGGGGCGTCGGTGGTGCCGCGCCTGGACGAGGTCCTCGACGCCTGGCCGGGCGTGCGGTTCAACATCGACGTGAAGGACGACCCGGCCGTCGACCCGACGGTGGAGGTGGTGCGGCGCACCGGCACCGCCGGGCGGGTGCTGCTGGCGTCGTTCTCGGCCGCGCGGTTGGCGCGGGTCCGTGCGTCGCTTCCGGCCGTGGCCACGTCCATGGGGACCCGGGAAGCGGCGCGCCTGTGGCTGGCGTCACGCGTGGGACGGCGGCCGGTGCTGCCCCCGTCGGTCGTGGCGGTCCAGGTGCCGGTGCGCTACGGGCGGGTCCGGGTGGTCGACGGCCGGTTCGTCGCACACGCCCACCGGCTGGGGCTCCAGGTGCACGTGTGGACGATCGACGATCCAGGCACGATGACCCACTTACTTGATCTTGGTGTGGATGGCATCATGACCGATCGCATCGAGGTGCTCCGCGACGTGTACGCGGCCCGCGGCGTCTGGCCCACCACCCCCTGAACCTCGAAAGGCCCCCGATGGCGCTGACCGACACCGTCGATCCCGCCGCCTCTCCCAGCACGAAGCGGGAGAAGCGCGCGTGGTACTGGTACGACTGGGCCAACTCGGCCTTCTACACCACGGTCATCACCACGTTCCTCGGCCCGTACCTCGGCTCGATCGCCCGCCGCGCCGCCGGCTGCGACACCGACTCCGACGTCCCCTGCGACGCCGACGTGAGCGTCCTCGGCCTCGGCATCGCCCCCGGGTCACTGTTCGCCTACACGGCGTCGCTGTCGGTGTTCCTGACCGTGTTCGTGCTGCCGGTCATGGGCGCGATCGCCGACCGGTCGGAGCACAAGAAGGAACTGATGGCCGGCGCCGCCTACATCGGCTCGGCCGCCACCGTCGCGTTCTTCTTCCTCACCGGCGACCGGTACCTGCTCGGCGCCGCCCTGTTCCTCGTCGCGAACATCGCCTACGGCGCCAGCATCGTCGTCTACTACTCGTTCCTGCCGCAGATCGCGAGCCCCGAGGAGCGCGACCACGTCTCCAGCGTCGGCTGGGCGTTCGGCTACCTCGGCGGCGGCCTGCTGCTCCTGCTCAACGTCGCCGCGGTGCTGTTCAAGGACGACCTCGGCATGACCACCGGCGAGGTCGCCCGGTGGAGCATCGTGTCGGCCGGCGTGTGGTGGGCCGGGTTCACCACGATCCCGCTGATCGGGCTGCGCAACCGGCCGCCGCTGGAGGAGCCCGGCGCCGACGGCAACGTGCTCACCGACGGGTTCAAGCAGCTGTGGACGACGCTGAAGTCGCTGCGGGCCTACCCGCTGACCCTGTTCTTCCTCGTCGCGTACCTCATCTACAACGACGGCATCCAGACCGTCATCGCCATGTCGGCCGTGTACGGCACCGACGAGCTGGGCCTCAGCGACGACGTGCTCGTCCCGACGATCCTCATGGTGCAGTTCCTGGCGTTCTTCGGCGCGCTCGGCCTGGGCGCCCTGGCCAAACGCATCGGGGCCTGGAAGACGCTGCTGATCAGCCTCGGCCTGTGGATCGGGATCGTCCTGCTGGCGTTCCTCCTGCCCGACAAGCAGGTGGTGCCGTTCGTCGCCCTCGGCGGCGGCATCGGGCTGGTCCTCGGCGGCAGCCAGGCGCTGAGCCGGTCACTGTTCAGCCAGCTCATCCCGAAGGGCAAAGAGGGGGAGTACTTCGGCCTGTACGAGATCTCCGACAAGGGCACCAGCTGGCTCGGCCCGCTGCTGTTCGGGCTGGCCTACGACATCACCCGCAGCTACCGCGTCGCGATCTTCTCGCTGCTCATCTTCTTCGTGGTCGGCATGGTGCTGTTGTTCCTCGTGCCGATGCGCCGCGCCATCGAGGCCGCCGGCAACGTCGCACCGCACAAGCTGTAGGAGGTCCGGTGGCCCCGGTGGTGATCCTGCTCGTGCAGCTCGCGGTCGGCGCATGGGCCGGGTCGGTGTGGCACAGCGAGGGCGTGGCGGACCTGCCGGCGGTCATGGTGCTGGGCGGGTCGGTGCTGGGCGGGTCGGTGCTCGTCGGGGTGCCCGCGACGGCGGGCCTGCTCGTCGCGCGCCTGCGGCCGCCGAGGCCCGTCCTGGCGCGGGTGGCCGTCGGGTGGACGCTCGCGCGGCTGGTGCTGGTGCCCGCGGTGACGGCCGCCATCGTCGTCGCCACCGACCCGGGCCCCGACGGAGGCTGGGTGATGAGCTGGGAGGTCATCGTGCTCGCCCTGCTCGAGATCGGCGTCTCATACGCCCTGGCCAAGGACACGGCGAAGACGGCTCAGCGGCGCACGCAGGTGTACGCGCCGTAGAGGCGGCTGTCGAACGACACGTCGACGACGTCGAACCCGGCGGCCTCCAGCATCGGCTCGAACAGCCACCGGAACGTGGAGTGCTCGGTGCGGATGTGCTCGGAGTAGTCCTCGGCCGTGTACCCGGCGGCCGGGTCGGTGGCCGCACCGGCGAACCAGCGGTCGAACACCTGCGGCGTCTCACCCGGGGCGAAGTCGTAGATGAGGTCGCGCACGCGCAGGACGCCGCCGGGGCGCAGCAGGCCGGCGATGCGGTGCAGCGCCAGGGCCTTCCAGAAGTCCGGCAGCTGGTGCAGGGCGTGGCGGGTGTAGACGCCGTCGGCCGGGGGACCCTCGTGGGTGTAGCCCAGGAAGCCCGCCTGCACCACCGTCACATTGCCCGGCGCCTTCGAACGCAGGTGGGCGACCATCGCCGGGGACACGTCCACCGCCACCACCCGCCCGAAGGCGCCGGCCGCCGGGAGCGCGAACTGGCCGGTCCCCGCGCCGAGCTCGACCACGACGGACCCCGCACCCAGGCCGTGGTCCTGGAACACGGCGATGTCGGGACCGGCGTCGGGGCGGCCCTGCTTGCGGTCGAACCCCTCGACGAACGCCTCGTCGAGGTGCTCCGGGCCGGCATGGGCGAGCTCGTCGATCATCCACGTCATGGGCACATCCTGTAAGCGGCCGCAGGTGGCCCGCCACGCATTTTGCGCGGCCGATAGGCTCCCGCGGCGTGGCACCCGAACAGGATGACGACACGCTGGCCTGCGTGGTCTCCGGCGATGGACGGCTGCGCGGCGGCGCGTCGCTGAAGTTCTTCCACGGCCCGATGGGCGCCGGCAAGTCCACCCTCGCCCTGCAGCTCGACCACAACCACGCCCGGCAGGGACGCGTCGGGCTGGTGCTGACCCGGCTCGACCGGGCCGGACCGGGGTGGATCAGCAGCCGCATCGGCATCGGCCGGGCCGCGGAGGAGATCACCGACGCGACCGACCTGCGCGCGCTCGTGCGCGGGCGGTGGGCCGACGGCGGCCGGGTCGACTACATCATCGCCGACGAGGTGCACTTCTACACCGAGGCGCACATCGAGCAGCTGGCCGAGCTCGTCGATGTGTCCGACGTCGATGTCTACGCGTTCGGGCTGGCGACCGACTTCCGCACCCGCATGTTCCCGGCCGCGCGGCGGCTGTTCGAGCTCTGTGACGAACTGGTGCGGCTGCAGGTCGAGGTGCTGTGCTGGTGCGGGCGTCCCGGGCTGCTCAACGCCCGCGTCGAAGACGGTGTCGTGGCCCGCGAGGGCGCGCAGTTCGTCGTGGGGGACACCGACGAGGCGCCGGCGGAGGTGCGTTACCAGGTGCTGTGCCGGCGCCACCACCGCACCGGCGACCTCGGACCGGCGGCGAACCTGGCCGGCCAGCTGCGGCTAGTGTGAACACTAGTGCCAGCTGTAGGGACCCGCGGGCGGGCCGTCGGTAGCGTCGTCGACGTGACCACAGCAGTAGCAACCGGCACCGCGATGGCGGCGATCGGGCGGCGGCCGTCGACGTTCCTCCGGTCGGCGTGGCCGTGGCGGTCGCTGGCGTACCTGGTCTCCGGCGTCGCCCTCGGCGCGGCGACCGTCTCGGTGTTCACCCTGCTGGTCATCGGCGGGGTGGTGACGGCGGTCCTGCTCGTCGGGCTGCTGGCGTTCCCGCTGATGATGCTCGCCTCGATCTACGTGGCCCGGTTCGAGCGGTGGCGGCTGCGGCTGGTCGAACCGGGCTCCTTCCGAACCGGTGCAGACCGGATGGCCGCCGACCCGCACCGGCCCGTACCCACCCGTACGTGGCGCGAGCGGTGGCGGTGGGTGCTCACCCGGCTGCGGGAACCGGTCACGTGGCGGGAGTTCGGGTACGCGGTCGTGTCGTGCCTGGCGCTGTGGTGGATCGACCTGGCCGTCGTCGTGCTGGCGTTCTACATGCCGGCGGTGTTCATCGGCGCGCCGGCCTACATCGACGACCCGGCGGCCGCGTGGCCGATGGTCCTGTTCGGGTTCGCGCTGATCCCGGTGGCGGCGTACCCGGTGACGGCGTGGGCCGCCGCCCGCGCCGCGATGACCCGGGCCATCCTCGTGCCGCTCGACGCCAAGCTCGGCGAGGCGGTCCGCTCCCGGGCACGGCTGGTCGACGCGTTCGAGGTCGAACGGCGCCGCATCGAACGCGACCTGCACGACGGCGCACAGCAGCGGCTGGTGACCCTGTCGCTCAAGCTCGGCATGGCCCGCCTGGACCTGCCGGCCGGCTCACCCGCGGCGGTACAGGTCGCCGAGGCCCACGAGCTGGCCAGGCAGGCCCTCGACGAGCTCCGCGAACTGATCAACGGGGTGCATCCGCAGGTGCTCGCCGACCGCGGCCTGCCCGCCGCCGTGGAGGACCTGGCCAGCCGCGCCCCGGTACCGGTCGACGTCGACATGCGCCTGTCCGACCGGCTGCCGCGCCCGGTGGAGCTGGCCGCCTACTTCGTGGTCTCCGAGGCGCTGACGAACGTGGCCCGGCACAGCGGCGCCCGCCGCGCCACGATCAGCGGCCGCGTCGAGAGCGACCGGTTCGTCCTGGAGATCATGGACGACGGCAGCGGCGGCGCCGACCCCGACCGCGGCTCTGGGCTCGCCGGCCTCGGCGACCGGGCCGCCGCCGTCGACGGCACGCTGACGCTCGTCAGCCCGGCCGGTGGCCCGACCCTGATCCGGGCCGACCTTCCATGTGGGTCGTGACGTGCGGGTAGTGCTCGCCGAGGACTCCGTGCTGCTGCGTGAGGGGCTGATCGGGCTGCTGCAGCGGTTCGGGCACGAGGTCGTCGCCGCGCTCGGCAGCGCCGACGGGCTCGCCGAGGCCGTCGCCACGACCGCGCCCGACGTGCTGATCACCGACGTGCGGCTGCCGCCGACGTTCACCGACGAGGGGCTGCGGGCCGCGGTGGCGATCCGGTCGCGCCGGCCGGACCTGCCGGTGCTGGTCCTCAGCCAGTATGTGGAGCAGACCTACGCCGCGGAGCTGCTCGACACCGGCCACGACGGCAGCGTCGGATACCTGCTCAAGGACCGGGTCGGCGACGTGGAGGAGTTCGCCGACGCGGTGCGGCGGGTCGCCCTGGGACACACGGTGGTCGACCCGCACGTGGTGCGCCAGCTCCTCGGCCGCCGCAAGGACCCGCTGCACCGGCTGACCCCGCGCGAGCGGGAGGTGCTGGCGCTGATGGCCGAGGGCCGGTCGAACGCGGCGATCGCCCGCACGATGGTCATCACCGAGGCGGCGGTGGCGAAGCACATCAGCGGGCTGCTCGGGAAGCTCGACCTGCCACCCGACGCCGACGACCACCGCCGCGTCCGGGCGGTGCTCGCCTATCTGAGAGGCCGTTGACCGCGCGCGTGGGCCGTTGACCTCAACCTTGGTTGAGGATGTTGGATCGGCGGCATGCACGCTATCCGGCTGTACGAGTTCGGCCCCGCCGAGAACCTGCGCTACGAGACCGTCGACGACCCGGTGCCCGGCCCCGGCCAGGTCCGCATCGCGGTCGCCGCCGCGGGCGTCCACGTCGTCGACACCTCCATCCGCGAGGGTGACGCGCCGCCCGGTCAGAAACCCGACCTGCCGGTGACCCTGGGCCGCGACGCCGCCGGCACCGTCGACGCGCTCGGACCGGGCGTCGACCCCGTCTGGCTGGGCCGGCGCGTCGTCGTCTACCTCGGCGCCCGCAACGGCGGCTACGCCGAACTGGCCGTCGCCGACGTCGAGGCGCTGCACCACCTGCCCGACGCGGTCACGTTCGAGGCGGCCGTCGCCATGATCGGCACCGGCCGCACCACGCTCGCGGTGCTGGAGGTGGCCGCGATCGGCGCCGACGACGTCGTGCTGGTCACGTCGGCGGCCGGGGGGATGGGCGCGCTCGCCGTCCAGGCCGCCAAGCAGGCCGGCGCCACAGTGATCGGCGCCGCCGGCGGTCCGGCGAAGGCCGACCGGGTGCGCGGGCTGGGCGCCGACCTCGCCGTGGACTACCTGCGCCCGGAGTGGAAGGCCGAGGTGGAGGCCGCGCTCGGCGAGCGTCCGGCGACGGTCGCGCTCGACGGCGTCGGCGGCGCCATCGGACGGGCCGCGCTGGAACTGCTCGGCGTCGGTGGCCGGCTGGTGCTGTACGGGTGGTCGTCGGGCGAGCCGACGCCGATCAACGCCTACGACCTGTTCGGCCGGGGGATCAGCGCGACGGCCGCGATCGGGGCCCGGATCTTCAACCGCCCCGGCGGCATCCGTGACCTGGAGACCAAGGCCCTGGCCGCCGCGACGACGCTGGTGCCGCTCGTCCAGGCGTTCCCGCTGGCCGACGCCGCCAAGGCGCACACCGCGATCAGGGCCCGGGAGACGACCGGGAAGGTGGTGCTGCTCCCCTAGCTTCCTGCTCCCCCAGGTTCTAGGCCACGTCGTGGGTGGCGTCGGTGCCGACCCAGCCGGCGAACCGCGCGGCCAGGCCCGGCGGCGAGGCGCCCGGCAGGTCCTGCTGCGCCTGGGCCAGGTACCACTCCATCAGCGCCGCCAGCTCCGGTTCCCGGGTGTACTGGGCGCGGAGCTGGCGGCGGCGGGTCGGGCACGGCCACGGCGCGCCGCAGCCGGCACACTGCCAGGACGGTCGCAACGCTTCGTGGAAACTCACGATTCCCATAGTGACCGATCACTGCCAGTGGCAGCCACGGCGTTCCCACGATCGAGCCGCCAGAACCGGTAGGTGGCGGGCACCAGGAGCACCGCGCCGAGGAAGAAGTACACGTTGATCGCGTACCCGGCCCACAGCTCGCGACCGGTCGGTGCGGCGACGTCCGGGTCGAGCAGGCCCACCAGTCCGGCCGGCGCCACCCCGGTGACCTGGAGCACGAACTCGACGAACCCGGGCACCCCGCGCAGCACCAGCAGCACGCTGCCGACGACCAACGGCGTCAGCAGCAGCCAGCGCGGGAACCGGCGGCCCCACGGACGCACGGTCGCGAGCACCACCACCGCGCCGATGCCCGCCATGCAGATCAGGGTGAGGTTGTAGGTGTGGAACGCGGCGCCGGTCATGCCGTCGCCGTCGAGCGGGTTCCAGCCCAGCGACAGCGGGACGTGCCAGCCGACGAACGCGACGAGCCACGCCGCCGCGGCGTACGCGGGCCAGGTGCGGGGCCCGGTCAGGGGTTGACGTGTGGTCGTGATCATGTGTTCCACGCTCCCCCGCGGCGCGCCGGCGCACCTCCCGCGCCGGTATCCGGTCTCTCCCCCACGGGAGGGAGCCACCGGACCGGGGACCACTGCGACCATGGACGCATGCGGCGGCTGGTGGGGTTCGGGCGCGGGTGGGTGCACCTGCTGCTGGGTGGTGCGCTGCTGATGCCGTACTTCCTGCTCGCCGAGACGGTCACGAAGGCGGTCACCGGTGCGCCGGTCCGGTCGATCGCCGTGCAGGTGGCGCTGCTCGCGGCGGTGCTGCCCGCGGTCGCGGTGACGGCGCTGGCCGGTCCGGTGCGGCTGCTCATGGGGGTGGCGGCGCGGGAGCTGCTCGGCGCCGACACCGCGGCGGCGCCGGCCCGCTCCGTCGACGACCGGCTGCGCACGAGCGCGTGGAGCGTCGTCCACCTCGGCCTCGGCGGGGTGGTGAGCGCGCTGACCCTCACGCTGCCGCCCGTGGTGGCGCTGTTCGCCACGATGCCGGTGTACGGGCACCGGCTCGGGTCGCACGAGCTGCCCACCGGGTGGGCGGCGGCGTGGGGACCGGTGGCGGCGCTGGCCGTGCTCGGCGGGCTGGTCGCGGTCGTCGTCGCAGCCCGGGCCCTGCTGACCCGGCTCGCCGGCGCGCTGCTCGGGCCGTCGGCCGCCGACCGGCTGGCCGCGCTGCGCCAGCAGGTGCAGGAGCAGGCGGTGCGGGCCCGGTTGGCGCGTGACCTGCACGACTCGCTGGGCCACGCGCTGAGCGTCATCTCCGTTCAGGCCGGTGCGGGCGAGCGGCGCCTCGACGCCGACCCCGAGTTCGCCCGGGCCGCGTTCGCGGCCGTCCAGGCGGCCGCGTACACGGCGTCGGAGGAGCTCGACCGGGCCATCGGCGTGCTGAACGCCGGCACCGCGACCACCGCGCGGGAACCCGACCTCGGCGACCTCGACGGGCTGCTGGGCGCGGTCCGCGACGCCGGGCTGGAGGTCGACAGCCGGGTCGAGCTGCGGCCGGTGCCGGCGGCGGTGTCGCGGGAGATCTACCGGGTCGTGCAGGAGGGGCTGACCAACGCGGTGCGGCACGGGGGTCGGGCACCGGTGCGGCTGCGGCTGCGGGTCACCGCCGACGACCTCGCCGTCGAGCTGGCCAACCGGGTCGACGGGGAGGCGCCGCGCCGGCCGGGGCGGGGGCTGCGGGGCATGACCGACCGGGTCGCCGCGCTGGGCGGGGAGGTGCGGGCCGGCGCGGCCGACGGGGAGTGGCGGGTGCGCGTCCACGTGCCGTTGCCCCTGACGGGGCCGGCGGCGTGACCCGGGTCCTCATCGCCGACGACGAGCCGCTCATCCGGGTGGGGCTGCGCGCGGTGATCGACAGCGAGCCCGACCTGGAGGTCGTCGGTGAGGCCGACGACGGAGCGGCGGTACTCCCCCTGGTCCGTACGCTGGCGCCGCACGTGGTGCTGATGGACATCCGGATGCCGCTGGTCGACGGGATCCAGGCCACCCGCCAGATCCTCACGACGGTCCCCGATCCCCCGAAGATCATCGTGGTGACGACGTTCGAGAGCGACGAGAACGTCTACGCCGCGCTGCGGGCGGGTGCGCAGGGCTTCCTGCTCAAGAGGTCGCGGCCGGCCGAGATCGTGCAGGCGGTCCGGGTGGTCGCCAGCGGCGAGTCGCTGCTGTTCCCGGCCGCGATCCGCACGCTGGCCGGCCGGTTCGGTGGCGGTGCCGCCCCGTTGGGCCGCCCGCCGGGCCTCCCGCTGGGCGCTGCGAACCTGACCCAGCGGGAGGCCGACGTGCTGCGGCTGATGGCCCGCGGCCGGTCGAACACCGAGATCGCCGGCGAGCTGCACCTCGGTGTCCAGACGGTGAAGACGCACGTCGGCAACGTGCTCACCAAGCTCGGCGCGCGCGACCGGACCCAGGCGGTCATCGCCGCCTACGAGTCCGGCTTCGTGTCCTAGCCTCGTGTCCTAGCCTTCCGCCCGCGCGGCGTTGGCGTGGATGGCGTCGCGCAGGTACGTGGCCAGGCCCGGTGCCACCGCGTCGTAGGTGGCGGTGAACCGCGGGTCGTCGACGTACATGTCGCCGAGGGACCGGTGGAACTGCGGTCCGCAGTCGTAGAACCAGCGGTTGAGCTGCTGGCGGTGCTCCTCGGCGAGGTCCATGGCGACCGGGTCGTCGGCGGCGACGCCCGATCCCAGTGCCGCGGCGAGCCGCTCGTTGAGGTCGGCGCCGGCGGCCTTGATCTCGGCCCAGTCCCGCTCGGTGTAGCGGGCCGTGCGCTCCTGCGACTGCCGGTAGGCGTCGGTGTTCCCCCACCGTTCCCGGGCCTCGTCGGCGTACGGGTTCTCGATCTGTGTCATGCCACCAGCGTGGAGTCTCCCGCCACTGGAGAGTCAAGCACCATGTTATAGTTGCTCAAGCAACTACTTGGGAGGTCGCCGTGCCGATCCACCGCCTCAACCACGCCGTCCTCTACGTCCGCGACGTCGAGCGCAGCGTCGCCTTCTACGGCGACGTCCTCGGCTTCACGAAGATCATGGGTTTCCCGGGTGCCGCGTTCCTGCGCGCCGCCGGGTCCACCAACGACCACGACCTCGGCCTGTTCGAGATCGGCGCCGCCGCCGGCGCGCCGACCGCCGGCCGCACCACGGTGGGGCTGTACCACCTGGCCTGGGAGGTCGACACCCTCGCCGAGCTCGGCCGGGTCCGTGACGCCCTCACCGCGGCCGGCGCCCTCGTCGGCTCCTCCGACCACGGCACCACGAAGAGCCTGTACGGCAAGGACCCCGACGGCCTGGAGTTCGAGGTGGTCTGGCTGATCCCCGCCCACCTCCTCGACGAGGCCGCCGTCGAGGCGCGCACCAGCATCGGTCGGCTCGACCTGGCCGCCGAGATCGCGAGGTACGGCCCCGACACGAAGGGCGGCGTGGGGATCTCAGTACCGGCCTGAGACCCCCGGCCGTCCGTCAGAAGAACATGTTGCGGCGCTGGGCGGCCTGGCGGACCCACCCGTCGACCTGCTGGGCCCAGTCGACGCCGTCTGCGTCGTGGTGACCCACCTGGAAGTGGCTGATCGAGTCCGACCCCGACGACAGCAGCCCGCCGCGCTTGTCGAACTCCAGGATCACGTCGACGCCCTGCGGGTTGGCGACGAACGTCACCTCGACCTCGTTGATCTTGCTGGCGTACTGCGGCGCCGCGTACAGCTCGATCTCCTGGTAGAACGGCAGCGTCTGGCGGACGCCGCGCAGCTGACCGCGCTCCAGGTCGGCCGACTTGAACCGGAACCCGACCCGGGCGAAGCCCTCCAGGATCTTCTCCTGGATCGGCAGCGGGTACACGTTGACCGCGTCGAGGTCGCCCTTGTCGAGAGCGCGGGCCACCTCCAGCTCGGTGCGCAGACCCATCGTCATGCCGTGCATGTGCTGGCCGAACACCTCGGTGATCGGGGTCTCCCACGGCACCGCGAACTGGAACGGCACCTGCAGCGGCTGCTGGGCCGCGAGCTGGAAGGTCCCCGTGACCCGCTGACGCTGGAACGCCACCGTCGAGTCGTACTCGCCGTCGTCGGTCTCGACCTCGACCTTCGTGACCAGGGCGAGCTCGACGTACTCGATGGTGACGTCGTGGTCGCCGCCCTGGATGTTGACATTGCCCTCCAGCGCCAGCCCGGGCCGCGTGTTCGGGTTGGTGAGCACGGTGTCGACCGAGGGACCACCCACGCCGAACGCCTGCCGTAAACGTCTGAAGACCACCGGATCGCACTCCCTTCAGGTGGCGCGGGAGTCGCTGCCACCCTGTCCGGGCAGATGGTAACCATCCCTGTCGCCACCTGCGCCGGGAAGCCGGTCAGGCGATCGGATGCCGGATCCGGACTGTTCGGCCGGCCCGCTCCGGCCACGTGCAGTGGCCGATCTTGGACGCTGCCGGTAAAATCGAGGAAATCGGACGAGTGCCTGCCGCGTCGCAGCAGCGTGATCATCGCTATCCTCGGGCATACTCCCGGGTACCAAACCGGGAATCGATCCGGCCTGCGGTGTCGTTGCAACCGGTGAACCCGTCTGACCTGCACCACTACCCGAAGGGGAAGATCGTCCATGGGCGAGCGCATGTTGCGCGGAAGCCGCCTCGGAGCCGTCAGCTACGAGTCCGACCGCAACACCGAGTTGGCTCCGCGGCAGACCCGCGAATACCTGTGCGCCAAGGGCCACCGGTTCGAGGTCCCGTTCGCCGTCGACGCTGAGGTACCCACCACCTGGGAGTGCAAGTTCGACGGCAGCGTCGCGCGTCTGATCGACGGCAACGAGCCCGAGCAGAAGAAGGCCAAGCCTCCGCGCACCCACTGGGACATGCTGCTGGAGCGCCGCTCGATCGCCGAGCTCGAAGACATCCTGAACGAACGCCTGCAGGAGGTCCGCACCCGGCGAGGCCGCGCCTCCTAGCACGCTGCAGACCAGCGCTGCATCACGTCAGCCGCCCCGCACCCCGGACAACCCGGACCGCGGGGCGGCTTCACGTGTGCACCCAGGACCGTTCATGATCGCCTTTTGAGAGCCTGCTTGGGAGCTGGGCGATCGCCCGAGCCGGGCCGCGAGGGTCACTCACCGTGGCATCGTCCGGGCGGCCCGGCATCGGTGATCAACTTCTCTGGAACGAACGTGAAGTCACGCTGCACTTTTCTTCCAGAAAAGCTGATCACCCCGGAGTACCGGGTCGTTGAATCCGACCGAACCGGACGCCGATGTTCCGGCGGACCGGCTGCGGCAACCATCGGGGTGACGCTGCGCGATAGCCGCGTGCGCAATCCGCCGCCGCACAGCTCAAACAGGCTCTCAAAAGGCGATCATGAGCGACGGACGCGGGCCGGCCGTTCTACCGCGGGGGCAGGATCTCGCCCTCGATCGCCGCCGCGGGTTCGGCGGGCTTGTCGGCCGGCCGGTCGGCGGTGGGCTCGCGCACCGGGTCCCGTTGGACGGTGACCCGACGCGGCCCGAACACGCCGTTCGCCGCCACGGCGGTGAGCTGACGCTCGACGACCCGCTCGGCGAGCCGGGACGCCGTCCGCCGCACCGGCGGGATGAGCAGCACCAGCCCCACCACCGCACCCACGAAGCCGGCCAGCAGCACCAGCATCGCCGCCCCGAACGAGGTGGCGGCGTCGGTGCCCTCGCGGCCCGGCGGACGGCCGGAGTCGACCGCGGCGCGGAACTGCCGCCAGCCGATGCGCCCCGTGCGGCGCACGAGCAGGTAGCCGACGACGTACTTGACGATCAGCAGCCCGATCGTCCAGGCCGGGCCGAGCTGCCACACGACCAGGCCGAGCACCACGAGCTCGACGAGCACACCGAGGACGCCCAGGATCCCGAGCGTCGCCAGCCACCGCCTCAACATGAGGACAACTTAAGCACGCTTGCGGAACACGCGGCGAACGGCGTCGACGCGGGCCTGGGCGCCCCACACCGTGACCCGCCACAGCGCCTCGCGGACGATCTTCGAGCTCATCTTCGACTGGCCCCGCTCGCGTTCGATGAACGTGATCGGGACCTCGACCAGCCGGCAGCCGGACTTGTGCGACCGCCACGAGCCCTCGACCTGGAAGCAGTAGCCCTGCGAGGCCGCCTTGTCGAGCTCGATCTTGTCGAGGACGGGCATGCGGTAGGTGCGGTAGCCGGCGGTGGCGTCGCGGACCGGCATGCCCAGCACGAGCCGCACGTACAGGTTGCCGATCTTGGAGATCAGCTGGCGGCTCACCGGCCAGTTGACGACCTTGCCGCCGCGGACGTACCGCGACCCGATCACGGCGTCGGCCTCGGCCAGCGCGCCGAGCAGCAGGGGAAGCTGCTCGGGCTGGTGGGACCCGTCGGCGTCCATCTCGACGACCGCGTCGTAGCCGCGGTCGCGGGCCCAGGCGAACCCGGCGAGGTAGGCGGCGCCGAGGCCGTTCTTCTCCGTGCGGTGCATCACGTGCACCTGGCTGTCGGCCGCGGCGAGCTCGTCGGCGATGGCGCCGGTGCCGTCGGGGCTGCCGTCGTCGGCGACGAGGACGTCGACGTTCGGGGTGGCCTTGCGCACCCGGTCGACGATGATCCGCACGTTGTCGGCCTCGTTGTAGGTCGGGATGACCACGAGCACCCGCCCCACGCCCGGGTAGCCGTCGGCCGGGGCGTCCTGGGGGTTGGTCACTGCTCCTCCTCGGTCTTCGCACGTCGCCTGACGAGCGCCGCGGCCACGAGTGCCACGAGTGCTCCGGCGACGAACAGGTACTCCGGCCCGGCACCGAGCCGTGTCGCAAGAGTACGACGGTTATCGATATGTAGCTCGCGGATGACGACGGCCGCCGTGAAGAACGACGTTGCACCGTATACCCGCCCGTGGGCGTCGACAAATCCGGAAACACCAACGGTGGACGCCATCAACGCGTCGCGGCCGTGCTCGACCGCCCGCAGCCGCACCATGGCCAGCTGCTGCTCGGCCTCGGCGACGTTGAACGTGGCGTTGTTGGTCTGCACGGCGAGGATCTGCCCGCCGGCCAGCACCGTGTCGCGGACGATCCCGTCGTACGCGACCTCGAAACAGATGACGTCGCCGATGCGGGCCGGCCCGAGCTGCAGCACCCCCGGCCGGTCGCCGGCGGCGAAGTCGCGACGCACCAGGTCGACCTTGTCGGTGACCTTGCGCGCCAGCGACCGGAACGGCACGTACTCCGCGAACGGCACCGGATGCTGCTTGATGTACCGCTCGCCGGGTCCGGTGGACGGGTGCCACACCTGCCCCACGTTGATGATCTTCTCCGGGTCGGCGGCCTGCCCGAGCGTGCCGACCAGGATCGGTGCGTCGACCGCGTCGGCCGCCTCGCTGATCAGGCGCGCGGCGTCGGGGTTGCGCAGCGGGTCGATGTCGGACGCGTTCTCCGGCCACACCACCAGGTCGGGCTTCGCCGCCTCGCCCGCCGCGACGCGTCGCGCCAGCTCCAGCGTCCCGTTGACGTGGTTGTCGAGGACGGCCCGGCGCTGCGCGTTGAAGTCGAGCCCGAGCCGCGGCACGTTGCCCTGCACGATCGCGACGGTCACCGCCCGCCCGCGCGGCGCCGTCGTGGGAACGGCCAGGCCCGCGACCACCGTGAGCACCGCGGCGCCCGTCACGGCCGCCGCGCGCTTGAGGGAGGACGCGGTGAACCCGGCGCGTCCGGTACGGGAACCGGGGGCTGTGAAGATCATGAAGAGAGCGACCAGCAACCCGCCCACCAGCGCCGTGGCGAAGGTGACCAGGGGCGCCCCACCCACGGCGGCGAACCCGAGCAGCGGCGAGTCGCCCTGGCTGAACGCCAGGCGCCCCCACGGGAACCCGCCGAACGGGACGCGGCCGCGCAGCGCCTCCTGCAGCGTCCACAGCACGGCGGTGACCGGCGCGATCAGCCACGGCCGCCGGACCACCAGCGGCGAGGTGTACGCGGCCGCCGCACCCTGCGCGGCGAGGTAGGCGGCCTGCAGGCCCGACAGCAGCAGCCACGGCATGCGACCGGCCTGCGTGCTGGTCCAGGTGAGCATGACCCCGAACAGGATCGCCCCGGTGAGGAACCCGAGCGCCGCCCCCGACCGAGTCCGCCGCCCGTGCGTCGCCAACGCGAACGCCGCGACACCGACGGGGGCGAGGAACCACAGGTCGTGGGGCGGGAAGGCGAGGATCAACGCGACCGCGGCGGCCACGGCGAGCAGCACCGGACGCAGCCTGACGAGTACGGACCTGCCCCGGCTACGCGGGGACTCCCGTTCGTCGGGTCCTTCGTTGGCGGGGCGGGCAGCCAGCACCGTCACGTCCCGCCCTCCCCCTGTGCACTCAGGTCCACTCGCATAACCGGTCCAATTGTGCCGGCGCATGGATCACGCCGGCGTATCGGGGAAGGCCCGAACCGGCCGCGAACCTGTAGGTTCTCCCAGCTTGGGACCCGGTTCACACAGACTGCACACGGAATCGGGGCGCGACTGGTGTATTCCAGCCGCGCCCCGCGGTTCCAGGCCCCTCGACGGCCGGTGGGGCAGGGACGAGCACCCGTGATCTTCGTTCCGACCCGGTACGTGCCGGCTGCACGCCTCAGGCCGTTGTCTACTGACCACGCGACCCTGCCCGACACCGAAGAGCACACCGACCCGCCGCACCCCGCCGACCCCCGCCCGGCTCCAGGGCCGCAGCAACCGGCCTGGCTGGCCGGGCGCCGCCCTGACGGGCGAAAGGGGCGAAGCAGACCGACGCCGCTCGCCGTTGTAGGACCCAACGACGGTACGCGCCCACCCCCGATGCCTGTCAAGCCGATCCCCACACGCGAAACCCGCTCCACTACACAGCCCCGGCCGCCCTCACGCACCCCCGTACACAGGCCCTCGCGCGCCCGCCCCAGCCCGCGCCCGCGCGCCCCGTTCATGCGCTGATCTTGCACTCGCGGCCCCCGACAAAGCGCCATATGAACGGACTTATCGGCGGCCACAGGTGCAAGATCGACGCGAAAGGAGGACCTGGGCGGCTGGGAGGGCGGGTCGCCAGGGCAGGCGCCGGGTGCGCAGGAGACCGGGGCGGGGACGGCGGGTCAGGCGGGGTGGAGGAGGTGGGCGCGCAAAAGGGTGGCGGCGGCTTCCGGGTGGTCGGGGGCCAGCAGGCCGGCCGGGGCCAGGACGTACGACGTGTCCACCGCCAGGCGGGGGGCGCGGGGCACCGACCAGCCGCCCGCGAGGTCGCCGGTCACGGCGGCCAGCACGGACCGGGCCCGGTCCGGTGGGGCGTGGCGGAGCACCCCGCCCGACCCGATCACCAGGGACACCTCCCGCAGGTCGCGGCCGCCCCGCCGGACGCCGGCGGCCACCGCCTCGCCGCGGGCGTGGCGTCGGACGGCCACGATCGCCGCCAGGGTGGCCAGGGGCAGATCCGTACGGGGATCGGCGGGGCGGCCCGGATCGGCGGCGGAGGCATCGGCCGCCGCGGCCAGGTCGGCGGCCAGGTCGGCGGCCAGGTCGGCGCCCGGGTCCGCGCCCGGGTCGGCGGGCGCCGGGATGCGTTCGGCGGCAGCGGCCTCGATGACGCCCGTCGCCGACCAGCGCACCCCGAGGTCGCCCTCGACGGTGCGGCCGTGCCAGGCGGTCCCGGCGACCTCCGGGTCGGGACCGGTGGGCGCCACCACCGAGTAGACGTCGGTGGTGGCGCCGCCCACGTCGACCACGAGCAGGCCGCTGCCCGGATGCGCCCGCGCGAGCAGTTCCACGCCGGTCAGCACCGCGTCGGGGGTCGCCGCCCGCACGAGCGACGCGAACCGCCTCCCGCGCGACAGCCCCTTGCCGCCGATGACGTGGCGCAGGAACACGTCGCGGATGGCGGTCCGGGCCGGGCCGGGGCGCAGGTCGCCGACGCGGGGCAGGACGTTGTCGCAGGTCACGAACGGCGTGTCACGCAGGGCCCGCGCCGCGTCGGCGGCGGCGTCGGCGTTGCCGGCCAGCACGACCGGGCGCCGCCAGCGGGCCGCGCCGAGGCGGGTGGCGTTGTGCAGCAGGGTGTCGGCGTCGCCGCCGTCGGTGCCGCCGACGAGCAGGACCACGTCGGGACGGGCCGCGCGCAGCGCCCGCACGCCGTCGGTGGACAGGCGACCGGCGGTGACGTGGACCACCCGGGCGCCGGCCGACAACGCGACCCGGCGCCCGGCCTCGGCGCTGACCAGGGCCTCGTAGCCGACGACGGCCAGCCGCAGCCCGCCACCGGCGGACGAGCACACGTAGGTGAGGTCGGGCGTGAGGCCCGTCGCGCGGACGGCGACGTCGAGACCGTGCAGCACATCGGTCGACGACGTCGTCGGGTGCGACGCCGCCGCGAGCAGCTCCCCGCTCGTCACGTCGACGACCGCCACCTTCGTGTAGGTCGAGCCGACGTCGACGCACGCTGCGCGGGTCACCCCGCGGGAACGACCACGGTGCCGGTCGCGACGACCGCGACCAGCGGGGGGTCGAGCACGCGCGACGCCGACGCCGACACCTCCGGCTGGCGGCGGCAGTGCACGACGCAGGTGAACTCGACGCGGCGGCTGCGGGTGCCGACGCGGGTGACCGACGCGGTGACCTCGACGACGTCGCCGGCGTAGATCGGCTCGTTGAAGCGGATCTCCTCGTAGCCGGCGAACAGGCCCTCGTCGCCGTCGGTGCGGATGCACAGTTCGGTGGCGGCGTCGCCGAACAGGCCCAGGGCGTAGGCGCCCTCGACGAGGTTGCCGGCGTAGTGCGCGTTGGCGACGTAGCGGCGGTGGGTCACGGTCGTACCGATCACGTGCGCTCCTTGACGGCGTGGATGAGATAGGACGCGACCTCGCGGGGGGTCGTGCCGCGGCTGAAGATCCGGTCGACGCCGAGGTCGCCGGCCATCGTCTCGTCGAAGCGGGGACCGCCGACGACGAGCAGCGGCCGCCGCCCGGCCGGGTACGACTCGCGGAACGCCGCCGACATCTCGCGGGTGTTGTGCAGGTGCGCGTCCTTCTGCGTGACGACCTGACTGACCAGCACCGCGTCGGCCTTCTCCGTGCGCGCGGCGGCGACGAGGTCGGGCACGGTGACCTGCGCGCCCATGTTGACCACGCGCAGCTCCCGGTAGTACTCCAGGCCCTTCTCCCCCGCCACCCCCTTGACGTTGAGGATCGCGTCGATGCCGACGGTGTGCGCGTCGGTGCCGATGCACGCCCCGACGACGACGAGCTTGCGCCGCAGGCGCTTGCGCACCAGCGCGTTGACCTCCTTGGCGGCGAGCAGCGGATAGTCCCGCTCGACGACCGTCACCGCCGCCAGGTCGACGAGGTGCGACACCCGCCCGTAGACGACGAAGAACGTGAACCCGGTACCCATCTGCTTGGCGTGCACCAGCATCGCCGGGTCGAGGCCCATCTTCGCGGCGAGCTGCAGCGCCGCCCCCTCGGCCACCTTGTCGTGCGGGACGGGCAGGGTGAAGCTGACCTGCACCATCCCGTCCCCGGTGGTGTCCCCGTACGGGCGCACGTACTCACTCATGAGGCGCGGATCCTTTCGACCAACTGCCACACGTTGGTGGAGGGGTTGGTGGTGTACGCCGTACCGGTCGGGTCGAGCCGGCGGCCGCGTGCGACCGCGGCGTCGACCCCGTCGCGGTAGGCGCCGAAGTTCTGCGGGCGAGCGCCACGGCTCGTGTCAGGTCGAACTCGTCGACGTCGGTGACGCACCAGACCTCGTCGAAGGCTCCCGGCTGACGGTCACGGTGACCGGCGGCGCGGCGCACGAGGCGCTCCGGATCGGCGCCTTCCGCGACGAGGCGGACACTGACGGCGTTGTTCCGGTGCTCGAGTCGCAGCGCGTCGAGGTATTCAGGCTCCGTCCGAACGCCGCCGCAGTAGACGAGCGCCGTGTGCTTCGCCTGGCGGACGCCCGGTCTGCGGGTCGGTGGGTTACGCGGCATCGGGATCGGTCCCGCGTGCCACCGCCCGGCGGAGGGCGGTCTCGGACAGGACGGGTACCGCGCCGTAGCTGCCGGCGAGGTAGCGACGCTCGGTGTTCTCGTGCTTGCGCGGCCGGAACTCGGCCAGCGAGTACAGACGGGTCGTCTGGGCGGTCGGGTCCTTCTCCACGAACCAGATCTCGTCGCGGGACAGGGTGTCCTCGTCGAGCATCGTGGCGTCGTGGGAGGTGAAGATCAGTTGTGCCCCGAGCGGGTTGGTCTCCGGGTTGCGGAACAGGTTGACCAGGTGCCGCGCCAGGTGCGGGTGCAGAGTTGTGTCGGCCTCGTCGAGAAGCAGGATCTTCGGCCCGGCGAGGGCGGCGGCGATGGCCACGGTGAGGTTCAGCCAGGTCCTGGTGCCGGCCGACTCCTCGTGGACGTTCAGCGGCACGGGGTGGTCGCCGTGAAAGAACAGCAGGCGGCCCGACAGGACGCTCATCAGGACGTCGCCGATCGCGGCGACATCCGCGGGTTGGAGGAGGTCGACCTCGATCAAGCTGTTGACCAGGCGCCATCGTGGGTCGGCGACGGCGTCGGACGGCGTTACCGTCGGTTCCGTGTCGTGGGCGGTGGCCAGCACGACGTCGGTGATTCCCAGGTCGGCGATGCGTACCAGGTCCAGGACGATCGGCCGCAGTGGTGAGTCCGGGAGGAACGCGCGCCTGATGTCGGAACCGACCTCGGCGGCGGGGTCGGCATGGGTGAGGTCGTCGAGGAACCAGCGGAACAGCCGTTCGCAGCTCGTCACGTTGGAGTGGGCCGCCACGCTCAGGAACAGCGCGTTCGGGCGGGTGCGCTCGCGCGTGGACTCCATGGGACCGCGGACGGTGGAGCCGAACGTCCATTCGTCGCCGGTGCGTTCGAAGATGACCCGGCGTCGACCCGTGGGGAAGGTGTGGAGCCATTCCTCGCGGACGCCCGCGTTGTCGACGACGAAGCCGTAGTAGTGGCGCTCACCGTCGAGGACCAGGTCTACTGCCAGCTCTGTCGGCTCCCTGGTCGCGGCGTGATCGAGCTTGAACGGCACCCTGGGCACGCCTCCGCCGGGCGTCCAGGATGCGAAGGAGTCCACGACCGCCTGGCGCATCCAGCGCAGGGCGTCCAGAAGGTTGGACTTGCCGGACGCGTTCGCCCCGTAGAGGGCCGCCACCGGGATCACTGGGCGGGACTTGTCGTAGGCGGGCAGCAGCACCAGTTCCTGGGCGGCGCGGATCGACCTGTGGTTGGCGACCCGGAAGCTACGCAGCATCTGGCACCACCAGCACGGGAGTTTCGCGCCTCATCGTGCAAGTAAATCGCACGAAACGCCCTCTGGCTTGCCTCTGCGTGTCACGGCTCATGTTGTGTCAAGAGCTGTCACGGCGGGGTTGTAGTAGTCGTCGGCTTTCTCGATCACGCCGGCCAGTCCCTTTCCGCCGTCGGCGGGGCGTTTCATGATGCCGAACGTGCCGTCCCCAATTGCCGATAGAAGTCCCTCATCCGCTACGCGTTCGAGGAGAGTCACCGCCTCGCCGAGAACGTGAGAAGCGCGCCGCTGGATGAACCCCCCGGGCGCGGGGCGGAAGTCCTCGGCCAGGCCGCCGCAGGCGTTCAGCACGTACCGCACGTTCTGCAGGGCGATGTCGCGGTCGGACAGCCACGGCGTCACCACCGCCTCGGTCATCATCCCGACGAGGAGGATCCCCTGGCCGGTGAGCACGCCGGCGAGGTTGAAGAACCCGTCGAGCAGGTTGCCGCGGAACACGTCGCCGGTCATGTGCTTGGTCGGTGGCATCCACTTCAGCGGCGCGGCAGGGAACAGCTCCCGGGCCAGCAGCGCGTGCGCCAGCTCCAGCCGGAACGAGTCCGGCAGCTCCGGGTTGATCTCGAAGGCGTGCCCCAGGCCGAGCTGTGCGTCCGGAAGTCCCGCCTCGTGGGCGAAGAACTCGTTCAGCAGCTGGGACACCGTCACCGTGTGGGCGGCCTCCACGGCGTCGGCCGTGGTCAGGTAGTTGTCCTCGCCGGTGTTGATGATGATCCCGGCCCGGGCGTGGACCTGCCGGGCGAACCGCTGGTCGACGAACGTCCGCACCGGGTTGATGTCGCGGAACAGGATCCCGTACATCGAGTCGTTGAGCATCATGTCCAGCCGTTCGAGGCCGGCGAGCACGGCGATCTCCGGCATGCACAGCCCGGACGCGTAGTTCGTCAGCCGCACGTACCGGCCGACCTCCTTCGACACCTCGTCGAGAGCGGCACGCATCAGGCGGAAGTTCTCCTGCGTCGCGTAGGTGCCGGCGAAGCCCTCCCGGGTCGCGCCCTCGGGCACGTAGTCCAGCAGCGACTGCCCCGTCGAGCGGATCACCGCGATCACGTCGGCGCCGGCCCGCGCGGCCGCCTGTGCCTGCGGGATGTCCTCGTAGATGTCGCCGGTCGCCACGATCAGGTAGATCCACGGCCGCTGCGGCGGGTCACCCAGCCGCGTCACCAGCCGGTCACGTTCGCGGCGGCGCCGGTCGATGGTCCGCAGGCCGGCGCCGACCGCGCGGTCGGCCGCGCGCCGCGCCGCGGTCGCGGCCGTCCCGCGCGGAAGATCGAAGGTGACGGACCCGGCGGCGGCCTTTTGCGCCAGTACCGTCACGTCTTCGCCGTTCCGGCGGATGGCGTGGAAGACCGGAAGGGCCACCCCCTGCGCGAGGCCGACCTGCTGGTCGACGGCGTCGACGAGCCGGTTCACCCACGGGATGCCGTCGGGGTCGGCGCCGGTGACGCCGGCCAGGCGCAGCGTCGCCCGCTCCACGGCGACGGTGGTGCGGGTGCGGGCCAGGTCGACGACCGGCTGCCCGGCGCGGGCGGCCAGGGCCCGGGCCCGCGCGACGAGGGTGGGGTCGAGGTCGAGTAACGGCATCAGTGCGCCATCCGGTTCAGCTCGCCTTCCAGTGCAGGACGGTTCCCCTCAGGGTGGTCAGGCGGCAGGTCGGCTTGACCGGGGCGTCGGTGAACGCGGGCAGGCCGCGGTGCAGGTCGCCGTCGTAGGTCCAGGCCGCGAGCGTCGCCGGGGCGCCGGGGGCGAGGACGCCGTCGGCGTCGCGGTGCACTGCCCGCCAGCCACCGCGGGTGTGCGCGGCGAACGCCTGCCGCACCGACAGCCGCTGGGTCGGGTTGCGGTGGAACACCGCGGCGTACACGGTCGCCCACGGGTCGATGGGGGTCACCGGCGAGTCGGAGCCGAACGCGAGCGTCACGCCGACGCCGGTCATCGACGCGAACGGGTTCGCCGTCAGGGCCCGGTCGGCGCCGAGGCGGGCGGCGTACATGCGGTCGGTGCCGCCCCAGCGCCAGTCGAACGCCGGCTGCACGCTGGCGACGACGCCGAACTCGACGAGCCCGCCGATGAGCTTCTTGTCGACGAGTTCGGCGTGCTCGACGCGGTGCCGGCGGGCCCGCAGCCGGTCGACGCCGACGCGGGCGGCGGCCAGCGCGAACCCGGCGAGCACGGTGCCCAGCGCCGCGTCGCCGATGGCGTGGAAGCCGCCCTGCAGGTCCTGTTCGGTGCATCCGACCAGGTGCGCGGCGACCTGGTTCGCGGTCAGGTAGCCGTGGCCGGTGGTGGCCGGCTCGTCGGTGTAGGGCTGGCGCAGGTGGGCGGTGCGTGAGCCGAGGGCGCCGTCGGCGAACAGGTCGCCGCCGGCGCCGACCGCGCCGAGGTCGCGGGCCTTGGCGGCGGCGCCGAGCTCACCCCAGTACCCGTGGACCTCGGGGAGCCGGTCGGTGCCGCCGAGCTTGAGCAGCTCGGTGAAGTCGGCCTCGCTGGAGATCGTCGGGCCGCCGCACTCGTGCACGGCGGCGACGCCGGCCCGGGCGGCGTGGCGCAGCGCGGTGCGCTGGGCGTCGCGGCGCTGGGTGGCGCTGAGCGAGCCGAGGGCGATCGTGCGGACCTCGTGGTGGGCGTCGCGGCGCAGCCAGCCGTCGGTGCCGAAGCCGGGGGTGGCCGGGTCGGCGGCGCGCAGCAGCGCGGAGGAGACGACGCAGGAGTGCACGTCGGCGCGGGACAGGTAGACGCGGCGGCCGCGGGCGGCCCGGTCGAGTTCGGCCGGGGTGGGCGGGGTCGGGTCGGGCCAGCGGGACTCGTCCCAGCCGTGGCCGAGGACGACGGCGTCGGGTGCCTGGTCGGCGGCGTGGCGGGCGAGCCGGTCGAGGAGGTCGCCGCGGGTGCGGGTCTGCGCGAGGTCCAGGCCCTGCAGGGTGATGCCGGTGTCGGTGACGTGCACGTGGGCGTCGACGAACGCCGGGGTGACCAGGGCGCCGTCGAGGTCGATCGTCCGGTCGGCCGCGGGTGCGTCGTCGTCGGTGCCGAGCCACGTGATGAGGCCGTCGTCGATGAGGAGCGCGGTGGCGTCGGGGTCGGCCGGGCTGTAGACGCGGCCGTTGCTCAACAGGACTGTCTGACCCATGCCGCTCAGTGTGCCGCCAGCCTGGCCTGGAACAGCGCGCGCACGCCGGGCTCGGCGCGGACGAGGTCGAGCGCGGCGGCGGCGTGCCCGGGGACGTAGCCGTTGCCGATGAGCATCGTGACGTCGGCGGCGAGGCCCTCGGCGCCGAGGGCGGCGGCGGGGAACGACGTCGCCATGGAGAAGAAGATCACAGTGCCGCCGGGTGCGGTGGCGAGGACCGCGCCGTGTTCGCAGCCGGGGACGTCGACGCACACGACGGTGACGTCGGCGGGTCCGCCGAGCGCGGTCTCCACCGCCGCCGCGGTCGCCACGGGATCGCGGGCGTCGGCGAGCGCGGTCAGATCGGCCAGCCGCACCCGGTCCAGTAACGCCCTTTCGCTCTGCGTGGGGACGAGCCCGACGGTCCGCGCGGCGCCCGACCGGCGCGCGGCCGCCAGCGCCAGGGAGCCGCTCTTGCCGGCGCCGCCGAGGACGGCGACGGTCGGCTCGCGGTACTGCCGCACGACCCGCTGGACGAGCGCGGGTGCGCCGCAGACGTCGAAGACGGCCAGGGCCATCTCTTCAGTGAAGTCGTCGTCGAGGTCGTCGGGGAGGACGGCGGCGATGGAGCGGCCGAAGAGGATGGCGTGGCCGGTGCACGGGACCTGCTCGGACGCGCCGGTCCAGGACTGCAGCCCGTCGGTGATCTCCAGCGGCGTGAGGGTCAGGCTGACGAGCGTGGCGACGCGGTCGCCGGGCTTGAGACCGAGCGGCGACTCGGGGCCGACCTCGGCGACGGTGCCGATGAGCATGCCGCCGGAGCCGGTGACCGGGTTGTGCATCTTGCCCCGGCTGCTGATGATCTCCAGCACCCGGGCCCGGATGTCGCCGCCCGCCTCCCGCAGCTGGCGGAAGCTCGCCGCGTCGAGGTTGAGCCGCTCGACGGCGATGCGGACCTCGTCGGGGCCGATCGTGGGGTCGGTGTCGAGGCGGGTCGCGGCCTGCGGGAGCACCCCTGCCGGCTCCAGAACCCGGTGCAGCCCGACAGCCGACATCGCGGACCCCTTTCTGATATTGAAATTATCCGGCAGACTAGTCGACTGGCCGTAGGATTTCCATAGAGGAGGGCGTGTGACCGCACAACCGTACGCATACCGGCGTCAGGAGCTGGTCGAGCCCGACTGGACGCGGCTGCCCGGCTGGAAGGCCGTGACCCGGGAGCAGTGGGAGTCCGCGCAGTGGCAGCGGGTCAACTGCGTCAAGAACGTGCGGCAGCTGCGGGCGGTGCTCGGTGACCTCGTCGACGAGCGCTTCTACACCGACCTGGAGGACGACCAGCGGCGGCTGGCGACCATGTCGATGCTCCTCCCGCCACAGATGATCAACACGATGGTGCCGACCGGGCGCTTCGACACCGAGGCGTTCTACGCCGACCCGATCCGCCGGTACATGCTGCCGGTGGCCTCCGACCGGCACCCGGTATGGCCGTCGCACCCCTACGCCAGCCGCGACTCGCTGCACGAGCACGACATGTGGGTCGCCGAGGGCCTCACCCACCGGTACCCGACGAAGGTGCTCGCCGAGCTGCTGCCGACGTGCCCGCAGTACTGCGGCCACTGCACCCGCATGGACCTGGTCGGCAACTCCACCCCGGCGGTGGACAAGCTCAAGCTGACGCTCAAGCCGGTCGACCGGTACGACGCGATGATCGGCTACCTCAAGGCCCAGCCCGGCGTGCGTGACGTGGTCGTCTCCGGCGGCGACGTGGCGAACGTGCCGTGGCGCAACCTCGAGTCGTTCCTGATGCGGCTGCTCGACATCGGCACGATCCGCGACATCCGCCTGGCGACCAAGGCCCTGGCCGGCCTGCCGCAGCACTGGCTGCAGCCCGACGTGGTCGAGGGCCTGGAGCGGGTGGCCCGCACGGCGGCGCGGCGCGGGGTGAACCTGGCCATCCACACGCACGTCAACCACGTGCAGTCGCTGACGCCGCTGGTGGCGAAGGCGGCGCAGACCGCGCTGGAGGTCGGCGTGCGCGACGTCCGCAACCAGGGCGTGCTGCTGCGCGGCGTCAACGCGACCTCGGAGGACCTGCTCGACCTGTGCTTCGGGCTGCAGGGCGAGGCCGGGATCCTGCCGTACTACTTCTACATGTGCGACATGATCCCCAACGCCGAGCACTGGCGCGTGGCGGTCTGGCAGGCGCAGCAGCTGCAGCACGACATCATGGGCTACCTGCCCGGCTACGCCACCCCGCGGATCGTGTGCGACGTGCCGTTCGTCGGCAAGCGCTGGGTGCACATGGTCACCGAGTACGACCGCGAGCGCGGCATCTCCTACTGGACGAAGAACTACCGGACCAGCATCGAGGGCGACGACCTCGACCGCCGCTACGCCTTTCACGACCCGATCGACACGCTGCCCGAGGCCGGCCAGCGCTGGTGGGAGAGGGAGCTCGCCACAGTCTGAGTCGCGGTATATTCCGCGACGCGATACATTGACCGGGTGGACCTGAGCGAACAGACGTTCCTGATCCTGTCGGCGCTGGCCGACCGGCCCCGCCACGGGTACGCGCTGATCACCGAGGTGTCGGCGATGACCGGTGGACGCGTCACCCTCCGGGCCGGCACCCTCTACGGCGCCCTCGACCGCCTCTCCGGGCAGGGCCTCGTCCGCGCCGACCGCGAGGAGGTCGAGAACGGGCGGCTGCGCCGCTACTACGCCCTCACCGACGCCGGCGCCGAGGCCCTCGACGTGCAGACCGAACGGATGGAGGCGGCCGCGAAGGTCGCCCGGGAACGGCTGGCCCTGCGTCCCCGGTTCGGTGGTGCAACCCCATGACGCCGCTGGAACGGCGCTGCCGCCGGGTCGTGCGGATGCTGCCCCGCGCCGAGCGGGAGACCCGCGGCGAGGAGGTCCTCGGCGTCCTCATGGACCTGTCCGACGGCCGGGACCGGCCGCCGCTGGCCGAGGTCGCGGCCGTCGCCGCGCTGGCGGTGAAACTGCGCATGCGCGAGCGCGGCAGCCGCCTGCGCGCCGGCCTGTCGGTGCTCGCCGGGGCCCTGGTGGTCGTCGCGGCGCCGCTGCCGGTGCCGCACGTCCTGCAGCACCTGCCGGGGTTGGTGACCAGCCCGGTCATGCAGATCCTCGGGCTGGTGCTGACGCTCGTGCTGTGGCTGGCCGGTGCGGTGGTGTGGCTGCTCGGTCACCGGCGCACCTCGGTAGCGCTGTGGGCGGTGTACGCGGTGGCGACCGTGGTGGCCAACATCCGCAACGGCCTCGACTACGGCTACGACCAGGTGCCCTGGCACCTGGGCCACGTGGTCGCACCGACCGTGCTGACCGCCGCGGTCGTGGCCGTCGCCGTCCGGCGGGGCGTACCGGCCCCGCGGCCGCGGCGGGTGTGGCTGCTGCTGGTGCCGGCGACCGTCGCGTTCTGGGTCGCCGGGATGTTCGAGCTGGTCGGCGCCGGCGCCGGCGCCGTCCCGCCCGTGGCGGCGACAGCGGTCGGCGCGGCCGGCGCGCTGGTGGCGGCCGGGTGGGTGGTGACCGCCCGCGGCCGGGTCGGCGTGCTCGTGCCGGCCGGCGTCTTCATGGCGCTGGCGGTGGTCGGGCTCGTGCCGCAGTGGCTGGCCCTCACGGTCGCCGTCAGCGTCGTCGGGATGCTGGTCAAGCGTCAGGACGCGCCGTCGACGAGCCTGGTCACGTAACTGTCGATCCGGTCGGCCACCCCGGCCGGCGGGTCGAGGAACTGCAGGCCGGCCTCGACCCAGTCACCGGCCGGGGTGGCGTGCATGACCTGGCAGTGCACCCGCACCGGCGCGTCGGGCCGGCCGTCCTCCAGCGCCAGCTCCGCCTCGACCGGGCTACCGGCCGTCACGCCGAGGCTCGGCGCGACACGGCAGCGCAGCCCCCCGGCGCTGAGGTCGACGAGCGTGGCCGGGTGCCCCTCCGGGCGGCCGTTGAGCCGCAGCGTCAGCGTCGCCGACGCGCCGATCCGCTCGGCGTCACGCCGCTCCAGCTGGGCGGCCAGCTCCGACAGACCACGGATGCGGTCGACGGTGCCGGCCAGCCGGTTGTCGAGCCGCCCGACGACGGCCCGCTGGTCGGCGGCGACCTCGCGCAACGCGCCCGTGGTGCCGTCGATCTCGCCGATGCTCGACACCATCGCGGCGATCGCCTGCGCCATCGCGGCGGCGTCGCGCTCCAGCGTCCCGATCGTCGCGGTGATCTGCTCCGTCGACGCCGCCGCGTTCGTCGCCAGGTCCTTGACCTCGTTGGCGACGACCGCGAACCCCTTGCCGGTCTCGCCGGCGCGGGCGGCCTCGATCGTGGCGTTGAGCGCCAGCAGCCGCGTCTGGCCGGCGATTCCGGCGATGACCTCGGCGGTGCCGGCGACCCGGCGCAGGCTCGTCTCCAGCGCGCCGATCACCGGTTCCGCCGCGCGGGCCTGCTCGACGACGACGCCGGTGGCCTCGTTCGCGGCCGAGACCCGCTCGTCGATCGTCGCCGCGGCATTGCGGACCTCGTCGACCTGCTCCGTGACCTGTGCCAGCTCCTCGGCGATGGTGCCGGTGGAGTCGTCGATCAGCTTCTGCGCCCGGTCCCGCAGCCGCCGCTCGGCCTGCCGCTGGTGCAGGAACTGGGAGCGCATCTGCTCCTCGCGCACCTTGCGCGCCTCGCCGATCTCCTCCTCCTGGGCGGCGAGGCGGCCGCGGGCGGTGGCCAGGGCGCCGCCGATGTCGCCGAGCTCGTCGCGGCCGGCCGGGAGCCGGCCCTGGCTGAAGTCGCCGTCGGCGACCGCGGTCACCCGGTCGAGGACCAGCGCCACGTCGGTGCGGGTGCGCCACCACACCGACACGGCGAACCAGAACGCCAGCACCGCCGCGCACCCGGTGAAGGCGAGGGTCAGCGTGCGGTCGCCGACGAGTCCGTCCCTGCGCACGGCCAGCAGGTCGTCGAGGACGTCGGTCGCCGGCGCGACGGCGGCCCGCACGGCGTCGGCCAGCGGTGCGGCGTCGACCGCACGCGGCGCGTCCAGCGACCCGGTGATCCCGCCGGCGAGGGCGTCGGCGGCGTCGGCGGCCGCCTTCACCGGCTCCAGCCGCGAGGCCAGGCCACCCATCGCGGTGTTCGCCTGCGCCGTGTCGACGTCCGACCGCAGTGACCGGGCCGCGCTCGCCAGGTCGCCGGCGTCGACGGCGCGGTCGGCCACGCTGCCGCCGGTCCCCCTGCCCTGTGCCGCCGCGGCCGCGACCAACGCCTTGGGCAGCTGCACGATCTGCAGGTCCATCACGTAGAACGAGTCGAGGTCGGGGTCGAGGATCAGCTTCGAGGTGTTCCCGGCCTCGGCGACGAGCGCGGCCAGCGTCGCCGCGGTCGGCTCGGACCGCACCGCCGCGAACGCGTCGTCGAGGGCCAGGTCCGGGTACCTGTCGACGACCGCGCCGAGGGCGGCCAGGTCGGGTTCGCGGCCGGCGGCGGCGTCGGACATCGCCAGCAGCGCCTCCCGGACGACGACGGTGCCGTCGAGCTCGGAGGAGGCGAAGTCGACCTGGCCGTTGATCAGCCCGACGTAGGCGTAGGTGGCGCCGATGCCGGGCACCAGCAGCACCAGGATCAGCACACCGAGGCGGGCACCGATCCGCAGCCGGTCGACGACCACCAGCGCCGGACGCATGAACCCTGGCGGCCGCTCGCTCATGTCCGACACTCCCCCGCCCTGTCCGCCACTGCGGTCCTCCCGCCACTCCGGTCCTCGGCGTCCCGATCGGCCGGGTCCGGGCGGTCCTGAGAACTACGGGCTGTCCACCGTGACCGTGTTGTCGGCCGGCCGCAGGTCCTGGTAGCTCTCGCCCGTGGCGCTGCCGTGGTTCGCGGTCACGGTCGTGGTCTTGCCGCGGGGGCTGGTGGAGGCGGTGACGTCCCAGCGGAACTCGCGCGAAGCCCCGGGGCCGAGGCTGGCGAACCGGCACGTGTACACGGTCGACCGGGTGGTCGCCGTGGCGCCGCACGCGTCCGCGTCCGGGCCGCCGAGGGCCACCTCGACGCCGAATGTCAGCGTCACCTCCAGCCGGGTGGCCTGGTTCGGCCCCTTGTTGGTCAAGGTCACGACCAGGCTGCCGGTCCAGGTGCCACCGGTGGCGGCCATCGCCATCGGGGACGGCGCGTCGAGAGCGAGATCGGTCGTGTTCGGGGTCCCCGAGAACGAGGTCGGGCCTCCGCTCTGGACGAACCGTTGCCCGTCCCACGCGTACGTGCGCCACTGGTGCTGGGCTTCGGGGCCGGCGACGTCGCCGACGTCGACGCGGATGGTCAGCGGGCCGACCGGCTCGACCCGCCAGATCTGCTGCACGTCGGAGCCCTCGACGTGGGTGGCCAGGATCCGTCCGACCGTGGTCACCGCGCCGTCGGGTGTGCGGGAGAAGACGACGACCTGCGTGTAGATGCCGCAGTCGATGCGGGCGACGGCCTCGTTGCGCCCGTCACGGTCGACGTCGACGGGCACCGGGTCACCGCCGAGCTTCATCGAGATGAACATCCCGTCCCTCATCGCCCTCCCACCGCTGAACCTCACCTGGCCCGACGGGCAGGAACTGTCGATACCGGCGGGCCACGCCGGCACCTGCAGAACCGAGTCGCCCAGGTCCGGAGCGGTGCCGGGGTCCGCGCTGGCCGCCGTCGCCGTCGCCGACGGCGGGGTACCGACGTCGGGTACGGCGTCGGACCGATCGCGGGCCCAGGCCAGTCCGACGGCCGGTCCGACGAGCAGCGCCACTGCGAGCGCGGCCCCGGCGACGGCGCGGGTCCGCCGGCGGCGGCGGACGGTCACCGCCGCGGCGGCCGCGCCGGCGGGACGCACGTGCGGGGCGACCTCGCGGCGCAGGTCGGCGAACAGGGCGGTCATCAGCTGGTCCTCGCGGTCAGTCACCGGTCGCCTCCCGTCCCTCGACGCCGATATGGGCGGCCAGCGCGGCCCGGCCGCGGTGCAGCCACGACTTGACGGTGCCGACGGCCACGCCTTCCTGCGCGGCGATGTCGGCGATGCTGAGGTCGGCGAGGTAGTGCAGCACGACCGCGCGGCGCTGCGTCTCGGGCAGCAACGCGATCGCGGCGACCGCCGTGACCCGGTCGGGGCTCGGGCCGCCGACGTGCTCGACCCGCTGCCGGCGCAGGTACGCCGCGGCGGTCTTCAGCCGCCGCCAGCGGCTGTTGGCGAGGTTGAACGCGACCCGGCGCACCCACGCGGCCGGGTCGTTGTAGCCGGAGACCCGCGACCAGCGGGCCAGGGCCCGGCAGAACGCCTCCTGCGCCAGGTCGTGGGCGAGGTCCAGGTCACCGGTGTAGGCGTACAGCTGCGTGGTGACGTTCTGGAACGACGCCGCGTAGAACTCGGCGAACGCGGCATCGACGTGGGGTGGCGCCGCGACCTCACGCACGGCCGCGCCGACGTCGTCATTCCTGAGCACAACCACCCACCTCGACCGCCCTCCGCACCGTGCTTCGTTGACGAGCACTACACCCGATGGGTCCCCCGAAGGTTTCAGCCGATTTCCGACAGGATGGGTCAGCGCGTGGCCGCCGGACGTGATCTCCTGGGCGTCCACTGACGAATGGAGATCCACTGATGACCGACCCCACCGTTTCACGTCGAGGTGTGCTGCGCGGGGGCGCCGCCGCGGCCGTCGCCGCACCGTTGATCGGTACGGTGACCGGAATGGTGGGTGGCACACCCGCGCACGCGGCTCCCGCGTCCGCGCCGCGCCGGCCGGCCGCGCTGCGCGCCGGTGACCGGGTGCGCGTGGTGGCGCCCGGCAGCACGCCCGACCCGACCCTGATGGACCGCGGCATCCAGATCCTGCGCGGCTGGGGCCTGGAGGTCGAGGTGGCGCCGCACGTCTACGACCGGTGGGGCTACCTTGCCGGGCGCGACGCCGACCGCCTCGACGACCTCAACGACGCCCTGCGCGACCGCGGGGTGCGCGGCATCTTCGCCGCCCGGGGCGGCTACGGCACCCAGCGCATCATCGACAAGGTCGACACCGGCGCCGCCCGCCGCGACCCGAAGGTCGTCGTCGGCTTCTCCGACATCACCGCCCTGCACGGCAAGCTGTGGCGCGACGCGCAGCTCGCCACGTTCTACGGCCCGATGGTCAACTGGAGCGACACCCGCACCGGCCCGGACTCCGAGGCGTCGCTGCGCTCCGCCGTCATGACCACCGACCCGATCGTGCTGCGCCGCGACCCGGCCGAGTCCAGCGCCGCCGTCGAGGTGCCCGGCAAGGCCACCGGGCGGCTGCTCGGCGGCACCCTGACGATGCTCGACACCAGCGTCGGCGCGGGCGATTTCCCGGACCTGTCCGGCGCCATCCTGTTCTTCGAGGACGTCGACGAGGCCCCGTACAGCTACGACCGCATGCTGACCCACCTGCGCCGCGTCGGCGCGCTCCGCAAGATCGCCGGTGTGGCGATCGGACAGCTGGTCAACGCCGGCCAGCCCGGCGAGCTCGACGCGCCGGCGGTGCTGCGGGACCGGCTCGGCGACCTCGGGGTGCCGGTGCTCGGCGGGTTGCGGGCGGGTCACGGTCCCGGCCAGCTGACCCTGCCGCTGGGCGTGCCGGCGACGATCGACACCGCCGCCGGCACGCTGACCGCCGAGCCGGGCGTGCGCTAGCTTTCCCCGGGTGACGTTCCTGCGGTGGGTGGAGCTCGACCCCGACACGCCCACCGCGGGCTACCCGTTCGCGCTGCCCGTCGTCGCGGCGCTGCGCGAGGCCGGGCGGCTGCCACTGGCTGCGGGCGTCACGTTCCTCACCGGTGACAACGGCACCGGCAAGTCGACGCTGGTCGAGGCGCTCGCGGTGGCGGCCGGGTTCAACCCGGAGGGCGGCTCGGTCAACGTCCGGTTCAGCACCCGGTCGACCGAGTCGTCCCTCGGCGGCTACCTCCGCCTGGTCCGGTCGCCCGGCAAGCCGTCGACCGGGTACTTCCTGCGGGCCGAGTCGTTCTACAACGTCGCCACCGAGCTCGAGCGGCTCGGCGGCGGCCCGAACCTGCACGAACGCTCCCACGGCGAGTCGTTCCTGGACCTGGTGACGCACCGCTTCGGCCCCGACGGGCTGTACGTCCTCGACGAGCCCGAGGCGGCCCTGTCGGTGCCGGGGTGCCTGGCGCTGGTGGCCGTCATCCACGACCTGGTCCGGGCCGGGTCGCAGTTCGTGGTGGCGACCCACTCGCCGGTGCTGCTCGCCGTACCGGGCGCCACGATCCTGCGCATCGGCGCGGACGGCACGATCACGCCGGTCACGTTCGACGAGGCCGATCCGGTGGCCCTGACCCGCTCGTTCCTCGCCGACCCGCAGCGCTTCCTCCGCCACCTCCTGTAGCACGCGCCGGCGGCGCGGCCCGGCTGAGTACCGCTGAGGTTCACGCCGAATTTCCAACTGACGCAGTACGCCACTTCCAACTGACGCAGTACGCCTCCATCCGCGAGAATCGATAGATTACGCGCATGACGACGAATAACCTGATCAGGCGGCTGACGGGCATGGCCGTCGCTGCGACACTCGGCCTGACCGGCGCGGCGTTGCCGGTAGCGGCCGAACCGGCATCGGCGGTGCCGATAACGTCGCCGGTGCTGCAGTGCGAGGGGCCCTGGGCGAACTGGACCATGACGGTGGACTACGAGGTTCGTGGCAACCGGATCTCGGTCAACCGCGTCGACGTGTACCGGGGCGCCTCCAACGAGTTCCTCGTCAATGCCAACATCCACCGGGAGGCGACCAGCGACGGATGGGATGACTGGTACACCACGCCGCATGACTATCGTCTGACCCACATGGTCTTTGAATGGCCGGACAGTTACCACGTCGCCACCAGGGCCAAGCCGTACGTCGTGACGGTGATGGTCGAGATGTACAACCGCAACAACGGCCAGTACCGGCTATCCCCCGATTGCCGCAAGTCGTTCTGGGTCTGAGCGACCGTTCCTGGCCGACGGATCCGGCCTGCTGCGGCTACGCGGGTGGCGCGTTGCGGCGGACCGGGCGGCGGGTCACCGTCGCCGTCCGGTGGACCAGGCGGTCGAGGCGCGCCTCGGCCCTCGTGGCGCGGGTCAGCGCGTCGTCCTCCCTGGCCGTGGCCCGGTCGAGGGCGGCGGACGCCGCGTCGCGGGCCGCCTCGGCGGCGGCCAGCCCCGTCGCCGCGGCGTCGCGCTGGGCGCGCAGGGTGTCCAGGTCGCGGCGTACCCGCGCCACCTCGGCGGTCAGCGCCTCCGCCCGGTCCCGCTCGGCCGCCAGGGCCGCCTCGGCGGCCGACGCGCGGGCCTGCGCGGTGGTCAGGGCGGTGCCCAGCGCGTCCCGCTGGCGGGTGAGCTCCGCCAGGTCGGCCCGCAGGCCGCCGACCTGGACCTCGTGGCGGGCGGCCTGCGCGGCGACGGTCTGTTCGGCCTGCTCCTGGCGGCGGGCGGCCTGCGCGGCGAGGGCCTCGGCGGCGCCGCGGGCGTTCTCGGCGGCGGTGACGCGCTGCCAGGAGTCGGCGACAGCCTCGTCGCGGTCGCGTTTGGCCGCCGTGGCGGCGCGTTCGGCGGCGGTGGCCGCCTTCCACGCGTCGTCGCGGTCGGCCTCGGCCTGCGCCCGGCGGGTCCGTGCCTCGTCGGCCTCCGCCTGCGCGGCGCGGGCCCGGTCGTCGGCGGTGCGGGCGGCGGTCTCGGCCTCGCCGATCCGCGCGACGGCGCTGTCGCGCACCGCACCGACCGCGGTGACGACCTCGGTCAGCTGACGGGCCAGCGCCTGCGCCGCGGGCACGAACCGGTCGCCGGCCTGCCGGAACGCGTCGAGCGGCACGTCGAGGGCGACGGCCCGTTCACCGGCCCGTTCGGCGGCGGCGAGCTGCTTGCAGGTGCGGTTGCCGTCCCACCGCCGGTCGGGGCAGTACTCCGGCGGACGCCCCTGCCCGGAGTACTCGAGCGGCGCGGCGCAGCGCATGTACGCACACCGCCGGGTCTCCGGGCTGTCGATCTGCATGGTCAGCACCCGCCCACGATATCGTTTTACGAAATCCAAAAGTGGTTACGACATACGCAAATTCCAAAATGGGACCGCGTGAGCGCGTGCATGATAATCCCGGTTATCGTGCATGACGGCCCGTGGTGAGCGATAACGGCGTCTCGGACGTCGTCCAGAGGTCGGGCACGGGACGGTGCTGCCCGGAGAAGCCGATCTGTAGGACGAGGTGGTCCACTACGGCAAGAACCGTCCTCACCGGCCACCGGACCCGGCGGCTTGCCGGGCCGGCCGGTCAGCCGCGGGTGTTCCAGACCACGGGCGCTTTGCGGGTCCACGCGTCGTCCTCGATCGTCTGGACGAGGAACTGGGCGAGGTCGGCGCGGTTGATCCGTGCGCCGGGCTTCTCCGTGCCGGCCTCGGCGGCCCGCACGGGGCCATCGGCTTGCTTGTCGGTCAGGGCTACGGCGCGGGCGAGGGTCCAGTCGATGCCGGACGAGGCGCGGATGACCTGGTCGACGCCGGTGTGGTCCTCGAAGCCCGACTTGATGTTCGACAGCTTGATGAACGCTTTGACCAGCGGGTTGAGCCGGGCCCAGTCGTCGCCCGCGCCCTGCGTGGATGTCAGCACGATGCGGCGGATGCCCTGCTCGCCCATGACGGTGAGAGTGTGGCGGGCGGCGGTGGTCATGAACATCGGCGGGCTGACCGGCCTGGCCCAGGGGTTGTCGGAGGCGCGGGAGTTGTTCAGCACGCTGATCACCCCCTCGGTGCCTTCGGCAGCCCGGCGGATGTCGTCGATGTTCGCAGGGGTGCCCTGGACCAGCTCGACGCCGGCCGGTGCCCGCACCGTGTCGGGGTTGCGGACGAGGGCGCGGACGCGGTGGCCGCGCCGCTCCGCGTACGCCAGCACGTGAGCGCCGGTGCGGCCGCTGCCGCCGAGGACCAGGAGGTTACTCATGGTGATCAGATGCCTTTCGCGCTGTTCAGGGGCGGATCAGGCGCGCTCGGGGACGGCGCAGCTGTCCGGTCCGCGGACCGGGGCACCGCCGGCGAGGGCGCGGGGGTGGCTGTCGTCCCAGACCTTGCGCAGCAGCTCAAGGAGGCTGTCGCTGTCCTGGGCGCCGGGCACGGCGTAGCGGTCGTCGAGAACGACGAACGGTGCGCCGGTCGCCCCCAGGCGCTGGGCGCGGGCCGCGTCGTCGCGGACCCGCTGGCGGTAGCGGCGGTCGGTGAGGGCCCGGCGGGTCTGCTCGCGGTCCAGGCCGAGTTCATCGGAGAGTCCCAGCAGGTCGTCCAGGGAGAAGACCGGCTCGGCCCGGCCGAAGTAGGTGGCGAAGATCGCGTCCCAGGCCTCGCGGTTCCCGCCCTGGGCGCTGGCGTGGGCGAGAAATTCGTGCGCGAGATCGGTGTTGCCGACCGTGTTGTCCAGCACCCGGTACGGCGTCAGCCCCTCGCTCCCGGCGAGCTTCTCGATCCGCCGGGTCGCTGTCTCGGCCTGACCGCCGCCGATACCACCTCGTCCGCGTGCTCGAAGCGCTCGATGGCCCTGGCCACCCGGTGGTTCCCCAGGCCGCACCAGGGGTAGGTCACCTCGGCCCATATATCCACTTTCACAGCACGCCTCCCTTTCCTACGTCTTGTGCGTAACGCAAAGATAGGCCAGCATGGGAGGCGGTACAAAAGGCACATCGGTGTGCGTGCCGGAGAGGAATGTGCGTCATGGAGACGGTCGAGCGAGCGGCGGCGACGGCAGGAGCGGCGGCGATCGGGCCGTGCGCGGCCATCCCTGCCGAGCACATGGACTTCATCCGCCAGACCCTCGACCGCGTCGGCGACAAATGGAGCCTGCTGATCATCGCGGTCCTGGAGCCCGGACCGCTGCGCTACACCGACCTGCAACGGCAGGTCCCCGGCATCTCCCAGCGCATGCTCAGCCTCACCCTCCGCCAGCTCGGGCAGGACGGCCTGATCACCCGCACCGCCTACGCCGAGGTCCCTCCGCGCGTCGAGTACACCCTCGCCCCGCTGGGCCGCGGCCTGCACGAGATCGTCACCTCACTGATCGGCTGGGCCGCCGACCACCACGACGAGATCCGTGCCAACCGCGAGCGCGCCGCAACGACCGGATCCTGACCGCCACGCAAGCGGCCGCCGGTGAACGCCCGTGGCGGTTATCCCGATGCGACGGACCGGAGCAGCCGGTTGGATGGGGGCCATGACCGTCCGGGGACGACCCTGATGCCGCCCGCCGCCGGAGAGCGGGGAGAGCTCCTCCGCCCCCGCAAGGCCCGACCCGGTGACCGCATCGCGGTCCTCTCCCCGTCGTTCGCCGCGCCCGGGCCGTTCCCGCAGGTGCACGAGCAGGCGATGCGCCGCCTCGCCGACCTCACCGGCCTGGTGCCGGTCGAGTACCCGACGACCCGCACCGTCGGCGCCTCCGCCCGGGCCCGCGCCGACGACGTCAACGCCGCCTTCGCCGACCCGCACGTCCGGGCGATCCTCGCCACCATCGGCGGCGACGACCAGATCACCGTCGTCCCGCACCTCGACGCCGACCTCGCCCGCGCCGACCCGAAACCGTTCCTCGGCACCAGCGACAACACCAACCTGCACCACTGGCTGTGGAACCTCGGAATCGCCAGCTTCTACGGCGGCTCCTCCCAGGTGCACCTCGGACCCGGACCCGCCGTCGACGACGTCCACGCCCGGTCGCTACGGGCGGCGCTGCTCACCGGCGGGACGCTGGAGGTCACCGACCCCGGCGAGTCCGAGGACACCGGCGTCGACTGGGCCGACCCGCGGGCCCTACAGTCCTTCGGCGACCGCGAACCGACCGAGCCGTGGACCTGGCACGGGCCCGCCCACTCCGTCACCGGCCCCACCTGGGGCGGGTGCCTGGAGGTCATCGAGTGGATCCTCACCGCCGGCCGGTTCCCGCCCGACCCGGCCGTCCTCGACGGCGGTGTCCTGCTCATCGAGACGTCCGAGGAACTGCTGCCCGCCGTGAACGTCGGCCGGATCGTCCGCTCCCTCGGCGAACGGGGCATCCTCGCCGCCGTCGACGCCGTGCTCGTCGGCCGTCCACCGGTCTCCGACCTCACCCGGAAACCCGCCGCCGACGAACGGACCCGGCTGCGCGCCGAACAACGCGACACCGTCGTCGACGTGATCGCCCGGTACAACCCGCGGGCGGTGGTCTGCGTCGGCGTCCCGTTCGGCCACACCCGACCGCAGTGGATCCTGCCGCACGGCGGCCCGGTCACCGTCGACGGCGCGGCCCGCCGCGTCCTCGCCGACTACCAATGATGATCTTCGAGGGCGGCATCACCTACCGGACCGCCGACGACCACGACCTCCGGCTCGACCTCCTCCGACCCACCGAACCGGCCGGCCCGCGCCCCGTCGTGGTGTACGTGCACGGCGGCGGCTGGCACGAGGGCGACCGCGGCGCCGGCATGCACCCCTGGCTCAACCCGCTGCTGGCCGCGCACGGATTCGTCACCGCCAGCGTCACCTACCGGCTCAGCGGTGACGCGCACTGGCCCGCCCCGCTCGACGACGTCATGGCCGCCGTGTGCTGGCTGCGCGCCCACGTCGACACCCACGGCGGCGACCCCGACCGGATCGGCCTCTGGGGACACTCCGCCGGCGCGCACCTGGCCGCCCTGACCGCCCTGCGCCTGCCCGGACACGTGCGGGCCGTGGCCCTCAGCGCCTGCCCGTCCGACCTCCGCGACGAACGGCCCGGCACCGGCAACGAGGTCGACCGGCTCATCGGTCCCGCCGCCGACCGTCCCGGCGCGCTGGTCGACGCGAGCCCGGTCTGCCACGCCCACCCGGCCGCACCGCCGTTCCTGATCGCCCACGGCACCGCCGACACGGTCGTGCCGATCGCCCACGGACAGGCCCTCCGCGACGCGCTCGTCCGCGCCGGCGTCGAGGTCGCGTGGACGCCCGTCGACGGTGCCCCGCACGAGTGGGCCGACCGGCCCGGACCCGGCCCGGAGGACGCCGGCACGTTCGGCGCCGTCGCGCTGCCGTTCCTGCGCCGGCACCTGCAGCCGGCACCGGTCGCTACACCGCCAGGAGCGTGAACAGCAGCGCCACCGCCGCCGGGACCGTCTGGACGAACAGGATCCGCCGGCTCACCGTCGCCGCGCCGTAGAGGCCGGCCACGGCCACGCACAGCAGGAAGAACACCGCGAACGCGACGTCGTCGGCGACGATGCTCCACACCAGGCCCGCCGCCAGGAATCCGTTGTACAGGCCCTGGTTCGCCGCCAGCGTGGCCGTCGAGTCCGCGAACTCCGGCGTCGTGCCGAACGCGGCCCGTCCCCGCGGCCCCCGCCACAGGAACATCTCCAGCACCAGAATGTAGACGTGGATGGCGGCGACGACGCCGACCAGAATCTGCGCGACCAGGTGCACGCGGTCACCTCCGGGTTTCCGCAGCGCAGCGTACAACCGCGACCAGCAGCACCAGCGCCACGACCTGCACGACGGCCACCCCCAGAACCAGGGACGTCCGCGACCGCTCGTACAGCACCCCCGCCGCGACACCACCGACCAGCGCACCCGCGCCCTGCACCGCCGCGAACACCCCGTACGCCGTCGCCCGCCGCTCGCGCGGCACGAGGTCGGCGACGAACGCCTTCACCGTCGAGTCCTGCACGCCGATCGCCGCACCCCACGCCAGCACCCCGACGACCGCCACCCGCAGACCCGACGTGAACACCAGCACCGGCACCACCGCCACCAGCACCGGCAGCCCCAGCAGCGCCCACGGACCGACCCGGTCGTACAGAATCCCGGACCCGAACGCCGCGACCGCACCGGCGACCATCGCCGCCGCGTACAGCAGCGGCACACCCGCCGTCGGCACCACCCCCGCGTCGACCAGATGGAAACCGACCAGCCCGAACGTCACCAGACCCGCCGTACACAACCCCGACGCCACGGCGAACCGGCGGAACAGGACCGGCACCGGCGCGTCCACCCGCACCGGACCGGCCGCCGCGGCCAGTCCCGACCGCCGCCACAACACGACGAGCAGCACCATCGCGACGGCACCGGGCACGGCGAGCGCCGCCAACGCCGGCCACAGCACCCCACCGGCCAGCGCCACCAGCGCCGCGACCAGCAACGGACCCGCGAACCCGCCGACCTGGTCGAGCGCCTTGTGCACCCCCATCCCGCGACCCATGCCGACCCGGCCCGCCGCGTCGGCCAGCAGCGCCGACTTCGCCGGGCTGCGCACCGCCTTGCCCAACCGCTCGACGAGGATCAACGCCGACGCGAACACCACCCCGAGCACCGGCGTCAGCGCCAGCAGCGGCACACACACCGCCGTCAACGCGTACCCGCCGATCGTCAGCGCCCAGTAGCGACCCGACCGGTCCGCCAGCGGACCCGACACCAGCCGCAGCAGCAGCGCCATCGCCTCACCGGCACCGGTCACCAGCCCGACGACCACCGCCGACGCGCCCGCGGACGCCAGCAGCGGCCCGTACACCGACCCCGCGCCCTCGTACACCATGTCGGCGGCGAGGCTGACCACCCCGAACCCGACGACGACCCGCCACGGTCTCACCCGAAGTCGGCCGCGACCACCCGCGACGGCCGGATCCGGAACAGCTCCCGCACCTCACCCGGCCGGTACCACGGATACGCCCGGCCCAGGTACCGCTGCGACAACCCCTCCAGCTGCTCCTCGGCACCCACCGTCGACACCGACTCCACCACACCCCGCACCGACACGTACCGGTACGGCCGCTGCGGGTCCTGCACCGACACCGCCACCTGCGGCCGCCGGGCCATGTTGCGGTTCTTCAACCGGCCCCGCTTGCTGTTGACCACCACGAACTGCTCGCCGTCGCGGTCCTCCACCGCCACCCACACCGGGGTCACCTGCGGCGACCCGTCGGCCATCACCGTCGCCAGATGCCCGAAAGCGGTGCCGGTGAACAGATCCAGAAACTCATCCGGAATGCGCATCGAAAGACCCTTCCCGCCCACCACAACCGCCGCCGGCATCACCGTGGCCGCCCGGCCGAACGGCCCGGGTAGCCGCCGGTCATCCATGATCGTTCCCCCCGTGGCCATCGAGCATCGTAACGACGCCGGCCAGCATCGCCGCGACCCGTAAAACGGTCTCCTCCGCGCCGTGCCGGCCCACGACCTGCAGACCCACCGGCACCCCGTCCGGACCCAGGCCCGCCGGAACGCTCGCCGCCGGATGTCCGCTCAGGTTGAACGCCCAGGTCAGGCTCACGCTCATCGCGTCGCCCGGTCCGTCGTGACCGTGTGCGGACACCGGCGCCGTCGGCGTCAGCACGACGTCGGCGACCTCGAACGCCGCCGCGAGCCGCTCGTCGTTCACCGCCCGGTCGGCCCGATCACCACGACGCAACGCCAACCAGGTGGCGGCCGGGTCCTCGAGCGCCAGGTCGTGGTCCACCCGCGTCACCCCCGCGGCGAACAGCCGGCCCGCCGCCGACCGGGCCACCGCGACCACCCCCTCGTCGACGTCGGCGAAACCCAGATCGGCCGACCAGACCGCCCGCACGGCCGCCGCGTCCGCGTCCGCCGTACCCGCGTCCGCCGCGACGGCGATCCCCAGGTACGCGGCCGCGTCGGCGACCGACCCGGCCAGCGGACCCGGCGCGGTCAGCCGCCCCGGGTCCGGGTTCGTCACCTTCACCCCGACGACCCCGCACCACGCCGCCGGGATCCGCACCGACCCGGCCCCGTCGACACCCGTCGCCAACGGCACCAGACCCGCCGCCACCGCCGCGGCCGACCCCGCCGACGACCCACCCGGCGTCCGGTCGGCCCGCCACGGGTTCACCGTCGGACCCCGATCGGTGTGCCCCCACGTCTGCCACGCCGTGGTTCCCTTCTCCGGGACCGCCGTCGCGCCCACCGGCACGCACCCGGCCGCCACGAGCCGGGCCACCTGCGCCGAGCCGGGCCGCTCCGACGCCTTCACCCCCAACGGGACCCCGGCCAGCGGCAACGGCCGACCCGCCGCGTCGACGAGCCGCGCCGCACGGCGGGCCCGCTCCGGCCACACCTCCCGGAACGCCCGCAGGTCACCGTCGCGCGCCGCGATGCGGGCCAACGCGTCCTCGACCACGTCGACGGCCCGGAACTCGCCGGCGTTCACCCCTGCCGCGATCGTCACCGCATCCACGGGGTAGGACAGTAGGCATGTCGATCGCGACCAGGTACGCCGAGTTCGCCCAGCGGGAGGCGCACGGAGTCTCGCCGACGTACGAGCGGCTGGCGCACACCGTCTCCGCGGACCCGGCCATCCTCGACCTGCTCGGCACCGTGCCACCCGCGAAGCAGCAGCCGAACCTGCTTTTCGGGGTGGTCCGCCGGCTCGCCGGTCCCGTCGACGACCCCGCCGCCTTCCACGACTTCACCGTGACGCACTGGCCAGCCATCGAGGCCGAACTGCGCGCCCGCTCCACCCAGACCAACGAGGCCGGCCGGTGCGCCCTGCTGCTCCCGGTGCTCGCCATGCTCCCGCAGCCGCTGGCCCTGCTGGAGGTCGGCACCGCCGCCGGCCTGTGCCTGTACCCCGACCGCTACGCCTACCGGTACGGCCACCACATGGTCGGCGAGCGCGGACCCGTCCTCCAATGCGCCGTCACCGGACGCACCCCGCCCCGGCACCTGCCCGTCGTCGTCTGGCGCGCCGGCCTCGACCTCAACCCGCTCGACGTCACCGACCCCGCCGACGTCGCCTGGCTCGACGCGCTCATCTGGCCCGAACACAGCCACCGCCGGGCCCGCCTGCGCGCCGCCGCGGCCATCGTCGCCGCCGAGACTGGTCCGCGGCGACCTGGTCGACGACCTCCTGGCGCTGGCCGCCGAGGCACCGGCCGGTGCGACGCTTGTGGTCTTCCACTCGTCGGTGCTGTACCAGGTGCCGCGGGAGCGCCGGAACCGGTTCACCGACCTGGTCCGGGAGGTGCCCGGGCACTGGATCGCGATCGAGAGTCCGGAGGCGCTGCGGCACGAGGGCCTGCCGCCGCCTCCGGACGCCCGGCACCACAACGTGCTCGCCCTCGACGGCGTACCCCTGGCCTGGACCCGCGGCCACGGCCAGTCCATGACCTGGTTAACCTGACCCTCAAGATCAAGTCAAAAGACCCCGCGTTGCGGCTGGTCTGTGCGTGTCGACGGTGATCACATCGCGTAAGGCGTCCTAGGATGCTAGGACGCAGTCGACCGATCAGAAACCCTCCGGCGCACCGTCAGTTCTCCCGGCCCCGCGAACCGGCGGGACCCCTCGTACCGGTGGAAGGATCGTCGACCATGACAGACACCAGCGGGCCCGGCACCGACGATGCCGAGCGGTTCGCGCTCCTCACCGAGCGCCACCGGCGTGAGCTGCAGGTGCACTGCTACCGGATGCTCGCCAACTACGAGGACGCCCGCGACCTGACCCAGGAGACGTTCCTGCGGGCGTGGAACAAGCGCGGGTCGTTCCGGGGCCACGCGTCGCTGCGGACCTGGCTGTACCGGATCGCGACGAACGCCTGCCTCGACTTCCTGGACAGGCGCACCGACCTGCCGGTCGACCTGCCGCACCTGCAGCCGTACCCCGACCACCTGCTCCCCGAGGACCCGCAGGACTCGGTCGTGGCGCGCGAGACGATCGAGCTGGCGTTCATCGTCGCCGTCCAGCACCTGCCGCCCCGGCAGCGGGCGGTGTTCATCCTGCGCGACGTCCTCGGCTGGCCGGCGTCGAAGGCCGCCGACTCCCTCGACCTGACCGTCGCCTCGGTCACCAGCGCGCTGCAGCGGGCCCGGGTCACGATGCGCGGGCGGCTGCCCGCCCGCCGCCTCGACTGGCGCACCCCCGCCACCCACGAGCTGTCCGACGACGAGCGCGGCGTGCTGAAGTCCTACATCGGTGCCCACGAACGCAACGACCTCGACGGGCTGGCGGCGCTGTTGCGCGCCGACCTACGCTTCGCGATGCTGCCCGACCCGGGCACCACGGTGACGACGGCCCGGGACGCGGTGGACGGCTGGCTGGCCGGTGGGCTCTTCCAGCCCGGCCACGACGACTGGCGCGGCATCCCCACGACGGCCAACCGCATGCCCGCCGCCGCCCTGTACCTGCGCACCCCCGCGGACCCGGAGTACCGCCTGTTCGCCGTCGCGGCCCTGCATGTCGTCGACGGCAGGATCGCCGAGCTCACCGGGTTCGACGCCACCGACAAGCCCTGGCTGGGCCTGCCGTCGACCCTGTAGGCGCCTACCGCCTCGTCTCGTACCGGGTCAGCAGCACGCCGCCGGGAAACGTGCGCGTCTCCACCAGGTTCAGGTTCACCCAGCTGTCCAGGGCGGTGAAGAACGGCGCGCCGCCGCCCAGCAGGACCGGCGCGGTGAGCAGCACGTACTCGTCGATCAGCCCGGCGCGCATGGCCGTCGCGGCGAGGGTGGCGCCGGCGATGTCCATGGGGCTGCCGTCCCCGGCCTTGAGCCGGGTGATCTCGGCGACCGCGTCGCCGGTGAACAGGCGGGTGTTCCAGTCGACCGAGCCGACCGTCGAGGAGAACAGCACCTTCGGCATGTCCCGCCACCGACGGGCGAACTCGATGTGTGCCGGTGTGGCGTCGGGCCGCTGGTCGGCGGTCGGCCAGTGGGAGCTCATCTCCTCCCACAGCCGGCGGCCGTACAGGGAGAGGCCGGTCGACCCGACCCGGTCGGACCAGAACTGGAACAGCTCGTCGCTCGGCGTGCTCCAGCCGAGGTCGTCGCCGGGCGCGGCGACGTAGCCGTCCAGGCTCACGTTCATGGCGAAGGTCAGTGTCCGCATCGTGCCAGCCTCCTGTGCGTCGGTTTCCCGCATACAGACGGGAACGGCGCGCGAACCTGATCGGTGCGGTCAGTGGTACGGGTTGCCGGCCGTCAGGCGGATCGTGAAGCCGTCGGCCCGGCGGTCCATCGTCACGTGGCTGCACATCTGGTGGATGATCCACAGCCCCAGGCCGCCGTCGGTGCCGTCGCCGGCCGGCAGCAGGCCCGCGAACGGGTCCTTGGGACCGGCGCCGGCGTCGGTCACCGACACGACCATCCGGTCGGTGCCGGTCCACAGCCGCATGCGGCGCGGAGCGCGGCCGTGCCGGTGCGCGTTGGCGACCGCCTCGCTCACGGCCAGCACGAGATCCTCGAGGTCCTGGTCCGGAAGGACGCCCCGGTGGCCGTCGCGCACCGCCTGCCGGGCCCGGGACGCCGTCGGGTCGGCCAGGTCGACCAGCGGCTCGCCGTGCTCCAGCGGATCCGGGACCGGCCGGCGCTGGTCGCTGAGGTAGGTCACCGGGTCGACGTAGGTGGCGTTGGGGACGTGCCGCCCGTCGGGCATGGCGGTGCGGGGATGGGTCCGCAGCACGTCGGCGAGGACGGGCTCCGGGGTGGTCCGGGTGTCATAGGCGCACATGCTCCACAGCGGGAACTCGTCGTACGCGTGGTTGATCGCCGACTCGTACCGGGCCCACGAGTCCCACGTGGCGCCGAACATCTCCGGCGACAGCTCACCGATGATCCGGATCTGGGTGGCCCCGTCGGCCACGTACCCGGCCAGCAGGTTGCGGTAGCTGCGGATCGCCGCGGCCGGACGCGCGTAGAGCGAGTCGCCCGACAGGAACGTCACCTCGGCACCGGCGGGCAGGGCCGACCGGATCAGGTCGGCGTTGCGGCCGCCCATCGACACGACGGTCGGCTCGCCGGCCTCGGATCCGCCGGCGAGGAACGGCACGGCGACGGCGAGCAGATCCTCGTCGGAGGCGTAGCAGACCGACTCGTGGTAGTAGCCGAGGTACCCGGCGGCGGCTCCGGTCCTCATGGTCCGAGCTCCACCCGCACGTGCGACAGGTCGAGCAGACCGGCGAGGCGGGCCGCGGTCCCCAGCCGGGTGCGTACCACGGCGGTGAGGTGCCGCGACTGCGCGTACCGCTCCAGGACCAGCATCGACCGGTGGTCGATGAACCGCAGCCCGTCGGCGTCGACGGTGACCTCGCCGCCGACCGGTTCCAGGTCGGTGTGGCCCAGCGCCGCGGCGAACAGCTCCTCGGCGGTCTGGTCGACCTCGCCGTCGAGGACCGCCACGGCCGGCGTCGGCCCCGAGTGCAGCCGGAACGTCACGCCGCCCCCGTGGACGACCTCGTGCAGGCAGGCGAGCCCGGCGACGACCCGGTCTCCCAGCTCGCGGCGGTCATAGGCACACACCCCTCGCACCGGCGCGGTCCGCAGGAACCGGCCGATGGCCCACTCGTAGCGGGCGAACGCCTCCCGCTGCTCGTCAGTTCGTACCAGATCGGTGACGTCGGCCACCACCCGCAGCCCGGTGAAGCCGGCCGCCAGCGCGTCGTCCGCGGCGGCCGCCCAGGCGTCGACCTGCAGCGCCGGGTCGACCGCGGCGTAGGCGTTCTCCGGCGCCACGACCCGCACGGTGTCGGGGCGCGCGGACGCGGCGGCCTGCGCGTGCAGCCAGTCGGTGACCGCGTCACCGACGCGACCCGGTATGTACCAGACCCGGGCGCCGGCGGACAGACCCGCACCGAGAAACCCGCGCGTGAACTCGTCGAAGGGCCGGGGATCGTCATACGACCAGCACGAATGCCGAGCGTCGATCACCGCGGTCACGTGCGTAACAGTATCGAACCCGCCCCGGCGGCGACGAGGTACCGCCCTAGACGCCGTGGCCGTCCGGCACCGCCTCGCCCTGGGGCGGCGGACCGGGCGGGGTGCCGTCGCCGTACGGGCGGCCGCCGAGGTCCTCCCGGCCGTGCGGGGTCAGCCAGCCGCTGAGGTCGGGGCCGACCGGCACGATCCCGGTCGGGTTGATCGTGCGGTGGACCTCGTAGTAGTGCGACTTGATGTGGACGAAGTCGGTGGTGTCGCCGAACCCGGGCGTCTGGAACAGGTCCCGGGCGTACGCCCACAGCACCGGCTGCTCGGCGAGCTTCTGCCGGTTGCACTTGAAGTGGCCGTGGTACACCGCGTCGAAGCGGGCCAGGGTGGTGAACAGCCGCACGTCGGCCTCGGTGATCGTGTCGCCGACCAGGTACCGCTGCCCGGAAAGCCGTTCCGACAGCCAGTCGAGCCGGGCGAACAGCGTCGCGTACGCGTCCTCGTACGCCCGCTGGGACGAGGCGAACCCGCACCGGTAGACGCCGTTGTTGACGTCGCGGTACACCAGCTCGGCGACCTCGTCGATCTCGCCCCGCAGCTTCTCCGGGTACAGGTCGGGGGCGCCGTCGCGGTGGTACGCGGTCCACTCGGTCGACAGGTCCAGCGTGATCTGCTTGTAGTCGTTGGTCACCACGGCACCGGTCGGGATGTCGACGATCGCCGGCACGGTGATCCCGCGCGGGTAGTGGGGGTCGCGCTTGAAGTAGGCCTCCTGGATCCGCTCGATGCCGAGCACCGGGTCGCGCCCGCCGGGGTCGAGGTCGAAGGTCCAGCTCCGCTCGTCGTGCGTCGGTCCGCAGATCCCCATCGACAGGACGCTCTCCAGGCCGAGGAGCCGCCGCACGATGATGGCCCGGTTCGCCCACGGGCACGCCCGCGCCACCACGAGCCGGTAGCGGCCCGGTTCGACCGGGTAGCCGTCGCTGCCGTCGGCGGTGATCCGGGTGTCGATGTAGTTGACGTCGCGCTTGAACTCGCCCGTAGCTGCCATGGGGACCTCTCTACCCCAGCATCGCCCCGCGTAGTGCCGCTTCGACGCGGTCGAAGTCGTGGGCGACCGCGTCGAGGCCCCGCAGCCCGGCCCGGCCGAGGATGCGCTTCTCGTTGACGACCCACTCGCCGCGGGCGGCGAGGATGCCGTGTGCGGCCTCGGCCGCGGCGCGGGCGGCGGCGCCCGTCGCGGCGAGGGCCTGTCCGTGGACCGCGTACGCGGTGCGCCCGTAGTCGAGGCTGAACCGGGCCCGGCCGAACCACTGGGCCGGCGCCGCCTCCCGCAACGCGTCCGGGTACTCCGGGCGGGGCAGGTCGCCATGCAGGACGCGGTGACCGGCGAGCTCGGCCACCAGCAGGTACGTGGGCACCCCGGCGAGGTAGCCGAGGAGGTTCTCGATCCGGAACCGGCCGGCGCGGGCCTCGGCCAGGTGGTGCTCGACCTCGTCGAGGTCGCGGTAGATGACGTCGACGCGCTCGCCGTCGACCTCCATCCACCCGCCGCCGTTCATGATGCCGCCGCCCCAGCCGCCCAGCTCCGACACCTCGCCGGGCCAGCCGACGGCGCGCAGGTCGGCCGGGTCGAACCGGCCGCGGTAGTAGATCGCGAAGTCCCAGTCGCTGTCGGGCCGGTGGGTGCCGTTCGCCCGGGACCCGCCGAGGGCGACGGCGGTGACGCCCGGCAGGTCGGCGAGCCGGTCGGCGACCTGCCCGGCGAACTCAGCCAAGGACTTCGTCGGCCGCGGTGAGCCCGGCGGCGGCCAGCGCCGGTTCCAGCCCGTCGTCGTGGCGGACGTAGCGGGTCACGCGACCGCCGTCGACCTGGAACCGCGACGCGAGCCGGGCGCTGCCGCCGGCGGCCCACCGGGCGTCCTGCTCGACGACGACGGCGCCGTCGGCACCGCAGAACCAGCGCAGCGACGTCGCCGAGAACCCCGAGCGGGCCAGCCAGTCGGCGAGCACCTGCCGGTCGGCGGGGCCGGCGCCACGCGGTCCCACGATCTCCACGCGCTCCGCGGTCAGCCCGACCACCGTCGCCGCGTCACCGGCGTTGACCGCCTCGAGCCAGCTGTTCACCACACCGAGTTTCATGTCGGGCCTCATGACCGCGACCCTACCGGCGCGTCGGCCACCTGCCGCAGCGCCTCCAACTGCTCCAGGTAGTGGGCGAGCGAGGTGTGCCGCGGCGCCACGACGACCACGTCGGCGCCCGCCGCGGCCCGGGCGGCCAGGGCCTCGGCGGTGCCGGCCGGGTCGGCGACCGGGTCGACCGGCGGCACCGGCAGCACCACGCGGAACCCGGGCGGCCGGTCGAACGCCGCGAGCAGGCGGGCGATCCGCGCCGCCGGCAGCGACCCCGACGGCATCCAGCCGTCGCCGAGGGCGATCGCCCGGTCGAGGCTCTGCAGGCTGCCGCCGGCGATCCACAGCGGTGGCCGGCGCGTACCCGACGGCTCGACCACGACATCGCCGAACGTGAAGTGGTCGCTGACGTGCGAGATCGGACCGGTCGACCCGAGTGCGGCGCGCAGCACCCGCAGGGCGTCGTCGCCGCGCCGGCCGCGGCCCTCGAACGGCACGCCGAGCAGGTCGAACTCGACCCGGTCGGCGCCCAGGCCGAGGCCGAGCACGAGACGGCCGCCGCAGAGCACGTCGAGGGTGCCGTACCGCTTGGCGATCTCCAGCGGATGGTGGTAGCCGAGCCCGACGGCGTAGGTGAGGAACCGGATGCGGGTCGTGTGCGCGGCGAGGAACCCGAACGTGGCCAGCGGGTCGTAGAAGCGGCTGCCGAGGCCCGGCTGCTCGTCGGGCGTGATCGCGACGTGCTCGGAACAGGTCAGGTAGTCGAACCCGAGCCGGTCGGCGGCCCGCGCCACCTCGACCAGCTCCGCCGGACCGGCGCTGACCTCCCACGGCGCGTGCGCGCCCGGGGTCAGCGAGACGACCGGCGTGGCGAGCGCGATCTCCATCGGGCCCCTCCCCCTAGAATCGCTAGGCGTGGCTCCGAGCCGTCCCGAAGGATACGGAGTGATCGTTCCCGAGACCACGGTCGCGGTTGCGGGCGCCGACCCGCTGGTCGCGGCCGTCGCCGCGCTGCCCCTGCCAGTCGACGACGCCACCCGGCGGTGGAACCTGCGCACCGCGACGGCGAGCTGGCTCGCGTCCCGCCGCTCGGTCCACACGCGCCGCGCCTACTTCCGCGACCTTGCCGACTACCTGGCCTGGTGCGACCGCACCGGCCTCGACCCGCGCGCCGCGACGCGGGCCGACGTCGACGCCTACGCCGCCGCCCACCTCGCGACGCTCGCCAGCGCGAGCGCCGCGCGGCGCCTGTCGACGGTGTCCAGCTGGTACCGGTACCTGGTGAGCACCGGCGTCACCGACGCCAACCCCGTCGACGCCGTCGACCGGCCCGGCGTCGACCGCGACTCCTCCCCGACCGTCGGGCTCACCGGGGCGCAGGCGGCCACGTTCATGCGGGCGGCCCGCGCGGCCACCGGTCCGACCGCCCGGCGCGACGCGGCGCTGCTGGCGTTGCTGGCCGAACTGGGGCTGCGGGTCGGTGAGGCGCTGCGCCTGGACGTCGCCGACCTGCGGCAGAACCGCGGGCACCGGACGGTGCGGGTCACCGGCAAGGGCGGGCGGCACCGGGAGCTGCCGGTCCCCCCGCCCCTCAGCCGCGACCTCGACGCCCACCTGGAGACCCACACCGCGGCGGCGCTGTTCACGACGGCCACCGGGAAGCGGGTCGACCCGTCGACGGTCTTCCGGCTGGTGCGGCGCGTCGCGAAGGCCGCCGGGCTGCCCGAGGCCGACCGGCTGTCGCCGCACTCGCTGCGGCACACCGTCGCGACCGCCGCCCTCGACGCCGGTGCGCCGCTGCGCGACGTGCAGGACCTCCTCGGCCACGCCGACCCGCGGACCACCCGCCGCTACGACCGGTCCCGTGGATCTCTGGACCGCTCCCCCGCGTACCTGATAGCGGGCCTGTTCGCACACGACATGTAACGCCTTCCGGGGGCGTCGCGTCTCTTTACTAGGCTCGGCACACGAACCTGGGGAGGATTCGCTCACTGTGCGTATACGACAGAAGATCAGCCTGCCACTGGCCATCGTGGTCGCGCTGATCACCGTCGCATGCACGAAGGCGGGGGACGCGGCGCAGCGCGCGGCTCAGGCCCCCGACTACACCGGCACGGTGCTGCAGCCGCCGCCCGCCACCCCGCCCGCCCCGCCGCCGCTGCCCACCGGCGGCAACGGCAGCTTCGCGGTCGCGCCCGGCGGCGGTCAGGTCGTCGGCGGCGGGAAGACCCGCATCCGCTACCGCGTCGAGATGGAGAACGGCATCGGCTGGGGCGAGAACGTCACCTGGACCGCGCCGGAGTTCGCCGAGCGCGTCGACCGGATCATCGCCGAACCGCTCGGCTGGACCCTGTCGGCCACGCACCCGGTGAGCAACCGCGACGTCGGCCTCAGCAACGCGTCGTGGTCGTTCCAGCGGGTCGCCGGCGGCGACTTCGACGTGCAGGTGCGCCTGGCGACCGCCGGCACGGTGCAGCGGCTGTGCGCGGCGGTCGGCATCGACGTCGACTCGGTCTACTCGTGCCGGTTCGGCAAGGTCCTCATGATCAACCTGACGCGGTGGCTCAACGGCGCCGACGGCTACCCGGTCAGCCTCGACGACTACCGGTCGGCCGTGATCAACCACGAGATGGGCCACTTCCTCGGCTTCGACCACATGCGCTGCACCGGCCCCGGCAAACCCGGCCCGATCATGATGACCCAGACCATCGACCTGCAGGGCTGTGTGCCGAACGTCCACCCCTTCCTTCCCGACGGCACATTCCCCACGGGCGCCTTCGTCCAGTCCTAGTAGCGCCGCCGCCTCGGCCGCCGGCCGCCGGCCGAGGCCGGGCGCGGCATGGCCGCCGGCCGAGCCGGCGCGCCGATCTTGCAGTCCTGGCCGCACCTAAAACACGACATGTCGCCACATAGGTGCGGCCACCACTGCAAGATCGGCGGCGCGAAGGGGCT
>NZ_BOPH01000114.1 GCF_016863655.1 Virgisporangium ochraceum
AGCGGTTCCGCCAGCCGCCAGTACTGGGCCTTCTTCTCGTCGCGGACCACCACGCCTACGCGGGCCAGTTCGCGGCGCAGCCGCTCGGCGTCCTCGGTCTTCGACTTCTCCAGCGCCGTGCCGCGGGCCGCGAGCAGTGCCTCGCCGCCCGGCGGCAGGCCCGGGACGCCGACCACCCACAGCTGGTACCGGTCGGCGAACGGGTCCCGGTCGAGCCACGGGTAGCCGTGGGCGCGCAGCGCCGCCGCCACCGCGTCGTGCCGCAGGTCGTGCTTCTCCCGGGCCGCCTCCCCACCGTGCCGGTCGACGATCACCAGTTGCTTCCCGTCGGCGAACGCGCCCCACACCCGGTCGCGGAGCACGATCGAGGTCCTGTCGCCGCGGGTCAGGGTCACCTGCTCGCGCGCGACTGTCACCGTCAGGCGCTCGTACGCCGCGACCAGGGCCAGCAGCAGCCCCGCCACGACGCCGACCCCGGCCGCGACGAGCGTGGCCGGACCCCGCGGAAACGAGGCCACCAGCCGGAACGGGCCCTTGCCGGGGAAGTCCGGCAGGTCGACGACCCACTGCGACAACCCCGGCAGGAACCAGCCCAGCACCCCGCCGATGAGCGGGAACACGATCCACAGCCCGTAGCGCACCCACGCGGGCTCGCGCACCACCGTCGCCTCCACGGGGTCAAGCTCACCAAAGCGGACGCGGCCGGACATCGCCGCGGCGCACGATCGCGCCTCTACCCCGGGGTGGAGCCGGCCGCGACCATGCGTGCGCCGATGTCGCGGAGGAAGTCGCGCAGCTCCGGCGGCGACACCACCTCGAAGTCGGCGCCGACCATCCCGAGGACCGCCGCCGGCCAGTCTAGCGTGTCGACCGACGCCCGGAACACCGCCGTCGCATCGTCGACCGCCTCCACCGACCCCATGTACCCGAGGACCCGCTCGACGTGCGCCGGGTCGGCGTGGAACCGCACCTCCAGCTGGTAGCGGCGGGGCGCCTGGGCCAGCCGCGACCGCACGAACCCGGCCGCGTCGCCGCCGGGCACCTCCCGCGGGCGGAACCGGGCACCGGTCGCCGCCGGCTCCCGCAGCCGGTCGACGCGGAAGGTGCGCCAGTCGCCGCGCTCGGTGTCCCAGGCGACCAGGTACCAGCGGCGTCCCACGGTCACCAGCGTGTGCGGCTCCACCAGCCGCTCCGCCGGCTCCGCGTCGCGGGCGGTGTACCCGAACCGCAGCCGCTCCCCGTCACGGCAGGCCTGCGCGATCACCGTCAGCGCCGCCGCGTCGACCCGGGGACCGCCACCGAACAACGCCGGCACCGTGTACGTGCGCAGCGCGTCCACCCGGCGCCGCAACCGCGGGGGCATCACCTGGACCACCTTGGCCAGGGCCCGCACGGACGTCTCCTCGATGCCGGACACGGCGCCGGTCGCCGCCGCGCGCAGCCCGACCGCGATGGCGACCGCCTCCTCGTCGTCGAGCAGCAGCGGCGGCAGCGCGGCACCGGCCTGCAGCTGGTAGCCGCCGGTGATGCCGCGGCTGGCCTGCACCGGGTAGCCGAGCTCGCGCAGCCGGTCGACGTCGCGGCGGACCGTCCGCGCGCTGACCTCGAGGCGGTCGGCCAGCTCCGTTCCCGGCCAGAACCGGTGGGTCTGCAGCAGCGACAGCAGGCGCAGCATCCGCGAGCTCGGGTTCGACATGTGACCCATGTTTCCATCGAATGCGGCCAGAAGCTGACCGCTAGTGTTCATAGCGTTGTCGACATGATTCAGACGCGGAACCTGACCAGGCACTTCGGCGACGTGCGGGCCGTGGAGGGCCTCGACCTCGACGTCGGCGCGGGCGAACTCGTCGCGCTGCTCGGCCCGAACGGCGCCGGCAAGTCCACGACCCTGCGGATGCTGACCACGCTCATCGCGCCGACCTCCGGCACCGCCCGCGTGGCCGGCCACGACGTGGTCACCGACCGGGCGGCGGTGCGGCGCAGCATCGGCTACATCGGACAGGGCAACGGCGCCGGCCACACCCAGCGCGGCCGCGACGAGCTGGTCACCCAGGGCCGGGCCTACGGCATGTCGCGCGCCGCCGCCCGGTCGCGCGCCGCCGAGCTCATCGAGTCGCTGGACCTGGGACCGGTGGCCGACCGGCGGGTCTCGACCCTGTCCGGCGGGCAGCGTCGCCGCCTCGACATCGCGATGGGCCTGATCCACGCGCCGCGCCTGCTGTTCCTCGACGAGCCGTCGACCGGCCTCGACCCGCAGAACCGCGCCAACCTGCAGGAGCACATCCGAGCCCTGCGGGAACGGCACGCCACCACGGTCGTCCTCACCACCCACTACCTCGACGAGGCCGACTCGATGGCCGAACGCGTCATCGTGGTCGACCACGGCCGGGTCATCGCCGATGCCCCGCCGGCGCGCCTGAAGGCCGCGCTCGGCGACCGGGTCACGCTCGGTTTCGCCTCGGCGCCGGAGGCCGCGTCGGCGGTCGCGCTCGTCGGTGGCGTCCTCGACGGGACCCGCGTGAGCGTGCCCGCCGAGGACGGGCCGGCCCTGGTGCCCGCGCTGCTGCGCGACCTCGACCTGGCCGGCGTGAAGGTGGCGTCGGCCGCCGTGTCCCAGCCCACCCTCGACGACGTGTTCCTGTCCCTGACCGGCCGCAGCCTGCGCGAAGGAGTGACCGCATGAAGCTCGTCACCGACACCGGGATCGTCTTCACCCGCGAGCTGCGCCCGCTGGTCCGCGATCCGTTCACGGTCATCTTCGGGCTGATCCAGCCCCTGATCTTCCTCGGCCTGTTCGCGCCGCTGCTGCGCGACCTCGCGCCGCTGGAGTGGTTCGTGCCCGGCGTGCTCGTCATGCTGGCCCTGTTCGGCACCTCGACCACCGGTGCCAACCTGATCCAGGAGATGCAGACCGGCTCGCACGAACGCCAGCTGGTCACCCCGCTGTCGCGGCCGTCGCTGCTGCTCGGCCGGGCGTTGAAGGAGATCGCACCCACCGTGGTGCAGGCGCTGGTGGTCGTCGCCGTGACCGTGCCGTTCGGGCTGCGCCCGTCGCCGGCGGGTGTACTCGCCGGCCTGCTGCTCCTGGCGGTGTTCAGCGTCGGGATGGGTGCGCTGTCCTACACGCTGGCCCTGGCCGTGAAGAACCAGGACTGGCTGTTCTGGGTGGTGCAGCAGACCCTGCTGTTCCCGATGCTGATCCTCGCCGGGATGCTCCTCCCGCTGGACAACGGGCCCGGCTGGCTCCGTACGGCGGCGCACGTCAACCCCCTGACGTACGTGGTCGACGCGGAACGCGCCCTGTTCGCCGGCGACCTCTGGAACCGCACGGTGGCGGAGGGCGTGGTCGCGGCCGCCCTGACCGCTGCGGTGGGCCTGTGGGTCGGCGTGCGGGCGATGCACCGGGCCGCGTGACGACCTCTCCCGTGGACGCCCGCCTGCGTGGACAGGACTTGTCCACGCAGGCGGGCGACGTCTGTGTCCCGTCTACGCCGGTTGCCCTGGCAGCGGGTCCCCTGCGCCACACCCGCATAGGCATCCTAGGAGGCTAGGTTGGTTGCCCCGTCCGCGTGGCTGGGCGGCAGGGTCAGGGCGGCAGGGTCAGCCCAGCGCCTCCGCGGTCGACGCCGGGAGGCGGACGCCCGGGAACACCGCGCCACCGGTCGGGACCATCCACGTCGCCACCTGGACGGCCAGCCGGCGGGCCCGCACCGCGGGGTCGTCGGCGTACAGGGCGCGGGCGCGTTCGGCGTCCACCGACAGGACGCAGATGCCGCGCAGCCGCTCGTCGTCCTGGTCGACCAGGGGGCCGGCGGCCAGCACCAGGCCCCGTTCGGCCAGCGCCGCCTGGTGCGCCAGGTGGGCATCCTGCAGGGCGGTCGCCTCCTCGTCGGAGACGGCGGGGGCGTCGGCGGGACGCACGAGAAAGACCAGGGACACGTGGTCGAACGTCGTCATCACAGCATGATGGACCCCATGGGAGAGATCGTGCTGATCCGCCACGGCGAGACCGAGTGGAGCGCCGCCCGCCGGCACACCTCGGTGACCGACCTGGACCTGACGGACGCCGGCGTACGGCAGGCGCAGGCGGTCGCCGCCACCGTACGGGGACGTACGTTCGCGGCGGTGGTGAGCAGCCCCCGGCGGCGGGCACTGCGGACGGCCGACCTCGCGGGCCTGGCGCCGACCGAGGTCACCGAGGACCTCGCCGAGTGGAACTACGGCAGGTACGAGGGCGTCACCACCGCCGACGTCCACGCCCACCACGACCCGGGCTGGGACCTGTGGACCGACGGCTGCCCCGGCGGCGAGTCCCCCACCGAGGTCGGCGCCCGGATCGACCGCCTCCTCGACCGCGTCGCTCCCCTGCTGGACACCGGCGACGTGGCGCTCGTCGCCCACGGCCACTCCCTGCGGGTCACCGGCGCCCGCTGGATCGGGCTGCCCCCGGCCGGCGGTGGCCTCCTCAAGCTCGACACGGCGACGGTCTCGGTGCTCGGCTTCGAACACGGACGCCGCGTGATCCACCGGTGGAACGCCGCCACCGGGTGACGCCAGGCGGCCCGGACCCCCGGGAGCGATCTAGGGTGACCGCATGGGTCTCTACTCCGTCGACCGCCTCGACGCCGCCCGGGCCGCCACCGCGGCCGCCGGGCTCGACGCGTTGCTCCTCAGCCCCGGCTCCGACCTGCGGTACCTCACCGGGTACGCGGCGAAGCCGACCGAGCGGCTCACCCTGCTCGTGCTGCCGGTCGACGGGCCGGCCACGCTGATCGTCCCCCGGCTCGAGCGTCCCGACGCCGAGGCCGCACCGGCGGGCGGCCTCGGCGTGACGATCACCGACCATCCCGACGGCGGCGACCCCTACCCGCTGGTCGCGGCGGCGCTCGACGGCGCGACGTCGGTCGGCCTTGCCAACCGGATGTGGGCCGAGCAGGTGCTGGCGCTGCGTGCGGCCCTGCCGGCCGTCGAGCAGCGCCTGGCCGGTGACGTGCTGCGCGAGCTGCGGCTCCGCAAGTCGCCCGAGGAGGTGGAGGCGTTGCGGCGGGCCGGTGCGGCGATCGACGCCGTGCACGCGCGGATGGGCGAATGGCTGCGACCCGGCCGCACCGAGGCGGAGGTGGCCGCCGACATCGCGACCGCGATGCGCGCCGCCGGTCACCGGACCGTCGACTTCACGATCGTGGCCAGCGGACCCAACGGCGCCAGCCCGCACCACCACACGTCCGACCGGGTGATCGGGGAGGGCGAGCCGGTGGTGGTCGACATCGGCGGGACCATGGACGACGGCTACTGCTCCGACTGCACCCGCACCTACGTCGCCGGGGGGAAGCCGCCGGCCGACTTCGCCGCGTACTACGCGGCCCTGCACGAGGCCCAGCTGGCCGGACTGGCCGCCGTGCGGCCCGGGGTCACCGCGGAAGCGGTCGACGCCGCGTGCCGCGACCTGCTGACGGAGGCCGGCTACGGGCCGGAGTTCCTGCACCGCACCGGTCACGGCATCGGCCTCGACGGCCACGAGGACCCGTACCTGGTCACCGGCAACGACCGGCCGCTCGAGGCGGGCATGGCGTTCTCCATCGAGCCCGGCGTGTACCGGGCCGGCCGGCACGGCGCCCGCATCGAGGACATCGTCGTGTGCACCGAAACCGGCGCCGACCGGATGAACACCCTGCCGACGGAGCTGGTCGTCCTCTAGGAGAGCCGGGCCTGCACGAGGTCGGCCAGCTCCGAGGGCGTGTGCCGGCCGCCGTCCAGGACGAGTGTGTCGGCCGTCAGGTCGGCGCGGGCGGCCACGCACCGGTCGACGTTGCGCAGGCGGAACTCCCTCGTGTCGTCGGCCTGCGGCGCGCCGTCGATCACGTCCTGCTCGACGATGCGGCGGCGGACCTCCTCGGCGGGCACGTCGAGGAACACGTGCAGGAGGGGGACGCCGGCCGCGCGCAACGCCGTGAAGATCTCGTCCCGGTACCGGGCGTTGACCAGCGTCATGGGCACGATCAGCGGCCGCTGGTACTCCTCCCAGAGGCCGAGGGCGAACTGGGCGACCATCCGCCGCCACAGCGGCAGGTCCTGGAAGTCGTGGCTCTCGGGCGCCGGGACCCACTTGGTGAGCAGGTAGCCGACGTACTCGGGGTCGTAGTCGAGCGCGTCGGGCAGCCGCGTCTTGAGCTCGGTGGCCAGGGTGGTCTTGCCGGCTCCGAACGCCCCGTTGATCCAGATCAGCATCCGCCGGAGCCTAGCCCGCCGGCGACCGCCGCCGGTACGCCGCCACCTTGGTGCGGTTGCCGCAGATGCCCATCGCGCACCAGGTGGCGGTGCGGCTGCGGGACCCGTCGTAGAACGCCCAGCGGCAGCCGTCGTGGCGGCAGATCTTCAGGCGGTGCCAGGTGCCGTCGGCCTGGGCGTCGACAACGTGGGCGAGCAGGGTGGCCACCGCGGCGCCGGCGCCGTGCGGCCGCAGCACCAGGTGGTCGTGCGGGTCGAGCGCGACCTGTAGCGGGGCGGCGTCGGCGATCGCGGCGAGACGGCCGGGGTGCGGGGTGCCGTCGCCGCACAGGGCCCGCAGCTCGCGGCGCAGGCCGCGCAGGAGGGCGAGGTCGGGTTCGCCGGGCAGGCGCGCCGCGGCCAGCCAGGTTGCCGCCGCGCCCGGGTCGGCCAGCTCGTCGGTCCCCCGCTCCACGTGCAGCGTGTTGAGGAAGCGCTGGACGAGGGCGAGGTCGCCGGGCGCGGTGGCCGGAACGGTACGGGTCACGCTCTCCATTTGACACCACCGTCGGCCGATGGGAGGTTACGTAACCAGCATCGAGCGAACGGCGGTTACGGGATGAGTATCTGGCGCAACCGGGACTTCGTCCGCCTGTGGACCGGGCAGTCGGTGTCGATGCTCGGCTCGCAGATGACCGGCTTCGCGGTCCCGGTGCTGGCGATCACCGTGCTCGGCGCCGACGCCGGCCAGCTCAGCCTGCTGCGCACGCTGGAGTTCCTGCCGTTCGTGCTGCTGACCCTGCCGGTCGGCCTCTGGGTCGACCGCAACGCGCCCCGGCCGGCGATGGTCGCGGCCAACGCGGCGCCCTGATCGCCGCGCTCGCCGTCGCGGGCCTGGCCGATCTGCTGCACCTGGGCTGGCTGGCCGCCGCGCTGCTCGCCATCGGCGCCTGCACCGTGGTCTTCGACGTCGCGTACCTGTCGTACCTGCCGGCGGTCGTCCCGCGGAACCTGCTCGTCGACGGCAACAGCGCGCTGTCGGTGAGCGCCTCTGCGGCCGACGTCGGCGGCCCCGGCATCGCCGGCGGCCTCGTCCAGGTGCTCGGGGCGCCCGTCGTGCTGCTGGTCGACGCCGCGTCGTTCGCGGCGTCGGTGGTCACGCTCACGCGCATCGGGACCGCGGACAGCGCGCCCTCCGACGCGGGCCCGCCGGTGGGGCCGCGCCGGCAGGTCCGCGACGGCGTCGCGGCGGTGCTCCGCGACCCCTACCTGCGCACGATCAGCCTCGAGGCGTTCACCTACAACCTGTTCGCGCAGTTCGGGGAGACGCTCATCGCGCTCTACGCGCTGTCGCGGCTGGGCCTTGGCGCCGGGACGCTCGGGCTGTGCGTGAGCCTCGGCAGCGTCGGCGCCCTGGCCGGCGCCGTCGTGGCGCCCCGGGTGGTGCGGCGGTTCGGCTTCGGCCCGACGTTCGTCGCCGGCACGACGCTCGGCTGCGTCGCGCCGGTGCTGGTGCCGCTGGCCGGCGGGCCGGTGTCGATCGCGGTCTCCTACCTGGTGACCGGGTTCGGCGTCACGATCTCGGTGATCGGCTCGGTGACCCTGCGGCAGTCCGTGACACCGGCGCACCTGCTCGGACGGGTGAACGCCGTGATGCGGCTGGCCAGCTACACGGCGATCCCGGTGGGCTCGCTCGCCGCCGGGCTGGTGGCCACCGCGGTGGGGCTGCGGGCCGCGCTGTTCGTCGGCGCGGCCGGGCTGCTCCTGCCGGTGCTGGTCCTGCTGTTCTCCCCGGTGCCACGGCTGCGCGACCCCGCTGTCCTGGACCCCGATGTCCCCGGCCCCGGTGTCCTGGACGCCGCGCCCGGTCGCGACTAGCGTCGCACGGCGATGACCAGCACCGACGTCACCGCGCTCGTCGAGCGGCTGTGGCGGGCCGAGGCGGCGAGCATGCTCGGCGCACTCAGCCGGCGCCTGGGCGACTTCGACCTCGCCGAGGAGGCGCTGGCCGAGGCGGTCACGGCCGCGCTGAAGCTGTGGCCCGACGAGGGCGTGCCGGCGCAGCCGACCGGCTGGCTGGTCACCACCGGCTGGCGCAAGGCGATCGACCGGCTGCGCCGCGAGGCCGTCGGCCGGGAGAAGCTGGCCCGCGTCGGCTCCGAGCCGCCACCGGCGCCCGGCGTCGACGACCGCCTCGCGATGATCTTCGCCTGCTGCCACCCGGACCTGTCCGAGGCGTCCCGCGTGGCCCTGACCCTGTACGCGGCCAGCGGCCTGTCGACCGCCGAGATCGCCGCCGCGTTCCTGGTGCCGGTGCCGACGATGGCCCAGCGGCTGAGCCGGGCCAGGAAGCAGCTGCGCGACCGCGGCATCCGCGTCGAGCTGCCCGACGACCCGTCGGCCCGCCTGCCCGCCGTGCTCGCCGTCATCTACCTCGTGTTCAACGAGGGGTACCTGTCCAGCGGCCGGTCGGCCCACCGGCGCGAGCTCGCCCGCGAAGGGCTCGACCTCGCCCGTCAGCTCGCCCGGATGCTGCCCCGCGAGCCGGAGGTCGCCGGGCTGACCGCGCTGCTGGAACTGCACGAGGCCCGCGCCGCCACCCGGTTCGACTCGTGGGGCCGGCTCGTCCTGCTCGAACACCAGGACCGGCGCCGGTGGGACACGGCGTTGATGGAACGGGCCGCGGTGCGCCTGCGGGACGCCGTGCGTCAGGGCCGCACCGGGCCGTACCAGGTGCAGGCGGGCATCGCGGCCATGCACGCGTTCGCCGTCTCCTACGAGAAGACCCCGTGGGCCGAGGTCCGGGCGATGTACGACCGGCTGGCCGCGCTGGACGGGTCCCCCGTGGTCCTGCTGAACCGGGCGGTGGCCACGCGCTTCGCGATCAGCCCGGCCACGGCGCTGGCCGAGGTCGACGACCTGCGCGACCGCCTCGACGGCTACCACCTGTGGCACGCCGCGCGGGCCGACCTGCTCGCGGCGCTCGGCCGCCGCGACGAGGCCCGCGCCGCGGCGGAGCGGGCGCTGGAACTGGCGACGAACCCGGCCGAACGGGAGCTGCTGTCCCGCCGGATCGCTGATCCGGGACGGCCGGGTCCGCCGCCCGCGGACCTACTCGCGTGACATCAGCGGGCGAACCTCGATCGCGGTCATCCCCGCGCCGCGCGGCCACGTCGAGCCGATCTCGACGGCCTCCTCGATCGTGTCGGCCTCGATGATCACGATGCCGCCGACGACCTCCTTCAGCTCCATGTACGGACCGTCGGTGACGACCGAACCGCCGTCGGCGCCGGTGCGGATCGTGCGGGCGGTCGTCCGCGGCTGCAGCTCGGCGCCGCCGTCGGCGATCTTGCCGGTCGGCTGCCACTTCTCGTACCAGCCGTAGATCTGCTGCATGAGGTCCTGCTCCTCGTCCGGGGGCAGGGTGCTCCACTCGGAGTCGTCACCGATGATCAGCATTGCGAACTTCATGGCTGTTCTCCCTTCGGGGTTCTCGCCCGGGTAACGAACGGCGCCCGGCCGCCCTCGACACGGTCCCCGAAAAATCTTGCCGATAGGGTGACCGCGTGGAGGACACCGATCGCGCGATCGTCCGGGCGTTGACCGACGACGGCCGTTTGTCGTACACCGACCTGGCCGAACGGGTCGGCCTGTCGGTGTCGGCCGTGCACCAGCGGGTGCGGCGCCTGGAGCAGCGCGGCGTGATCAAGGGCTACACCGCCCGCATCGACTACGAGGCCCTCGGCCTGCCCCTGACCGCGTTCGTCGCGGTGCGCCCGATGGACCCGTCCCAACCCGACGACGCCCCCGACCGGCTGGCCGGGCTGCCCCAGATCGAGTCGTGCTACTCGGTGGCCGGGGAGGACTTCTACCTCCTCATGGTGCGGGTCGAGAGCCCCGCGGGTCTCGAGCGGCTGCTCCAGGAGATCCGCAAGGCGGCCAACGTGTCCACCCGCACGACGGTCGTCCTGTCGACCCCGTTCGAGGGCCGGTCACCGGGCTGAGGCCTGGGACGCCTGCGCCGCCCCACCCGGCGGCGACATCACGCTGTCGGACACGCCGTACCTGGTGACGGAGTGGGGCCTGCCGTCGCCGGTGGTGCTCCTCAGCGGCGACGGCCATTACTGGATCGCCCTGGACTACCGGACCTGCGGGCCGGCCGGCGAGCCCCCGGTCGTCTGGCTCGACGTCGAAGCGGGCCAGGACCTGCCGATCGCGCCCGACTTCCACACGTTCGTCGAACGCCTGACCGCCTCGGACGCGTTCGCGGACTAGATGATCTATTCCGAGGGCTCGGACGTCCGTCCGCCTGTTTCGTGATGAATGTCGGGAGCTCCGCCATACCGATACGTCGATGATCGTGAGCGGGTGGGAGGCTATGAACATCAACAAGCGTTTGTGATGTTCGTAGCCTCCCACCCATCGGCATCGGTTGATGGCCGATGGTCCCGTGCGGGTCGCGGAACAGCCATCAAACAGGCAAAACGCCCAGCCATCCCGTGCCAGGCCTTGGAATCAAGCATCTAGCGGACCTCAGAGCGACCCGAACCAGCGCCGCACGCCGGCGAGGCTGCCCGATCCCAGCGCCACCATGAGCGCCAGCCGTGCCTTGCGGGCCGACAGGCCGCGGGCGCCGATCGCACCGACCGCGTCCAGCAGGGCGTGCCACTCCGCCGGGGTGGCGCCGGCGCGGCACCGGGAGGCGATCACGACGGGGATCCCCCAGTCGGTGAGGTCGCTGATCGCCGCGAGCAGGGACGTGGGGATGTTGCTGTTGCCGGTCCCCTCGATGACGACGCCCGCGGCGCCCGCGTCGACGACGGCCGTGAGCACCGTGGCCTCCACGCCGGGATACGTCGCGACCAGCGCGACGTCCGGGGCGGGCTCACCGGCGGCGCGGGGTGGACGCGGGGGCGGCGGGCCGAGCGGCTCGACCCGCCCGCCGACGACCCGGCCGAGCGGGGCGAACGGCGCCGACGAGAACCCGGCGACGGCCGCCGCGTCGACCTGGGCCGCCCAGCGGGCCGCGTGCAGGTCACCGTCGACGCACACGACCGGGCCGGCCATGCGCAGCGCCGGGTCGCGGGCGGCGACCAGCGCGGCGGCGAGGTTGTGCGGTCCGTCGGCGCCGGGGTCGTCGGGGCGGCGCACCGCGCCGGTGAACACGATCCCGGCCCGGGCGGCCGCCGGACCGGCGAGCAGGTCGGTGAGGAAGGCCGTCTCCTCCACCGTGTCCAGGCCGTGGGTCACCACCACGCCGTCGTAGCCCTCGTCGAGGACGGCCGAGACCACGCGCCGGGCCAGCATGAGCATCGTCGACGACGTCAGGTCGAAGGCCGGCTCGGTGAGCAGGTCGACGGCGTCGACGTCGGTGCCGGCCGGTCCGGGCGGCAGCAGCTCGGCCGCCGTCAGCAGCTCGGCCGCCGTCAGCAGGCCGTGCCGCCCGTAGGCGATCACGTCGCCGGTCGCGAGCAGGAGGACCCGCGGCATCAGATCTTCAGGTTCGCGATCGCGGCCAGCTGCTCGGCGACGAACTCCTCGGCGGGCTCCTTGCGGATGCCGAGGCCGCTGAGCAGGCCCTCGCCGTCCTCCTGCTCCAGCAGTGCGAGCAGGATGTGCTCGGTCCCGATGTAGTTGTGCCCCAGGCGCAGCGCCTCGCGGAACGTCAGCTCGAGGGTCTTGCGTGCGGCGGGGTCGAACGGCACGTGCCCGGGCTTGGGCGCGGTCGGTTCCGGCAGCGCGCGGGCCACGGCCGTGGCGACCGCCTCGATCGCCACGCCCTGCGCCACGATCGCCTTCGCGGCAAGGCCTTCCGGGACGCTCAACAGCCCCAGGACGAGGTGACCGGGCTGGATGGTCGCCGCGCCCGCCGACCCGGCCTCGTTCTGGGCCTCCACGACGACCTTGCGGGCCCGGTCGGTGAACCGGGCGAAGTCCATCGCGCCGGGCTCGTCGGACCGGGGCACGAACCGCTTCTGCGCGGCCTGCTTGGACACGCCCATGCTGCGGCCGATGTCGGTCCACGACGCGCCCGAGCGGCGGGCCTGGTCGACGAAGTGTCCGATGAGGTGGTCGGCGAGCTCGCCGATGTGGTCGGCGACGAGGACGGCGTCGGTGAGCTGTTCGAGCGCGTCGGTGTGCACCTGCTTGATGGTGTCGATCAGGTCGTCGAGCCGGACCGGGGGTTTGATCGGAAGCGTCATACCGTCAACCCTAGGTTGACGGCTTTGGATCGTCAACCCTGGGTTGACGGCAGTCGGCCATGGCAGGCTGTACCGGTGACGAAGCCGCCGCTGCTCCTGGTCGACGCCGCCAGCCTCTACTTCCGGGCCTACTTCGGGATCCCCGAGAAGGCCGCCCTGGCCCCCGACGGGTCGCCGGTCAACGCGGTGCGCGGGTTCATGGACTTCGTCGCCACCCTGGTCCGCACCCGCCGGCCGGACCGGCTCGTGTGCTGCATGGACGCCGACTGGCGGCCGGCGTGGCGGGTGAAACTGCTGCCGGAGTACAAGGCGCAGCGGCTCACCGGTGCCGGTGGCGAACTGGTCCCCGACAACCTGGTGCCCCAGGTGCCCATCATCGAAGAGGTCCTCGAGGCGCTCGGGATCTGCGCCGTGGGCGTCAAGGGCTACGAGGCCGACGACGTCATCGGCGCGCTGGCCGCCCGCGAGCCCGGCCCGGTCGAGGTCGCCACCGGGGACCGCGACCTGTTCCAGGTCATCGACGACGCCCGCGGCGTCACCGTCCTCTACTGCGGACGCGGCGTTGCCAAGCTCGAGGTCCTCGACGACGCCGCCCTGCAGGCCAGGTACGGCGTGCCCGCGGCCGGCTACGCCGACTTCGCCGCGCTGCGCGGCGACCCCAGCGACGGCCTGCCCGGCGTCGCCGGCGTCGGCGAGAAGACCGCCGCCCGCCTGATCACCCGCCACGGCGACCTCGACGGCCTGCTGACCGCGCTCGACGACCCGGAGTCGGGGTTCGCGCCCGGTCTCAAGGGCAAGCTCGTGGCCGGCCGGGAGTACCTGGTCAAGGCCCGGCAGGTGGTGCGCGTCGCGGTCGACGCGCCGGTGCCGCAGGTGGACTGCACCATGCCGCGCGAACCCGTCGACGCCGACCGGCTGTTCGCGCTCGCCGAGAAGTGGGGCCTGGCCAGCCCGGCCAAGCGCCTGGTCGACGCCCTCAGCGGCTAGGCGGTCCGCGGGTCGGGACCGAGCAGCGCGGACAGGCCCGCGAGCCGCAGCACCATCAGCGGAACCGTGCTCGCGTTCACCACCCGGACGTGCGCCTCGTGATCGGCGGCCTCCACCCGGTACCGCTCCAGGATCCGCGCGATCGACGTGTCGAAGAAGCCGACCCCGCCGAGGTCGATGTCCACCCGCCGCACCGAGCCGGGCGCGCGCGTCCACAGCGTCTGCCGGACGTGTTCGTGCGCCGAGTAGTCCAGGTCGCCGTCGATGACGAAGCGCTCGCCGCCGTCGCCGGCGGGCTCCCACCGCGCGGCGGCGCCACGCCGAGGTGTCGACACACCGCACAGCATCGGCGTACGCGGGTGGATCAACTAGTGCGCTGAGCGCACATGGCTGTCTCCATTGCGCACTCCTGCGCGAAGCGCGTCAGGCGCCGCGCAGGGTCGTGCTCGGCAGGACCCCGTAGGTCGCGCGGTAGACCGCGGTGAACCGGCTGTGGTTGGTGAAGCCCCACTGCGCGGCGACCGCGGCCATCGTCGTGTGCCGGGGGTCGGCGGCGACCAGCGCGCGGTGCGCGTGGTCGAGCCGGACGCGGCGCAGGTGCGCCATCGGGGTCGTCTCGAGGTGCCGGCGGAACGCCAGCTGCACCGCGCGGACGCTCACGTGCGCCGCCTCGGCGATGTCGACCACGGTGATCCCGCTCGCGGCGTGGTCGTCGATGTACGCGACCGCGCGCCGCAGCGTGACGCTCGACGCGTCCCGGCGATCCTCGATCGTCGGGTCGGTGAGCGCGGTGTTCGGGAACGTCGCGAGCGCCACCGACGCGAGGAGCTGGGCCGCGCTGTCCACGACCAGCGGCATCCCCGCCTCGGGGTTGCCGATGAGCTCGGCCACGTACCGGTGGGTGGTCCACCAGTGCTCACCGGCGGCGGGCGTCCGCGGGTCGAGGCTGGTGAACCGGATCGGTTCCGGTCGCCGGGCCGGCGCCGGGGCGGCGACCCGGGCCAGCAGGCCGGGGTCGAGGACACAGTTCGACACCGCGCCGGTCCACGTCGCGGTGTACGACAGGTCGGGATCGGACGTGAGGAACACGTCGCCCGGGCCGTACCGCCGGTCGAAGCGGCCGCAGCGCCGCTCGACCCGCGCCGTCGACGAGCGGGTGACCACGAGCCGGTGCAGCGGGTCGGCGTCGAGGTGGAAGTGGTCGAGCACGTCGACGGTCTCGATGGCGAACGCGCCGGCGTCGGTGCGCCGGTGGCGGAAGACGTGCGGACTGTCGTCGGTCGGGCGGATCTTCATCGACGTGCCGTAGCAGCTGACCAGGAAGTCGTCGATGGCGTCCGTGCCGGTGAGGTCGAGCGTCGTGGTGTGCAGGGCGGCCCCCTCTCAGATCCCCAGCGTCTCGCCGGGTGACCGGCCGAAGATCCGCCGGTACTCGACGGCGAACCGGCCCGGTGCCGCGAAGCCCCACCGGCGGGCGATCTCCGCCACCGTGTCACCGCCGGTACGGTTGCCGTTCTGCAGGTCGCGGTGCGCCCGCTCCATCCGGACCCGGCGCAGGTACCCGGTCGGCGACGTGCCGCGGTGCCGGGCGAACGCGGCCTGCAGGCCGCGGGCCTTGACGCCGCTGGCCGCGGCGATCTCCTCGATCGTCACCGGCCGGCCGGCGTTCGCGTCGATGTACGCGACCGCCCGCCGCACCGCCGCCGGGGCGACCGCGCCGGTACCGGTGTAGTCGACGCGCATCGTGGAGTTGGGGAACACCGCCAGCACCGCCGCGGCGGCGGCCTCCAGCACGCCGGCCAGGATCAGCGGGTGCTCCACGGCCGGCTGGGGACCCTCGAAGCTGCGGGCCACGAGCGCGGCCGTCGCGTGCCAGTGCCGGTTCATCGCCGGCGACACCGGCTCCATCCCGTCGAGCCGGAACTCCCCCGCCTCGACCCCCAGCCGGCCCGCCAGCCGGGTCACCACCTCCGCGGGCAGCTGCGTGATGGCGCTCTTCATGTGGTCGACGGAGATCCCGAGCGGAACACCGAGCGGGTACAGCAAGGAGTCGCCCGGCCCGGCCCGGCCGTGCTCGCCGCGCGCCGTGAGCTCGAAGCGCCCGTCGATCATGCCGATCAGCAGGATCGCGTCGAACGGGTCGGCCCTGATCGACACCGACGCCCCGTACGTCATCCGGTCGACGGTCACCCCGGCGGCCCAGGCCGCCCGCGAGCGGAACACCAGCTCGCGGGAGCCGCCGGACATGCGCGGCCGGTGGTTGACGTACCGCTGGGAGATCAGGTCCTCGACCGCGCCCAGGTCGCGCAGATCGGTGCGGTCACGCTGGACCGGCACCCGGGCGGACGCAGGGTCCACGCCAGCCTCCCTCGCACTCCGCGCGGCCGGTGTACGCCTGGCGCGAAGGCTGTGCGCCGAACGCACACCGGAACCGTTCGAGTGTCGCCCTTCGCACCCGGCGTGTAACCACACGCACGGGTGACACTCGCGGTCAGGCGTGGGAGGTGGCCCGGTGCTCCGCGAGGATGTCGTCGCCGAAGTCGGCGCCGGGGCGGCGCAGCACGGTGTGGGCGTGGTTGCCGCCGTCGTCCTGGTTGTCGTACTCGATCAGCAGGTCCGGCGACTGCACCCGGTAGTAGTGCCGCCCGCCCGGCTCGGTAGAACCCTCCCAGGCGAAGTGCAGGCGGCCCAGGTCGATCCGCGCGGTCTCGGCCGCGGCCAGGTCGGCCGGCAGCCGGCCCAGGTAGACGTGCAGCAGCCGCCACATCAGCTCGCGTGCCCGCGGGGGCAGGTCGGACGCGGCGACGCCGGCGGCGCGCAGGTCGGGGTCGAGGTCGGCCCGCCGGCCGCTGCGGATGTCCGGCGGCGGCTCGTCGGCGACGATCGCGGCCGACCGGTGCTTCGGCTCCAGCTCGGCCAGCAGCGCCCGCGCCACGTCCTCCTCCGGTGCCAGCGGACGCAGCACCATCGCGCCCGCGTGCCCCATACGGGCCGGGTTCGCGCCGAGGAACACCGGCGTCGGCGCGACCCGGTCACCCTCGAGGGTCATCGACACCGACAGGTGGTGGCCCTCGAACCGCCACCCCCACATGTCGCCCTCGTCGGGGCCGCCGAACAGCACGACGGAGTAGTCGTCGCTGCGACGGCCGCGGCGCCAGTTCTCGGCCCGGTCGAGGACCTCCTCCAGCGCCATCACGGCCATCGCCTGCGCGTAGGCGGCCGGGCTGAGCGCGGTGGCGAGCAGCCGGTGCGCCAGCTTGCGGCCGTCGGTGCCGAGCTCGCACAGGGAGGCGCCCGGACGCGACATCGGCACGTACTCGATCCACCGGCGCTGCCCGTCGGCGAACGGAAGGCGCACCTTCTGCCGCACCTCGTCGGAGACCGCGGTGAGCAGTGCCGATGCCGCCGTACGCATCGTCGATGCCGTTGCCATGCCTTTCACATTACGGTGATCCGACGGGTCGCGCCTCGAACATCAGGCAGCCGGCGGACGCGCTGCGCACGTGCGCGAACGCCACCGACGGCTGGGCCAGCACGGCGCGGACCGCCGCCTCGTGGTCCTCGCCCGGCCCGACGAACGTGATGTGGTCGTAGGCCCGGACCCCGTGGTGGTCGAACGGGTTGATCATCCGCCGTCCGTCGAGGAACGCCGGCGGGTACCGCCCGGTCGTCGCGTAGCCGGCGCACGCGTCGGCGTGGACGAACACCGGACCGGCCTCCATCCACGGCGACGGCGCCGTCCACGGCGAGTACGTGATCAACGCGATCCGCTCGCCGGCGCCGGACCCGCGCAGGCAGCACCGCAGCGGCTCCCGGCCCTCGGCGTCGAACGGGGTCCACGGGTTGCCGAACTCGTCCCCGCCCGCCGAACGCATCGCCGCGAGCCGGTCCGGGTCGATCGGAAGAAACCGCACGTCACTCATGCGATCGAGCCTGCCCCGTCCGGGCCGCGCCGTCTGGCGGCATTAGGACGTCGCGTTCCCGTCGGCCGGCACGAGCGGCGGTGGCGGTGCCGACCGGAACCCGATGCCGTGGTACCGGGCGGCGATCCGGTACTCGGCCACCGCCAGCAGCGTCACCACGACCGCGCCACCCACCGACGTCACCAGCGCCAGCGTGTCCGGGACCCCGGTGTCCTCCCAGTTGCCGTACAGGCGGTCGACCACCACGGCCGTCCAGGCGAACAGCGGCATCACCAGCGGACGCAGGAGCGGGCTGCCGTCGATGGCCCGGTACCCGTGCACCCACGCGTAGTACGGGATCGTGAACGCGGCGAGGGCCAGCTGGATGCCGACATAGAACATCACCAGTGCCACGAGCGGGTTCTGCCTGCTGGCGTTGTCCGGCGTGAAGCCCGCCTTGGTGACCAGGTAGGCGCCGCCCAGCAGCACCCCGAGCAGCAGCATCGAGGTCACCGGGCCGTGCCACATGCGGCTCCAGGTCTCCCGCCGGTCGCGCGAGACCAGCACCATGACGGCGACCAGCAGCAGGTACAGCGGAACGACAGCCGCCCCGCAGAACGTGAACATGACGATCATGCGCACGAACGCGTCGACCGGCCCGAGGGACCCGTAGACCGCCCACAGCACGAGCCCGGTCACCAGGCTCACCCCCGCCCGCAGCCGGTTCATCCCGGCGACGGCCGGCTCCTCCGGCCCGTGCACGTACCGCGGCCGGAAGATCCCCCTGGCCAGCAGGAACCCGGGAAACGCGAGATACACCCACTCCACGGCCGGGCATGCTAGCCGGCCCGTACCGGAAGGCGATTTTCCGGGACCGGCTACGCCATCGCGCTGTACGCCAGCACCCCGCGCCGGACCGCGTCCATCGCCGACCGGGCGGTTTTGCGCAGCTCCGCGTCGCCGGCCTCGGACAGCTGGCCGAGCAGGTCGAGCACCTGCCGCGCCCACCGCACGAAGTCGCCGGCCGGCATGTCACCGTCGAGGCCGTGCGCGCTCGCCAGCACCTTGGCCAGCGACTCGCCGCGCGCCCACCGGTACATCGGCCAGACGAAGCCGAGGTCGGGTTCGCGGGTCAGGGTCAGGCCGCGGTCGCCCTCGTCGGCGCTGAGCCGCGCCCAGATCGCCCGCGTCGCGTCGATCGCGTCGCCGACCGGTCCGCGCGGCGCCGAGGCCCGCTCCTCGGACTCGCGGCGGCTCTCGTACAGGACGACGGAGACGGCCGCGGCCAGATCCGCCGGCCCGAGCCCCTTCCAGATCCCCGACCGGAGACACTCGGCGACCAGCAGGTCGGCCTCGGTCCAGATCCGCGACAGCATCCGGCCGGCGTCGGTGACCTGCCCGTCGGCGCCGAGATAGCCGCGGTCGGCGAGCAGGCCGCAGACCTTGTCGAACGTGCGGGCCAGCGACCCCGTTCGCGCCGCCACCTTGGCGCGCAGCCCCTCGGTCTCGCGGTGCAGCCGCCAGCGGCGCTCGGCCCAGCGCGCGTGCTCCTCGCGGTCGGGGCACGCGTGGCACGGGTGCGCCCGCAGCGCCGCCCGGTACTCGACCAGCTGCGGGTCGTCGGCCGCTCCCCCGCGTCCCGCCGCGCCCCTGCCACGCTGACGCCGCGCACCCTTCGACGGGTCGAAACCGCGACCCGAACCGCGCCGGTCGGTCAGACCCGAGCCGTTCGCGGCGTTGCGCAGCGACGCCGCGAGGTCGCGGCGTTCCTGCGGCGACCGCGGGTTGAAGTGCTTCGGGACCCGCACGCGCGCCAACGGTTCCACCGGCGCGGCGAAGTCGGTGGCGGCGACGCGGCCGGCCCAGCGGTCCTCGGTGAGGACCATCGGGCGCGGTTCGCCGAACCCGCCGGTGCCCGGGTCGAGCACCACCGCGAGCCCGGCGCGGCGGCCCGACGGCACCCGGATCACGTCGCCGACCCGCAGCCGCTCCAGCGAGCCGACCGCCGCGGCCCGCTGCTGCGCCGCGCCGTCGCGGGCGAGCGTGCGCTCCCGCTCGGTGATCGCGATGCGCACGTTGAAGTACCCGTCGAAGTCGCCGAGGTGGCAGGCCATCGACCGCGCGTACTGGTCCATCGCCTCGGTGTGCTTCTGCACCTGTCGCGCGATGCCGACCACCGACCGGTCGGCCTGGAACTGTGCGAACGAGCTCTCCAGCAGCTCGCGGGCGGCGGACGCGCCGACGCTGCCGACGAGGTTGACCGCCATGTTGTACGACGGCCGGAAGCTCGACTTCAGCGGGTACGTGCGCGTCGACGCGAGCCCGGCGACGTGCTGCGGGTCGACCTCCGGCGCCCACACCACCACCGCGTGCCCCTCGACGTCGATGCCGCGGCGGCCGGCCCGGCCGGTGAGCTGCGTGTACTCCCCCGGCGTCAGGTCGGCGTGCTGCTCGCCGTTGAACTTCACCAGCCGTTCCAGCACCACGCAGCGCGCCGGCATGTTGATGCCCAGCGCCAGGGTCTCGGTCGCGAACACCGCCTTGACCAGCCCGCGGACGAACAGCTCCTCGACGACCTCCTTGAACACCGGCAGCATGCCGGCGTGGTGGGCGGCGAGGCCGCGCTCGAGCCCGTCGAGCCACTCCCAGTAGCCGAGCACGTTGAGGTCCTCGGCCGGGATGTCGCGGATGCGCTCCTCGACGATCGCGCGGATCTCGGCGCGTTCGTCGGGCGCGTTGAGCCGCAGGCCCGCGGCCAGGCACTGCTGCACGGCCGCCGCGCAGCCGGCGCGGCTGAAGATGAACAGGATCGCCGGCAGCAGCCCTTCCCGGTCGAGCCGCTCGACGATCTCGTACCGCAGCGGCGTCGCCTTGCGGCGCGACCGGTAGCCGCGCCGGTCGTCGACCCAGTCGAGGCGGCGGAGTTGCTCGCGGGTGTACCGCAGCAGCTCCGGGTGGACCTCGTGGTGCTCGGCCGCCTCCTGGTCGTGGAACAGGTCGAACATCCGCTTGCCGACGAGCATGTGCTGCCACAGCGGCACGGGCCGGTGCTCGGTGACCACCACCTCGGTCTCGCCGCGCACGGTGACCAGCCAGTCAGCGAACTCCTCGGCGTTGGAGACGGTGGCGGACAGGGACACCAGCGTGACCGACTCGGGCAGGTGGATGATCACCTCCTCCCACACCGCGCCGCGGAACCGGTCGGCGAGGTAGTGAACCTCGTCCATGACCACGTAGCTCAGGCCGGTCAGGGCCGGTGAGCCCGCGTACAGCATGTTGCGCAGGACCTCGGTGGTCATGACCACCACGGGCGCGTCGCCGTTGATCGCGTTGTCGCCGGTGAGCAGGCCCACCTTGTCGACGCCGTGGGTCTGCACGAGGTCGTTGTACTTCTGGTTCGACAACGCCTTGATCGGCGTGGTGTAGAAGCACTTCCGCCCCTGCCGCAGGGCCAGGAACACCGCGAACTCACCGACGACGGTCTTTCCCGCGCCGGTGGGCGCGCAGACGAGGACGCCCGAGCCCTTCTCCAGGGACTTGCAGGCGTCGACCTGGAACGGGTCGGGCTCGAACGGGAGGTCGGCCGTGAACTCGGTGAAGGCCGGATGCTCTTTGGCTTCGAGGGCCCTGGCACGGGAGTCGGCGTACCGCTGGGCCGGGGAGGTCATGCCCCAAGGCTAGGTCAGGCCCGTGACGAACGCCTGCGGGTATCCTCGCCCCCTGTGAAGGCCGTCCTCTTCGACTTCCACGGAACGCTCGCCCAGGTCGAGGAGCCGACCGACTGGGTGCTCAACGCCGCGGCGGCACTCGGCGCCGACCTCACGCCGTCGGCCGCGCGACGCCTGGCCGACGAGCTGATCCTGGCGGGACGCGCCGGCGGTCCCCTGCCGAGCGTCGTACCCCCGTCGGTGCGGACCGCCTGGGACCGCCGAGACCTGACCATGGACGACCACCGCACCGCCTACACGGCCCTGGCCGCCGGCGTCGACTCCGGCATCGACGGCCTGCCCACGGCCCTCTACGACCGCCTCCTCACCCCCGACGGCTGGCGCGCCTACGCCGACGCAGTGCCGGTGCTGCGCCGGCTCCACGGGGCGGGCGTGCGGGTGGCGGTGGTGAGCAACATCGGCTTCGACGTCCGTCCGGTCGCCGAGGGCCTCGGCCTGGCTCCCTTCGTCGACGCGTACGCCCTGTCGTACGAGGTCGGCCACTGCAAGCCGGCGCCGGAGATCTTCCGGGCGGCCTGCGCGGACCTGGGCGTCGACCCCCGCGACACGGTGATGGTCGGCGACACCCCGGCCGACGCGGGAGCCGTCTCGGCCGGCTGCCGGTGCCTCATCCTCCCGGTCAGCCCTGCCGGCGCCGAACACGGCCTCGCGGCCGTCCTCCCCCTCCTCGACGCATAACCGTCTGCCCCACGTGGAAGCCGTCCGTCCGGCGGAGCACCGTGGCGGCGCCGCGCACACCGCGTTTGGCATCCTAGGAGGCTAGGCTGGTTGCTCCGATGCCGGCACCCGGCGGCGGCGGTCAGCGCAGGTAGCGCTCGATCGCGTGCCGGATCTGCTCCGGCGTCATCGGGTCGGTCGACAGGGCGCTGTGCAGCACCAGCCCCTCGATCAGCGCGTCGAGCTCGCGGGCCGTCGTCGGGTCGAAGTGGCGTTCCAGGGCGCGGCGGCTGCGGGCCATCCACGCCTGCGTCACCGCCTTCAGCGCCGGGTTGCGGGCCGCCGCCACGTACAGCTCCACGCTCAGCACGAGATCGGCACCGGAGCCGGCGCCGAGCAGGTCGTCGGCGACCAGCGTCACCACGGCCTCGATGGCCTCGGCACGGTTTCCCGCGGCGTCCATCCGCTCGTCGAAGACCCGGGCGGCCCGTTCGGCGTGCCGGGTGAACGCCTCGGTGAGCACCTCGTCGAGCGACGCGAAGTGGTACGTCATCGAGCCCAGCGGCACGTCCGCGACCCGGGCGATCTCCCGGTGGGTCGTGCCGGCCACCCCCCGCTCGGCGATGACCGCCAGCGCGGCGTCGACCAGACGGTCCCGCCGTCCGGGGTCGTACCGGCGCGGACGGCGCCCGGTCACCTCAGCACTCATGCGTACGAGCGTACGTATGAGTGGCACCGGCCCGCCACGGGGTGAGCGGAGTTACACGGACCACCACCCACCGGATGTGTACTGTCGTACATATGAGCTCCGCCCCGCCCCCGTCCGTCCCCCTCTCCCCGACCTCCGCCGCCGTACGGGCCGCGACCGCCGCGACCTACGCCGCCTTCATCGGGTCCGGCTTCGCGTTCGCGAGCTGGGCGTCGCGGATCCCCCAGGTCCGCGACCGCCTCGACCTCGGCCCCTCCGCCCTCGGCCTCGTACTGCTGGCGATCGCCGCCGGTTCGCTGCTGGCGCTTCCGCTGTCGGGCCTGGTGGTCAGCCGCATCGGGTCGGCGCGCACGGTGCTCATGATGGCCGCGCTGCTCGGCGTCGGCCTGACCACCGCGGCGCTGGGCTCGATGGTGGGCGTCGTACCGGTCGTCGTCGGGCTGTTCCTGCTCGGGTTCGCCAACGGCGCCTGGGACGTGGCGATGAACGTCCAGGGCACGGTCGTCGAAGGGCAGCTGGGACGCTCGATCATGTCGCGCTTCCACGCCGGTTTCAGCCTCGGCACGGTGGCCGGCGCGCTGCTCGGCGCGGGAGCTGTCGCCCTCGACGTGCCGGTCGCCACCCACCTGACCGTGATCGCGGTCGTCGTGGTGGCCGTCGTCGTCCGGTACACCCGCGCGTTCCTGCCCGACGTCGTGGACGACGGGCCGGACGGGGCCGACGAGAAGCCGCGGGGCAGCGCCCTGACCGCCTGGCGCGAGCCCCGCACGCTGCTGATCGGCGTGTTCGTCCTCGCCTTCGCGTTCGCCGAGGGCGTCGGCAACGACTGGATCAGCGTCGCCGCGATCGACGGTCACCACGTCTCGGCGGCGCTCGGCACGCTGGCCTTCGCCGCGTTCCTCACCGCGATGACCGTCGGCCGCTGGTTCGGACCGGGCCTGCTCGACCGGTACGGCCGCGTCCCGGTCGTGCGGGCGCTCGCCGCGATCGGCATCGCCGGGGTGGTCCTGTTCGTGTTCGCGCCGTCGCCGTGGCTCGCCTTCGTCGGGACCCTGCTGTGGGGTCTCGGCTCGTCCCTGGGCTTCCCCGTGGGGATGAGCGCGGGCGGCGACGACCCGCGGCGCGCGGCCGGCCGCGTAAGCGTCATCGCGTCGATCGGATACTGCGCGTTCCTGGCCGGCCCGCCGGCGATCGGCTTCCTCGGCGACCGGGTCACCGTGCTCCGGGCACTGGTCGTGGTCGCGGCGCTGCTGGGCCTGGCGGCCCTGATCGCGTCGACCGTGCGTCCCCTCGAGACGGCTGCGGCCCCGGCGGCACCGATGGCCCGCCCGTAGGGGCGGGTCCCTCCATGCGTGAACATGGAGGGACCCTGAGCCCGATCCGTCACGACGCCGGCTGCCGTGGAGCGTCAGTCCTCCCACCAGCGGTCGATGACCCCGGTGTCCGACGTCGACAGCGGTTCCGCGGGGACCCCGCGGCCCACCACCGTGCCGGCCGCGTCCAGGGCCTCCACGTCGTCGAACGGGACAGGTACCGACAGCCGCGCCGCGCCGTCGGTCACCGGCGCCTCCGCCACCGGTCTCCCCCGGTAGGTGGCCCGTACCAGGGTCGCTCCGGCACTGGGCAGTACCAGGTGTTCCGGGGCGTCCGGGCGCAGCCGCAGCACGAACGTGTAGTCGGCCCGGGTCGGGTCGCCGGTGACCGCGTACCGCTGGGTCGGCGTCCAGGCGACCGCCTCCTGCGACCAGCCGGTGAGGACCTGCGCCGTCCAGCCGCCCTTGTCCAGGCGCGCGACGGTCAGTGCGCCCCGGTCGGCCGGTGGGAGTCCACCACCCTCCGGCTGCCCGCCGACGGCCCCGCCGATCCACACCACGTACGGCAGGCCGGCCAGGGGCGCGTACAGATCCGGCTGGGCGGCCGACAGCAGGCACCGCCGCACGTCGGCGGTGGCCGACGGGACGCGTTCGTGGGCGCGGGACTCGGTGACCTGGGCGTCCGTGGGGAAGCCGGCGCCCGGGCCGCGGTTCGGAGCGGGAAGCTCGGCCCGGACGTCACCGCCGTTGCAGTCGACCTGCCACCACTCGCGCTGCTCGGTCGGTCCGGTCCGCACGATGAACGAGCCGGTCGGCTCCGGGGTCCAGTCGGGGTCGGCCGGCGTGGTCGTGGTCGCGAACCGGCACTGCGGCGGCACCACGGCGACGTGCACCGTCGGCGTGTTCTCGGCGGAGCTGTACGAGACGTGCGAGTACGCCTCGAGGCCGTGGCCGATCCGGGCATCCTCGGTGAGCGCGGCGGCGGGCGCACCACGGTCGCCGTACAGCCATGCGCTGGCGTACGGCCAACCCCGCTCGTCGGGTCTCGTGAGCACCATGACGACAAGCGCCAGCCGGTACGGGCCCACGTCGTCGACGAACGGCACCGTCACCCGGTCCACGGACAGCCGTTCGACGTCGTACCGACCCTCGCGCCAGTTGCGCATCATCCCGGCGGCGAGGGCTTCGACGTAGGCGGCGTCGGCGCCGACGGCGCCGTGCGTGGGGCCATCGGCGAGCCGGCCCGCCCAAGCGTTGGCGTTCGCGAACTGCCGGTCCGACTCGCTCTGCGCCGGCGGGGTGTCGGGCCGTGTCCACCCGGCCGCGGTCGCGGTGACGCCGAGCGCGAGCGTCAGAGCCGCCGCCGCGACGGCGACGAGCCGGCGCCGGGTGGACCGGCGACGCCGGGCCAGTACGCGCCCGTACGGGTCGGGCGCAGGGCGCAGGGCGTCGCCGATCGTGATCAGAGCCCGGCCGAGCCGGTCGTCCATCTGGCCCCGGCCGGGCCGGTCGTCCGGTGTCACTGGTGCCTCCCGGTGCTCACGCGCGTCGACGGTTCCAGCGCGTCCCGTAGCCGCGCGAGACCCTTCGAGGTCTGGCTTTTCACGGTGCCGACGGAGCATCCGAGGACGGCCGCCGTGTCGACCTCGGACAGGTCGGCCACGTACCGCAGCGCGACCGCCGCCCGCATCCGGGGCGGCAGGCCACCCAGGGCGCGAAGCACGGTCAGCCGGTCGGCGACCTCGTCGGCGGCGTCGGTCACCGGGCTGTCGGGCGGCGCGTCGGTGACGATCTCGCGCCGGCGCAGCCGCCGCCAGCCGCTCGTCCGCTGGTTGATCATGGTTCGACGCAGGTAGGCCATCGGGTCCTCCACCCGCTTCCAGCGCCGCATCACCTTCACCAGGGAGCCCTGCACCAGGTCCTCGGCGTCGTGCGCCGACCCGGTCAGGGCGTACGCCAGGCGCAGGAGGTCCGCGTACCGCGCGTCCACGAAATGCCGGAAGTCGGCCTCCGACGTTGTCATAGCCCACCGTTCGTCGCCGGGACTGTCGACCCTTCGTCCACACGACCCCGTCCGGCACCGAAAGGTTGCTCCCATCCCGCACCCGGTCGCAGCAAGGTGAGAAAAGACCTCAAGTTCGGGCGTAAACGGCAGAATAGGCAAAGGTAACGTCTCGGTGAGAGGGGACCAGGCATGGGCGGCGGACCGGTGGACGGCAGTGCCCCACGTCGGTGGACCAACTGGTTCTCCGACCTGCGGGTCGGTTCCAAGATCGCACTCACGCTCGTGGTGTCCATCCTCGCCTGCGGCGCGGTCGCCCTGTTCGGAGGCCTGGGGCTGCGCGACGTCGACGCCAGGGCGACGGAGATCTACGAGGAGAACCTCAAGCCCGTCAAGCAACTGGCTCTCGCGCAGGGTCTCTTCGACGACACCATCATCACCATCGCGATGATGAACATCGCGTCGACGCCGGAGGCCACCGCGCGGAAGAAGCAGGAGCTTGAGGCGGCGGCCGCGGAGCTGGACGGGGCCCTGAAGGCCTACGAGGACCTCGGCCTGAGCCCGGAGCAGCAGGGATACATCGACAGCCTGAGGACCGCGCTCGTCGCCTACCGCAAGGTCCGCTCCGAGCAGCTGATCCCGGCGGCGGAGCGTTCGGACAACGCCGCGTTCGAGGCGACCTTCAACACCCAGGCCGCGCCGCTGGTCGACCAGGTCAACGACGGCTTCGACAAGCTCACCGAGTACGAGGCGAACAGCGCCGCCGAGGCGTCCGCCGCCGCCAACAGCACCTACAAGAGCAGCCTCACCCTCATGGTGACCGTGTTCCTCGTCGGCGCGGCCGTCGCCGTCCTGCTCGGGTTCGTGACGATCCGGCGGATCACCCGTCCGCTGTCGGAGGTCGTCGACAGCCTCGGCAAGATGGCCGACGGTGACCTGCGCAGCGTGGTCACGGTGCGCTCGCGTGACGAGGTGGGCACCATGGCCGGCGCGCTGAACCGGGCCTCCGGCAGCATGCGCACCACGGTCTCCGCGCTCACCGACGCGTCGCAGTCGCTGGCCGCGGCCGCCGAGCAGCTGTCGGCGACGAGCGCGCAGATCGCCGGCAACGCCGACGCCGCGAGCCGCCAGGCCGGCGTCGTCTCGAACGCCGCCGACGAGGTCAACCGCAACGTCCAGGTCATCTCGGCCGGCTCGGAGGAGATGGGCGCGGCCATCCGCGAGATCAGCACCAACGCCGCCGAGGCCGCCCGGGTCGCCGCCCAGGCCGTGGGCGCCGCCGAGAAGACCAACCAGACCGTCAGCGAGCTCGGCACCTCGTCGGCCGAGATCGGCAACGTCATCAAGCTCATCACGAGCATCGCCGAGCAGACCAACCTGCTCGCGCTGAACGCCACCATCGAGGCCGCCCGCGCCGGCGCGGCCGGCAAGGGCTTCGCGGTCGTGGCCAGCGAGGTCAAGGAGCTGGCCCAGGAGACCGCGCGGGCCACCGAGGACATCAGCTCGCGGGTCAACGCGATCCAGGCCGACACGCAGACCGCGATCATGGCCATCGGCGAGATCAGCACGGTGATCAACGAGATCAGCGACTACCAGACCACGATCGCCTCGGCGGTCGAGGAACAGACCGCCACCACGAACGAGATGAACCGCAACGTCAGCTCGGCCGCGCTCGGCGTCGGCGAGATCACCAGCGGCGTCGAGAGCCTCGCGAGCGCGGCCCAGCACACCACGGAGAGCGTCGCCGAGGCCGAACGCTCCAGCAGCGACCTCGCCCGCATGGCCAGCGAGCTGCAGACCCTCGTCGGCGGGTTCCGCACCTGACGCGTCCGCCGCGGAGAGGGAACCACCATGCGGATCTCGGTGGGGCGCAGGCTCGGCGCCCTGATCGGGCTGGCCGTCGTCGGTCTGCTCGCGACCTCGGTGACGCTCGGCTACACGCTGAACTCGCTCGCCGGGTCGTTCGACGGCGTCGTCGACGACGACCACCCGTCGGTCGTGGCGGCGCTGGAGATGCAGGTGCACAAGACCGGCCAGGCCGACGACCTCGGCAGCTTCGTCGCGAGCGGCGACCAGGGGTTCGTCGACCAGTGGACCGGGAGCCACGAGGAGTTCCAGCGGTGGCTCGCCGCCTACCGGGCGCTGAGCGTCTCCGCCGCCGAACGGTCGGCGCTCGACACCATCACCACGCTCGACGCGCAGTACCAGAGCGAGGGCGAGAAGGTGGTCGCGCTGGTGCGGGCCGGCCGCGCGGCCGAGGCCGCCCAGGCGTCGAACACCGTGCTCGGGCCGCTCGAGGACCGGATCTTCGAGCAGCTCACCGCGCTCGAGGACGGCGCCGTCGCCGAGATCGGTGCCGGTGCGGCGGCCGGCGACCGCGCGGTGGCCCGCGCCACCGTGCTGATGTTCCTCATCCCGCTGCTGGTCACGCTGCTGCTGGTCGTCGGCGGCGTCCTGATCATCCGGTCGATCCTGCGACCGCTGCGGGCCGTCGTCGCCGCGCTGAACCGGCTCGCGCAGGGCGACCTGACCATCGCCGTCGACAGCCGCGGCACCGACGAGCTCTCCCAGCTCGGCGAGGCGCTCAACCTGGCCGCCGAGGCGATGCGGGAGACGGTCACCGCGATCTCCGCGGCCGGCGCGACCCTCACGACAGCGTCGACCGAGCTGACCGACCTGTCGGCGCAGACCGCCACCGAGGCCGCGGCGTCGAGCCGGCAGGCGGAGGTCACCGCCGGTGCGGCGGCCGAGGTGTCGAACAGCGTCCAGACCGTCGCCACCGCCGCCGAGGAGATGACCGTCGCGATCGCCGAGATCGCGCAGACCGCCAGCCGGGCCGCCGAGGTGGCCGGCAGCGCGGTCTCCACCGCGGCCAGCACCGCCACCGTGGTCGCCGACCTCGGCGCCGCGTCGGACGAGATCGCCACGGTGCTCAAGACGATCACGAGCATCGCCGAGCAGACCAACCTCCTCGCGCTGAACGCGACGATCGAGGCCGCCCGCGCCGGCGAGACCGGCAAGGGCTTCGCTGTGGTCGCCGGCGAGGTGAAGGACCTCGCCCAGGAGACCGCGCGGGCCACCGACGACATCGCGAAGCGGATCGAGGCGATCCACTCCCACACCGCGGCCACCACGACCGCGATCGGCGAGATCACCGGTGTCATCCAGGAGATCTCGGACTACCAGACCACGATCGCCTCGGCCGTCGAGGAGCAGACCGCCACCACCGGGGAGATCAACCGGTCGGTGTCGGAGGCCGCCGGGAGCACCGAGACCATCGCGGCGAACATCGGCAGCCTCGCCGACGGCGCGCAGCGGGTCAACCGGGCCGCCGGCTCCTCACAGGTCACCGCGCGGACCCTCAGCGGCACGGCGGAGAACCTGCGGGTGCTGGTCAGCCGCTTCATCACCTGAGGCCGCGGCGTCAGCCCACCAGCGTGAGCGCCCCCGGCACCGCGGTGATGGAGACCGGCAGCGGCAGCGCCCGCTCGCCGTCGGCGTAGGTGGTGATGCCCTCGGCGGCCAGCACCACCTCGCGGGCCCGGTGCTGCACCACCAGCGGGTCGTTCACGTGGGTGCCGGCGTACAGGCGCGGCTTGAGCCGGGTGACCGTCCACCGCGACATCGGCCGCCCGATGACCACGTCGAGCAGGCCGTCGGTGGGGTCGGCGTCCGGGCAGACCCGCAGCCCGCCGCCGTAGCTGGCGGTGTTGCCGACCGCGACCAGGATCGCCGGCTCCTCGCTGGCGACGCCGTCGAGGGTCACCGAGTACGTGCGGGCCCGCAGCCGCGCCAGCTCGGCCATGATCGCCACGTCGTACCGGCGCGGACCGCGCGGCCACCGCATGCGGTTGGCCCGCTCGTTGACGACCGCGTCGAACCCGGCGCCGAGCACCGCGCCGAACCAGGTGGGGTCGGTGGATCCGGGCGCGGTCATGCGGGCCAGGTCGAACGCCCGGCCCTGGCCGGCGGCGAGGCCCCGCGCGATCGCGGCGGCCGCGGCCAGTGGGTCGGTGGGCACGCCGACCTCGGTGGCGAAGTCGTTGCCGGTGCCCGCCGGCACCACCCCGAGCGGGGTCGACGTGCCGGCCACCGCCTGCAGCGCCAGGTGCATCGTGCCGTCACCGCCGACCGCCACCAGGGCCGCGACGCCGTCGTGCACGGCCTCGCGCGCGGCGGCCAGCGCCGCGTCACGGCTGGGCGTGTCGAGGACCCGCACCGCGTGGCCCGCGGCCCGCAACCGCTGCAGGACCTCGTCGAACGTGCCGGCGTGGCGACCGCGCCCGGCCGACGGGTTCGCGAGGACGGCGACGGACTGGTCGAGCGTGACCGCGAGCGGCCGGATGGCAGCCGCGTGGGCGTCGGGGGTGGCCACGGCGACAGCGTAGTGCCGCCGGGCCCACCGCATGATCCCCCGGACGCCTCCGGGTGTTCCGGTCAGGTCACGTCGTCGTACCGGCGGTCGAGCGGCCGCGGCGCGTCGATGGTGTCGGTGCCGATCGCACCGGACGCCGTGATCGGCTCCGACGCGGTGATCGCCCCCGACGCCGTCACCGGCCCGGACGCGGTGACCGCCTCGGGCTGCGCGACCGGGTCGACCTCGTCGACCGACGCCGAGTCGAACTCCAGCGGCGAGATCTCGTCGTCGCCGACGTTCCCGTACTCCTCCGCGCGCTTGCGGGCGCGACGCCGGTCGTTGAGGAACGCGAGACCCACCGCGCCGAAGTACAGGCCCGACAGCGCCAGCGCGAACGCCGTCATCCCGAACGGGTCACCGGTGGGGGTCGCCACCGCCGCGAACACGAAGAACGCGAACACGATGACCCGCCACCAGCTGAGCAGCTTCTTCGCGCCGACCACTCCGGCCACGTTGAGCAGCAGGATCCCCAGTGGGAACTCGAACGCCACACCGAACACCAGCATCATGCCGGTGACGAAGTCGATGTAGCGCAGCAGCTCGATCGCGTTGCCGGTGTTGTCGCCGGCGAACTGCAGCAGGAACTCCAGGCCGAACGCCACCACGAAGTACGCCAGCACCGCGCCCAGCGCGAACAGCGGCGCCGCCGCGGCGGCGAACGCGTACGTCCACCGCCGCTCGTGCCGGTGCAGGCCGGGCGCGATGAACGCCCACAGCTGGTACATCCACAGCGGCGCCGCGATGATCAGCCCGACCCACATCGTGATCTTCAGCTGGAGGAGCAGCGGGTCGCCGACCCCGAGCACGAGGAACTCGCACGCCTTGGCGTTGTCGGGCAGCACCCCGCCGTTGGCAGCGATCTGCTTCGCCTGGTGCGACGTGCAGTAGTCCATGTACGGCTGCTGGAGGAGCTTCTGCACGGGTCCCGCGAGAAACCAGCCGCCGATCATCCCGGCCAGCACGGCCAGGCACGCCTTGAACAGCCGGTCACGCAGCTCGTACAGGTGCTCCATGAGCGTCATGGAGCCGTCGGCGGCCCGTTCGAACTGCTTCTTCCTACGCCGGCCGGGGAGCGCCAGACGCACCGGTTACCGTTCGCGCGCGCGCTCGACCGGGTCGGTGACCGGCGGCGGCGGGGCGGGCTGGTCGTCCTTGGTCAGCGGCGTGCGACCGGTCTGCTGGGCCTCGGCCTTGGCCTGCACGTCGTCGTCGGCCAGACCGCGGGTCTCGGCCTTGATGATCCGCAGGGACCGGCCCAGCCCACGGGCCGCGTCGGGAAGTCGCTTCGCGCCGAAGAGGAGGATCAGCACAACGACAAGGACAATGATGTGCCAGGGCTTGAGTGCGCCCATGGAATCCACCTCACATCGTCACGTACTTGCGTTCAGGTTCCCGACCATCCTACGGCTGACGCCGCGCAGCGCCAGCACCGCGGTTGCCGCAACACGAACTCAGCTCGCCTCGGCGGCCGCCTTGCGCGCCGCGCGGGCCTCCATCCGCTCCTGGATGCCCAGCACCGTCTCCTGCATCTCCTCGGCGCGCTTCTGCAACGCCAGCACCGGCTCCTGCATCTGCTGTGCCTGGTGGAGGCGCACCTCGAGCGAACGCTGGACGCGGCGCAGCCGCTTCATCCGGGCGAGCAGCAGGCTCACGGCCACCACCAGCACCAGCAGGCCCAGGACGACGATTCCGCCGGAGATCCACCACGTCACGACGGAAACCCTAGTGCACGGTGCTCTCGGCCGCCGGGATCGCCGCGTACGCGTCCAACGCCGCCCGCGCCTCCCCGCCGACCACCGCGACCAGCTCCGGCGGCGCGACCACCGCGACCTCCGGACCCAGCCCCAGCACCAGGCGGCGGGCCCAGCCCAGGTCGGCCGCCCGCAGCGACACCAGCCAGTGGTCCCGCTCGCGCTGGACCTCCTCGCACGGGTAGTACTCGGTGATCCAGCGGGCCGACCGGCCCACCCGCAGCTGCACCAGCGGCAGGTCCGGCGTCGGCTGGAACACGCCGTCGCTGACGTCGGTCGGGCGCGCCTGCGGCGGCGGGGCGGCCGCCTCCTCGGTCTCGGTGTAGGCGTCGATGCGGTCGATGCGGAACATCCGGACGGCCTCGGCCCGCCGGCACCACGCCTCGAGGTAGGCCTTGCCGCCGACGACCAGCACCCGCATCGGGTCGACGACCCGGTCGGTGGTCTCGTCGCGGGTCGCGGTGTAGTAGGTGATCCGCAGCGCCCGGCCGCGCTGGACGACCCCGCGGAACTCCTCGAGCCGGTCGGCGTTGCCGGCCAACCGCACCGCCACCGGCGCCTCGGCGAACTCCCCCGCCGCGCTCTCCAGCTTGGCCAGCGCCCGCTCGATCGCCTCCCGGTGGCCGACGCCCGGGGTTTCGGTGAGCATCCGCAGCGCGACGATCAGGGCGAGGGCCTCCTCCTGGTTCAGCCGCAGCGGCCGGTCGATGCCGGCGTCGTAGGTGATCGTCACCCGGTCGCCGTCGAGGGCCATGTCGATGAGGTCGCCGGGACCGTAGCCGGGCAGCCCGCACATCCAGAGCAGCTCGAGGTCGTCGCGCAGCTGCCGGTCGGACACGCCGAGGTCGCCCGCCGCCTCCTCGACCGGGATCCCCGGCCGGGCCAGCAGGTACGGCACCAGGTTCAAGAGCCGCCCGACCCGGTCCGTGCTGCTCACGTGCGTCCCCCGAACGACATCTCGCGGCGCTGCGCCGGCGCGACCACCGGGTGCCCGGCGGAGATCTCCTCCAGCCGGGCGATCACCCGGTCGCGCAGGACGGGCGGGTCGAGGACGAGGACGTCGGCGCCGTAGCCGACCAGCCAGCCGGCGAACGAGTCCGCCTCGGCGAACGGCAGCACCACGCGGTCGCCCTGCGGGCCGGGCACGACCTCGGTGGCCCACCGGCGCACCCCCGCCGCCCGACCGGGCTTCACCAGCAGCGTCGCCCGGTGCGTGCGCTCGACCGGACCGGAGAACCGCGCCACGTAGCTGATCAGGTCGACGTCGGCCGGCGGCTCGTACGCCCCGGCACGGCCCGACCGGCGTACGCCGCCGACGATGCGGCTCAGGCGGAAGCAGCGGGCGGCCTTGCGGTCGAGGTCGTGACCGACGACGTACCACTTGCCGCGCCAGCAGACGACGCCCCACGGCTGCAACTTGCGGGTCGTGGTGGTGTCCCGCTCCGGCGGGTGGTAGTCGAAGCTGACCGGCTGGCGGGCCCGCACCGCCGCGGTGAGCGGCTCGAACGCCGGGTCGACGGTGACCACCGGCTCGACACCCAGCGTCGTCGTCGGGTCGACCTCGACACCGGCCGCCCGCAGCTTGGTGAGCCCCGAACTCGCGGCCGCGGCCAGCCCGGCGTGGCGCCACAGCCGGGCGGCGATGCCGACGGCCGCGGCCTCCTCCGGCTCGAGGTGGATGTCGGGCAGCGCGTACTCGCGCCGGGCGATGCGGTAGCCGGGCTCGGTGTCGAACACGCTCGCGGTGCCGGTCTCCAGCGGGACGCCCAGGTCGCGCAGCTCGGCCTTGTCACGCTCGAACTTGCGCTGGAAGGCGTCGTGTTCGCGTGGATCGTCGGGGTTGTGCTCGTAGCCGGGTACCGTCGCCGCGATCTGCGCGGCGGTCAGGAACCGACGCGTCGACAACAGGCAGATGACCAGGTTGACGAGGCGCTCGGTACGGCCGCGGGACACCCGTCGACGCTAGCAGCGCGGGCGGCCAAATAGGGGCGGCCACGCGTGCCTTAGCGTGACCATCGTGATTCATTGGCGCTCGGGCACCGTGATTTCCGTCGGCCGCTCCTGGAACGGTGCCCTGGAAGTCGACATAAGTGTCGAAGGGGTCACTGTCCGTGGTCTGGCATATCCCGCAATGGTCGGGACGCCGATCGTCGGCGACCGGGTGCTCCTCAACGTGAACGCGCTCTCCCTCGGCCTCGGGACCGGCGGATACGCGATGGTCGTCGCCCTCCCCGACCGGCTGCCCCCCGACGGCCGGTTCACCGGCCACGCGGTGAAGGCCCGGTACACACCGTTACAGGCGGTGGTCCTGGCCGCCGACGAGGAGGCGTCGCCGCTGCGGGGTGAGCTGTCGGCGGCCGACGACCTGGCCGGCGCCCCCGTCGTGGTCGCCGACCTGCACTCCGCGTTACCGGCCGTGCTCGCCGGGGTGCTCGCCACCCGCCCGTCCACCCGGGTCGCCTACGTGATGACCGACGGCGGCGCCCTGCCGGCCTGGTTCTCCCGCACGCTCTCGGCGCTGCGCCCACTGCTGGTCGGCACGGTGACCACCGGGCAGGCGTTCGGCGGCGACCTCGAGGCCACCAACCTGCACGCCGGCCTGCTCGCCGCCGTGGCCGGGCTCCGCGCGGAGGTCACCGTGGTCGCCCAGGGTCCGGGCAACCTGGGGACCGGCACAGCGTGGGGCTTCTCCGGCGTCGACGCCGGCGAGGCGGTGAACGCCGTGGGCGCCCTGGGCGGCCGGCCCGTCGCGTCGCTGAGAATCTCCGACGCCGACCCGCGCCCGCGGCACCGCGGCGTGTCCCACCACAGCCTGACCGCGTACGGACGGGTCGCCCTGTCCCCCGCCGACCTGGTGATCCCGGCCGGCCTCGATCCCGCGCTGGGGGTGACCGAGGCCCTGAAGCCGCTGACCTCCCTGCACCGCGTGGTGGAGATCCCGGTCGGCGGCCTGGACGAGGCGCTCCGCGCGCTTCCCGTGAAGCTGTCGACGATGGGCCGGGGCCTGGACGCCGACCACGCCTACTTCCTGTCCGCCGCCGCGGCCGGCCGCCACGCCGCCCTGCTCCTGTGACCCCCTCTCCCCCGCGATCTTGGACATTCGTGCATCGAATTCGATGTACAAGTGTCCAAGATCGCGGACGGGTGGGGTCAGGACAGGAGGATCAGCGCGGCCCACAACGCGACCATGGCCAGCAGGGCTGCCGCCAGGAGCCACGTCGGCACCTTGTGCCCGCCCTCGCGGTTGCGGTGGATCTCGGCCACGAACCTGTCGCGGCGGCGCTGCCAGAAGCCGGGCCGCGCCGCCGCGTGGTCGGGGGGCTCGGTCACATGCTCGCGATCAGGCGGTCGACGCGTTCGTCGTAGG
>NZ_BOPH01000115.1 GCF_016863655.1 Virgisporangium ochraceum
CCGCCAATCGATGCACTACCGTCCAAGATCGCCGCGCGCCTACCGGGGTAGGGGCACCCGGACACCGGCCCGGAACACCGCGGTCACGGCGGTCAGCGCCGCCGGGTCCGCCAGCGGGTCGCCGTCGACGGCGACCACGTCGGCGTCGAACCCGGCGGCGAGGCGGCCCTTGCGGTCGCCGAGCCCGCAGGCGTCCGCGGCCAGCGAGGTGACCGCCCGCAGCGCGTCGGCCGGCGCGTCGCCGAGGAACGTCACCAGCTGGGTCGGGCCGTACGGCAGGCAGTCCGGTTCCTTCAGCGGCCCGATGCCGAAGTCGCTGCTGCACACGATCGGGATCCCGGCCGCGCGGAACTCGCGGAACAGCCCGACGATCAGCGGCAGCAGCTTGAGGATGCGCGGCGGCGGCGTGACCCCGGGCTTCGGCTTCTGCGCCACGGTCGCGCCGATCGGGATGCCGGCCTCGGCGATCGCCGCGATCAGCGCCGGGTCGGGCTCGATGCTGTCGGCGGTCATGAACGTGCCGTGCTCGATCATGTCGACGCCGGCGGCGACCGCGTTGGCGATGCCGGTCGCGCCGTGGGCGTGCGCGGTGGTCGGCAGGCCCAGCCGGTGCGCCTCGTCGACCGCGGCCGCCAGCTCGTCGACGGCGAACTGGGCCAGGTGCGACGACGTGCCCGGGGTCAGCTCGCCGCCGGTCGCCATCAGCTTGACCACGTCGACGCCGCGCGCGGCGCGCTCGCGCACCGCGGCCCGGACCGCGTCGGGTCCGCCGGTGGTCTCGCCGCCGAGGAACCAGCAGTGCCCCCGGCCGGTGGTGATCGGCGGGCCGGCGGCGAGCACCTGCGGGCCGGCGGTCGGGTCGGCGGCCAGCTCGTCGCGCAGGCGCAGGCTCAGGTACCCGCGGTCGCCGAGGTCGCGGACCGTGGTGATGCCGGCCGCCAACGCCTGGCGGGCCCGCGCCCGCATCTCGTCGAGCAGCAGGTCGTCGTCGAGGTCGGAGAGCCTGCTGACGGGGTCCGTCGACGCGTCGAAGACCAGGTGGACGTGCGAGTCGACGAAGCCGGGCACCAGGGTGGCCGCGCCGAGGTCGACCACCTCCGCCTCCGCCGGTGGCTCGGTACCGGACCCGACGGCGACGATGCGTCCACCGTCGACCAGCACGACAGGGTGCTCGACCGGCTCGGCGGCGACGCCGTCGAAGAGCCGACCGGCCCGGATTGCCAGCTTCATGCGGACCCCTTTCGGAGAGTCATCGCGGACCCAGATACGCCAGCACCGCCAGCACGCGGCGGTTGTCCTCGTCACTGTCAACGAGGCCGAGCTTGGTCATGATGCTGCCGACGTGGGTCTCCACCGTGCGGTCGGTCAGCCACAGCCGCCGCGCGATCGCCCGGTTGGTGCGGCCCTCCGCGATCAGTGCGAGCACCTCGCGTTCGCGGGCCGTCAGCGCCGCGAGCGGGTCGTCGCGGCGCGGACGCAGCAGGCCGGTGACCACCTCCGGATCGAGCGCCGAGCCGCCGGCGGCCACGCGCCGCAGCGCGTCGAGGAAGTCGTCGACGTCGAACACGCGGTCCTTGAGCAGGTAGCCGAAGTGGCCGTGGGTGGCGAGGTCGACCGAGTACCGCGTCTCCAGGTGCTGCGACAGCAGCACGATGCCCAGGCGCGCGTCGTGCGCGCGCAGGTGCCGGGCGGCGCGGGCGCCGTCGTCGGTACGGTCGGGCGGCATGCGGATGTCGATGATGGCCAGGTCCGGGCGGTGTTCGAGAACGGACGCGACGAGCGACGGCGCGTCGTCGGCCCTGGCGACGATCTCGTGACCGGCGTCGGTGAGCAGCTTCGCGAGCCCTTCCCGGAACAGCGCCGAGTCCTCGCCGATCACGATGCGCACGGCAGCTCCGCCTCCACGGTGGTCCCCCGGCCGTGCGGGCTGTGGACCCGCAGCGTTCCCCCGAGCGCCGCCACCCGGTCGGCGATGGTCGAGCGGGTCGACAGGCTCGCGCCGCCGCACCCGTCGTCGCTGACGCTCACCAGCAGCCGGCCGTCGTCGCGGCTGACCCGCAGCCCGATCCGGCCGGCGTCGGCGTGCTTGACCGCGTTGGTCACCGCCTCGCTCACCACGTAGTAGGCGGTGGTGGCGATGTCGTCGGGTAGCGCATCCCCTCTGGAGAACGCGCACACGTCGAGGTCGATCGCGAGGGGAACCGTGCGTACCAGTTCGGCGAGCGCGGCGTCGAGGCCGTCGTCGAGGCGTCCGGGACGCAGGCCGTAGGCGATCCGGCGCAGCTCGGCCAGCGCCGTACCCAGCTCGGCGACGCCCTGGTCGAGGAGGCCGTTCACGTCGACGGTGCCGTCGTCGAGGTGCCGCTGCGCGAGCCGGAACGCCATGCCGAGCGACACCAGCCGCTGCTGCGCGCCGTCGTGCAGGTCCCGTTCCAGCTTGCGCCGTTCGGCGTCCCCCGCCTGCACCAACCGCGCGCGGCTCGACTCGACCTCGCGCAGCGCCCGCGCGACCTCCAGCCGCAGCCGGACCACCTCGACCAGCGTCGCCGCCGACCCGGCCAGCTGGCGCAGCAGCTCGGGACGCACGTGCGCCGACGCCCGGAGCACCCCGATCGGCTCGCCGCCAAGCTCGACGCCGACGGCCCCGTGGGCGGGAACCGGCGCGCCGTCGATGTCGACGTACCCGGTGTCGCCCGGCACCCGGTAGCCGACCCGCAGGTCCGGGTCGCGCACCGCGTCGCGCAGCACGGCCTCCAGCCGTTCCGGCCGCGACCGGCCGGCGCGGGTGTCGCGGCCGAGCGCCTCGACGGCGGCCAACGCGGCCAGCCGCACCGGGTACAGCCGCCGGTCGACGGCGCGCTGCAGCCGGGTACGCAACGGGGTCAACGCGACCGCGCACACCGCGGTGGCCACGGCCGCGGCGACGGCCGAGTCGCGGCCGAGCACGACCCCGCCGACCACCGAGCTCACCGCGTAGATCAGGACGAGCGTCGTGGACACCAGCCCGTAGGTCACGGTCGCGGCGAGCGCCCGGTCGACGTCGTACAGGTCGTGCCGCAGCATCGCGACGGCGGTCGCCACCGGGATACCGACCAGGCCGGCGAACCCGATCGCGGCGCTCATCCACAGTGGACGGCCCCACAGCAGGATCTCCAGCAGGCATCCCACCGGGTAGAGCGGGATCGCCATGCCGGCCAGCGCCAGCCACTTGATCTGCGCGCGGCGCACCGCGTCGGACCGCCGGAACCGCACCACCAGCGACGCCGCGCACGCCAGGACCAGCACCAGCTGGAGCACGAACACGGCCAGCGCCGGCACCTGGAGCGCCAGCGGCAGTGGCGGCCACGGACGCGGCACGTCCTCCATCGGTGCCCGGAACGGGAACGTGTCGAACGCCGTGGCGACCTGGTCGAGCACCGCGCACGCGACGAGCGTCGGCGGGATCCACCGCCACCGCGGACCGGGCAGCCGCCCGTCCGGGAAGTACAGCAGCAGGAGCCCGACGGCGATGAAGATCCAGACGGCGCTCTGGTCGACCGCGGCGGCGAGCCAATCGAGCGACGGCAGCGTGTCCGGCCGGGTCTCGGCGACGTACCACCACGCCACGTCCCGGCCGCCGTTGAGCGCGACCGTGAGTCCGACGAGCGTCAGCAGGAGGCCGACCACGTTGCCGGGCCGGCGCCGCGCGATGACCACGCCGAGCACCGCCGAGGCGGGCGCGACGGCCACCACGAGGCCGAGGTAGATCCAGACCGCCGGTACCGGCGCACGGGCGGCGAGCACGCCGGTCACGCCGAGCACGGCACCCGTGAGCAGCGCGGTCGCGAGGGCGACGCGTCTCATGACGGCACTGTAAGGCCGCGCCGCCCGGAAAGGATCCGTACTGGTACGGAGCCGACCTCCCGGGTCGGCACCGATGGCCGGCCGCCGCCGCGTCCCTACGGTTCGGACATCCGCACCCATCCGCAGGAGGAACCGATGTCCACCGAGACCCTCACCCCCGTCACCACCGGCCGCGGCCGTGTGGCCCTACTGTCGGCGCTGCTCGCGCTGGGCGCGGTCGTGGTGGCCGCCATGGTGCTCTGGCAGCCGTGGGGTGAACGCGACGCGTTCTCGTACTCCGACCTGGCGCCGAACCGCGACGCCGGCTGGCTCGGCAGCGTCCTCGACGGCCTGGCGCTCGGCGTCGTCGGTGTGACGGCCGGTCTCGTGGTGTGCCTGCTCGTTCCGGCCCGCGGGGCGGCGTGGGCGACCGTCGGCGCGCTCCTCACCGGGCTGGGCGGCGTGGCGTTCGCGGCCGGCATCGTCGCGGCCGGCACGGTCTTCTGGTACGCCACCGAGCCGGCGGCGATCCCGGCCGACGCCGGCACCGCGCTGCTCTCGTTCGCCGAGGACAACCCCGGCCACCTGATGGGCCTGCAGATGGCCGGGTTCCTGCTCTTCACGATCGGGTCGCTGGTGCTGATGGCCGCGCTGTGGCGGGCCCGGTCGGTGCCGCGCTGGCTGCCGGTGGCGTTCCTCGTGCTGACCGTCGGCGTGTTCGCGCTGGGCGGCGTCGCGCTCGACGTGGTGCAGGCGGCGCAGATGCTCGTGCTGGCGGCGCCGGCCTGGTACCTGCTCAAGGCATGACGCGGACGTGGTCGACCACCCGCGAACGGGTGGTCGACCCACCTCCGTTCAGCCGCGCTCGGCCCAGTCGCCGAGCGACCAGTCGCGGACCTCGGGCATGTCCTCCAGATGCTCGACGACGTACTCCTGGTGCCGGGTCAGCTGGGCCTCGCACCACTCCTTGAGCGCGGTCGCGCCGCGGGGCAGCCGCTTGGCGTTGTTGATCGCGTCCATCACCAGGTGGTAGCGCGAGGCGCGGTTGCGCACGGTCATGTCGAAGGGCGTCGTGGTGGTGCCTTCCTCGATGAAGCCGCGCACGCGGAACCGGTCGGCGTCGGGCCGGCCGTGCACGAGCTGGTGGATCGCGCCCGGGTAGCCGTGGAACGCGAACACCACGTCGACGGTGTCGGTGAACAGCTCGGTGAACTGGGTTTCGCTCATGCCGTGCGGGTGGTCCTTGGGCCGGGTGAGCGTCATGAGGTTCACGACGTTGACCACGCGCACCTTGAACCCGGGCAGCTTCTCCTTGAGGATCTGCGCCGCGGCGACGGTCTCCATCGTCACCACGTCACCGGCGCAGGCGAGCACGATGTCAGGATCGCTGTCGCCGGCGTCGGTGCCGGCCCAGTCCCAGATGCCGGCGCCGCGCGCGGTGTGCTCGATCGCCTCGTCCATCGTGAGCCACTGCAGCTGCGGCTGCTTGTCGATGACGATCAGGTTGACGTACGACCGCGACCGGAAGCAGTGGTTGGCCACCGACAGCAGGGTGTTGGCGTCCGGCGGCAGGTAGACCCGCGACACGGTGCCGCGCTGGTTGAGCACCACCTGGATGAGCCCGGGACCCTGGTGCGAGAAGCCGTTGTGGTCGTTGCGCCACGCGGTCGACGTGAGCAGGATGTTCAGGCTCGGCACCTTGGCGCGCCAGGGCAGGTGCGCGGCCTCCTGCAGCCACTTGCCGTGCTGAACGGTCTGCGACGCCGACACCATCGCGAACGCCTCGTAGGTGGCGAACATGCCGTGCCGGCCGGTGAGGTTGTACCCCTCCAGCCACCCGTGGCAGTTGTGCTCCGAGAGCACCTCCATCACCCGGCCGTCGCGGCCGATGGCCGTGTCGTCCGCGGTCACGTGCTCCATGAACCCCCGGTCGGAGACCTCGAACACGGCGCCGAGCCGGTTGCTGTTGGTCTCGTCGGGGCAGAACAGGCGGAACCGGTCGGGGTTGCGGGTGTAGATGTCGCGCATCAGCTCGCCGAGCTTGCGCGTCGACTCGGCGCGTACGGTCGCCGGCGTGGGCACGTCGATGGCGTAGTCGCGGTAGTCGGGAAGGTCCAGATCCCTGGTCAGGCGTCCGCCGTTGGCGTGCGGGCTCGCGCTCATGCGCAGGTCGCCGTCGGGCGCGAACTCTCTGATGGACCGGGACGGAGCGCCCGACTCGTCGAACAGCTCCTCGGGCCTGTACGACCGCAGCCATTCTTCGAGGACGCGCAGGTGGTCGGGGTTCTCCCGCACGCCCGACAGCGGTACCTGGTGCGAGCGCCACGTGCCGCTGACGGTGATCCCGTCGACCTTCTCCGGCCCGGTCCAGCCCTTCGGCGACCGCAGGACGATCAGGGGCCAGGTCGGTCGCGTGCCGTCCCAGTCACCGTCGCGCGCGCTCCGCTGAATGGCGCGGATGCGCCCGTACGCCTCGGCCAGGGCGGCGGCGAACCGGTGGTGCATGCCGGGCAGGTCGGAGCCCTCGACCTCGATGACGTCGTAGCCGTGCCCGGCCAGCAGCGAGCGGACCTCGTCGCGGCTCTTGCGGCCGAGCACCGTCGGTCCCGCGATCTTCGCGTCGTTGAGGTGCAGGATCGGCAGCACGGCGCCGTCGCGCGCCGGGTTGATGAACGAGACGCCCTTCCAGGACCCTTCGAGGGGACCGGTCTCCGCCTCGCCGTCACCGACGACGGCCACCGCCAGCAGGTCGGGGTTGTCCATCACGGCGCCGTAGGCGTGCACCAGCACGTAGCCGAGCTCGCCGCCCTCGTGGATCGACCCGGGCGTCGTCACCGACACGTGGCTCGGGATGCCGCCGGGGCTGGAGAACTGGCGGAACAGCCGCAGCAGGCCCGGCTCGTCGAGCGTCACGTCGGGGTAGATCTCGCTGTAGGTGCCTTCCAGGTACCCGGCGGCGACCAGCGCCGGCCCGCCGTGGCCCGGCCCGGCCAGGTAGATCGCCTCCTGCCCGGTGAGCCGGATGAGCCGCGAGACGTGCGCGTAGATCAGCGACAGGCCGGGGCTGGTGCCCCAGTGCCCGAGGAGGCGCGGCTTGATGTGCTCCGCTGTCAGCGGCTCCTTCAGCAGCGGGTTGCCCCGCAGGTAGATCTGGCCGACCGTGAGGTAGTTGTTGGCACGCCACCACGCGTCGAGCTGGGCGACCTCCTCGTCACCGGGTGCGGCGAGCGCTTTCAGCGTCGGGTGCTGGTGCGTAACAGCGGTCATGCGTCTCGTCTCCTCCTGAAGGATCTTCGCGAGCCCTCCCCAGTTCTACCGGACCGCGCGCGGCGCGGCACCCATCCTCGGCGGGTTAGAGCACCCCTACCCCCGGGATCGGGACCTAAGGCCCGTCGTCGCGGTGGAGGGCCGCCCGGCGGCCGCGGATCACGGCCTGCGCCCGATCGGCGATCTGCAGCTTGCGGAAGATGCTGGTGATGTGGTTGCCGACGGTGCGTTCGCTGATGAACAGGCGGGTGGCGATGTCGTGGTTGCGCAGCCCGGCGGCGATGAGGCCGAGGACCTCCTGCTCCCGCGGCGTCAACCGGTCGATGTCCGGATCGACGGCGGCCGACGGCGGACCGGCCGCGAGCTGGTCGAGGACGCGCTTGGCCACCGCCTCGCCGAGCAGCGCCTCGCCGCGCGCGACCGCTCGCACCGCCCGCAGCAGCGAACCCCGTTCCGCGCCCTTCAGCACGTAGCCGCGGGCGCCGGCGCGGATCGCGGCGAGCACGGACCCGTCGTCGTCGAGCATCGTGAGCACGATGACCTTCGTGTCGGGGTGGGCCGCGGTGATCGACCGCGTGGCGGCGATGCCGTCGAGGTCGGGCATGTGCAGGTCCATGAGCACGATGTCGGGGGCGAGGTCGCGCACGAGCCGCACCGCGTCGTGACCGGTGGCGCCCTGCCCGACGAGCACGAGGTCGTCGGTGCGGGCGACGAGGCTCTCCACCCCTTCGCGGAAGAGCGGGTGGTCGTCGACGACGACGAGCCGCACGGACGCGTCCATCACGGCTCCGCGGCGTTCGGGACCGTGAGCGTCAGCCGGGTGCCGCCGCCCGGCCGGCGGTCCAGGGTCAGGGTTCCGCCGACGGACGCGGCGCGGTCACGCATGCCGCCGAGGCCGGCGCCGCCGCCGGCGCCCGGGCGCAGCCCGGCTCCGTCGTCGTCGACGCGCAGGTGCAGGTGGCTGTCGTGGTGCCAGAGGGCGACGTCGACCGAGGCCGCGCCGGAGTGCTTGGCCACGTTGGTCAGCGCCTCCTGGGTCACCCGGTAGACGGTGATCCCGACGGCCGCCGGGGTGTCGCCGACGGCCTCGCCGGTGAACCGGGTGGTCATGCCGGTGTCGCGGCCGAACTGGGTCACCTGCCGGTCGAGCGCGGCCACCAGGCCGAGCTGGTCGAGCGTCGGCGGGTGCAGCCCGTGCACGAGCCGCCGCACGTCGGAGCCGGCCTGCCCGACGAGCTCGTCTATGCGCTCGAGCTCGCGGCGCAGCCACTCGGGTGCGGCGGTGCCGGCGTCGAGGCACGTCTCCACGTGCAGCCGGATCGCGGCGAGGGTCGGGCCGAGTCCGTCGTGGAGGTCGCGCTGGATGCGCCGTCGCTCCCCGTCCCGCGAGCGGGTGAGGTCACCGAGGCTGCGCCGCAGGGCGGCGGTGAGCCGGTCTGCGTGCACGACGGCGCCGGCGTGGCGGGCCAGTTGCGTGAGGGCGCGCCGGTCCGGGTCCGACCAGTCCTCGCCGCGCCGGCGGGGTGCGGCGCAGAGCACGCCGACGAGGTCGCCGGCGTGCCGGAGCGGGAGGACCAGCGTCACGCCGGCCGCGTCCAGCGCGGCGCCGAGGTCGCCGCCGATCCGCGGCAGGGGTTCCGTCGCGGCCCGGATGAGGTCGGCGGCGGCCGCGTCGACGACCCCGGTCTCCGGTCCCGCGGTGCCGCCGGTGGTGGCGGCCGGCCGCAGGACGTCGCCGTCGACCTGCCAGATCGACACGTGCGGCAGGCGCAGCGCCTGCGCGGTCGTGTCGACGACGGTCGGGAGCATCGCCGCCGGCTCCGGGGTGGTGGCGAGGCGGTCCGCGAGCCGGGCGACGACCTCGTGGGGCTCGTCGCGGTCGCCGTACAGCAGCCGGTTCACGGCGCGCTGCAGCCGTTCCCGGGCCGGCTGGAACGCCACGGCCACGAGGCCGGTCGCCACCACCGCGACCGGCCACCGCGCGCGTCCCTGCAGCAGTGCCGACAGCGTGCCGACCACCGTGACGTACCCGGCGACGACCGCGGCGGTCAGCAGCCCGTAGACCACCGTGCGCCGGATGATGACGTCGATGTCGTACAGCCGGTGACGCAGCACCGCGACGGCCACCGCGGCGCAGGTCGCGAGCATCGGCACGGCCAGCAGCAGCGCGCCCCAGACGCCGGGGACGGCCACGTTCGCCAGCCCCAGGACGGCGAAGGGCACCCCCAGCGACAGCGCCGCGAACGCCACCCACGTGATCTGCAGGCGCACCGGCGTCGACCCGGACCGGTACCGCACCACCAGCGAGGCGATCGCGGCGAGGACGGCCACCAGCAGCACCAGCACCGAGGCGAACAGCAGCGGTTCACCGACCGGGCCGAGCCGGCCACCCAACACGGTCCACCGGTCGACCGGCCCGGTGCCCGCCGGTCCCGGCGTCATGAGCGTCCCGACGCAGGCCGCCGCGCCGGCGGCCAGCACCACCGGCGGCAGCACCCGCCAGCGCGGGGCGGGCACCCGGCCGTCCGGGAACAGCAGCAACAGGAACGGCGTCGACGTCACCGCGACGCACCACCCGAGGTCGCCGAGCGTGCCCAGCAGCGGCAGGGCCGGCCCCGCGCCGGCGACCATCACCACGGACCAGCCCAGCGCCGCCGTGCTCCACGGGACGGCGTAGCGCGGGTCGGCCCGGCGGGCGGTGAGCAGCACGGCCATGGCGGGGAAGCCGGCGAACCCGAGTGCCTGGACCAGCTCCGCCGCGGGTACCGGCCCGGGCCGGCGCAGCGCGGTGAGCGCGAGGGCCGCGACCATCAGGGTCACGGCGCCCGCGCACAGCACACCGCTCGTTCGACGCCATCCGCAACGGTCCATGTCGCCGTCCCGCGTGTCCAGGGCTTCCGTCAATGTACCCGCGGCTCGACGCGTCGCCGCGCGGTCCGCAGCCGCTCGACCGCGAGCAGCCCGGTTCCGAGGTACACCGGGATCTCCGCGAGCGCCGCGTGCACGGGGAACCAGCCGAGGGCGTCCAGCGCCACGACCACCAGGATCATCGGGGACCCGGCGCCCAGCAGGGCGGCGCCCACGCGGTCACATCGGGTCTTCCGCCACAACGCGACGGCGGCCCACGTCCCCGTGCCGAACATGCCGAGAAAACACAGCCCCGCCACGGGTTCCAGGACGTCCAACCGGTCGGCGAGGCCGGGTACCGACAGCACCGCGAACACCGCGAGCAGCGTCGTGAACGTCGTCAGCGCCACCCGTCCCGACCGGCTCGACGCGGCCCGGTACCGGCCGAGCACGGCCAGGGCGCCCACCGCCATGAGCGCGAAGCCGACCGCGTGCGCCGCGTCGGCCAGGGTCCCGTGGTGCGCCACCAGGTCGCCGCCTGTCGCGTAGTCGACACCGGCCACCACCGACACCAGCACGCCGCCGACGGCTCCGGCCACCGCCGCGGCGGAACTGTCCACCGTCATCGCAGCACTCCTCCCGTACGGGCCGGGTCCACCCCGGAACCGACGGAAGCCAGTGGGCCACGACGACCGGTCGTGCGTCATGAGTGCACGCACGCATCTGCGCCCCTACCTCGACCCGTGCGTCGCCACCCGACGACGAAGCCACCGCCGGGACCGGCGGTGGCTTCGCACGTCAATCAGTAGGTGAACGTCCAGAGGAAGTAGAAGCCCGGGTTGTTCGGGTTGTACACGCGGTACTCGCAGTAGTACCAGCTCCACTGGCCGGTCTGTACCCCTTCACTGCCGTAGCTGTTGCAGAACTGGCCGTCGTAGTAGACGCCGCGCAGGGTGCCGCCCGGCGGGTCGGCCGCGGCCGGGGTCGCGGTGGTTCCGAGCAGCCCGACCACGGCCAGGGCGACCGCCGCCGCCCATCTGCGTGCGCGCATGAGAGCTCCCTCCGTTCACCGTCCACAGTGCACGGACTCCCCGTCGAGCCGGGACACCGGAACGCGAAAGACATCGAAGAACGTGGAAGAATGGTCACATCGATCCGGCGGCCGGGGATCGACTGAACGGCCCACCGTTCACTCGAAAAGTTTCCGGCCCCAGTAGTCGTCGGCGGCGGTCACGCCGGGTGGCACGGCGAACAGCCCGCTCGAGACGTGCCGGATGTACTCGTTCATCACGTCCTGGCGGGCCAGCGCCTGCTGCACGGGCACGAACTGGCGGCGCGGGTCGCGCTGGTAGGAGATGAAGAACAGGCCCGCGTTGAGCCGGCCGAAGCCGTCGGACCCGTCGACGAAGTTGTACCCGCGCCGCAGCATCCGCGCGCCGTTGTGGTTGGTGTGGTGGGCCAGCCGCGCGTGCGCCACCTCGGGGATCATCGGCTCACCGTCGTCGCCGCGGATGGTGAAGTCGGGTTCGTCGTGCTCGTTCGGCAATCCGAGCGGCGCGCCGACGCCCTTCGACCGGCCGACGATCGCCTCCTGCTCGGCCAGCGGCGTGCGGTCCCAGGTCTCGATCAGCATCCGGATCTTCCGCGACACCAGGTAGCTGCCGCCGGCCATCCACTCGGGACCGTCGCCGGGAGCCACCCACAGCTGCTCGTCGAGCAGCGGGCCGTCCTCCTCCTTGAGGTTGGCCGTGCCGTCCTTGAACCCGAACAGGTTGCGTGGCGTGGTCTGCGTCGTCGAGGTCACCGACGTGCGTCCGAACCCCAGCTGTGACCAGCGGACGCTGACCACCCCCATGCCCAGGCGGGCCAGGTTGCGCACGGCGTGCACGGCCACCTGCGGGTCGTTGGCGCACGCCTGCACGCACAGGTCGCCACCCGAGATCGCCGGGTCGAGCTGGTCACCGGGGAACTTCGGAAGCTCGGCCAGCGCCGCGGGCGTGCGTCCCGCGAGCCCGAACCGGTCGCGGCCCTGCGCGTCACGGAACAGGCCCGCGCCGAACCCGACGGTGACCGTCAACCCGGCCGCCGGCAGGTCGAGCGCCTCGCCGGTGTCCTCCGGCGGCGCCCACGCCGGGCCGCGGACCGCGCCGAGCGCACCGGCTTCGAGGCCGGCGGTCATGCGCGCGGTCGCGGCGGTCCAGTTCTGCAGCAGCTCGACGAGCTTCGCCCGGTCGGTCGTGACCACGTCGAACGCCACGAAGTGCAGGTGGTCCTGCATCGCGGTGGTGATGCCGGCCTGGTGCGGGCCGTAGAACGCGACCGGGTCGGCCGGGCCGGCGGACGCGGCGGGCCGGTCGTCGTCGCGGGACAGGGCGACGGCGCCGAGGGCGGCCGCACCCAGTGCGCCCGCCCCGGCGAGGCCGATGGCCTTCCGACGGTCCATTACTTTTGCGCCACCACCGCGGCGACCTTGCTGATCGGCTCGCTCAACGCGTTGATCGTGTCGGTCAGCTCCTTGAGGTCGGCCTCGGTCAGCTCGGTGTAGAGCTTCCAACCCTCGCCCTTGCGGTGCTTGTCGAGCGCGGCCTCGGCGGCGGCGAACTTCTCGTCGAGCGTCTTCGCGAGGGCCGGGTCGCGGTCGTCGAGCACCGGGCGCAGCGCCGCGACGGCGGCCTTGGAGCCTTCCAGGTTGGCGCGGAAGTCCCACAGGTCGGTGTGCGAGAAGATGTCCTCCTCGCCGGTGATCTTCCCGCTGGCGACCTCGTCGAGCAGCTCCTTGGCGCCGTTGGCCAGCTGCAGCGGGGAGAGCTTCTCGCTGTTGGCGAGGTCGACGATCTTCTGCACGTCGGCGAGGAGCTTGTCGGCGACCGGGCCGCTCTGCGACACGTCGTTGGTGACCCAGAGGTCCTTCTCCAGCTTGTGGAAGCCGGTGAACTCGGTGCCCGGCTCCAGGTCGGCCTCGCGTCCGTCGATCAGCGGGTCGAGGTCACCGAAGATCTCGGCGACCGGCTCGATCCGCTCCCAGTACGTGCGGGCGACCGGGAACAGCGCCTTGGCCTTCTCCTTGTCGCCGGCCTTGACCGCGTCGACGAACTCCTTCGTCTTGACGATCAGCGTCGCGGTCTGGCTCTTGACGTACCGCTGGTAGTTCTCGGCGGCGGCGGCCAGCTTGGCGTCGTCGGTGAGCGGCTTCGCCTCGCCGGTGACCGTGAACGCGCCCCGGATGCCCTTGCCGCTCATGCCCGGCTTGCACGCGGTCTCGTAGGTGCCGGCCGGCAGTTCGACGATCAGGTCGCGGCTGAGGCCGGGCACGATGTTCTCGACCTCGCTCATCACCCGGTCGCCGGCGGCGTACACGTAGAACTCGGTGACCTTCGAGCCCTTGTTGCTGACGGCGAACGTCACCGTGCCTGCGGCCGCCTCGGTGCGGCCGACCTTGCACTCGGTGTCGGTGGCGGTCACCTCGATCTTGCCGCCGGCCTCGGGTTCGTCGTCGCCGCCGCAGGCGACGAGGCCCGCCGCCAGCACCACGACCGCGCCGATGGTCAGTGTTCGCATGATGCTCCTATTCCGGGGTCGGCGCGGCGGGCGCCGGGGTCGCTGTGGTCGCTGTTGTCGGCGCGGCGGCGGGCCGTTGCGGCAGAAGGAAAAGCACCAGGACCGGGACCGCGTACGCCACCCAGGCGACGACCTCGAGCACGCTGGCGGAGGGTGTGATGTTGAACATGCCGGTGAGCAGCGCCGAGTACCACGCGTCGGGGGCCCAGACGCCTCTGAAGTCGTAGGCGAGGTCGTTGAGACCGGGCAGCGCGCCGGCCTCCTGGAAGTCGTGCACGCCGTACTTGAGGATGCCGGCGGCCACCAGGACGAGCAGCACCCCGGTCCACGTGAAGAACTTCCCGAGGTTGACGCGCACCGCCCCCGCGTACATCACCACGCCGATGACCACGGCGGTGGCGATGCCACCGATGATCGCCAGCAGCGGTCCCGCCGACGAGGTGGCGCCCTGCACCGCCGAGAAGAACAGCAGCGCCGTCTCCAGGCCCTCGCGCGCGACGGACAGGAACGCCATCACCACCACGGCGACCGGGCCCATCCTGATCGCTTCGGCGAGCTTTCCGCGCAGGTCACCGGCGATGCGGCGGGCCATGCGGCGCATCCAGAAGATCATCCAGGTGACGAAGCACACGGCGGCCACGGAGGCGACCGCCTCGAACAGTTCGCCCTGTTCGAAGGTCAGGTGCGCGCTGGTGTAGGTGAGCAGGGCGCCGAAGCCGACCGACAGCGCGACCGCCGCCGCGACCCCGGCCCACACGTACCGGAGGTAGCCGCGCTGCCCGCTCTTGACGAGGAACGCCACCAGGATGCTGACCACGAGGGTGGCCTCGAGGCCCTCCCGCAGCCCGATGAGGTAGCTGGCTGTCACCGCTGTCGATCCATCTTCTATCGACGAATAAAACTTAGGTCAGCCATACCTTAGCTGCGGGCTCGCGGACGTCAAGTTCCCGGGCCGGCGGGCCGGGTCAGCGGGCCGCGAGGGTCAGCAGCTCGACCAGGTCGTAGACGGCCTCGCCGGTCCATGCCAGGGTGAACGCCGCCACGCCGGCCGGCAGCACGGCGAGCGCCCACAGGTTCGTCCGGGCGCCCGGGCGCAGCAGCGCCGCGACCCGGCGGGGCACGACCCCACCGGGCGTCGCGGCGTTCAGGCCGTGCGCGTTCCCCGTGGACGCGAGCGCGGCCGCCCCGATCGCCTCCGCGACCGTGCGCCGGCTCCCGGTCTGCCGCGCCGCCGCCTCGTCGGCGGCCCGCTCGACCAGGTAGTCGACCTGGCGGGCCACCCACCGCAGGGCGGGGTGGGCCGCCGCGGCGAGGTCGGCGAGGAGCACGAGGCGGTGGTGCCGGCCGGTCAGGTGGGCGCGCTCGTGGGCGAGGAGCGCGTCGAGGTGACGGTCGGAGAGCAGGTCGCGCATGCCGGTGGTCACCACGACGTGACCCGGGCGGCCCGGCACGGCGAACGCCTGCGGCACCCCGTCGGCGACGACCAGCACGCCGTCGGTGCTCGGGAACTCGACCCGGGCGCGGGCGAGGGTCCGCCGGTGCACCGTCCAGCGCCGGCCGACCGACACTCCCGCGGCCACCAGCAGCACGACGCTCAGCCAGACCACCCACGGCACCCGGGCGGTGTCGGCCGCGACGATCCGCGTCGACCAGCCGAACGCGCGTCCCACCGCCGGGATCTCGGCGGCCGCGACCACCGCGAACACCGCGAGGTTCACCACGCTGGACGCGGCCGCCGCCGCGGCCGACCAGGCCAGCACGACCGCCGACTGCGCCGGTGCGATGCGCCCGGCGACCAGCCACACCAGGGCCACGAACAGAGGCGGTGCCACCACCACCGACACGAGGAAGTGATCGAACATGCCTCTCCGTTCCCGATACAGTCGGCGCGATGAGCGCGACGAACGGTCCCGCCGCCCCGGGCTTCCCCGGTCGGCGACGGCCGGGTGAGCTGGAGGCCCGGATCGTCACGATCCTCGCCGAGGCCGCGGTGCCGCTGACGCCCGCCGAGGTCCGCGACCGGCTGGGCCCCTCCGGGGCGCGCTCGTACAGCACCGTCGTGACCACGCTGACCCGACTGTATGAGAGGGGTGCCGCCACCCGCCATCGCGACGGGCGTGCGTTCCGTTACGGCGCGGTGAGCAACGCCGCGGGCCTGGTGGCCGACCGGATGGGCCGCCTCCTCGACGGCGAGCCCGACCGCGCCTCGGTGCTCCGCCGTTTCGTCACCCACCTCGACGACCGCGACGAGCGGCTCCTGCGCGACCTCCTCCGCGAGGACCCCTGACCGCATCACGGGCCACTGCCGGTGTACGACTTCCGGGCACGGAAGTACCTCTCGGTCGGTCCTCGAGGTTCATCCGTGCCCGGAAGTCGGGCCGTCAGCCGGACCCCGGTGGGCCGGCGGTGCCGGTCGGGGGCTGGCCCGGGAAGGGTGCCGGGACCGGAAAATGCTGTTCCGGGTACGGCGTGCCCGCCGGCGGTGGGCCGGCGTACGGCGGGTACTGCGGGTACTGCGGCACCCGGCGCACCGCGGCGCCGGCCGTCACGGCCATGATCGCGGCGACCAGCAACAGGCCGACACCGACGGTGGCGACCGTCTGCAGGCGCACCTCGTCGTCGAGGGAGCCGACCTGGCCCGAGCAGTTCATCAGGGTGCCGTTGGAGGAGCAGGACATGGTGATGCTGTGCGTGCCGAACCCACCGGAGTCGAAGAGCACGTCGGCGCCCGCACCACCGACGAAGAGCAGGCCGACGATCGTGAAGAGCCACTGCATGCCCCGGGCGAAGTCCGCCATGGGATCAGTCCCTGCCTTCCGGGTCGTTGATCCACGGCCGTGTGAAGGCGATCCAGTTGACGTTGACGAAGTCGCCCGGCCGGTCGCTCTCGAACGTCAGGAAGATGCGGTGCAGGCCCGTCGGGGACGGTGACAGGCGCGTGGTCAGCGTCTGCCAGGCCTGCCAACCGCCGGTGCCGCCCACGCGCACCGTCGCGATCGCGGGTGCGGCGGGGCCGCCGAGGCGCACCGAGATCGTCCCGGTCTGGTCGCCGGCGCCCGAGGCGACCCGCAGCCGCATCCCGGTGGTGCGGGGGCCGAACTGGCGGGCGTCGAACGCGACGAAGTCACCGTTGCCGATCCGGCTGAGGTTGCGGCCGCCGCCGACGTCGGTGGTGTCCTCGATGTCGACGCCGCTGCGCCAGTTCGCGTCCTCGGCCTCGACCCGCGAGCTCAGCGAGGTCGCCGGCACGACCGACACCCAGTCGACGAGCACCCGTACGGCGCCGGCCGCGATGCGGTCCACTGTGGACTGTGGCAGCCCGAAGTACGGCGACGTCGTCTTGTTGTCGCTGTTCGGCCACACGCCGCCGAGGGCGAGGTTCAGCAGCAGGTACTCCGGCTGGTCGAACACCCAGGTGCCCATGGACTCCACCTGTGCCCGGCTGATCCGCCGGAACTCCCGGTCGTCGACGAAGAACGCGATGCCCTCCGCCGACCGGTCGACGCGGTACACGTGCCACCCGGTCGCGTTGGCGAACGTCTGCTGACCGCCCAGGCCCGAGACGCCCGGCGCGTGCACCCCGGCCGACGTCCACTCCGGACGACCGATGTTCTCCATGATGTCGATCTCGCCGCAGTCGGGCCACCCGACCTGACCGTGGTTGATGCCGAGCGCCCAGAACGCCGGCCACAGCCCGGATCCGGCCGGCAGCTTCATCCGCGCCGAGTAGGAGCCGTAGCCGTACTCGCCGACGTGCCTGGTCGTGATGCGGGAGCTGATGAAGTCGTAGGTCTCCCCCGCCGGTGTCCGGAAGCCGGGCCGGTACCGGGGGTGGATCGCCAGCGCGCCGTTCACCGCGCCGGTGGCCGCGTCGTCATGGTCGATGTAGAGCGTCTCCGGCGAGTCGACGTAGGCCTGTTGCTCGCGGTTCGTGGTGGCGAAGTTGCCGCCAGTCACCTCGAAGCTCCACAGTGAACGGTCGAGCTCGGTGCCGGAGAAGTCGTCCCAGAGTGCGGGACCTGTGGACTGGATACTGGTGCCCCGGGTTCCGGCGCCGCCGACGTCGGCGAGCGCGGGAACCAGGGACAGCGCGCTGACCGTGAGCGCCACCGCGCCCACCACCGACCAGCGGACCCCCGTGTTGATTCGCATGGGGGAATGTATAGCGCCTGCCCGCCATCCGCGGGGAGCGTTGTGCATCAATGTGCAACCGCGACCCCGGTACCGGTATGAATGACGGGTGAGTCCACCCGACCCGCACATCCACGTCGACGTCAAGCTCCACGCCGACGTGGCGGTCCGCGAGATGACGGCCGCCACGTTCGGTCTGGCGGGTGACCTGCCCAGCCGGGCCACCACCGGATGCGGCCTCGATGTGCCCTACGCGATGACCTCGACCGAGCCGCGCACGGTCACCTGCCTGCCGTGCCGCGAGTACGCGCACCGCCGGTACCTCGAGCTGGCCGAGTCCGCCGAGCGGTTCGACCTGCCCGGCCTCGACCTCGGCGCGCGGGCCGCGGCCGGGTACCGCGACCTCGCCCGCGGGTTCGGCTGATGGCGCGGACCCGGCTGTTCCTCGTCCGCCACGGACAGGCGACCGCCGAGAACGCCGGCCTGTCCCCGCTGGGTCGGGAGCAGGCCGACCGGCTGGGCCGACGGCTGCGCGCCGTGCCGTTCGCGGCGGTCCACCACAGCCCGCTCGCCCGCGCCGCCGAGACGGCGGCCATCGTGGGCGGCCACCTCCCCGGGGTGCCGGCACACGTGTGCGACCACGTAGCCGACCGCACGCCGGTCCCCTCGAACCCTGACACTTACCCGCAGCGCTGGCACCCCTGGCTCGACGGCGTACCCGCCGACGAGCGCGACGTCGACGCCGTGGCGCTGCGGGCGGCGGTCGCGCACTTCGGCGTCGCCGGCCCGACGGACCGCGACGAGCTCCTCGTCACCCACGCGTTCGTGATCGGCTGGTTCGTGCGTCACGTGCTCGACGCACCGGAGTGGCGCTGGATGGGCCTGAACCACGACAACTGCGGGCTGACCGTCGTCCAGTGGGAGACCGGACGGCCGGCCACCCTGGTGTCCTACAACGACACCGGTCACCTGGTGTGAACCGCGTACCGCAGATGCGTCACCCGGTCACCCGCCACGATCTCCGGGTCACCGAGCAGCGCGGGCGGGCCGGCGAACGCGCCGAACAGCCGCACGCCCCGCCCGAACACGACCGGCACGAGGTCGACGCGTAGCTCGTCGACGAGGCCGGCGGACAGGGCCTGGCCGAGCAGGTCGCCGCCGGTCAGCGACACGTCGCGGCCGCCGGCGGCGCCCTTCGCCCGCGCGATCGCGCTCTCCAGCCCGTCGGTGACGAACGTGAACGGCGCGTCGGGGAACGGCCAGTCGGTCGGTGCGCGGTGGGTCACCACGAACACGTGGTCACCCACCGCGGGCCGGCCGTTCCAGCCGTTGGTGAGGTCGAACAGGCGCCGCCCGATCACCGCCACCCCGATCCGCGACCAGGTGTCGCGAAGGTGGGCGGCGCTGGCGGCCGACACGTGGAACACGCGCTGCGGGTCGCCGCCGTTGAAGGGGACGTCGCCGTTGCCGTACCAGTCGAACAGCGGTCCGACCGCGTCGGTGTCGTCGGCGATGAACCCGTCCAGTGAGACCGTCGCGCTCGCGGTCACCGTCGTCATGGTCTTCTCCCTCGCAGAGGTGGTGTGTCCGTGACGTCGGAACCGGCGCCGGCATCAGGACACGGTGGAGCCGCGGCCCGTTACCGCGCAGCCCTACCGATCTGAGTCCCTGACGGGCCGGTACCGGACGTTCACGGCGGCCGTCGGTTCGCCGGCGCCGACCCGGTTGAGCCGGACCGGGTCGCCGCCCGGGTCGTCGAAGAGCCGGATGCCGTCGCCGAGCAGCACCGGCGCGATGTGCAGGTCGATCTCGTCGATGAGCCCGAGCCGCAGGAGCTGGGCGCCGATCGAGGCCGACAGCACCTCCAGGTTCTTCCCGCCGGCCGCCGCCAGCGCGATCCGCACCGCCTCGGCGGGGTCGCAGCTGAGGAACGTGACCCGCTCGGCCGGCACGGCGTCACCGGGGTGGTGCGTGAGCACGAACACCGGCCCGGTCCACGCGCCGCCGTACAGGTTGTCGGCGTTCGGGAAGTGGTCCCACGCGTCACGTCCGCCGAGGACCGCCCCGGTCGTCTCGATGTACTCGTCGGTCAGTCCGGGCCGGTGCGTGGTGCCGGCCATCCAGTCCATGCCGTGGCCGGGACCCGCCACGAACCCGTCCAGTGACATCGTGAAGTGCCAGAGCACCTTGCCACCGGCGGTCTGCCGGTCGAACTCGTCCATGGTGTCGCTCCTTCCGGTTGCTTCCTCCCGGTAGGCGCGAGACGGCCGCTAGACCGGATCTCGCGGTCACCGCCCGGTCACCGCCCGCTGCGCGTCGTCGTACAGCATGTCCCAGAACGCGAGGAGGTCGCGGCGCCGCTGGAACGGGCTGCCGTACAGGGACCGCCGGTGCGACCGGACCCGGATCCGCAGGCTCTCCTGGAGGATGCGCTCCCACCGTGACGGGAACGTGCGCAGCGCGTGCCGGACGCCGCCCTCCTTGCCGGTGACCTCGCCGGTGACGACCGTGTAGTGGATACGGCTCAGCCCGGGAACGCACCACTCCACCGCGTAGTCGGACAGTGACACGAGCCCGTGCGCCGTCGGCAGCCGGCCGCCGCGGCGGCGCAGCCGTCCCCAGTAGTCGTCGAGGTTGCGCAGCACCCACCGCCGCAGCACGTCGGGGTCGGTCCACACGTCGAGGTCGGCCACGGCCGGTCCGCGGCAGACCACGCCGCACCGCGCGAGCGTGTGCCACGCCACCGGGTCCACTGTGGACGGTGCTGCCTTCAGCCGGCCCTCGTGCGAGGTCGGCCGGTGCGGCGCGAGCGCCGGATCGGCGCGGAGGTCGGCCCAGGTCACGTAGTGGCCGTCGAAGGTCGGGCGCCGCCGGTGCCGGCGCAGTCGGCGGTGGGCGCGGTCGAGGGCGCTCACGGTGGTCGGCGCCAACGGTTCCGCGGTGACCGCGACGAAGTCGACGTCGCTGGTGTGCGCGCGGAACTCGCCGAGCGCCACCGATCCGACCAGGTACAGCCCCTCGACGACCCCCGGCGCCTCCTCGTCGACGAGCCGCAGGTACGTGTCGACGACGTCGGATACCTCGATGGAGTCCATCGACGCACGCTACCGTCCCGCGGCGCCGCTCACCGCGGGGTGAGGCGGATGACCGGGTACTCGCGGTCGGACCTGCTCTGGTACTTCGCGATCCGGGGCTGGGCCGCGGAGATGCGGCTCCAGGCACGCTCACGGTCGGCACCGGCGAGGCGGTGCGGGGTCACCGGACGGGGCCCGGCGCCGGCCAGCTCGATCGACGCTCGCTCCGGGTGGGCCATCAGGTTGGCGTGCCAGTCGGGGTGCTGACCGCCCCCGCCGGAGGCGACGACCAGCCAGGCGTCGGGGCCGTCGGGGAACCAGGCGAGCGGGGTCTCGCGGGTCCGGCCGCTGCGGCGTCCCACCGTGGTGAGGACCAGGACGTCCATGCCCATCATCGAGCCGCGTCCACGGCGGACCTTGCGGACCATGCGGGCGTTCATCTTCTGCTGCATCCACCGCGAGAACGCACCGGGCGTACCGGGCCTGCGCTGTTCCTTCTGCCGGGCCATCACACACCTCCAGGTCGGGTACGGGAACCGTAGGCGCGGCGCGGCCGCCCGAGCTTCTCGATTCCTGACCGATCCCGGCTGGACCTCAAATGCGGTTGATGATGCAGGCTCGTCGCATGACTGTCGCTGTCATCGGGACGGGCGCCATCGGTGGTGCCGTCGCACGCAGGCTGCTCGCCACCGGTCACCGGGTCACGGTCTGGAACCGCACGCCCGGCCGGACCGCCGACCTGGTCGCCGCCGGGGCCGCGGCGGCCGGGTCCGTCGCCGACGCCGTCCGGGGAGCCACCGTCGCGCTGCTCTGCCTCACCGACTACCACGCCGTGCGGGCCTGCCTCACCGACGCGGCGACCGTCCTCCGTGGACGGACCGTCGTCGTCCTGTGCACCGGCACGCCCGACGACGCGCGCGACACCGCCCGGTACGTCACCGGTCTCGGCGGACGGTACCTCGACGCCGGCGTGCAGGCGACGCCCGACCTGCTGGGCACCGACGCGGCGACGATCCTGTACAGCGGCGACCCCGACGCGTTCGAGCTGCACCGCGACACGCTCGCCGCGGTGGGCCCGCCCCGTTTCGTCGGCACGGCACCGGACGCGGCCGCGACGTGGGACCTGGCCCTCTTCGGTGTCTGGTACGACGCCCAGCTCGGCGTGCTACGCGCCCTCGACGTCGTCCGGCGGGCCGGCATCGACGTCGCCGGGTTCGCCGCCACCGTGGGTCCGCAGGTCGGCCACGTGGTGGCGGCGGTGCCCGGCACCGTCACCGAGGTCGTGGAACGGACCTACCCCGCGGGCCCGGCGACGCTCGCCGAGCACCTGACCGTGCTCCGCCACCTGGCCGGGCAGCGGTCGGGGAGCCCGCTCGGCGACGGCGGTGTGTCCACCGTGGCCGCCCGCGTCGAGGCGCTCGTCGCGGCGGGCCGGTCGCGGGAGGGCCTCACCGCGACCGTCCACGATGGACCGTGACCGCCCGGCGATGCCGCCCCGCGGCCTGACGGGGCCGTGGCTATGGTGCCCCGCGGCCTCCCAGGGCCGCGGGGCACCGCCGGTCAGCGGGTCGAGGTGCTGAAGGTGTACATACCCGACGGCACGCGGTAGACCGCGTAGCCGCCGTCGACGCCGGTGAACGTGGCCCGGTCGGGGGTCGGGCCGGGCCGTCCGCCGAGGGTCGGCACGCGGACCTCGGCGGTGGTGTTCGTCGGAACGGTGACGGTCAGCCGGAAGCGGCCGTCGCCGCGGGTCCACTCGGTCCTCGCCATGCCCTGCGGCGTGCGGTAGCTGCCCTTCACGTGGGTGAGGTCCCCGACCACCTTCGGCTGCACCACTAGCGACCGGTAGGCCACGGAACCGGCGCGGATGCCGGCGAGTCCACTGTGGAACCACTCCTCGATCTGGGCGAGGATCATGTGGTTCTTCGAGTCACCGCGGTTCCACCGCTCCCCCATGGTGGTCATGCCCCCCCGGGTTCGCGACGGTCGGAGCCATGAAGAAGCCGTAGCTCGGCTGGTCGTCGGGCTGCAGCAGGTCCCAGAGGACGTCGTCGCGGCCGCCGTCGGCCAGCGCCCGCACGGTCGGCGCCATGCCGATGGTGCCGCCGCTGAAATGCGGGCCCGTGCCGTTCGGATGGAACGCGTAGACCAGTTCCACGAGCGCGTCGAGCACCGCGCCGCGTTCACCGTCGGGCACGAGGCCCGCGTCGAGGGCGAGCGCCTGCGCGGCCTGGGTGGCGCCGGTGGTTCCGGCGTTCCCGTCGGCGGTGTAGCGGCGCAGCGTGGTGTTGTAGAAGGCCGCGTTGAACGCCGCTCTGATGTCGTCCGCGAGCGTCGTGTACGTCGCGGCGTCGGCGTCGTGACCGGTCAGCTTCGCCATCATGGCCAGCTTCGTGACCGTCACGTACCAGCCCCACGTGCCGGTGATCCGGCCGGACGTCTGCTCCGCCGACACCCAGTCGGCGAGCGCGGCGTCGACGATGTTCCCGACGGCCTTCTGCCGCTGGATGTAGTCGACGAAGTCGACCATCCGGTCGTAGTAGCGGGTCATCACGTCGGTGTCGCCGTACAGCTCGTAGAGCATCGCCGGCACCAGGACGATCGCGTTGCCCCAGTTGATCTCGTCGCCGAAGCGGCCGCTGTAGCCCCAGTCGTAGACCGGCGTCTTCAGCGCGACGTTGCCGGCCATCGGGGTGTCCGCGATGGACTGTCCCTCGACGAGGTGGCGCATCGTGGTGCGCAGGTACGCGTCCAGGTCGTCGTTGCGGTGGATGGCGCCCATCGGCATGGTGTAGTCGGCCGGGTACGACAGCTTCTCCCGGCCGGGACAGTCGGTGAACACCGACATCACGTTGCCGGCGAAGGAGTACCGGGCCATCGTGTGGATCCGGTTCACCCGCGCGTTCGACGTCGTCACCTCACCGGCGACCGGGGTCGACGCCTGCACCCGCAGCCCGGTGACGGTGTCCTTCGTGGGCACGTAGCCCTCCGGAAGCCCGGCCACCTGCACCCACTGCATGCCGAAGTAGGTGAAGTCCGGGGCCCACGACTCGTCACCCGGTGTGCCGGCCGTCGTGTACGTGTTGAACAGGTCGCGGCCGCGGTTGCCGCCGCCGCCCATGAGCGACGCCTGGTCGACGGTTCCGTTGGCCGCGCGGCGTTCGATCCGATCTCACTGACCACAGTGGACCAGGCGGGCCGCCAGATCGGCGCGCATGCCGCGCAGCTGCTGGTGTCCCGGATCAGCGACCGGGAGCGCCGCTCGACCCAGGTGACGCTGTCGCCGACGCTGGTGGTCCGGAGGACGACCGCTCCCCCACGGCAAGCGTGACCGCCCGCGATCGTGGACACTTGTGCATCGATTTCGATGTAGGAGTGTCCAAGATCGCGGGGGTGGGTCAGCTGGCTGCCTTCGGGAGTGGGCGTCCAGCACATCGTCGGCGCGCTGTGAGCGTCACGGGCGCAGCAGCGCCTTGATGGAGCGGCGTTCGTCCATGGCCCGGTAGGCCTCCGCCGCCCGGTCGAGCGGCAGGTCCAGGTCGAAGACCCGGCCGGGGTCGATCTCGCGGCGCAGGACCAGGTCGATCAGCTCCGGCAGGAAGCGGCGGACCGGCGCCGGTCCCCCATGCAGGTGGACGTGCGAGAAGAACAGCTCCATGCCGGGCAGCTCGACGTCGTGCGTGACCCCGACGTAGCCGACGTGGCCGCCGGGCCGGGTGGCGCGGATCGCCTGCATCATCGACTCCTGCGTACCCACCGCCTCGATCGCCGAGTGGGCGCCGAGCCCGTCGGTCAGGTCCCTGATGCGGGCCACGCCCTCGTCGCCGCGCTCGGTGACGATGTCGGTCGCGCCGTACTCCAGAGCCAGCTTCTGCCGCGGTTCGTGCCGGCTCATCGCGATGATGCGCTCCGCGCCGAGCTGCCGGGCCGAGAGGACTCCGAGCAGCCCGACGGCGCCGTCACCCACCACGGCGACGGTCTTTCCGGGACCGGCGTGCGCCGCGACGGCGGCGAACCAGCCCGTGCCGAGGACGTCCGACGCGGTCAGCAGCCCCGGCACGAGGTCGTCCGGCGGGATCTCGGGCGTGGCGACCAGCGTGCCGTCGGCCAGCGGGACCCGCAGGAACTCCGCCTGCGACCCGAGCCCGCCCATGCCCACCCGGTGCACGCACGAGCTCTGGTACCCGGCCCGGCAGATCTCGCAGGTGTTGTCGGAGGCGAAGAACGAGCCGACCACGAACTGACCCGGCCGCACGGTGCGGACGTCGGCACCAACCTCCTCGACGACGCCGACGTACTCGTGGCCCATCGGCGACGGGCCCTCGACCTTGTCGATCCCGCGGTACGGCCACAGATCGGAGCCGCAGACGCAGGCCGCGGACAGCCGGATGACCGCGTCGGTCGGCTCGACGATCCGCGGATCCTCCCGCTCCTCCACCCGGACGTCACCGGGGGCGTGCAGAACGACACCACGCATGATGGTTTCCTTCCTTCGATCGGAACATGTCCAGCAAACCTCGTCCGGTGCGCGCCGGGGAGTCTCTCCGGAGAGGTGTACCCGCAGTACACCCCTCGCAGCCTGTCGAGATTTTGCGTTGATGACATCGACGTCTTGCAATCAGATGCCGGCAGCTGGCAGTATTCGGGTCCGCGGGTCCGCCTACCCGCCACCCCCGAGGAGTCCACATGGGAGTCTCTCGTCGCTCCGTCATGTCCACCGCCGCCACCGCCGCGACCGGCGCCGTCGTCGCCGCCCTGCCGCAGTCCGCCGCACGAGCCGTCAGCCCGCCCGGCGACGTCGTCGGCAAGGTCACCGTCGGATACCAGGGCTGGTTCGCCTGCGTGGGCGACGGCGCGCCGATCAACGGCTGGTGGCACTACAGCCCCGACTGGTCACGTCCGCCGGCGCCGGGCGCGTGCTCGATCACCTGCTGGCCGGACATGCGCGACTTCACCAGCGGGTACCGCAGCGGCTTCGCCAACCTCGGCAACGGCCAGCCGGCGACACTGTTCTCGTCCCACGACCAGCAGACCGTCGACACGCACTTCCGGTGGATGCAGCAGAACGGCTGCGACACCGCGGCGCTGCAACGCTTCAACCCCAACGGTTCCGAGGGCCCGACCCGCGACGCGGTCACCGCGATGGTCCGGCGGGCCGCGGAGGCGACGGGCCGGAAGTTCTACATCATGTACGACGTCACCAACTGGACGAACATGCAGTCGGAGACGAAGGCCGACTGGACCTCGAAGATGTCGGCGTACACGTCGTCACCGGCGTACGCGCGGCAGAACGGGATGCCGGTGGTGTGCGTCTGGGGCTTCGGCTTCGACGATCCGGGACGCCCGTTCGCGCCGGCCGCGTGCCTCGACGTCGTCACCTGGTTCAGGCAGCAGGGCTGCTACGTGATCGGCGGCGTGCCCACCCACTGGCGGCTGGGCACCGACGACTCCCGTCCCGGGTTCCTCGACGTGTACCACGCGTTCCACATGGTCTCGCCGTGGATGGTCGGCCGCATCGTCGACATCGGCGGCGCCGACTGGTTCCACCAGAACCGGGTGCTGCCCGACCTCGCCGACCTCACCCCGCGCGGCATCGACTACCAGCCGTGCGTCATCCCCGGCGACCTCGCGCTCGGCCACCGCCGGCACGGCGACCTCATGTGGCGCCAGTTCTACAACCACACCCGGGCCGGCGTGCAGAGCGTCTACATCTCGATGTTCGACGAGTTCAACGAGGGCAACCAGATCGCGAAGACCGCGGAGAGCGCGGCGTTCCAGCCCACCAACTCCGGCATGCGCGCCCTCGACGAGGACGGCACACCCTGCTCGGCCGACTACTACCTGCGGCTGACCGACGACGGCGGCCGCATGCTCAAGGGCCGGGTGGCGTTGACCGCCACCCGGTTCACGCCCACGTTCCCCGGCGACTCCGTGCCGCCGACCGTACCGGGGAACCTGCGCGTCACCGGCACCACCGACACGACCGTCACCCTCGCCTGGAACGGGTCGACCGACGACACCGCCGTCGCCGGCTACCGGGTATCCCGCGTCACCGGCACGACGAGCACCGCGGTCGGCACCACGCAGACGCTCGCGTTCACGGTCACCGGGCTGGCGTCCGGGACCGCGCACACGTTCAGCGTGGCCGCGTTCGACGCGGCCGGCAACGCGTCGGCCGGCTCGAACCAGGTGACGGCGACGACCGTCGCCGGCAACCTCGCGCAGGGACGCCCGACCGCGGAGAGCAGCCACACCCAGCACTACGGCAGCGGCAACGCCGTCGACGGCAACAGCGGCACGTACTGGGAGAGCGCCAACCACGCCTTCCCGCAGTGGCTCCAGGTGGACCTCGGGTCTACAGTGGACACCCGCCGGATCGTGCTGACCCTGCCGCCGCTGCCGGCGTGGGCGACCCGGACGCAGACGCTGTCGGTGGGCGGCAGCACCAACGGCTCGTCATTCGCCACCGTGCTCGGACCGGCGGGGTACACGTTCGACCCGGCGACCGGCAACACCGTCACGATCACGTTCCCCGCGACCGCCGCGCGGTACCTGCGGCTGACGTTCACCGGCAACACCGGCTGGCCGGCGGGACAGGTGTCGGAGCTGCGCGTGTACACGGCCTAGGATCGCGGCATGGGGTCGGTGCCGCGGTCGGTCGTCGGCCGGCTGCCGGCCGGCCCCGGGGTGTACCGGTTCCGCGACGCGCGGGGACGGGTGCTCTACATCGGACGCGCGACCGCGCTGCGCCACCGCGTCGGCTCGTACTGGGGCGACCTCGCCGGCCGGCGGCACCTGCGCCGGATGGTCCCGCAGATCGCGCGGATCGAGGCCGTCGCCTGCGACTCGGTGCACGAGGCCGCGTGGCTCGAACGCAACCTCCTGGAACGGTCGAAGCCGCGCTGGAACCGCGTCGCCGGCGGCGCGGAGGAGCTGATGTGCATCCGGCTGGAGCACCGGGCGGGCGTCCCGCACCTGGGCGCCGTGCACTGGGACGGCGTCGTCCCCGCAGACGACGACGTCACGTTCGGGCCGTACCTCGGCGGCACGCGCACGCGGCTCGCCGTGTCGGCGCTCGACCGCGTGCTGCCGTTGTGGGCCACCGACGAGCGGCTCGGCGGCTTCCGCCGCGACCTCGCCCGCGTGCGCGGTGTCGAGGCCGCCGACCGCGACCGGTTCCTGTCGACCGCGGTCGCCGTCCTGCGCCGGCAGGTCGCGGCGGTCGAGGCCGTCCGCGGTCAGCTCGCGGAGCTGCGGGACCGCGCCGCGGCCGGCCTGGTGTTCGAGCTCGCCGGCCGCATCCAGTCCGAACTCGAGGCCGTCGACTGGGTCACGGCGGAGCAGAAGGTGACCCGGCTCGCCCCGCTCGACGACGGCGAGGTCCACGGCTGGGCCGACGGCCTGCTCGTCGGCTTCCGGGTCCACGGCGGCCGCCTCTGCGAGTGGACGCAGCGCGCCTGCCGCCTGCCCGCCGCCCGGCCGTACCTGGACCGCACCCCCGCCGCCTGGACCGCGTTCGCCACCCGAACCGCCGAACTCGGCCGCCACCTGGCCGAAGCCCACACCGCGTAGCGCCCCGCCCCGACCCGCCGTGGCGGCCCGCCGAGGCGGCGCGCCGATCTTGCAGTCGTGGCCGCACCTATGTGGCGACATGTCATGTTTTAGGGGAGGCCACGACTGCAAGATCGGCGGAGGGAGGACCGGCCGGTCGGAGGCCTAGGATCCGAACCGGACCGATCGGACCGGGTCGGCGCCGAGGTACGCGTCCACCCGCCACCGGCCCACCGTCGGCCACGCGGTGCGGTCGCCGGAGACGTGGACGACGGTCCAGGTGCTCATGTGCACGTCGACGGTCTGCGCCGCGGTGTCCGTCCACCCGAACGCGCGGACCAGGTCGGCCGCCGGCATCGGCGGCGCGAACCGCAGGCTGGAGCCGGACGCGGTGACGCCCAGCGCGGCCGGCACCCCGGCGACCGCCGCCGCCACCTCCGGTTCGGACGCGGCCGCCGCCACGCGTGCCGCCAGCGCCCCGACGGCCGCGACCCGGGCCGCCCCGGCGCCACGAGGAGCAGGGCGAGCGCGGGACGCATCGAAGCCAGTCGACCACGACGGCGGGACCGCCGACTCGGCGCGCGGGATGAACCCGACGTCTACCCGTGGGCCGACCTGACGGCGAACCCGGCGAGCACGATCTCCTCCGGCTCGGGGTCGTCGTCGAGCCAGGAGCCCTCGTACGTGAAGCCGAACAGGGCCCGCAGCGCGTCCTCGGCCAGCTCCAGCGGATGGAACGGCAACGGGTAGCCGGAGTCGGCCGGGTCGACCGCCCTCTCCCCCGCCCAGTACGGCGCCTCGAACGCCAGCGGCGCGCCGACGTTCTCCAGGATCCCCGACTCCGGCGACAGGCTCAGCGACCGGCGCAGCTCGCCGTCGGGCGCCCAGACCGCGTAGGCGAACCAGTCGACGACGCTGTGCATCGCGTGCAGGTACAGGGTGCGGCCGCGGGCCTCGGCGCGGAACCGTCTGTCCAGAGTGGACGGATGGTCGAGGCCGGCGTCCGGGGTGCACACGATGGTGAGGCCCGGGAAGCAGCCGGCGTACACCTCGCCGCCGGTCGGGTTGGCGTTGCCGCCCAGGTCGCCGTCGCCGAGGTCCACAATGGACGCGTCGGGGTACAGCCGGGCGACCAGCGCGCGCGTCGCGTCCCGGTCCAGTGTCGGTACGGCCCGGAGGATCGGACGGACCTCGCCCCCGGCGTAGACCAGCATCCAGTCCTTCGCGCCCACCGTGACCTCCCCGTTCGGTGCGGACACCCTATGGTTTCCGGTATGACATCGACAAACGTGCCTCGACCGCCGGCGTGGCAGGTGCTCGGCGGGCTGGGCGTGGCCGTGCTGTCGGCCGCGGCGTGGTTCGGCTGGATGGGCTGGGACACCGAGTACGACGTCGACCCGGTGACCCAGGTGTCCAGCGGGCCCTACGAGGTCTGGCAGGTCCTCGGCTGCGGCGCCACGCTGCTGCTCGTGCTCGTCGGCGCGCTGCTCACGGGCGTCCGGGCGGCGGTGGCCTGTGCGGCGATGACGCTGGCCTTCACCGCGGCCTGGACCGCGACGGCGGCCACGTCGGACGGCGGCGGCCTCTTCGTGGTCGGTGGGGTGCTGGTGCTGATCGGCCTCGCCACGGCCACCACAGTGGTCGCGGTGGTCACGGAGCAGTTGCGCCGGCGGCCCGCCGCCCGATGATGGGGGCATGAGCAGAGCGAAGTCGGTCGGGTGCTACGGGGGCCACCCACCCGACCGGGCCGACCCGCAGCGGGAGATCTGGGTCTACGACACCGCGCTCTCGCTCGTGCTGGCCCACGTGATCCGCGCGGTCGAGCGGCTCACCCCCGACCGGCGACCCGTGTGGTGGGCCGACCACGAACACGACCTGCGCGTGCAGGTGGTGGTGAGCGACCTGTTCCTCGACCTGACCGACGGCCTCGACGCCGCGCACCACGGGGAACTGGCCCGCCTGCTGGAGGACGCCGCCGCCGAGGTCCGGCGGCGCGGCACGTTCACCGCGGCGGACGCCGCCGCCTGGCCGGTCCTCGGCACCGACACCGTGCCCCACCGCGACGACGGCTCCGACGACACCGCGCCGGCCGCGGAGCTCGGCGAGGCGATGGCCGCGCTCCTGCGGGGCACGCTGCCACCGGCACCGGCGGGGTCGATGTGGTTCTACGGCCCACCGGGCGGCCGCACGACGATCGTCATGCAGCTGGGCTAGGTCGCCGTGAAGACGACGGCGCGCCCGGCCGCGGCCGCGCGGTCGTAGAAGGCGCGCAGGTCGGCCAGGTTGGTCCAGGTGTACTCGAAGTCCCCGTCGTCGCCGGCGCCGGCGTAGTCGGGATCGTCGATGGCGTCGAAGCGGGTGCGCAGCCAGGCGCGGTCGACGCCGCGCAGGGCCGCGGCCACGTCGCGCACCTCGGCGGCGGTGACGTACACGACGTAGTACTCCTCGTGCAGGTGACGCCCGCCCGCGACGGCGTGTGACAGCGGGTACTCCCCCGCGTCGGGGTCGAGCGTGCCGCCGGTGAGGCAGCGGTGAATCGCGTCCCACGCCTTCTCCTGCACCGCCGTGACGGCGAAGTGCACCCCCAGCATGCCGCCGATCCTACGGCCGGCGCCTACGCTCCGAGGATGCATCAGCTCAGCCGTCAGCAGGCGCGCCGGATCGCCGTCCGGGCCCAGTGGTTGCACAGCGACCGGCCGACCGACCTGCTCGACCTGGTACACCAGCTGACCCTGGTGCAGGTGGACCTCACCGCCGCGGTCGCACCCAGCGCCGACCTGGTCGCCTGGAGCCGCCTCGGCGCCGCGTACCGGCCCGCGGACCTGGAGGAGGCACTGGGCAACCAGCAGCTGGTCGAGTACCGGGGGCTGATCCGTCCCGCCGCCGACCTGGCCCTGTACCGGGCCGACATGGCCGCCTGGGACCGGACCTCCGACATGCTCGGCGGGTGGCGGCGGTCGAACCGCGACTGGGTCGAGGCGAACAGGGGCTGCCGGCTCGACATCCTGCACCTGCTGCGCGCCGAGGGTCCGCTGCCGGCCCGGGAGATCCCCGACACCTGCGAGGTGCCATGGAGGTCGACCGGCTGGACCAACAACCGCAACGTCCTGCGGCTGCTGGAGTTCATGGAGGTACGCGGCGAGGTGGCGGTCGCCGGCCGGCAGGAGGGCAAGGGCCGCGACCGGCTCTGGGACCTCGCCGAACGGGTGTGGCCCGACGACACCGTGGTGCCCGCGGCCGAGGCCGCGCGGATCCGGGCCGAGCGGCGGCTGCGGTCGCTGGGCCTCGCCCGCCAGCGCGCACCGGAGTCGCCGATCGAGCCGCAGGACGTCGGCGAGGTCGGCGAACCGGCGGTCGTCGACGGCGTCAAGGGTGTCTGGCGGGTGGACCCCGACCTGCTCGACCAGCCGTTCCGCGGGCGCACCGCGCTGCTGTCGCCGATCGACCGGCTGGTCTACGACCGCAAGCGGATGGCGGAGCTGTTCGAGTTCGACTACCAGCTGGAGATGTACAAGCCGGCCGCGAAGCGGAAGTGGGGCTACTACGCGCTGCCGGTGCTGCACGGCGACCGGCTGGTCGGCAAGGTCGACGCCACCGCCGACCGGCCGGCCGGGGTGCTGCGGGTCGACGCGATCCACGAGGACGCGCCGTTCCCGAAGGCCGTGAGCACGGCGGTGCACCGCGAGCTGCGCTCCCTCGCCGACCTCCTCGGGCTGGTCATTCGGCTCTGATCGCGTCGAGCACGTCGAGGCGGGCCGCCCGCCGCGCCGGCCAGATCGCGGCGACGACCCCGACCAGCGCGGCCGCCGCGAGGGTCAGGGCCAGCCGCGGCCACGGCAGCACGAGCGTCCACGTGGTGACCCCGATGACCGTGACCAGCTCGCCCACCGCCCAGCCGAGGAATACCCCGAGCCCCACACCGAGCACGCCCCCGAACAGCGAGACGAGCACGGCCTCCAGCCGCACCATCCGGCGGACGCCGGCCCGGTCGAGCCCGACCGCCCGCAGCAGCCCGAGCTCACCCGTGCGTTCGTGCACCGACATCGCCAGCGTGTTCACGACCCCGAGCACCGCCACGACGACGGCCAGCGCCAGCATCCCGTACAGCAGGGTGAGGACGACGCCGATCGCGCCGGTGATGCTGGCGACGAGGTCGGCCCGGTCCTGTACCAGGATCGCGGGGCTGTCGCCGAGCGCGCGCTCCAGGGCGCGCCGGTTCTCCGCGGTCGCGCCGCCCGCGGTCTTCACGAACACGGTGGTGTCGGCGACGCGGTCGAGGTGGGGGTCCATTGTGGACACGTCGACCTTCAGGCCGTCGTCGAAGGCGCTGTCGTAGAGGCCGGTGAGCTCCAGGCGGCTGGTGACGCCGTCGGGCCAGACCACCTCGACGCGGTCGCCCAGCCGCCAGCCCTTCGCCTCGGCGGTCGGCCGGTCGACGATCGCGGTCTCCCCCGTGGTGAACGTGCCGGCGATGAAGCCGAGGTCGAGCAGCTGGTCGACGTCGCTCGACGCGAACCCGACGACGGTCTGGCCGGTTCCGTCGACGCTGGCCCGCACCTCGCGCCGCGGCGACGACGCGAGCACCCCGGGCAGCGCGCTCACGGTCCGCTCGGTGCCGGCCGCGAGCGGACCGGCGTTGGCCATCACGATCTGGTAGTCCGCCCGCAGGTTCGCCTCGGCCAGCGCCGTGACGCTGCGGTGCGCGCTGGCGCCGATCACGGTGAGGCCGGTGATCAGCGTGAGCCCGATCGTGAGGGCCGAGGCGGTGGTCGCGGTCCGTCGCGGGTTGCGCGCCGCGTTCCCGCCGGCCAACTGCCCGGGGACCCCGAAGCGGCGCAGAACCGGGCCGGCGGCCGCGATGACCGGCCGGGACAGCATGGGGGTGAGCACGAACACGCCGACGAGCAGCAGCGCCGCCCCCAGCCCGAGCCACCCCTTGCCGTCGGCCGACGCCGACCCGGTCACCACCAGGCCGGCACCGGCGACGGCCAGCACCGCGCCGACCGCGTTGCGCACGACGAGGCCCCGGACGGTGTCCGGCGCGTGGACGCCGCTCATCGCCGCCACCGGCGCGACCCGCGACGCCCGGCGGGCCGGCACCCACGTGGCGAGCAGCGTGACGCCCACCCCCACGGCGTACGCGACGACGACCGTGGAACCGCTGACGACCAACGGGCCGTCGGGCACGGTGCCGCCGTCGAACAGCGCCCGGGCCGCGGCGGCGAGCCCGGTGCCGACCAGCAGCCCGCCCGTCGCCGCGACCACGCCGACGATCAGCGCCTCGGCCAGGACCGACAGCGTCACCTGGCGGCGGCTGGCACCGACCGCGCGCAGCAGCGCCAGCTCGCGGGCGCGCTGGGCGACCAGCATCGTGAACGTGTTGACGATGAGGAACGCGGCGACGAACACGGCGATCCCGGCGCAGGCGAGCAGCACCTGCGACAGCGTGCGGACGCTGCCGGAGTTCGCGGCCGCCTGCTCCCCGGTGAGCCGCGCGGCGGTGACGGCCTCGACGCCGTGCGGCAGCACCGCGTCCAGGTCCGCTCCCGCCGTTCCGCGGACGTCGATGTGCGTGTAGTGGCCCTCCCGGGCGAACAGCGCCTGCGCGGTGGCGGTGTCGAAGAGGGTCAGGGTGCCGCCGGCGGCGACGTTGCCGTCGTCGGTGGTGAAGATCCCGGTGACCGTCTGCGTGAGCACCGGTCCGCTGACGGACATCCGCACGGTGTCGCCGACGCGGTGACCGGTGCGCCCGGCGGTCCGGTGGTCGAGGGCCACCTCGCCACTTCTCTGCGGCGGCCGGCCCTCGGCGATCGGCTGGCCGCGGTAGTTGGTGCCCTGGGTCTGCCAGCCCTGCCCGACCAGCTCGTTGCCGGGTCCGGCCAGGGCGGCGAAGCCGCTGGCGACGCCGACGGCGCCGGTCACCCCGGGCAGAGCACGGACCCGGTCGAGCAGCGCCCGGTCGAGCAGCGCGCCGGAGCCGACCTCGCCGGACCCGACCACGGGCCGGATCCGCACGTCGAGGTCGTCGAAGCTCGCGCGGGAGCTCGCGGTGTAGGCGGCGGTGACGCTGCCGGCGAACACGAGCGTGCCGGCGACGAACGCGACCCCGAGCAGGACCGCGAGGACGGTCATCAGCAGTCGGGCCCGGTGGGCCAGCACGGTGCGCAGGGCGGCTCGGTACATGGTCCCATCGAAGCCTTCCGGCCCCCGGCGCCGCATTCGCCCGGGGTGCCCGGCGGATGTACACCCAGCACTACTCCGCCGCCCTCCTGAATGCGGTACCGCATTACTTCGGATCCGTATAGTCTGAATCCGTGATACACGAATCCGTAATACTCCAGCTGCAGCAGGCGACGCACGCCACCCTGCACCTGCTGGCCGCCGAGCTGGCCGGGCTCGGGCTCACCGCGTCGGACATCAACGCCCTGGGCAACCTCGCCGACGGCACGCCACGCACGGTGTCCGCGCTGGGCGCTGCCGTCGGCTCGCGCCCGGCCACGATGACCGGGATCCTGGACCGGCTGGAGCGGCGCGGTCTGGTGAGCCGCACCGCGCGCCCGGGCGACCGCCGCGCGATCCAGATCGAGCTGACCCCCGACGGCGCCGAGGCCGCCGCTACCATCCGCCGCACGCTGCGCGCCCTGGAGCGACGCGCGCTGGCCGACCTGCCCACGGAGGCCGTCGACGGTGCCCGGGCGGTGCTCCGCGCGTTGACGGAGGCGGCCCGGTGAGCTTCGACGCGCTGATGGAGGAGGTCATGGCGACCGCCGACCGGTTCGGCCACCGCCAGCACGTGCACCTGACCTGGCTGGCGGTGCGCCGGTACGGCACGGCCGCCGCCGTGGCCCTGGTGAGCGACGGCATCCGGAGCACCGCCCGCTACGCCGGCGCACCGCAGAAGTACCACGCGACGGTCAGCCGGGCCTGGGTCGAACTGGTCGGCCACCACGTCGCCACCGGGCCCGACCAGCCGTTCGACGCGTTCGTGCGTACCAACCCGGCCCTGCTCGACAAGCGGCTGCTGACCCGCTTCTACCGGTCGTCGACCCTGGCCACGCCCGCCGCGAAGGCCGGCTGGGTCGAACCCGACCTGGCGCCGTTACCCGGCGGCGCTCCTTTTACCGGCGGCGCTCCGGGGTGATCGCGGTTACGGTGTCGGATGTGCGGGTCACCGGCCGGAGCCTCGCGCCCGTCACCGGGGTCGCCTACCGACGGGCGCGGCGCGGCGGCGGCACCGAGACCGCGCGGCTCCCGGTCGACGCCCTGTCCGTCGACGCGGTGCCCGACGGCTACGACGCGGTCCTGGTGGCCGGCGACCTGCAGGGCGTGGCGCCCTCCCCGTTCGGCGGGCCACCGGTGCTGCTGGGGGTGGCGCTCGCCGACCACCTGTCGGTGTGGGCCGGGCAGGGGCTGCTCCCGCCGCCCGACCGCGTCGCCGTGGTGCTCGCCGGCGACCTGTACTCGGCCCCCGGCGCCGACGTGCGCGGAGCCTCCGGCGAGGTCGCCGACGTGTGGTGGGCGCTGGCCGCCGCGGGCTGCCGCCTCGTAGCCGGGGTCGCGGGCAACCACGACGTCGTCACCGAGGACGCGGTCGCCGAGATCGGACCGGGGATGACGCTGCTCGACGGCACGTTCGTCGACGTGGGTGGCCGGCGCCTGGCCGGCGTCGGCAACATCGTGGGTGACCCGCACCGGCAGGGCCGCCGCAGCGAGCCGGCCCAGCTCGCCCGCCTCGACGCCGCACTCGCGTCCCACCCGGACGTGCTCGTCCTGCACGAGGGCCCACCCGGCGACGCCCGGCCCGGCACCGACGCCCGGCCCGGCAACGCCGTCATCGGTGACCGCCTGCGGGCCCGGCCGCCGGCGCTGACGGTGTGCGGCCACGTCCGCTGGGAGCGGCCGCTGGCCCGGCTGGGCGACGGACAGGTCCTCAACGTCGACGGCCGGGTGGTCGTCCTGGTGGCCCCGTGACGCTCACGACCGAACCCATGCACGCCCGGCAGCGGCCGCCCGACCGGCTCGCGCGGCTCTTCGACGGCGGCTGGCCGGAGTTCATCCACCACGACGCGGAGACCGACCGGTACCTCGGCCGGGTCCGCGAGCTGTTCCGCGACCTGGAACTGGTCGTCCTCGACGACGACGTGCCGGTGGCCGCCGGCTGGGCGGTGCCGCTGCGCTGGGACGGCACGGTCGGCGACCTGCCGGCCGGCTACACCGACTCGCTGGCCCGCGCGCTGCGGGTCCACGACGCAGGTGAACCGGGCGACACGCTGGCGATGCTCGCCGTGCAGGTCCGGTCGGACGTGCGCGGCCGCGGCCTGGCCGGCGCGGCGCTGACCGCGCTGCGCGACCTCGCCGGACCCACCGGCTGCGCGCGGGTCATCTGCCCGGTGCGGCCCACGCTCAAGGCCCGCTACCCGCTGACCCCGATCGACCGCTTCGCCACCTGGACCCGCCCCGACGGCGAGCCGCTGGACCCGTGGATCCGCACCCACACCCGGCTCGGCGCCCGCATCCTCGCACCGGCGCCGCGGTCGCAGGTCATCACCGGCACCGTCGCCGAGTGGGAGACCTGGACCGGCATGGTGTTCCCCGACACCGGCGACTACGTGATCCCCGACGGGCTGACCACCCTGCGCGTCGACGTCGCCGCCGACACGGGCGTCTACGTCGAACCGAACGTGTGGCTACGGCACCTCTAGACCCTGCGCCGCAGCCAGAAGAAGCCGAACCCGGTCAGCAGCGCGGTCAGCACCAGGTACCCCGACAGCTCGATCCACTGGAACGTCCAGTAGCGGTTGCGCGGGTGGTAGGTCATCTCGAACGTCAGCTTCTGCGCGACCGTGCAGGCCTCGGTCTCCTCGCGGCTCCCCGCACCCATGCAGGAGCGCGCGTCCTTCTCCGTGTACGGGGTGCCGTCGGGTTTGAACAGCTGGTACTCCTCGTCGAGCATCCACGCGCCGGGAACGGTGTAGCCGCGGAGGAACGCGCCGCTGTCGTTCAGGTTGAGCCCGATCCGTTGGGCGAACACGGCCGCGTCGAGGGTGCCGGTGGCCGTCACGGGCGGCATCAGGTGCTGCCGCACCGCCACCGGCACCACGACCTGCAGCACGGCGAAGACCGCGAGCGTCACCGCCATCGCCGGCACGGTCCGCCGCACGAGCATGCCCACGACGGTGCCGAGCGCGAACGCGAACAGCCCGTACCCGACCGGCACGAGGTTGCGTGAGTCGAAGGTCATCGCCGCGAACCGCTCGCCGAACACCTGGTCGTACCGGCTCGCCGACCAGGTGAGCAGCAGGCTGAACAGGCCGGTGACCACCGCGGTCGCCGCACCGACGACGGCGAGCTTCACGGCCAGCCACCGGGTGCGGGTGACGCTCTGGTTCCACACCAGCCGGTCGGTGCGCTCCTCGAGCTCGCGGGCGACCAGCGGTGCGCCCCAGAAGATCCCGATGAGGCCCGGCAGCGCGATGAGCGCGAGGCCGAGGAGCATCACCACGTCGAGGTAGTCGTCGCGGAACGCGTCCAGCGCCAGCGTGCAGTCCTGCGGGGCGCAGTTCACGACCCGCGTGTCGTAGAAGTCGCGCATGTCGTTGCCCAGGTACACGAGGTACAGCGCGAGCAGGGCCAGCGCGCACACGGTCACCACGGTCTGCGCGCGGAACTGCCGCCAGGTCAGCCAGGTCATCGGTGTGCTCCCGTCATGAGCGTCGCGGCGGCGGCGCGGGTCAGGTACGCCATGGCGATGTCCTCGAGGTCGACCGGGTCGGCGCCGGGCACCGGCCGGTCGGTCCGCACGACCATCGACGAGTCGCCCCGGGTCTGCTCGGCGTGGATCACCTCGGCGCCGTCCGGCGGCCGGCGTCCGTCGGGGCCGGTGTCCGTCAGGCGGTGGTGGACCGCGAGCAGGTCGGCCACGTCGCCGGCGACCTGCACGCGACCGTCGGCGAGCACGATCAGGTGGTCGCAGACCTGCTCCAGGTCACCGAGAAGGTGGGACGAGAGCACGACGCTGACCCGCAGCTCGTCGACGAACTCGAGCAGGTCCCGCAGGAACGCGCGCCGGGCGAGCGGGTCGAGCGCGGCGACCGGCTCGTCGAGCACCAGCAGGTCGGCCCGCTTGGCCGCCGCGACGGTCAGCGCGAGCTGGGCCCGCTGGCCGCCGGACAGGGAGCCGGCCTTCTGCCCCGGGTCCAGTCCCCTGGCGCGGACCCGGCGCTCCGCCAACGCGGCGTCCCACCGGGGGTTGAGCCGGGCGCCGAGCCGCAGGTGCTCGGCGACCGTGAGCCGCGCGTAGACCGGCGCGTCCTGCGCGACGAAGCCGACGCGGGCGAGCTGCGCGGCGCTGTCGGCGGGCCGGTGGCCGAGCACTTCGATGCTGCCGCCGGTCGGCGTGAGCATGCCGCAGACCAGGCCGAGGAGCGTCGACTTGCCGGCGCCGTTCGGGCCGACCAGGCCGGCGATTCGGCCGGCCGGGACCGTCAGCGTGCAGTCGTCGAGCGCGAGGCGGCGCCGGTAGCGTTTGCTCAGGGCTTCGGTGCGGATGACCGCGGTCATCGTGTCCTCCTCCATGGGTAGGCGGACAGTTGTATGCGGCGGGCGGTCACAGCACGGTCCGCGCGGCTGTGACCGGCCTGTGACGACGGCCCGGCTAGCCTCAGGCGATGCGCGTACTGGTGGTCGAGGACCAACCCGACCTGGCCGACTCGGTCGCGCGGGTCCTACGCCGCGAGGGCATGGCCGTCGACGTCGCCTACGACGGCGGGTCGGCGCTGGAACGGGCCACGGTCGTCGACTACGACGTCGTGGTCCTCGACCGCGACCTGCCCGTGGTGCACGGCGACGACGTGTGCCGCACGCTCGTCGGCCGCGGCACGCTGACCCGCGTGCTGATGCTGACCGCGTCGGGCACCGTCGCCGAACGGGTCGAGGGGCTCGGCCTGGGCGCCGACGACTACCTCCCCAAGCCGTTCGCCTACGCCGAGCTGGTCGCCCGTGTCCGGGCGGTCGCGAGGCGCTCGCAGCCCGCGGCGCCGCCTGTGCTGGTCCACAAGGATCTTCGCCTCGATCCGGCCCAGCGCACCGCGACCCGGGCCGGCGCGCGCCTGCCGCTCAGCCCGAAGGAGTTCGCCGTGCTGGAGTACCTGCTGACCTGCGGCAGCCGGGTGGTGTCGGCCGAGGAGCTGCTCGACCGGGTGTGGGACGAGGCGGCCGACCCGTTCACCACCACCGTGAAGGCCACCGTGAACCGGCTGCGCGCCAAGCTCGGCGACCCGCCGGTCATCGAGACCGTGCCCCGCGCCGGATACCGGATCTGACATGGGCCGGCACCCGCTGCGCCTGCGGCTCACGCTGCTGTACTGCCTGGTCTCGGTCGTCTCCAGCGCCGTCCTGCTGGTGATCATGTATGCGCTGACCCAGAGCCTGAACCCCGACGTCGCGCGCCTGGAGGACCCGCCGCCCCCGGACGTGCCGCCGCTGTTCCCGGTGCCGGGCGGTCCGGTGGGCGAGCCCGTCCGCGGCGTGGAGGAGATCTCCGCGGGGACGATCGGGCCGCCGCTTCTCGCGCTGGCCATCATGGCCGCACTGTCGCTGGTGCTCGGCTGGCTGATCGCCGGACGCGTGCTGCGCCCGGTGCTCACGATGACCGAACGCCTGCACCGGATCTCCGACCGCAACGTGCACGAACGCCTGTCCCTGCCCGGCCCGCGCAACGAGCTGAAGGACCTGGCCGACACCGTCGACGGCCTCCTCGGCCGGCTCGAGACCGCGCTCGACGCCCACAAACGGTTCGTGGCCAACGCCGCGCACGAGCTGCGCACGCCGCTGACCGTGGAGCACGCGCTCCTCGAGGAGCCGCTGATCGACCCGTCGGCCGACCTGGAGACGTTCCGGTCGATCTTCGAGCGGTTGCTCGTCATCACCGACCGGCGCCGGCAGCTGCTGGAGTCGCTGCTCACGCTGGCGGGCAGCGAGCACGGCCGCGGACCCGACGAGACCGTCGACGTCGCCGCCCTGGTTCAGCAGGCCCTGCGCGACCGCGCGCCCGAGGCGCGGCGCCGCGGCATCCGGGTCGACAGCTCGGTGCGTCCGGCGCTCGTTCCCGGCGACGAGCTGCTGGTCGCCCGCATGGTGGCCAACCTCGTCGACAACGCGATCCACCACAACGTGCCCGGCGGCACCGTGGAGATCACCGTCCGACGCCGGGTCGGCCGCGTGGTCGTCTCGGTGGCGAACACCGGCCCGGTCGTCCCACCCGACCAGGTCGACCGCCTGTTCGAGCCGTTCCAGCGCCTGCACCGCACCGCCGACGACGGTCACCACGGGCTGGGCCTGTCGATCGTGCGGGCGATCGCGAGGGCCCACGACGCGACGGTCGTTGCCCTTCCCCGCCCGGAGGGCGGCCTGGAGATCGAGGTGGCGTTCCCGGTCCTGGCCGCCGACCCGGTCCCCGTCCCGCCGCGGTGACCGCAACGCCGCCGGGTTCACCCGCGTCGGAGGGCGTCCTGCAGGGTGCGGCGGTGCGGCCGCCGCCGGTGAGCTCGACCTCGGTCATCGGGTCGCGCCGGCGTCGCGGGGGCGGCTGAACGCCCGGTACAGCCCGGTCGCCTCGCGGAGGAACCGCTCGATCGTCGCGCGTTCGTCGCCGGTGAACCGGTCGGCGAGCCGGCGCAGCGCGTCGTCCAGTGGGCGCAGCTCCTCGGCCGCGGCGGCGAGCGCGGACTCCGTCGGCTCCAGGATGAGCCGGCGCCGGTCGTGCGGGTCGCGGTGGCGGCGGACGTGGCCGGCCCGCTCGAGCCGGTCGACCAGCCCGGTCGCCGACCCCGACGTCAGGCCGACCAGCGCGCCCAGCTCGACCGGGCCGAGGGCCTGCTCGCTGGTCATGAGGTGCTTCATCGCCAGGTAGTCCCCGGGGCTGAGGCGCAGCCGCCGGCCCAGCGCCACGTCGAGCTCGGCGGCCGCGACCACGAAGTTGTGCAGCGCCCAGGACAGATCAGCCATCCGTTGATGATAATATCGCTTGGTTTCCAAGCTACTTTGATACCGAGGAGCTGCCCGGATGGAGCGACGGTGGATCGGCCTCACCTTCCTCAGCGCCGCCGTCTCCCTGGTCATCATCGACGTCACCATCATCAACGTCGCGGTTCCCGCGATAGTCGTCACCCTTGACGCGTCCGCCGCCACCACCCAGTGGATCCAGGAGGCGTACACCCTCACGCTCGCCGCGCTCCTCATCGTCGCCGGGCGCACCGCCGACGCGATCGGGCGCAGGCGCGTCCTGGTCACCGGGCTTGTGATCTTCACGGCCGCGAGCGTTCTCGCGGCGACCGCCCCCAACGGACCCCTGCTCGTGGCCGCGCGGGTGCTGCAGGGCGTCGGCGGCGCCGCGATCCTGCCGTCGACGTTGTCGCTCATCAACGCAACGTTCCGCGGTCCGCAACGCGCCACCGCGTTCGCGGTGTGGGGCTCGACGATCGGCGCGATGGCCGCCGTCGGTCCGCTGCTGGGCGGCTGGCTCACCACCGAACTGTCGTGGCGGTGGGCGTTCTGGATCAACCTCGTGCTGGGTCCGGTCGCGATCGTCGGCTCGCTGCTGTTCGTCGCCGAGTCCCGGCAACGCGACGCGTCCCGGCGCCTCGACCTGCCCGGCGTGCTGCTGTCGGCGGTCGCGTGGCTCGGACTCGTCTTCGGCCTCATCGAGGGCCGCACCCTCGGCTGGTGGACCGCCCGCGACGGCGACGGCCTGTCGCCGGTGCCGGCGTCGTTCGCGGTCGCGCTGATCGCACTGGTCGCGTTCGTCGCGTGGCAGAACCACGTGTTACGCACGGGCCGGCAGCCGTTGCTGGACCTGCGCCTGTTCTCCGTCCCCGCCTTCGCGCGGGGAAACGCCATCGTGTTCATCGTCGCCCTCGGCCAGCTCGGCCTCCTGTTCGTCCTGCCCCTGTGGCTGCAGGGCACCCTGGGCTACACGGCCACGGGTACGGGCCTGCTCCTGGTCCCGATAGCGGTCGGCGCGTTCCTCGCCGCCGCCACCACGCCGCTGCTCGCGCAGGCCCGGGGCACCACCTGGGTGGTCCGGTTCGGGCTGGTCACCGAGATCGCCGGGCTGGCCTGGCTCGCCGCCGTCGCGTCACCCGACGTGGGCGGCTGGACGCTCGTGCCGGCCCTCGCGATCTACGGCTTCGGGGTCGGTACCGCCGACGCCCAGCTCCCCGGCCTGGTACTGCGGGACATCCCCGTCGACCGGAGCGGCCAGGGCTCCGGGGTGCAGAGCACCGTCCAGGAACTGGGCTCCGCCATGGGCATCGCCGTGATCGGCACCGTGCTGTTCACCAGTCTCGCGGCACAGTTGGAGCGCACGCTCGACCCGTCGACCGTCACCCTGGTGGTGGAGTCGGCCGGAACCGCCATCGCGGACCTCGACCCCGACGCCGCCGCGGCCGCCCGCGACGCGTTCTCCACGGCCACGACGCACGCCGCGCTGGCCGGTGCCGCCTTCCTCGCGGTCGGCCTGCTGGCCACCGCCTCCCTGCGCTCCCGACGAGAGGCCGACGAGTATGAACCCGCGTGACCGGCTGCGCTGCGCCGCCCTCGGCGCCTCGACCGCCGCGATGATCCTCGTGCCCACGCTCGGGCCGGTGCTCGCCGGCACCGAGGAGGGCGCCGAGGAGTGGGACACCGACATCACGCCGCCGAACTACGCGTTCGCGATCTGGGCCCCGATCTTCCTGTCGAACGCCGCCGCCACGGTGCAGCACCTGGCGAACCCGTCGGCGGAGGTGAACCGCCGCCACGGCTGGTGGCTGGCCGGCGCGCACGCGGCCAACGCCGGGTGGTCGCTGGTCGCGCAGTCGGGCCGGTTCCGGTACACGGCGGCGGTGCTGCCGGTCGCGGCCGTCCTGGCCGGACAGGCCCACCGTCGCCTCCAGCCCGGCGACGCCGGCATCGCCCCGCACAGCACGGGGCTGCTGCTCGGGTGGACCAGCGTGGCCTCGGTCGTCAACATCGTCGCCGTACGGGGGCGTCCACTGCCGGCGCGGGCGACGGCGTCCGTGGTGGTCGGTGCCGCCGCGCTGCTGTCGACCGTCGTCGCCACGAGCCGCCGCGGCTACGTCGCGGTCGCGGCCGCGGGCGGCTGGGCGCTGGTCACCAACGCCCTGAACCCGCGACGGACCCGCACCGCCCGCGCGGCGAACGCCCTCGGCGCGACGCTGCTGGCCGCGACGACGGTGCGCCGCCTCACAGCTCGCTGAGCAGCCGGCGGACCTTCTCCACCTGCTCCGGCCGGACCCGGTGGCTCCGGGTGTGGGTGCGCAGGTAGTCCTCGGCGAGCCCGCGTGCCTCGGCCCGGTGCCCGAGCCGGGCCAGCACGCGGGCCAGGTTCTCCATCGCGCGCGTGGCCTCCGGGTCGTCGTCGCCGGAGGCGTGATGGTGCATGCGCAACGCGGTCCGCAGGACCGGTTCGGCCTCCCGTACCCGGCCGAGGTGGTACAGCACGGTGCCGAGGTTGTTGTGCGCGGTTCCGTCGGCGTGCTCGCCCTGCGCGTCGACGATCCTGCGGTACATCGCCTCCGCCTCCTCGAGGCGCCCCTGCTTGAACAGCGTCGCCGCCAGATTGTTGCGGCTGGTGAGGGTCCGCTCGTCGCGGTCGCCGAAGGCCCGCTCACACCAGTCGCCGATCGCGGCGAACTCGGTTGCCGCCTCGTCGAGCATCCCCCGGCGGAGCAGACCGGCGGCCCGCTCGTTGCGCAGCATCATCTCCTGAACGGACGACGGCGTGACGTGCATGCGAATCCCCAAACACGGTGACGACAGGTCGACGACCCCATCACCCGATGCCATACACGCCCTACACACCCGGCGGCCCTGCCCTGCCGCCCCGCCGCATCACCGCGGCCCTCGGCGCATCGCCGGAAATGCCTGGAGCCCCGCCCGGGCCTGTCGTATCCTGGCGAACTTTGCTTCTATCGGGGAGGTCGATGTGGTGGAGTATCCGAAGAACGTGCGCGAGCGCTTCCACGGAACGCCGGAGCAGCTGGTCGCCGGCGTGGTGGGCGAGCCTCCGCGGCGGTGGCAGGCGATCGTCATCGAGGAGTACGACCCCGGCTGGGCCGACCGCTTCGCCGCCGCCGCGTCGCGGCTCGCGGCCCTTCTCGGCGACCGCGTGAGCGCGATCGAGCACGTCGGGTCGACCTCGGTGCCGGGCCTGGCGGCCAAGCCCATCATCGACATCGACCTGCTGCTCGCCGACACGGCCGACGAGTCGGCGTACCTGCCGGCCCTGGAGGGCATCGGGTACCGGCTCGTGCTGCGCGAGCCGTGGTGGTACGGGCACCGGATGCTGGTGAGCGGCGAGGCCGACGTCAACCTGCACGTCTGGCCGAAGGACGCGCCGGAACCCGTCCGCCACAGGCTCTTCCGCGACTGGCTCCGCACCCACCCGGACGACCGCGACCTGTACGCCGAGGCGAAGCGCCGCCTGGCCCGCGACACCGTCGACCGCCCCGGCGACTACAGCCTGGCGAAGAACGACGTCATCGACCAGATCTACGGCCGCATCTTCGCCGCGGCCGGATAGGCGGCGATACGCTGCGGCCATGAGCACGGTCGACTGGCTGATGGACGGCGATCCGGCGATCCGCTGGCAGGTCCTGCGCGACCTCCTCGACGCCCCACCGGCCGAGGTCGCCGCCGAGCGGGCGCGGGTCGAGCACGAGGGCTGGGGTGCCCGTCTCCTCGCCCTGCAAGGATCCGACGGGCTGTGGGACGGCGGAGCGCTCTTCCCCGCCGGCTACCGCGGTGGCGAGCCCGGCCAGCCGTGGACCACCACCATGCACACGCTGCAGACGCTGGTGGTCCTCGGCCTCGACCCCGCGTGCGCCTCGGCCCGCGACGCGGTCGCCCGCGTCGCGGAGAACGCGCGGTGGGAGCATGCCGGCCAGCGCTTCTTCGACGGGGAGGTGGAGCCGTGCATCAACGGCCGCACCGTCGAGATCGGGGCGTACTTCGGGGTCGACGTCGCACCGGTCGTCGATCGGCTGCTGGGTGAGCGGCTCGCCGACGGTGGGTGGAACTGCGAGGCGGAGAACGGCTCGGTCCGGTCGTCGTTCGACACGACGCTGTCCGTCCTCGACGGGCTGCTGGCCTACGAGCGGGCGGGCATGTCCGGACCCGAGGTGCGCACGGCCCGCCTCAGCGGCGAGGAGTACCTGCTCCAGCGGGCCCTGTTCCGCCGGAGGAGCACCGGCGGGGTCGTCGACGAGGCGTATCTCGACCTGGCGTTCCCGTACTACTGGCACTACGACGTCCTGCGCGCGCTCGACCACCTCCGGCGCACCGGCGCACCGCCCGACCCGCGCGCCAAGGAAGCCGTCGACCTGGTGCGCGCCAAACGGAAGCCCGACGGCCGGTGGCCGCTCGACCGCGTGCACCCGGGCCGGGTCCACTTCGCGTTCGACGGCGGCGTCGGCGAGCCGAGCCGGTGGAACACACTGCGGGCGCTGCGCGTGCTCCGCTGGTGGGACGGCGACCCGGCATAGACCAGCTCCCCGACCCGCACCGGGGTCGCGGCGCCGCTCGGACGGACCCCACCGCCACCGTCCGTCACCGCAAAACCTGCCCACCAGTCTGTGCCGGCCGCCTTGATCGTCGTCCGA